>NZ_CP147776.1:0-613689 GCF_037300705.1 Massilia sp. W12 | reverse complement strand
ATATTGATCGACCACGAAACCAGCCGATTCAAACAGAGCGCGATGATTTTCCCAGCTCGGATCGCTGATATACACTTTGGAATCGGGCGAAAAGCGTTTGATGAAATCCGCGCCCAGTTTCAGCGCGCCGGTGCCGCCCACCGCCTGCACCGTCACCACCCGCTTTTGCTCCAGCAACTCGCTGCCGGCGCCAAACACCAGGTTTTGCACGCCCTGGTTGTAAGCGGCCAGGCCGTCGATAGGCAGATAACTGCGCGGCGCATTTTTTTCCATCAACTGCGCTGCCGCCTTTTGCACGCACGCCAGCAGCGGCACCTTGCCCTGATCATCATAATAGACACCCACGCCCAGATTCACTTTGTCCGGATTTTTGTCAGCGGCAAAAGCTTCGGTAATGCCCAGAATCGGGTCACGCGGGGCCATCTCGATGTGGGAAAGGAAGGAGGCAGATTGTGTCGGGTTCATCGTGGTAATATCCGGTTGGTTGCTGACAAAAAGGATTATCTCGCCCTGTGTATATGATTTATATTGCAGTGCACTATATTGTAATCGAATGCGGGTAATCTCCAAGCCCCCTTGGCAAAAAAGCATTGCCGTTCGTTTTTCTGAAAGGTTGTTCTCCCCATGCATGAAGTTGAATATGATGCGGCCAAGCTGATCAGCTTTCCCGGCTCGCCCTTCAAGCTGAATCAACTCTTCCCGCCTGCCGGCGACCAACCCGCCGCCATCACCTCTTTGTGCCAGGGCTTGCAGGACGGTCTTTCGTTTCAAACCCTGCTCGGCGTAACCGGCTCAGGCAAAACTTATACGATGGCGAATGTGATTGCGCGTGCCGGGCGGCCAGCCATTATTTTTGCGCCCAACAAAACCCTGGCGGCGCAGCTGTACAGCGAGTTCCGCGAATTCTTCCCGCAAAACGCGGTCGAGTATTTCGTTTCCTACTACGACTACTACCAGCCGGAAGCATATGTGCCGCAGCGTGATCTGTTTATTGAAAAAGATTCCGCGATCAATGAGCACATTGAGCAAATGCGCCTGTCCTGCACCAAATCACTGATGGAGCGGCGCGATGTGGTGATTGTCGCCACCGTCTCCGCCATCTACGGTATCGGCAACCCGGATCAATATCACAAAATGATTCTGGTGCTGCGCCACAAAGACCGGGTAGAGCAGCGCGACATCATTGCGCGCCTGATCCAGATGCAATACACGCGCAACGACATGGATTTCGCCCGTGGCACATTCCGCGTGCGCGGCGACACCATCGACATCTTCCCGGCAGAACATGCGGAACTGGCGTTGCGGGTGGAAACCTTCGACGATGAAATCGACAGCCTGCAATTATTTGATCCGCTGACCGGGCGCGTGAAACAGAAAATCCCGCGCTTCACGGTCTATCCCGGCTCGCACTATGTGACCCCGCGCGCCACAGTGCTGGGCGCGATCGAAACCATCAAAGAGGAATTGCGCGAGCGGCTGGAATTTTTCAACCGCGAAGGCAAGCTGGTCGAAGCCCAGCGCCTGGAGCAGCGCACCCGTTTCGATTTGGAAATGCTGACCGAGGTTGGCTTCACCAAGGGGATTGAAAACTATTCGCGCCATTTGAGCGGCGCCAAGCCGGGCGAACCGCCGCCCACCCTGGTCGATTATCTGCCGCGCGATGCGCTGATGTTTTTGGATGAATCGCACGTCATGCTGGGCCAATTGAACGGCATGTACAACGGCGACCGCGCGCGCAAAGTGAATCTGGTGGATTACGGCTTCCGCCTGCCCTCGGCGCTGGATAACCGCCCGCTGGCGTTTCATGAATTTGAAGGCAAGATGCGGCAAACCGTGTTTGTCTCGGCCACCCCGGCGGACTATGAAGGCAAGCATGCGGATCAGGTGGTGGAACAGGTGGTGCGTCCCACCGGCCTGGTTGATCCGGTGCTGGAAGTGCGCCCGGCGCGCAGCCAGGTGGATGATTTGCTGTCTGAGGCGAATTTGCGCATCGCCGCCGGCGAGCGCGTATTAGTCACCACCCTGACCAAGCGCATGGCGGAACAGCTCACCGAATTTCTGTCAGATCACGGCATCAAGGTGCGCTATCTGCACAGCGATATCGACACTGTGGAACGGGTCGAAATTTTGCGTGATTTGCGACTGGGCACATTTGATGTCCTGGTCGGCATCAATCTCTTGCGCGAGGGTTTGGATATTCCTGAAGTGTCGCTGGTGGCGATTTTGGATGCGGATAAGGAAGGGTTTTTGCGTTCTGAGCGCAGCCTGATTCAGACCATCGGGCGCGCGGCGCGCAATCTGAACGGCAAGGCGATTTTATACGCCGACCACATCACCGATTCGATGCGGCGGGCGATGGATGAAACCGAACGCCGCCGCCAAAAGCAGCTCACGTTCAACCTGGAGCACGGCATTATTCCGAAGGGCGTGAAGAAGAGCATCCGCGAGATGATTGACGGCGTGTACGATCCGCAGCAAGCCAAGCAGGATAAGAAATCGCTCAAGGTGGCGCAGGAAGAAGTCAAATACCAGGTAATGTCGGAAAAACAGCTGGGCAAGGAAATCAAGAAGCTGGAAAAACAGATGATGGATTTCGCCAAGAATCTGGAATTTGAAAAAGCCGCCAAGGCGCGCGACCAGTTGCGCATGCTCAAGGAAATGGTGTTTGGCGCGGATGGGGCGGCGGATGAGCAGCAGGCTTAAGCTGGCTTTTTATCACTGCCAGGCCCGGCTGCTTGCCGGGCTCGTATTTGCATCAACAGCTGCCACGCATCAATGCAGAATCTAAAAATTCTTTTAATTGAATTTATAGCAATGAAATCCAAAAAATCCATCTGGATTGACAGAACAAAATATCATTGCTAAACTCGCATATGTTTCCTGAGTGAAACAACCCTCATATTTAAATATTTCATCCCGCCTGCAGTCGGCTGTGCGCATCTTTTTACGCAATGCCACTGTACGAGGTTTATCCTTTTTTGTTCTTTTACCTGAATATGGTGAACCGGTTTGCATCGACTTCAATTTTAACTATTTATAATAAATTATAATATTGCTCAGCTACTATTAATGCAATCGCCATCTTGGGTCTTCCCTGTTGAGAATAGCGTCAACAATATTGCTGCCCCTCGCTTCATCACACAAAGAAACTTTAATGCGCATCCAGATTCACACTCAAAAACATGCTGATGATTACTTGCCTATATAATACAGATATATTATTTTTCTTTATCTGCATTACAATCTCATTTGAATCATCCAAAAAGCCATTGCAAGCAACATAACTGCATTATTCAAATCTTTTTCAGCATGACCCACATTTTCAGTTACACCAATATCCATTGCCACATGAAACAAGGATAAGAGGAAAAAACAACAGACAAAACAGTCACTCAACCAAAACGGATATATGCCAAGCTCACCCATCAGAGACATATCATCAACCCTGCTTGTTTAGCAGAATACTCATAGCTTCTCTGACTTTCGCCCGCATCGGCATATCAGGAAAGCAATCTTCATTGCATTCTAATACAAACGCATTTGGATGCAACAAAACTGAACAGCCGGCAATTAACTGCACGGCTGCACCTAAGCAAACCTAAAACTTTCGCACCGGAGATATGATGAAGTACCATCTAGAGAAAATCGATTCCATACTCAAAAGCAGGATCTTGGCTGATGCTTCTGTTTTACCAGAGCTTTCCGCATCCTTGCGCCATGAAAATTTCCTGGACAGCCAGGGCATGAATATTGCACTCAACGCAGACCAAACCAGTTATTTAATAAGCGCCCCCGTGCTTGCCCGTCCCATTAGCGGCACATTCGAGTATCTTTTTTTTGAAAATAAAAAATGGTATTCCCTCACTCTTGCCGGCATGTTCACACAGGACATCAGCACACGCCCCCTGCTTGATACTGAGATAGAAAATATCATTGAGTTACAACAATCTATTACAGCAGCGTTTGAAGTTTTCGGCCAGTTCGGCAATGGCCCATTGGATAGCAATGGCATAGCAGTAAACGCTGTGCTTCCCAATTTCGTTGAGGTGCAATAATGTCATACAATTTAAATCAAGCAATCGACGCAATTGAAGCCAGCGGGAAAACTTTGGCGGAAATTTTTGATATTGTCAGAAAAACTTCAGGCGTTGTCCCTGGCGCCACGGCCGATACTATTTTCTATTTATACACCGGGATGATGGATGATGGCTTATATGCCAGCCAAATGGTGTCGCAAATTAAATTAGCGGGTGGTGGTGTTGATGTCGTCAGCAGCGAAGTGGGGTCCTTGCTTAAAGATCCCCGTTTTAATAGTGCATTAAAACAAGCCTTGATGTTAGATGTGCTTGGCAGCACATCAGTCAAACCTACCCCGGCGCAAGTTGAAGCACTCAACGCGCGTTTCAATGAAGTGCTGTATGGTAAAAATGGCGTTGGCCCGAATGCTCCACGGATTAAAGACGCTGACTCGCTCTGGGATATTGCATCACGCTCATTCACCAGAGATGCGAATGGTAATTTCCGCCTGGTGGCGCAAGGTGCGGATGATCTCAGCGTTTTTGTGCAATCCGAGCTTCCTGAATTAATCAAGCACGAATCTAAACTATTGAATGGCATTTCAATTGCAGAGCTGAACAGGCTGGGCAAGAATGAGTTGCAGACAATCAAATTGATTGCGATTGAGAATGCTGCGCGTGAAATTCATTTTGGCAGCTTAAAGAATGGCAGCGTGGCTGAATATATCGCAATGAACGCGGACAATCTTGCCAAAGCCATGCAAGACCCTGTCAAGATCAAAGAGTGGTATGAATTGCGCAACCAACTCTCCCCGACCGCGCTGGCGGAAGCCAGGGCAGGTGAGAACGCTGTGATTTCCACCGCGAAGCAAGCCGGCTTCACCACCTTGAGCTTCCTCGCCGCCAAGCTGGGCACGATTGCGATTGGCTATTCCTTGTATCACATCGCCAAAGAAGCACAGGCTGTGTATGACACCGGCAACCATGAAGCCGCGATCAAGATGGCGATTGACAACACCACCAGCCTGGCTGCCGGTATCGCGATTGGCGGCGCGGTGACCTCGTTTGGCATGGGCGTGTTGAGCGGCTTGGCGCTGGCCAATCCGGTCGGGATTGCGGTTGGTCTGGTGGCGGTGGCCGGTTTGGGCATTTACGCCGGCATCAAGGGCGAAGACATGGTCAAGTCCTTCCTCAGCGGTGGTTCAGACGCTACGCCCCAGGTATTTGAAAAAGATGGCTGGAAGTATGTGAAATATCCGGGCGGCGCCCTGTATGCGGAATCTCTCGACGGCAGTACGCGCAACGGAATTGACCATGTCTGGTCGGCTCCGAATACCGATGGCAGCACGCTCAATATTGAGTTGAACTCCAACAGCGGACAACAAACCCGCACCATTTACACCGGCTCTGGCGACAACGCGCAGGTGCAAAGCAAAAGCATTTATACGCCGCAAGCCGATGGCGGCATGAAGTCAGATGTCACCACCTTTGAGCACGATCTGGGTCGCGTCACACAAGTGGTTCAACACACAGCGCAAGATGGCACGCCGACCAATACGGTAAAGAGTGTGACGCAAAAGGATGGCCGTCAGGTTATCACCACCGATGACCATAACAACAACACCACCCTGCTGCGCATGGATGCCAACGGCAATCATTTGGTGGAAGAATGGAAAAAAGCCGATGGCAGCTTCGGCCAAAATCTATATGACCCGGAGACCGGGCGGCGCACCAGCGATGTGACGCAATCTGACGGCAGCCGCCAGGTTTTGAACGATGACGGCATGGGTAATAAAGATTTACGCCAATACAATACCCAGGGCTCGCTGACTGAAACACGCTGGGAGAAATTTGACGGCTCGCGCGGGGTGGACAAAATCAATCCCGAAGATGGCTCAAAATCCGGCATCAGCTATGACGCCGCGGGCAATTCCACCCGCTATGTCGATGACAACAAGGGGAATAAGGAAAGCGCGGTATTTGATCCGAATAACCAGATGCAAAGCCGCAGCTGGGAAAAAGCCGACGGCAGCTATGGTAATGACAAAGTTGTCGATGGCGTCAAAACGTCGGAATACTTTGGCAAAGATGGCCATCATCAGATTTCCGTGTTCAATCCACAAGGCCGCCTTGAAAGCGCGACCTGGGATAAAAAAGACGGCAGCCATGGCAGCGACACCTTCAACCCGGATGGCAGCAGTTCCGGCATCGCCTTTAAGCCGGACGGTTATTACACCAAATACATCAAAGGCGCCGATGGTTCGCTTGACGCCACCTCTTACACCAGCTGGAACACCAAGATCAGCCGCGACTGGAGCTGGCCGGATGGCAGCAAGGCGCGCGAAGTGTATGACGGCAGCGCTGTCAGCGGTATCTTTGTGCGTCCTGATAAGAGCAGTCAGGTGTATCAAGACGATGGCAAGGGCAATACCATCATCCGCGAAATTGACAAGAATAATCAAATCACTGACATTAAATGGCAGCGTGCAGACGGCAGTCGCGGACAGGAAAGCATTGCACCGGACAAGAGCGTCACCGGGGTGGCGTACAAGCCGGATGGCCAATATGTGCGCTACACCAATGACAACAATGGCAGCACAACCACTGTTAACTACGATAAAGACGGTAATTTCATTTCATCGCAATGGACTAAACCGGGTGCGTTTGGCGGCAAGATGACCGATGAGCACGGCAATCTGATCATTTACGCCAACTATGGCAAAGATGGCAGCACGCAAGAGGTGTATCAACCGAATGGCGTGACCCGGATTAACGTGGTCAATCGCGACACCACAGTGAAACAGACTTTTGATGACGGTCAAGGCACGCGCATCATCACGGTGTTCGGGCCGGATGGCAAGGGCATCGTCTCCAACACCAACATCAAATACAACCCGGATGGCAGTGGCACAGTCACTACCACGACTGAGAATGGCACTACAGAACAGTCCTTTGGGCCTGGCACATTCAGTCCGCTGAGCAAGCCTGATAGCCCGAAAGACAGCACCCCTGATCTGCCGCAGATCGATATTCCTTCAATGTGGGATCCCAGCATCAGCAGCAAAGACCCGTTCGATAACAAGCCGATGGATGATGACGTCACAGGCCCCGAAGAAGACCGTAACGGCGAGATCGTCAATGATGATGAAGGTGAGACCCGCAAAGACGACATCATTGAAGATATCGAAGATGATTTTGATGATGCTGAAACCCTGCCATCCCCAATAGCATTGGACTTGAATGGAGATGGATTGAAGACGGTGGACATCAACAATGGCGCCTTCTTTGATCACGGAGGGGATGGTTTTGCCGAGGCAAGCGGCTGGATTCAGGCCGACGATGGCTTGCTGGTGCGTGATTTGAACGAAAACGGCAAAATCGACAGCGGACGTGAACTCTTCGGCTCGGAAACCCTGTTGGCGAATGGACAGAAAGCTGCCAATGGCTTTGACGCCCTGGCTGAGTTCGACCTCAACCGCGACGGTTTGATTGACGCCAATGACAGCATTTTCAACTCCCTCAAAGTCTGGAAAGACAAGGATGGCGATGGCGTAACTGATGCAGGCGAATTGTTTGATTTGCCATCTGTCGGCGTAAAGGCCATCAACGTGGCGTATATCAACGATAAACAAATCGATATTCACGGCAATGAACACCGGCAAATCGGCAGTTATATCGACCTCAGCGGTGTGATGCACACTGCAGCTGACGTTTGGTTCCGCTCCAATCCAACCTTCTCTGTACAGCAAAACAAAGCGCCGCTCAGCCCGGAAATCGCTGCCCTGCCGGACGTCAAAGGCTTTGGCAAAGTGTATGACTTACAGCAGGCAATGCAGCGCGACACCTCCGGCAAATTGAAGCAACTGGTGCAGCAATTCATGCAGGAAGAATCGGTGCAGGCGCGCAATGCCCTGGTGCAAGACATTATCTACCACTGGACCGGCGTGCAAAATGTGGATCCGGCCAGCCGCGCCGCCAGCCAGATTTATGGCAATGTGATAGGCGATGCCAGAAAACTGGAAGCGCTGGAAGAATTCATGGGCAATGAATGGTATGGCGTGTGGTGCTGGCGCACGCGCGACCCTAATCCGCACGGCCGCGCTGCACCTGTGTTGCTGAAGGCTTTCAATCAGTTGTCGGAAATGATTTACAGCCAGCTGGTGGTGCAGAGCACGCTGAAACCCTTGGTGCAGCAAATCCGCTATCGCAAAGATCCGGCCAGCGGCTTGATCATCGGCGACTTAAGCGTGGTGGCGGAAAAATTGACCAGCCAAATCATTCATAACCGCAGCAAAGGCAAGGAAACCCTGGGCGAATTCATACGCGCGCTGAAAGGCATGAATGAGTTGTCCAAATTTGATTTGGCGGCATTCTCCAAAGCACTGGCGCCACTGGGCGGCGATATCTCTATCCTGGTGGATGCGCAACGCGGCATCAAGGGAACGGAATACGCTGACAATCTGAAAGGCGGCCTGGGCAGCGACTTGATTCAAGGCTTGTCCGGGAGTGATCAAATCGAAGGCGGCGCTGGCAATGACACCATTGATGGCGGCGCGGATCATGACATGATCCATGGCGGGGCCGGTGAAGATATGCTGATGGGCGGTCGTGGCGATGACCACCTGTATGGCGGCGCCGGCAAAGACAGCTTCTACTTTGCGCGCGGCGACGGTAAAGACACGATTCATGAAGATTATCGCGACGACACCTTGATCATCATCGACGATTTATCTCTTGATGAGCTTAAATTCAGCCGTTCCGGCGCCAATCTGTTAGTTGACTTCACCAGTAGTGATAAAGACCAGATAATTTTGGCCGACTTCTTCGCAGATGGCGTGCCGCAAGCCGGATTGATTTTGCAAAGACCGAATGGGGTCAGGCAAAAAGTCAATCTGGATGACCTGCTGATCGCCACCTTGCTGCCGACCGAGCACGCCGACGTATTGCACGGCTCATCCCTGGGCGATAAAGTCTTTGCACTGGACGGCGATGACCTGGTGTATGGCCGTGGCGGCGATGACACGATCGATGGCCAGGCAGGCAAGGACAATTTGCGCGGCGGCGACGGCAATGATCAGCTCGCTGGCGGCCTCGATCATGACAAATTGTATGGCGATAGCGGTGCTGACAAGTTGGCGGGCGACGCTGGCAATGACACCTTGTATGGTGGTGAAGGCGATGACAACCTCAGCGGCGGAGACGGCAATGATGTGTTGGATCCAGGATTTGGCAGCGACACCATGGCAGGCGGCGCAGGCGACGACAGCTATCGCATCAACGACAGCAGCCAAGTGATTATGGAAGATGCGGCTGGCGGGATTGACAGCGTGGAAAGCAGCATCAGCCTGGCGCTGGCGCCAAATATCGAGCATCTGAGCTTGAGCGGCGACGCTGCATTACATGCCAGCGGGAATGCCGGCGACAATACGATCCATGGCAATGCGGGCGCAAATCAGCTCAGCGGCGAAGCCGGCAACGACAGCATCCATGCCGGCGGCGGCAATGACACGCTGGAAGGCGGCAGCGGCGTCGATATTCTGCACGGTGACGAAGGCTCTGATCTCATCCAAGGTGGCGCGGATGCCGACCGTCTGTTCGGCGAACAAGGCGATGACAGCCTGCATGGCGGCGATGGCGATGATTTGTTGCAAGCTGATGAAGGCAATGACTTGTTGATCGGCGGCGCTGGCGATGACTTCCTGGATGGCGGCGAAGGCAATGACACCATGCAAGCCGGCGCAGGCGATGACACCTATCTGATTGATGAAGCCGGCGATCAGGCGCAGGAAGCTGCGGGCGAAGGTCTGGACACCATCAACAGCCGGATCAGCTTCACTTTGGGCGCCAATCTGGAAAATCTGCTGCTGGTCGGCGACGCCAATTTGCAAGGCGTCGGCAATGATCAGAACAATGGCATGATAGGCAATCACGGCGCCAATCTGCTGCAAGGCATGGCAGGCGACGACAGCATGGCAGGCGGCGCCGGCGGCGACACGCTGGAAGGCGGCAGCGGCAATGACAGCCTGGATGGCGGCACTGGCCGCGATCAGCTGCGCGGCGGCGCGGGGGATGATGTATACCATGTTGACGATATGCAGGATGTGCTGCAGGAAAACGCAGACAACGGCTATGACCATGTGTTTGCCAGCGTCAGCTACACCCTGAGCGAACATCTGGAGGCGCTCACCCTGAATCCCGATGCCGGTTACGCCAGCGCCAACGGCAATTCCTTGGACAATCTGCTGCGCGGCAATGAAGTCGCCAATGTGCTGGACGGTGGCGCAGGCGCGGACACCATGGAAGGCGGCGGCGGCAACGACAGCTATGTGGTTGATAATGCAGCTGATCAAGTCATCGACAGCGAAGGCGATGATGACAAGGTGCAAGCCTGGATCAATTATCAACTTGGCGAGCAGATTGAGAACCTGGAACTGCTGGGCGATGCGGATTTAGATGGCAGCGGTAACGCCATGGATAACCGGATGCAAGGCAATGCCGGCAATAATCTGCTGGATGGCGGCGCGGGCGCAGATCAGATGCAAGGCGGCGCTGGAAATGACACCTACATCACAGATTCGGAAGGCGACCGCATCTCCGAATCCAGCGACGAAGGCATCGACACCATCGTGCGCAGTTTCGACACCTTGCTGGTGCTCAATGACAATGTGGAAAACCTGACCCTGGCCGGCGATGTGCAGCATGGCAACGGCAATGAGCTGGACAATCTGATCACCGGCAACGATGCTGACAACTCCCTGCTCGGTTTGGGCGGCAATGACACCCTGATCGGCGGCTTGGGCAAAGACTCGATGTTCGGGCGCGAAGGTGCTGACAGCATGGTCGGCGGCGCTGGCGACGATTATTATGAAATCGACGACGCCGGCGATGTGATTGTGGAGCTGGCCAACGAAGGCTATGAAATGGTGCGCTCCACCGTCAGCTGGACGCTGGGCGACAATCTGGAACGCCTGGCGCTGGATGGGGAAGAACACCTGAACGCGAATGGTAACGCCCTGAACAATGGCCTGTGGGGCAATGCCGGTAATAATATGCTGGCCGGCGGTCTGGGCAATGACTATATGGAAGGCGGCCTGGGCGATGACGTGTATCTGTTCAATAAGGGCGATGGCAAAGAAACCATTGACAATACCGACTTGAGCAGCGCCGTGGACATCTTGCGTTTCGGCGCCGGCATTTCCGAAAACGATGTCTCGGCGCGCCGCCAAGACAATAATCTGTTTATCTTGTTAAAAGGCGGGACAGATCAAGTGGCCTTCCTGAATTACTTCGGCGCCACCGAAGATATCGATGGACAGGCAGCGGATCAGAAAATCGACCGCATCGAATTCGCCAATGGCGCGGTGTGGGATCAAAGCATGATCCAAACTGTGGTGGATCGCGCCTTGAACAACCATCCGCCAACCGTCACCAACTACCCGCCTGCGCTGACCGCTCGCGCCGGCACGGCCTTCACTTATGTCGTACCGCAAAACACCGTGACAGACCCGGACAGCTGGGACTCGGTCAGCTACAGCGCCAAAATGAGCGATGGCAGCGCACTGCCGGCCTGGCTGCAGTTTGACGCCGCCAGCCGCACTTTCAGCGGCACGCCGGGGACAGCTGACGTTGGCGTGCTGCAATTTGTGTTGTGGGGCACGGATAACTACGGCTATTCCGCCGGCGCCGGGGTGCGTCTGACAGTCGGCGCGCCGAATAATGCGCCGGTCTTGAGCACACCGCTGGCGGATCAAACCGCGAATGTGGGCGCCTTGTTCAGCTTTGCCGCACCGTCCAAAACCTTCACCGACCCGGACGCCGGCGACAGCTTGAGCTATAGCGCCACCCAGGCCGACGGCAGCCCGCTGCCTGCCTGGCTCAATTTCAACCCGGCCACCCGCACCTTCAGCGGCACGCCGAGCGCGATTGGCAATGTCAGCGTCAAACTGACGGCGAAAGACACTGGCAATTTGAGCGTCTCGGATGTGTTTGAGATTGCCGTCAAATTGCAAAATCTGAACTTGCAAGGGACCAGCGGCAGCGACACCCTGCAAGGCGGGGCCGGCAATGACACCATCAGCGGTCTGGCCGGCAACGACAGCCTGCTCGGTTTCGCCGGCAACGATGTGCTGGACGGCGGCGCCGGCAATGACAGCCTGCTCGGCGGCGCCGGCGATGATCTGTACATCGTTGACAGCAGCCAGGATGCGATTGGCGAAAACGCCAATGAAGGCGTGGATACGGTGCAAGCCAGCGCCAGCTTTGCGCTGTCCGCCAATCTGGAAAATCTGAGCTTAAGCGGCAGCAACGCCATCAATGGCGCCGGGAATGCGCTGAATAATCAGATCAGCGGCAACAGCGCCGCCAACTTCATCGACGGCGGCGCCGGCAATGACAGCATGGCCGGCGGCTTGGGCAATGATGTGTATGTGGTGGACAGCGCGCAGGATCAGATCACCGAAAATGCGGGCGAAGGCACAGACCAGGTGCAAAGCAGCATCAGCTTGACGCTGGGAGCGAATCTGGAAAACCTGTTCCTGACCGGCAGCAACCCCATCAACGGCGCCGGCAACGCCTTGAATAATCAGTTAAGCGGCAACAGCGCAGCCAATCTGCTGGATGGCGGTTTAGGCAACGACACCATGGCCGGCGGCGCCGGCAATGATACTTATGTGGTCGATAGCAGCCTGGACGGCATCATCGAAAACGCCTCGGAAGGAACGGATCTGGTGCAAGCCTCGGTCAGCTACACGCTGCCGGCGAATCTGGAAAATCTGAGCTTGAGCGGCAGCAACGCCATCAACGGCACAGGCAACAGCCTGCATAATCAGATCAGCGGCAACAGCGCAGCGAATCTGCTGGATGGCGGCGCAGGCAACGACAGCATGGCCGGCGGCGCCGGCAATGACAGCTATGTGGTCGATAACGCACTGGATGTGATTACCGAAAACCTGGATGAAGGGACGGATCTGGTGCAAGCAGGCATCACTTACACGCTTGGCGCCAATCTGGAAAATCTGACACTCAGCGGCAGCAGCGCCATCAATGGCACAGGCAATGCGCAAAACAATCTGCTGATTGGCAACAGCGCCATCAACAGCTTGAACGGCGCAGCTGGCAACGACACGCTGGATGGCGGCGCCGGCGCCGATAAATTGGCTGGCGGCGCGGGCAACGATGTGTATCTGCTCGACAATACTGGCGATGTGGTGACAGAAAACAGTGCGGAAGGCATTGATCAGGTGCGCACCGCGCTCACGCATACCCTGGCGGCGAATGTGGAAGCGCTGTGGCTGAGCGGTTCCAACGCGGTCAATGGCACGGGCAATACGCTCAACAATCTGCTGTGGGGCAATGGCGCGGTGAACAGCTTGAACGGCGCCGCCGGACATGACATTCTGCAAGGCTTTGCCGGCAATGACATCCTGAGCGACAACGCCGGCAATAATCTGTTCGATGGCGGGGCCGGCAATGACAGTATCACAGGCGGCAGCGGCAATGAGCTGTTGCTTGGCGGCAGTGGCAATGACACCATCAACACCGGCAGCGGTGCGGATGTGATTCTGTTCAATCTGGGCGATGGCCAGGATACGATTGCCGCCAGCAGCGGCAAAGACAACACAGTGTCCCTGGGCAAAGGCATCAAATATGCCGATCTTCTGTTCAAGAAGAGCAGCAATGATTTGATCCTGGTCACCGGCGCCACTGAGCAAATCACTTTCAAAGATTGGTATGCCAGCAGCACCAACCGCAGCGTGGCCAATCTGCAAGTGGTGATCGAAGGCACAAGCGACTACAACAGCAGCTCGACCAATAAGTTGAATAATAAGAAGGTGCAGCAATTCAACTTTGACGGTCTGGTGGCCGCTTTTGATCAAGCGCGCAGCGCCAATCCGAGCCTGAGCAGCTGGGCGCTCTCGACTGCTTTACTGGCGCAGCATGTGGCCGGCAATGATGGCGCAGCCTTGGGCGGCGACCTCGCTTACCAATATGCCGGCAGCGGCAATTTGGCGGCGCTGTCGATGACCCCGGCGCATACCCTGCTGAGCAACAGCCAGTTTGGCTTGAGCGCACAGGCCTTGCAAGCAAGCGCCAATCTGCAAGACAGCAGCCCGCGTCTTGGCTGATTTGGCCTGAAATAAAAACGGCGGCATCGTTTCCGATGCCGCCGTTTTTTTATGGGGTCTGACTGTGCTTCAGAAGCTGGGTAAGCGCCCAACCGCCCAGCCCATCAAAACCCGCGCATGCTATGCCCATCAAAAGGAGGCATACGATGCACAGCAAATCACGCAAACAACGCAGGGAAGAATGGCTCGCGCACGTAAGGGCGTGGCGCTTGAGCGGGCAAACGCAAACCGCATATTCCCGTCAGCATGAAATCAATCTGCCGGTTCTGCAATATTGGATCAAACGCAGCCGCTGTTGGCGCCGACTGAAAATTGACCACGCATTTTTTGGTATTCCGTCACTTGCAGTGGCAGCAGTGGAATATCAATCACTTGCCGACTATCATGCAGTTGCGCCGCTCATGCGCCAAACTCTGCTGGCAACGTGTGCAATATTGCGGCAGCGGGCTACGTACAGTTTCCGTGACCTGCGCCATCCGTTCCAATTTGCTGCCAATATGCCCTGCTTGACCTCCTGCCGCCTTTCCTGAGGCTTCCCGCAACGAGCGCGTTTTCTTTTGCAATCCATCTGACGATGGTGGTTTGCTTGAATTTTGACTCGTCTTCGGCACCCTGTTCTCCAGGGCTTCCAACCTCGCTAACAATGTCAGTATCAACGCATCTTTTTCTGCGTGACTCATCTTGTTCAATTCTGGCGGATTGGCTTTTTTCTTCATGCCTGACAGGATGCACGAGTTTGACTTTGTTTACAAGCACTTGTTGAGAGTTTTGGGGGCTGAATAGTCACACAGTGAGGTTATTGCTGCTGCACAGGTCGGCGCTGATCTGCCGCCGCTTCCCTCAATTCTTGTGGGGGAGTGAACGGTTACGAGACATCTTGCATGCGCCCGGCGCTGCATACAAGGCAAGGCGGAAATGCTTTGGCAATTGAAGAATACCGCAGCTTGACATCAGTCAGGAGCCGACTGCAAAGCCGCCCCAAAAAAACCAAATTTAACAATATATGAACAAATATACATTACAAGCATTGCAAGCATTTCTGTGCTAATATCTTGTTCAGTGGGATATCGTGCTGAAAACAGCCAAAATCAGTCTTAATCTCACATATTTCATTGCATTTTTGCAAACCTCAACCCTGTTTCGGATCAGATCGCTTTAAGTCATTTCTTTTGATTGAACCCGTATGCGAAGTACGCACTTTGCGCCTTGTCATACGTAATGCAAATCGGGGATGCCTGTCAGCGCTGTCAGCCGCAACAACATTACTTACATTTAGTGAAACATGCAAAACCAAGCAAAACCTGCACAGTTCTGGCAGCGTCGCGCATTGCTGGGATCGACTCTCGCTTTTGCTGCCGCCTGGCTTTGCAAACCTTATGCCAGTGCATCGTTGTGCGCCATGCGTCCTGAACACAAGCTGCTGCACACACAGGTGCTGCGCAATTACCTGTCCATGCTGTTGCAAGACGCGCGAGCGTTTCACGACAAAGCTAGCAGCTTCCGTCTGCTATTGATCGCAGGAGATGTGAGCACAGAACAGTTGGCTGATCGGATAAGACAAAGTGCTTTGTTGGATTGGTTTGCATCAGCTTCGATCGAATTACGGGATATGGCTGACATTGCGGCATTAAGCGAGCAGCAACTCTCACAAAATTGGGTCATCGTGGCATGGAAACCTTTAGCGCAAGCGGTGCAAATTACGCCAAGCGCCAGTTTGCAGCAGCTAGATCAAGCGCAACAAGCCAGCCCAGCATCATCCTTGAGCACATTGGAACGGTTGCAGGGCTTTGATTACGCCAGATTCAGCCTGCTCTCCTACAGTCACCTTCACCTGGCCTGCTCCGATCAACTACCGGCGCAGCAATGTTTGAACAAAGCCGGGTTCATCAAACCGAATTTGCAAGCCGTGCGCTCCAGCCGCCCCCGGCAAATGGCCGTCAATGCCTGCGGGGAAATTATGCGCAGAGAAGTAAACGGGGAAATTTTCTATCTGTTTTGAAAGCCCCCTCATTCCATGCCAGCCCAGACATAACCGGACTGAAACGGGATCAACGCATCATTCACGAATTCATATTTCATTCAGCAATTCACCCAGTCCCATTCAGGAGACAGCAGCAAATGAGCATGCCTACCGCAATTGATATTTTATGTTTATACCTATACGGACAAGCAAGCCCACCATCTGACCTCAAATCGGATAAATTTATCCGCCCGCCCGGCACAGGAAATGCGCCAGCGTATGTTTCCGCAGACGAATACATGACCAGCGGAGGGGGGCGCTTCATTAAAGTTGAAAACTTTAATTACGTCCGCAATTTCCTTGGCGCGCACGACTATAAGCCGCTCAAGCAGGGCACGTATACTCGTGACCAGTTGCTACAAGCATATGGCATCGGCTCAGGCATACTCGGCGCCCGTCAATATTTCTTAGGAATGACTGATGCGGACTACATGAACCGTGCGTATGTATTCGGGTCATCTGAATTTGAAATCAACCCGGAAGCGAAATTCATCATCAACCCAGATGGCAGCCGCGAAATCAACGATATTGCGGTTATCCCGGTGAATGATAATTTTGACTTTTCCAGCGATGCCCTGCCCGCGCGCATCACCAATTTCATGACAGAATCACGGATTGATCCATCCAAAATCGGTCGTACAGTCCCCATCATTTTCACCGGTAAAGTGAAGTCAACAGATGTCTTGACTGGTGAAGATTGGTACGCCATGGAGTTGTCCAATTCGCTCGACAAATTGGGTTTATGGGCCTCATATTCCTTGACCCCTGCCGCGATTATGGAATTTGGCATATTGATGATGCAAGTAACAGCTTCCGGCATCATTGATTACAAAACGCCGGAAGATCGTTTTGTTTATTACGACGGGGAATCGCCCAGCAATAACGGAGATTTGAGCGCAGCGAACGGACTGCCCAAAGTGCAAGGACGCGGCACATTGTACGATGGCTCGGTTGCATTGATCGGCGGCGGCGGCAATGACACTTTGAGCGGCGATATTTTAAGCGATGAGTTATTCGGAGGCGCAGGTAATGACTCCTTGGATGGAGGCTTAAGCGGCGACACATTGCAAGGCGGCGATGGCAATGACACCTTGCTCGGCAGCTTTGGCGCTGACAAATTGCAAGGTGAAAATGATAACGACTCGATTGATGGCGGCAGCGGCGACGATACCCTGGGGGGTGGCGCAGGCGATGACATCATGAGCGGCGGCATTGATAATGATCAGATGCAGGGCGACGCTGGGAATGACTCGATGGAAGGCGGCACGGGTGATGACAAACTTGCCGGCGGCCTCGATAACGATACCCTGATTGGCGGCATGGGCAATGATGTGCTTGAAGGCGGCGCCGGCAACGACTGGCTGGATGGCGGCTTCGGCGCTAATCAATTGGCAGGCGATACTGGATTTGACACCTACCTGAGCGGAGATGGCGACGTCTTGCAAGACAGCGATGGCGCCGGTACGGTGCAATTGGGCGGCGTGACGCTGCGCGGCGGCAAACGCGAAGAGGGTAAGTCTTACTATTACGACAAAGGTTTCGACACCTATTATCTATGGAGCGGCAGCACACTGAAAGTCGTGCGCGGCAGCAGCGCTATCACGATTAAAGGTTGGGGCAATGGTCAGCTGGGCATCACCCTGAAAGAAGATAACCCCAAACCGCCGCCGCTCACGTCGCCGATTGTGCTTGATTTGGATAATGATGGTCTGGAGACGGTCGGGATTGAAGCTGGCGCACATTTTGACCACAGTGGCGATGGCTTTGCGGAAGCAAGTGGCTGGGTCAAATCCGACGATGGTCTGCTGGCCTTGGATTTGAACGAAGATGGCCGCATCAATTCCGGCAAGGAATTGTTTGGCTCAGAAACCATGCTCAAGAATGGCGCCAAAGCTGAGCACGGCTTCACTGCTTTAGCCGAGCTTGACAGTAATCTGAGCAAGCAAATCGACGCACAGGATGCGGCGTTTGCAAAATTGCGTGTTTGGCGCGACCTGAATCAAAACGGTGTCAGCGATGAAGGCGAATTGTTCACCTTGCAAGAAGCCGGAGTGCACTCGGTTGATCTGGCTTTCACCAACAGCAATGTGGTTGACCAATATGGCAATCAACATCGCCAACGCGGCAGTTTTGCCGCTATTGACGGCGGCGCACGCAGTGCAGCCGATATTTGGTTTGTGACAGACCCGGCTGATACATTTTCAACCGTGGAAGCTGCCAGCCTGAGTCTGGAAGTACAAGCCCTGCCCAACCTGGAAGGCTATGGCCAATTGCCCTCATTGCATCAAGCAATGCAACGTGACCCTGTATTGAAAACCCTGGTCAGAGAGTTCGTGCAAACGACCAGCGACGTGATTCGCAATGACCGCATGCGCGATATTTTGTGGCGCTGGACTGGAGCGGATCAGCAATCCCCCTCCAGTCGAGGTTCCTTCATCAACGATGCGCGCTGGCTGTATATGGTGGAAGCACTACAAGGTAAGCAATTTATACAATACGCCGGCACCAATGCCGGCACGCCCAACCCCGGGCCGATGGCAGCCGAGAATATCAATCAAATCAGCAAACGCATCTATGAAGTGTTTTACGCCCGTCTGGCTGCGGAAACTTTTCTGAAGCCGATGTTTGATGGTTTGCAAGCGACCTGGAATCCGGTTTGGAAAATCTTTGACCTGGATGCCAGCGCCAGCACAGCCTTCCTGCGTCAAGCCCTGTTGGAGAATCCGGGAAACGGTTTGCAACTGGTCAAGAACAGTGTGCGGGCCTTGCGCGCCTTCGAACAACTCGACAGCGCAGTGTATGGTGCTTTGATCAATGGTTTGCAAGACATTCTCCCGGAAATTTCACAAATATTGCAAGCCAACAACACTACCGGCTATGGACTTGACCCATGGTACCTTGTCAACGTAACGCTGATCGGTTTGGTTGGCGACGACACCCTGGTCGGCGGTAATTCAGATGACACCCTGACCGGCCTGGCTGGCAATGACAGTCTGGTTGGCAACAGTGGCCATGACATCATAAATGGCGGGGCAGGCAACGACACCTTGTACGGCAATGCGGGTTCTGATCAGTACTTGTTTGCCCGTGGTCATGGACAGGATACAGTGGACAACTATGACCGGGATAGCGGGCATTACCCAGATAGCATCGTCTACGACGCCAGCGTCACTCCGGCGGATGTGGATGTGGTGCGCAGCGGCAATGATTTGCAACTGATCATTCGCGATAGCGCAGACCGCATAACCGTCAGCAATTTCTTTCAACTTGGCGATGAATTTGCGCAGATTGACTCCGTACAGTTTGCGGATCGAACCGTGTGGGATGCCGATCATTTGATTTCACGCAGCTATGTCATCACTGATGGCGCTGATCAAATCCTTGGTTCACGCCGCGACGATACATTCAAACTCAAAGGGGGCAATGACACTGCGCAAGGTTCTGCTGGCAATGACGTGTTGGAAGGCGAAGGTGGCGATGACGTCGTCTCCGGTGGCGAAGGCAACGACACCATGATTGGCGGCGCCGGCCATGACTATCTGGATGGCGGCGCTGGCGACGACAGCTATCAATTTGGCCTGAACGATGGCCATGATGTGATCAGGGAAGGTGGTTTGATTAAGACCTCGGATGCTGGCGGCAATGACACACTGTTTATTAAAGGCCCGATTGACCCGGCGCAGGTGAAAATTGCACGCGATCGGACCGATATTATTCTCTCGCTGCCTGGCAAAAACGTTGGCCAGGAATATGTGTATGACAGCATACGTTTGCAAAACGCACTCGATAATGGCGGCGACAATGCTTACATCATTGAACGGGTGGTGTTTGATAATGGCGTTGAATGGTCATTTGCAGATCTCAAAGCGCGCCTGATCAGCAGCTCGGATAGCAATGATTTGCTGGAAGGTTACGCCACGCCGGATCAACTGGCGGGCAATGGCGGCAATGACACACTGATCGGCCATGCCGGCGCCGACGTGCTGCAAGGCAACGCCGGTGAGGATCAATTAAGCGGCGGCGCTGGCGATGACCAGCTCGATGGCGGCGCTGGCAACGATATGCTCTCTGGCGGGGCCGGCAATAACTTCTATATTCTGGATCAGGGCGGCGGCCAGGATGTGGTCACGCGCAATCTGGAAGATTGGCTGGAAGCCAAAGACACGGTATTGATCCCGGCTGCAATCGGCCTGGAAAATATCGAAATGCGGCGCGAAGGCGTGGATGTGATTTTCCAAATCAAGGGCAGCAGCGACAGCATCCGCTTTAAAGGCGTGATGATCAACGATGGCCTGTTCCGTAATTACCGTTTCCAATATGGCATCGCCGGCGGCGCCACCGTCGATCTGGAGCAAGTGCGGCAAGCCTTGCTGCATGGCGGCGCCAGCAGCGATATGCTGACCGGCTATGCCACGAATGACAATATGACTGGCGGCTTGGGTAACGATACGCTGGATGGTGCGGGCGGCATCGATACACTGAGCGGCGGCGCCGGTAATGATGAATACGTGGTGGACAATCTGGAAGATCAAATCCTCGAAGCGGCTGATGAAGGGCATGAGCTGGTGCGCGCACGCAGCAACTACACCTTGCCACAGCACATTGAAGATTTGCAGCTGGAAGAAGACGCCTATTCCGCCAACATCAAGGGCAACAGCATGGACAACCTGCTGCGCGGCAACAGTTCAGGCAACACCCTCGAAGGCGCTGGCGGCCAGGACACACTGGATGGCGGCGCGGGGGATGACACCTATGTCTTGAACAGTGGGCAGGAAACCATCATTGAAGCAGAGGAACAAGGCCGGGATACAGTGGTCGCCCCGGACAGCTATGTGTTGCGCATCGAAACCTTGGAAAACCTGACCCTGGCGGGCGAAGGCAACAGCAACGCCACCGGGAATGCGCAGAATAATACGCTGCAAGGCAATCGCGGCAATAACATTCTTGATGGCTTGACTGGCGCGGACAATATGCGCGGCGGCGCGGGTGACGATATTTACTTCAGCGACAATGAGGAAGACCGCATCTCCGAATCCAGCGACGAAGGCATCGACACCATCGTGCGCAGTTTCGACACCTTGCTGGTGCTCAATGACAATGTGGAAAACCTGACCCTGGCCGGTGATGTGCAGCATGGCAACGGCAATGAACTGGACAATCTGATCACCGGCAACGATGCCGACAACTCCCTGCTTGGTTTGGGCGGCAATGACACCCTGATCGGCGGCTTGGGCAAAGACTCGATGTTCGGGCGCGAAGGCGCTGACAGCATGGTCGGCGGCGCTGGCGACGATTATTATGAAATCGACGACGCCGGCGATGTGATTGTGGAACTGGCCAACGAAGGCTATGAAATGGTGCGCTCCACCGTCAGCTGGACGCTGGGCGACAATCTGGAACGCCTGGCGCTGGATGGGGAAGAACACCTGAACGCGAACGGTAACGCCCTGAACAATGGCCTGTGGGGCAATGCCGGTAATAATATGCTGGCCGGCGGTCTGGGCAATGACTATATGGAAGGCGGCCTGGGCGATGACGTGTATCTGTTCAATAAGGGCGATGGCAAAGAAACCATTGACAATACCGACTTGAGCAGCGCCGTGGACATCTTGCGTTTCGGCGCCGGCATTTCCGAAAACGATGTCTCGGCGCGCCGCCAAGACAATAATCTGTTTATCTTGTTAAAAGGCGGGACAGATCAAGTGGCCTTCCTGAATTACTTCGGCGCCACCGAAGATATCGATGGACAGGCAGCGGATCAGAAAATCGACCGCATCGAATTCGCCAATGGCGCGGTGTGGGATCAAAGCATGATCCAAACTGTGGTGGATCGCGCCTTGAACAACCATCCGCCAACCGTCACCAACTACCCGCCTGCGCTGACCGCTCGCGCCGGCACGGCCTTCACTTATGTCGTACCGCAAAACACCGTGACAGACCCGGACAGCTGGGACTCGGTCAGCTACAGCGCCAAAATGAGCGATGGCAGCGCACTGCCGGCCTGGCTGCAGTTTGACGCCGCCAGCCGCACTTTCAGCGGCACGCCGGGGACAGCTGACGTTGGCGTGCTGCAATTTGTGTTGTGGGGCACGGATAACTACGGCTATTCCGCCGGCGCCGGGGTGCGTCTGACAGTCGGCGCGCCGAATAATGCGCCGGTCTTGAGCACACCGCTGGCGGATCAAACCGCGAATGTGGGCGCCTTGTTCAGCTTTGCCGCACCGTCCAAAACCTTCACCGACCCGGACGCCGGCGACAGCTTGAGCTATAGCGCCACCCAGGCCGACGGCAGCCCGCTGCCTGCCTGGCTCAATTTCAACCCGGCCACCCGCACCTTCAGCGGCACGCCGAGCGCGATTGGCAATGTCAGCGTCAAACTGACGGCGAAAGACACTGGCAATTTGAGCGTCTCGGATGTGTTTGAGATTGCCGTCAAATTGCAAAATCTGAACTTGCAAGGGACCAGCGGCAGCGACACCCTGCAAGGCGGGGCCGGCAATGACACCATCAGCGGTCTGGCCGGCAACGACAGCCTGCTCGGTTTCGCCGGCAACGATGTGCTGGACGGCGGCGCCGGCAATGACAGCCTGCTCGGCGGCGCCGGCGATGATCTGTACATCGTTGACAGCAGCCAGGATGCGATTGGCGAAAACGCCAATGAAGGCGTGGATACGGTGCAAGCCAGCGCCAGCTTTGCGCTGTCCGCCAATCTGGAAAATCTGAGCTTAAGCGGCAGCAACGCCATCAATGGCGCCGGGAATGCGCTGAATAATCAGATCAGCGGCAACAGCGCCGCCAACTTCATCGACGGCGGCGCCGGCAATGACAGCATGGCCGGCGGCTTGGGCAATGATGTGTATGTGGTGGACAGCGCGCAGGATCAGATCACCGAAAATGCGGGCGAAGGCACAGACCAGGTGCAAAGCAGCATCAGCTTGACGCTGGGAGCGAATCTGGAAAACCTGTTCCTGACCGGCAGCAACCCCATCAACGGCGCCGGCAACGCCTTGAATAATCAGTTAAGCGGCAACAGCGCAGCCAATCTGCTGGATGGCGGTTTAGGCAACGACACCATGGCCGGCGGCGCCGGCAATGATACTTATGTGGTCGATAGCAGCCTGGACGGCATCATCGAAAACGCCTCGGAAGGAACGGATCTGGTGCAAGCTTCGGTCAGCTACACGCTGCCGGCGAATCTGGAAAATCTGAGCTTGAGCGGCAGCAACGCCATCAACGGCACAGGCAACAGCCTGCATAATCAGATCAGCGGCAACAGCGCAGCGAATCTGCTGGATGGCGGCGCAGGCAACGACAGCATGGCCGGCGGCGCCGGCAATGACAGCTATGTGGTCGATAACGCAATGGATGTGATTACCGAAAACCTGGATGAAGGGACGGATCTGGTGCAAGCAGGCATCACTTACACGCTTGGCGCCAATCTGGAAAATCTGACACTCAGCGGCAGCAGCGCCATCAATGGCACAGGCAATGCGCAAAACAATCTGCTGATTGGCAACAGCGCCATCAACAGCTTGAACGGCGCAGCTGGCAACGACACGCTGGATGGCGGCGCCGGCGCCGATAAATTGGCTGGCGGCGCGGGCAACGATGTGTATCTGCTCGACAATACTGGCGATGTGGTGACAGAAAACAGTGCGGAAGGCATTGATCAGGTGCGCACCGCGCTCACGCATACCCTGGCGGCGAATGTGGAGGCGCTGTGGCTGAGCGGTTCCAACGCGGTCAATGGCACGGGCAATACGCTCAACAATCTGCTGTGGGGCAATGGCGCGGTGAACACCTTGAACGGCGCCGCCGGACATGACATTCTGCAAGGCTTTGCCGGCAATGACATCCTGAGCGACAACGCCGGCAATAATCTGTTCGATGGCGGGGCCGGCAATGACAGCATCACGGGCGGCAGCGGCAATGAGCTGTTGCTTGGCGGCAGCGGCAATGACACCATCAACACCGGCAGCGGTGCGGATGTGATCCTGTTCAATCAGGGCGATGGCCAGGATACGATTGCCGCCAGCAGCGGCAAAGACAACACAGTGTCCCTGGGCAAAGGCATCAAATATGCCGATCTTCTGTTCAAGAAGAGCAGCAATGATTTGATCCTGGTCACCGGCGCCACTGAGCAAATCACTTTCAAAGATTGGTATGCCAGCAGCACCAACCGCAGCGTGGCCAATCTGCAAGTGGTGATCGAAGGCACAAGCGACTACAACAGCAGTTCGACCAATAAGTTGAATAATAAGAAGGTGCAGCAATTCAACTTTGATGGTCTGGTGGCCGCTTTTGATCAAGCCCGCAGCGCCAATCCGAGCCTGAGCAGCTGGGCGCTCTCGACTGCTTTGCTGGCGCAGCATGTGGCCGGCAATGATGGCGCAGCCTTGGGCGGCGACCTCGCTTACCAATATGCCGGCAGCGGCAATTTGGCGGCGCTGTCGATGACCCCGGCGCATACCCTGCTGAGCAACAGCCAGTTTGGTTTGAGCGCACAGGCCTTGCAAGCAAGCGCCAATCTGCAAGACAGCAGCCCGCGTCTTGGCTGATTTCTGCTGATGTGAAAACGGCGGCATCTTCACGATGCCGCCGTTTTTTTATGCCGTTTGCATGCGCCTCAGAGATGGCGCCCACGGTTCAACCCTGCAATAAATCCCGCAACCAATCCGTGTCCAGCGCATTGCTCAACTCGCTTCGCGCGCAATCAAAGCCAAAACTCAGCGCATGCCAATATTGCCGCCCTGCGCTGCCATCGACCGGATTGCCGAAACTGCCGCGCACCGCCAAACCCGCATCGTTATAGGCGATATGCAATTCGACTTCATGCGGCGAAAGTGAATATAAACTCGCTTCGCCCTGCCCGCTGCGCTGCATGGTTTGCAAACTGCGGGCGAAATGAAGCAGATCCGGCAACAGAAATTGCGCTTCACAGCTGCCGGAAAAACCGTGCGCCGTGGCCCGCACCTGCAATCTGGCGTCGGCATGACTGCCGGTCTGGCCATATTCCAGCAAGGTGATCGCCAGTTCTGAAGCCCCCTGTTTAAAACTTGCCATTTTTCATCCTCACATAATGGGGCGCCATCTTGGCAGCCTGTCGGATTTAGAAAAAATCTGCTGCGAAACCAGGCCTATTGCAGCCGGCAAGCCCGCTCTGCTGCTGCCGATGTTCCGCAGCGCATCACCGGCCCCGAAGGACTGCTGGCATGCGCCCTGCGAGCCGCAATGGAAATCCAGTGCGGCAGCTGCATCAATTGTAACCCGGCAATGCCGCCGGGCGCGGCTTTGTCATGCTGAGCAAATGCAAAACTTGCAGATTTCTTAAGATTACACATGCCGGAAACGCTGTTTTCCCGTATAGTCTGCGCATACGAGACACAACATACTGCATATCCAAATCACAGGAGATCACAGCATGACTGATTTACAAAAAGCCGGCGGGCTGGCCGCCTTGCTGCAAGCCCTGATTTATGTGCTGGGCTTTGCCGCCATGGCCACGGTGCTCAACCCGGGCGCAGCGCAAGACTGGAGCGCACAGCAAAAACTGGCTTTTATTTTGGAACGCAAAGCCATGTTCATGGGCGTGAATTTTGTGATTTACGTTTTGTTCGGCGTGCTGCTGACAGTGCTGGCGGTTGCGCTGCACGAGCGCTGGCGCGAACGCTCGCCGCAATGGATGAAACTGGCTACCCCCTTCGGCCTGATCTGGGCCGGCCTGGTGATCGCCAGCGGGATGATCGCCAATATCGGGCTGCAGGCAGTCGCCACGCTGCAAACCAAAGACCCGTCCCAGGCTGTGATCGTCTGGCGCACCATTCAAGTGGTGGCGGATGGCATAGGCGGCGGCAATGAAATCGTCGGCGCGCTCTGGGTGCTGCTGTTGAGCGCCGCCGCATGGCGCAGCAAAGCCTTGCCGGCAGGTCTGCTTTACCTCGGTGTTTTTGTCGGCGTCTGTGGCTTACTGAGTGCGATTCCACCGCTCAAAGACAGCGTGATCCTGTTTGGCTTAAGTCAGATTGTATGGTTTGCCTGGATCGGCCTGCACGTATTGCGCCAGCCATCGCCGCAATAAAAACCGGCTCAGGCCGGAGTGCTGAATTCGAGCAAATACGTCCAGGTCGGTTTGCCATCCACCTCTGCCCGGCTGATGCAGCGCATGCCGGTTTTTTCCAGCACTTTTTGCGAGGCGCGGTTTTCTGGATTGACGATGCCCATCAAAGCCGGCAATTGCAAGACATCGCGCGCAAAATCGCGCACTGCCAGCGCCGCCTCTTGCGCATACCCCTGGCCGGTGTAACGGCTGAGCAAGGCATAGCCCAAATCCACATGCGGCAAGCTGGGGCGGCTGACCAGACCGCATAATCCGATCGGGCTGCCGTCCGCACGCAAGCTGATGCGATACAGTGAAAAACCCTGCTCAGCTTGCTTGGCGATGTATTTTTCGCGAATCTCGCGGCGCGCATCGTCCAGATCGCGAAAACCTTTATCGCCAATCCCGGCGATCCAGCCCGGTTCGCCCACCAATTCAAAGAAAAACGCTGCATCGCTTTCTTGCAGCAATTCAAAATCCAATCTGGCGCTTTGTAAAACCGGCATCGCATCCCCCAAAATAGTGACAGACTGAGGAATTCTAGCAGAGCCCTCAATCAGGCGGCAGCTCGCTTGTGGCGGCTGGCGGCGGCGCCAAGCGGCCCTGCTGCAAATCGGCGCGCAAGGCGGCCACTTCAGCACGCAGCGCGCGGATATCGGCATGCAGCTCACGTTCCAGGCGTTTTTCATCTTCGCCCACAAACAAGGCGGCAATCGAGGCCGTCACCAGAGAAAACAGGGCGTACCCCAATAACACCGTGAAAACCGCAAACACGCGCGAAGGCGGGGTGGTGGGATATAAATCGCCATAGCCCACCGTGGAAAGGGTGGTGAAAGCCAGCCAGGCGCCGTCGGCAATCGATTCCACACTCGGCTCCAGCATATAAAAGCCGAGGCCGGCCAATGCCAGCATCACCAAGCCCAGCAGCAAAATGTGAGATAAGCGCTTGGGCGCGATCAAGCGCAGACTGAGCGCGCACAGGCGTGCAAACACAAATGCGCAATACCCCAGACGCAACAGCCATTCCAATTGCGACCAGGCGCTATTCGCATGCCAGGCGCTCAACAGTGCGCCGCCGATGATCAAACCTTCCAGCCAATGACGGCGCCATTGCTCGACATTGCGCCAGGCGCCGAACCAGCGCCCGCCGCGCCGCATCTGGGTTCCCAGCTCATACGCAGTCAGCAGCGCCACCAACACGTATAAACCGCGACCGACATGGCGCAAAGCGCCGCCTGAAGCGCTCAATTCCAGATAAAACGCTGGAATCGAGAGCGCCAAGGCTAACAATAACAATGGCCGGGCGCGGCGGATGCGCCGCTCCAGGTCTTGCGCCAAGCCAGGTTCGTGCTGGCGCATAGACTCACACCTGCTTTGGCAATAAGACCCACATCTGACCGCGCTGCTTCATCTTGCCGGCTTTATCAGCGGCCTCAGCCCCGAAGCCCCAGAAGAAATCAGCGCGCACCGCGCCACGAATCGCGCCGCCGGTGTCTTGCGCCATCATCAAGCGCTGCAAAGGCGTTTCCGCATTCGGCTGGGTGGTGGCCAGATACACCGGCGCGCCCAGCGGCAACATGGTGGGATCAACCGCAATCGAGCGCTGCGCATGCAAGGGCACGCCAAGCGCGCCCTTCGGGCCGACTTTCGGGTCGGGCAGTTTTTCCTCTTTGAAAAAGACATAGCTGGGATTGGCGTTATACATTTCCTGCGCCCGTCCCGGATTCGCCAGCGCCCAGGCGCGAATGCCCTGCATTGACGCCTGTTCCAGCTTCAACTCGCCCTTATCAACCAGCCAGCGGCCTATTGATTTATACGGATGGCCATTTTGATCCGCATATGCGACCCGCACCACTTCCGGCTTGCCGCCTTTTTTCTCGCCTTCCAGCGTGACCCGGCCCGAGCCTTGCACCTGCAAAAAGAATGCCTCGGCGGCATCATCCACCCACAGCAATTCATGGCCGGCCAGCAGATTCGCGCCATCGATTTCTGCGCGCGAGGGATACGGCAGGAGTTTATTGCCGACCAGACGGCCACGCAGACGCATATTTTTCAATTCGGGATACACGCTGCCCAGCTCGACCGTAATCAAATCATCCGGCGCCTTATACAGCGGCACCTGATACGGCCCGCCGCGCTTGCGCGCGCCGCGCAACAGCGGCTCATAGTAGCCGGTGACCAGGCCGACATCAGTGGCGTCCGGGTTATTCACCTGATGCGGCGTGAAAAAGGTCTCAAAATAATTCCGAATCGCGCTGTTGCTGGCGGCATCGACCTGGCGCGCGATGGCGCACACCTCGCTCCACTCGCTTTTCTTGTTCAAAGCCTGGCAGGAGGCCAGAAACGCCGGCCAGGCTTCGCGCAAATCATCACGCCCCCATCCGGGCAATTGCGCAAAACTGGCGGGTTTGAGCAGATCCGCCGGGATGACTGTGGCATTATTCGGGGCCGGCGCCGGTTTTACGTTATTCGCAAGGGGCGCTGGCGCGGGTGTGATGGCCGGCGCAGGTTTAGCCTGCACATCCGGTTTGGTGCTTTGGCAGCCAGCCAATACAATACAGGCCAGGAAGGCCGCCGTACGCGGCAAAGAATGATTTAACTTCATATACACAAGCAGGGTAATGGCATGGGTGATGCAGCATGGGTATTTTTTCTGGAAGCCGGCCTGGCGCTGGGTCTGCTGGTGTTTATCGTCTGGTGGACGATGGGTTCGCGCGCTGAATTGCAAGAACCGCCCAAAACAGAAGAAGAAAGCAAGCGCCCTGACGGCAAACAGGAATGAGTCTGCCTCAATGCAGGGTGCGCGGCAAGCCCAGCGCAAACTCCGGGATTTCCGCCTCAAAACGGTAGCCGTCTTCCGCCACGCAGAAATATTCGCCGCGCATCGATCCTTGCGGCGTCGGCAGATTGCTGCCGCTGGTGTACTGGAATTGCTGGCCCGGCTGCAATAAGGGCTGATGCCCGACCAAACCCAGGCCGCGCACTTCCATGGTTTCCCCATTGGCATCGGTAATCACCCAATGGCGTGAAATCAGTTGCACCCCGATCTGGCCGGTGTTTTTAATCGTGATGGTGTAGGCGAACACATAGTGGTTTTCCGCCGGCTTCGATTGCTCGGGCAAATAAGCGGTTTCCACCGTAATTTCCAATTCATATTGCGACATGGACTTCCTTTGTGCGGGAATGCAGGTGGCGACATTCTATAGCATCCTGCCGCCCCGCCCTGTTTGACGCTGCGCCCGCGTTCAAGCCAGTTGCGCCTGCGCCCATTGCAATATCTGCGGCGCGCTGATGGCCCCGCTGTGCCGCGCCACTTCGCGCCCTTGATGCCACAGCACAATGGTGGGAATGCTGCGGATCTGGAAATGCCCCGCCGCCACCTGGGCCGCATCAGAATCCACTTTGACAAAGCGCATACCCGGCGCTTGCTCTGCGGCAGCGGCGAAATGCGGCGCCATTTGCCGGCATGGCCCGCACCAGGCGGCCCAAAAATCAATCAAGACCGGCATTTCCGTATTCGCCAGATAGCGCGCCAGCTGGGCGTCGCCCAACTCAACCGGGTGGGCCGGCGTCAATTCGGCCCCGCATTTGCCACACACCGGGGCATCAGTTAAACGCTCATCGGGCACGCGGTTGGCGGCTAAGCATTGAGGGCAGGCGAGCAACATGAGATTCTCCTTGTTTGGATCGGCGCACATTCAATTGGTGTGCGAATGCGCTGGCAGATGGGGATGAAACGCAGCGCCGACAAGAGGCCGGCGGCTGCATTCTGCGCTCAACAGCCGCCGCGCACGCCGAGACGGCGCAACAGACTTTCCATCAAACACCAGCGACTGAAGCCGCTTTGCAAGAGATTCAGCGCGACAAAGGCGGACAAAGCCAGCCAGGCTTGCGCGTGAAACAAAGGGCTGCCGGGCACGCCCAGCAAGAGACTGAGCAAGATCATGCAGGCGGCGACAATGCGGACAATTTGCCAGGATTTCATCAGTATTCTCCTTAAAACCAAGGGCAGCGCTGGGTGGCGCCGCCAACACCGGCGGCACATCTGTTGCGCCCGATTCATTATATTAAATGCTTAAATGAATGAAAATTCTAATTTTCTCCTTGCGTTTTTAAAAATAAAAAAGGCGGCAAAGCCGCCTTTTTTATTGCTGCAACACCCGTTTATTCGCAACGCAGCGCCGCCATACTGCCATCCGGGAACCCCACCGCAGACTGCTGTCGCCCATTGCAGTTGTAGCGCACTTCCAGGGTTTTATAGCGCCCCGGGGCCGGATCGCCGTCGCACAGATTGCGCGGCTCCACCCGCAGTTCGCAATAGCGGCGGCCATTGCATGCGACGCCCATTTGCGGGGTGGCGTCGCACCAGGCGCCGCCGCCATTCACTTCCCAGCGTGCGCCGGTGATGTACAAACCGCTGCCGTGATGGCTGCCGCCGCTGTGGCTGCCGCGCTGCACGCCGGTCGGGTTGGAAACCGAGCCGCTGCAACGCAATTGCGCAATGCCGCCATCAAAGAAACCCAATTGCGGCATTTGCACGCCATTGCAGGTGAATTTCACATCCAGCCGTTTTTGCTTGCCATACGCCGGATCGCCATTGCACAGATAATTCGCCGCCACCGGCACATCGCACTCCGATTTGCCATCGCATGCGGCTGACATCTGGCGCGTGGCGTCGCACCAGGAGCCGCCGCCCACCACTTCCCAGCGCGCTTCTTGCACCTGCAGGCGACCGCCATGAACTGGCGCGCGATTCGGCGGCGGATTGCTGACCACCGGGCTGGATGGGGCGCGTTGGGAATTGCGGCAATTGATTTGCCCCAGCTGGCCATCGCCAAAACTCAGCATCGATTGCTGCCGGCCATTACAGGAATATTGAATATTGAGTTGCTTCGCCACGCCATACGCCGGATCGGAGCCGCATACATAACGCTGATCGACAAACACATCGCAGATATCTTTGCCATTGCACGCGCGGCCGATTTGCCTGAGCGCATCGCAGGAGCCGGCGCCGGGCGCTTCCCAACGCGCGGAATTGATGGTGATGCGTGGCAGATTGCCGCCGCGCTCACAACGCAGCGCAGCAATCGCGCCATCCGGGAAACCGCTGTGCTGCTGGCGCACGCCATCACAAGAATATTGAATTTCCAACACTTTTTGCTTGCCATAGGCCGGATCGCCATGGCACAGGTTTTCCGGCGTCACCGCCACCTGGCAAAAGCGGCGGCCATTGCAGATGCGCTGCAATTGCGCGCTGGCGTCACAACTTTCATTGCCGCCAGCCAGAACTTCCCAGCGCGCCGAGTGTACTTGCAATTGCGCCTGCGCCGGCAGGCTCAGACAGGAAATCGCGCCGGCAAGCAGCGCCGCGCTGTAAGAACGGAAATAAGAAAGGAAAGACATCAAGGCCTCCATCAGTGGGATTCTTTGCCAGCAACGGCTGGAGCATAACACCCGTTGACGCGAGTTCCGGCCTTAAAACTCTTCCCAGCCATCCTCCGCCGCTTTGGCGGCAGGGCGTGCAGCCGGGGCCGGACGCGGTTTGGGCAGCGCGCGCGCAGCCGGTTTGCTGGGCGGACGCGCTGCCGCAGCAGCCGGACGCGCCTGTGCGCGCAACATCCCGTCTTTCAATTTAAATACGCTGACCAGGCGCGCCAGACGGTCGGATTGCTCTTGCAGCGCTTGCGCCGCCGCCGCCGCCTGCTCCACCAATGCGGCGTTTTGCTGGGTCGCCTCATCCATTTCCAGCACAGCATCGGAAATCTGCTCAATCCCGGCGGTCTGCTCCTGGCTGGCGGCGGAAATCTCTCCCATGATGTCTGTCACCCGGCGCACGCTGGCGACGATTTCATCCATCGTGGCGCGCGATTCATGCACCAGACGGCTGCCGGTTTCGACTTTTTCCACCGAATCGTTGATCAAGCCCTTGATTTCCTTGGCCGCCGCCGCGCTGCGCTGGGCCAAGCTGCGCACCTCGCCCGCCACCACCGCAAAACCGCGCCCCTGCTCGCCGGCGCGCGCTGCTTCCACCGCCGCATTCAAGGCCAGAATATTGGTTTGGAAAGCGATGCCGTCAATCACTGCGATGATATCGACAATTTTCTTGGAGGAATCGCTGATCGAATTCATGGTGTCAACCACATGCGAAAACACCGAACCGCCGCGCACGGCGACATCGGACGCGGAAGCCGCCAACTGATTCGCCTGACGCGCATTGTCGGCGTTTTGCTTCACTGTGGCGGTCAGCTCTTCCATGGATGACGAGGTTTCTTCCAGCGAACCGGCTTGCGCCTCGGTGCGTTGCGACAAATCCATATTGCCGCGCGCGATTTCACTGGAGGATTGCGCCATCGAATCGGTGCCCTGCCGCACTTCGCTGACAATCTTCACCAGACTGTCATTCATATGCTTCAAGCCGGTCAGCAACTTGCCCATTTCATTGTCGGAATCGACTTCGATTTCATGGCTCAAATCCCCCGCCGCCACGCTTTCCGCCAGACGCGCCGCCTGCGCCAGCGGACGCGTGATGCCATTCACCAACAGCCAGCCAAGCACGCCGGCCAGCGCCACGCCCAGCGTGATCGAGAGCAGGGAAATATTGCGCACCACCTCATAGCGCGACTGCGACTGCGTATATTCCTGCTGCGCCGCCTGCAATTGCAGCTCAATCATTTGATTCACATCTTGAATCAGCGGTGCGAACAGGGTTTTCATCGGCCCCCGGATCAAATCCATGGCCTGCTGCGCATAGTCATTGGTGAGCGCAGCCACGGCCGGCTTCAAGCCCTCATTGTAAAAACGCTCGCGGTGGGCGGTGAAGCGCTGGCCCAGCTCTTTTTCCTTTGCGTTCATCGGACGCGCGGCAATCTGAGCCCAGGTTTTTTCAGCTTCGTCTTGATATTTTTTGATGTCTGACAGGCTGGTCTTGATCATGTCCTGATCCGCACCGACCGCATACGCCGCCGCCAATTGCAGATTCAGCAGCGCGCGCACCATATTGTCGAGTTTGCCGATGGCGACGGTGCGTTCGTCATACACGGATTTCAAGGCGTCATTCGCGCTGCTTTGCCCATACAGCCCCAGCCCGCCTATCATCACCAGCAGCAAAGACATAAACCCGATCACAAACACCAATAATGATTTGATGGCGAAATTCTTCATTGCGCACCCTGGCAAGTGGGGGGCTTGACCCTGAATATGCGCCGCACAGCTTAGCCCCGGAATGTGCGGCTGTTGTTCATGATAGCACCAGCACAGCGCAGCAAAAGTTTTTTTACGGCAATCATTCTGCGATGTGACAGGCGGAGGGACAAGACAAGCCAGATCATCAGTCTTGCTGCATATCAAGGCCGGGCAAGCAGCGCGCCGACCAGCGGCGCGGCGGCAGAATGCATGCAAAAGCGCGCCCGCCGGCGGGAATCTGGCACAATGCTTTTTTTACCTGCAAAATCCGCCAGCCATGCCTACTTTGCCCCCGCCCCGCCGGCCCCGCGCCCTTCATCTCAGCTGCCTGCTTGGCGGCGCTCTCGCTCTCTCCGCCTGCGCCAGCTGGCAAGCAGCGCCGCCCGCGCCGGCCAGCGCCGGCCCCGATCTGGCGTATGTGGTGCTGGGCGAACAAGGCGAACGGGTGGCGCGCACGCTCAGCGCCGGCCCCTGTCCTGCGCTGGACGTGGATGGACAAAGCCAGCCCATGCAAATGCGCGCCGCCGCCGGCGTGCTGCCCTTGCGCAACACCAGTGTGCCGGATGCGCACAACAAAGCAGCGGCCTTCCCTTCCAATGTGTGCGAATTACGCTTAGCGCCTGGCGTCAGACAAGTGCGCTTACATGGGGCCGCATTGCCGCTGCCGCCGCAGGAAGTCAAACGGATTGTGGTGCTGGGCGACACCGGCTGCCGGCTGCGCGGCGCGGCGGTGCAGGATTGCAATGACGCCACCGCCTGGCCCTTCGCCCTGGTGGCGAAAGCGGCGGCGCAATGGAAACCGGATCTGGTCTTGCATGTGGGCGACTACCACTACCGCGAAACACCCTGCCCCGAGGGCCGCGCCGGTTGCAAGGATTCGCCGTATGGCTTTGGCGAAGATGTGTGGCGCGCTGACTTTTTGCACCCGGCCCGCCCGCTGCTGGCGGCCGCGCCCTGGGTAATGGTGCGCGGCAATCATGAATCCTGCATGCGCGGCGGGCAAGGCTGGTGGCGTCTGCTTGACCCGCGCCCGCTGTTGCCGGGACGCGACTGCATCCGTCCCGCAGACGATGCGCAGGGCGATTTCAGCCCGGTGTACGCGACTCCGCTGGGCGGCGATGCGCAAGTGCTGGTGTGGGATTCTTCCGCCGCGCCGCATGGTTTGCCGCCCTCCGCCGATCCGCGCCACGCGCGTTATGCCGAAAACTATCGCCAGCTGGATAAATTGTCGAATCAGGCGACGTATAACTTCATGCTCAGCCACCACCCGCTGCTGGGCTTTTATGTTGAACCAAAAGCCGGCGGCAAGAGCCAGATCCAGCCCGGCAATCCTCTGTTGCAGCAAGTATTCCGCCAACACAATCCGTATATGCTGACGCCGCCGCGCGTACAAGCGCTGCTGGCCGGCCATGTGCATACCTGGCAACAGCTGTCATTCTCCAGCGGCCATCCCAGCCACTTCATCGCCGGCCACAGCGGCAGCATGATTGATGAATTGCATCTGCCGAATGTGCTGCCGGCAGATACCCGCCCGGCCCCGGAAGCCGCCGTGCACAGCCACGCTTCCTACGGCGGCTATGGCTTCATGACCATGGAACGCGAAGGCGCCGACCGCTGGAAAATCGGGGTGTATGACTATGAAGGTAAATTGCAGCGCACTTGCGTGATGGAGAATCGCAGTTCGACGTGTGCGCCGTAGTCCCGGCAGGCGCTGCGCCCGCCGGGGAGAATTCCGGCTGGCGCCAGCGTCAAGCATGCCATGCATACATACTCAGCTACACCTGCTGGCTGCAAGTCCCGACTTTATGCTAGAGTCATCCCCATGCCGGGGGCGTCGTGCCGCCGGCCATGAATTCAGCCAGATACGCATCATGCACAAGCCCATTGTTCTCGTTCCTGCCTGTACGCGCCAGCTTGGCGCGCATCCCTACCATACAGTGCAAATGAAATATGTGAATGCGGTGCTGGAAGCCGCTGATTGCATGCCTTTGATCCTGCCGGCGTTTGGCGCGCGCACCGATTGGGAGGCGGTGCTGGCGGTGGCGGATGGCGTGATGCTGACCGGCGCGCCGGCCAATGTGCATCCTTCGCATTTCGGCGAAGAAGTGCACAACCCGGCCTTGCCGCTCGATCCGCAACGCGACGCCACCACCCTGCCCTTGATCCGCATGGCGATTGAACGCGGCTTGCCGCTGTTTGCGATTTGCCGGGGTTTTCAGGAAATCAATGTGGCTTTGGGCGGCAGCTTGCATCAGGCGGTGCAGGAAGTGCCGGGCATGCAAGACCACCGCGATGACGATAACGCCCCGCTTGAAGAGCAATACGGGCCGGCGCACCCGGTGCGGCTGGTCGCCGGCGGCGCGCTGGCGGCGATTTTGAACCATACGCCGGAAATCATGGTGAATTCCCTGCACGGCCAGGGCGTCAACCGGCTGGCGCAAGGCTTGCGCGCTGAAGCGCATGCGCCGGATGGCTTGATCGAAGCGTTTTCGGTCGAAGGCGCGGCCAGCTTCGCCATGGCTTTCCAATGGCACCCGGAATGGCGCGCCACCGAAAATCCGGTTTCTCAAAAAATCTACGCCGCCTTCGGCCAGGCTTGCCGCGCGCGCCAGGCCGCCAAACTGCACAGCGCAGCGCCCGATCCGGGCCAGCAACACAGCAATCCAAGTTGAATCCCCGCCGGGCGCCCGCGTCAACGATGCTGCGCCCGCGCTCCTGCGCTCCTGTGACCGGCGTGCCGGCCAGAACAAATGCAACACTGTAGAAGGTGGATGTATGGATGCAGATCAATATTACCCGTATGCCCGTGGAGTCGGTTAGCTGGCTTGCCGCCTGCCGCCGTCATGGCGCTTGCGCGCCATGCCCCAACCCACTCCTGTAACAAGCAAGAAAGAGAGAGCAAGATGGCTATCCGTGCAAATTTCAGTTATCAAGATATGGATCAGTGGTTGAATGAAAACCGCGTCAGTGAAATCGAATGCCTGGTGCCGGACTTGACCGGCGTGGCGCGCGGCAAGATTTTGCCGCGCACCAAATTCAGCGAGGAACGCGGCATGCGCCTGCCGGAGGCCGTGCTGGGCATGACCGTGACCGGCAATTATCCGACCGATGACCCGGATTATGACCGCGCCATCTCCGCCACCGACCGCGACATGATTTTAAAAGCCGATCCGCAAACCATCGCCCTGGTGCCATGGGCGGTCGATCCCACCGCGCAAGTGATTCACGACTGCTTCTTTGCCGACGGCTCGCTGGTCGATTTCGCCCCGCGCTCAGTGCTGCGGCGGGTGCTCAAGCTGTATGAGGAAAAAGGCTGGCTGCCGGTGGTGGCGCCGGAGCTGGAATTTTATCTGACGGCGAAAAACAGCGACCCCGACCTGCCCTTGCGCCCGCCGATTGGCCGCAGCGGCCGCGCGGAAACCAGCCGCCAGATTTACAGCATCGACGCGGTGAATGAATTCGATCCCCTGTTTGAAGACATTTACGATTACTGCGAGATGATGCAGCTCGATGTCGATACCCTGATTCATGAAATCGGCGCCGGGCAGATGGAAATCAACTTTCTGCACGGCGAGCCGCTGGGCCTGGCCGACAAAGTGTTTTTCTTCAAACGCACGCTGCGCGAAGCCGCCTTGAAACACGATATGTACGCCACCTTCATGGCCAAGCCAATGAGCGGCGAACCGGGATCGGCCATGCATATTCATCAAAGCGTGCTGGATGCCAAAACCGGACAGAATATTTTCAGCAATCAAAATGGCAGCCCGTCTGACGCCTTTATGAATTACATCGGCGGCTTGCAGCGCTATATGCCGGCGGCGATGGCGATTGTGGCGCCGTATGTGAATTCCTACCGCCGCCTGGTGCGGCATTCCGCCGCGCCGATTAATTTGCAATGGGGCACGGATAACCGCACCGTGGGTTTCCGCGTGCCGCATTCCGGGCCGCAAGACCGCCGTATTGAAAACCGCATCATCGGCGCCGACGCCAATCCTTATCTGGCGCTGGCGGTGACGCTGGCCTGCGGTTATCTGGGCATGAGCGAAGGCTTGACGCCGACCCCGATCACAACCGGTTGCGCCTACGACATGAAATATGAATTGCCGCAAGGCTTGCCGCAAGCGCTGCAACTCTTGCGCAGCGAAACCCGCTTGCGCCAGGTGCTGGGCGACCGTTTCATTGATGTGTATGCGGCGATTAAAGATTTGGAGCATGCCGAATTCATGACGGTTATCAGCCCCTGGGAGCGCGAACATTTGCTGCTGCATGTGTGAGAAAAAATGAGGATAGGAGCGGCTTTAGCCTCGAACCAGGCTGTCCCCTTGCGAGGGCAGGCATTCGCGACTGAAGGCGCGCCCGCAACAAACTCAAGGGCTGAGGCAGCGCATGGATTTTGCCGGGGATGGCAAAATCAAACCCATACGTATGCTTTGCGTCAAGCAAAAGGAAGCCGAATGAATAACGCCGCCGGCCGGCAAGAGGAAAGAATATGAGTCAATACGATACCCGCAGCATCCAGCAAGACGACAGCGCGCACTATATGCACCCCTTCACCGATCATAAATCCTTGAGCGCGCGCGGGGCGCGCGTGATGGTCAAGGGCGAAGGCGTGTATATCTGGGATTCTGAAGGCCAGCGCTTATTCGATGGCATGTCCGGCTTATGGTGCGTCAACGCCGGCTACGGGCGCAAGGAAATCGCCGACGCCGCCTATGCGCAAATGCTGCAACTGCCGTTTTACAACAGCTTTTTCCAAACCACCAACCCGCCCGCCGTGGCGCTGGCGAAAAAACTGGTGGAACTGGCCCCGCCGCAGTTCTCGCATGTGTTTTTCACCTCCAGCGGCTCAGAAGGCAATGACACCATCATCCGCATGGTGCGGCGCTATTGGGATGTGCTGGGCCAGCCGCAAAAATCGGTCATCATCAGCCGCCACAACGCCTACCACGGCAGCACCATGGCCGGCGCCTCGCTGGGCGGCATGAGCGGCATGCACGCCCAGGGCGGTTTGCCGATTCCCGATATTGTGCATATCGAACAACCGCATTATTTCGAGCATGGGCGCGGCATGACGGAAGAACAATTCGGCCTGCATGCCGCGTCCTGGCTGGAAGCCAAGATTTTGGAAGTGGGGGTGGAGCGCGTCGCAGCCTTCATCGGCGAGCCGGTGCAAGGCGCGGGCGGGGTCATCATTCCGCCTGCCAGCTATTGGCCGGAAATTCAGCGGATTTGCGAGAAATACGGGATTTTGCTGATTTCTGATGAAGTGATTTGCGGCTTTGGCCGGCTCGGAACCTGGTTCGGCTGCGAAAAAATGGGCGCCAAGCCGGATTTGATGACCTTCGCCAAAGGCGTCACCTCCGGCTACATCCCGCTGGGCGGCGTGCTGGTGTCACAAAAAGTGGCGCAAGTCTTGATTGAGCAAGGCGGCGAATTCAATCACGGCTTCACCTATTCCGGCCACCCGGCAGCCTGCGCCGCCGCACTGGCGAATTTGAAAATTCTGCAAGACGAAGATCTGGTGCGCCGCGTGGCCGAAGACACCGGCCCGTATCTGGCGCAGGAATTCGCCAAACTGGGCGACCATCCTTTAGTCGGCCTGGCCAATTCCTGCGGTCTGGTGGCGGGTTTGAATCTGGTGAAGAAAAAAGCCCCTGTCTTGCACGATTGCGAGCTGTTCGACCCGGCCTTGGAAGTCGGCATGGTGTGCCGTGGCCATATGTTTGGCAATGGCATGATTATGCGCGCAGTGGGTGATCGCATGATTATTGCGCCGCCGCTGTGCGTCACACGGGCGCAAATTGATGAAATGCTGGGTTTGATTCGCGACTGCCTCGACAAAACGCATGCCGACTTGCAGTCGCGCGGCTGGGTGTGATGGATTGCCGCCGCAGCGCATCAGCGTGTGCTGGCGGCGCAGCAAAAAAATCGAAGCGGATTTCTATGGAAATCCGCGAAATTGCAACAGAGTTGGGCATAATTGCGGCTGTGGCTGCGCGCGCACATGGGCGCGCGTGCGCGTATGATTTCCAAGCCCCGCTTACGCCAATTTCAAGCCGGGTTTGGATGCTTGATTGACATCGATTTAGGAGAACGGCATGACCTATAGCATGCGTGGCAAGGCGTTTTTTTTGCGTACCCTGAGCGCTGGCGTGTTAAGCGCATTAGCGATTTGCAGCAGCGGGGCGCAAGCAGAAGAAAAGGTGCTGAACATCTACAACTGGTCTGACTATATTGCCGACGACACAATCAAGAATTTTGAAAAAGAAACCGGCATCAAAGTCCGTTACGACAACTTTGACAGCAATGAAGTGCTGCACGCCAAGCTGGTGGCGGGCAAAACCGGCTATGACATCGTGGTGCCTTCCGCCAACTGGGGCCGTTTGCAAATCGACGGCGGCCTGCTGCGCAAGCTGGATAAATCCAAGCTGCCGAATCTGGCGAACCTGGATCCGACGCTGCAAAAACAAATCGCCAAACTTGATCCGAATAATGAGCATCTGGTGGTCTGGCTGTGGGGCTTCACCACAGTCGGCATCAATGTCGATAAAGTGAAAGCGGCTTTAGGCGGCATGCCGATGCCGGAGAACGCCTGGGATCTGGTGTTTGATCCGAAATATGCGGCCAAGATCAAATCCTGCGGCGTGTCCTTCCTCGATTCGCCTTCTGAAATTTTGCCGGCGGCTTTGCAATACATCGGCAAACCGCCCTACTCCAAAAACCAGGCTGACTACACCCAGGCCGGCGCGATGCTGCAAAAAATCCGCCCGTATGTGACCCTGTTCTCTTCCTCCGGCTATATCAACGATATGGCGAATGGCTCGATTTGCGTGGCGCTGGGCTGGTCGGGCGATATCAACATCGCCAACCGCCGCGCCCAGGAAGCCAAGAACGGCAACAAGATCGAAGCCTTGCTGCCCAAGGGCGGCGCGACGCTGTTCTTTGACACCATGGCGATTCCTGCCGATGCCGCACACCCGGAAAACGCGCACGCCTTCATCAATTACATTCTGCGCCCGGAAGTGCATGCCTCCCTGACGAATAAAGTGTTTTTCGCCAACCCGAATGCGGCCAGCGTGAAACATGTGCGCAAAGACGTGGCGGAAAACAAATCGATCTTCCTGTCAGAAGCCGATAAAGCGCGTTTTGTGGCGCCGGAAGCCTTGAACGCCGACATCCGCCGCGCCATGACCCGCGTCTTCACCAAGTTCAAGACCGGTCTGTAACAACCTGAAAACCAGACAGCGGCGCCTGCGGGCGCCGCACACAACCAGCGACCATGAGCACTTCACCCGCCAACGCAGCGCAACCGGTTGTCGAAATCCGCAACCTGGTCAAGGAATTCGACGGCTTGCGCGCCGTCAATGATGTTTCCGTCACCATCAACAAAGGCGAGATTTTCGCCCTGCTTGGCAGTTCCGGCTGCGGCAAGTCCACCTTGCTGCGCATGCTGGCCGGCTTTGAAACCCCGAGTTCAGGCCAGATTCTGTTAAACGGGCAAGACATCGTCAGCACCCCGCCCTATCAGCGCCCGATCAATATGATGTTCCAGTCCTATGCCCTGTTTCCCCACCTCTCGGTGTGGGACAACATTGCATTCGGCTTGCGGCGCGATGGCGTGCCGAAAGACGAGATCGCGCAAAGGGTGGACAAAATGCTGGCCATGGTGCAGCTGCAGCAATACGCCGCCCGCCGCCCGCATCAGCTCTCCGGCGGTCAGCAACAGCGCGTGGCGCTGGCGCGCAGCCTGGTCAAGCAACCCAAACTCTTGCTGCTGGATGAGCCGCTGGGCGCGCTGGACAAAAAGCTGCGCGAGCAAACCCAGCTCGAACTGGTGAATATCATCGAACAGGTTGGCGTGACTTGCGTGATGGTCACGCATGATCAGGAAGAAGCGATGAGCATGGCCAGCCGCATCGCCATCATGAGCCAAGGCAAGATTTTGCAAATCGGCGAACCGCTGGAAATTTATGAAACGCCGAATTGCCGCTTTGTCGCCGACTTCATCGGCAATGTCACCCTGTTTGACGGCCATGTGGTGGAAGACGAGCCGGATCATGTGGTGATCAAAACCCCGGAATGCCGCATGTATGTCGGCCATGGCATCACCGGGGTCGAAGGCATGCCGGCCTCGATCGGCATCCGCCCGGAAAAAATCGTCTTGAGTTTCGATCCGCCCGAAGGCGGCAAGCTGCCGCCGGACGCCAACTGCGTGCAAGCCGAAGTCAGCGAAATGTCCTATCTCGGGGCCTATACCGTGTACCACTTGAAGCTGGCCACCGGCAAAGTGTTGAAAGCCACCGTCACCAATGCGGTGCGGCACGCCGGGCAACAGCCGAAATGGGGCGACCGCGTGTACGCTTCCTGGAGCGTGTCGGATATGGTGGTCTTGACCCAATGAGGCTGCGCCATGAGTGAACACAAAGCGCCTTTATGGCAACGCCTGTTCAACGGGCGCAATCTGGTCATTGGGATTCCCTTTGTCTGGCTGCTGATTTTTTTCCTGGCGCCATTTCTGATTGTGCTGCGCATCAGCATCACCCAGACCAATGAGGCGGGCGACCCGTTTACCGATCTCTCGACCTGGGTTGATGGCGTCTTGACCTTAAAAATCAAGCTCGCCAACTACATCATGCTGACCCAGGATAATCTCTATCTGGTGACGTATGGCTCCTCGCTGAAATATGCGGCGATCACCACCGTACTGTGCCTGTTCATCGGCTACCCCTTCGCCTATTTCATGGCGCGCGCCAAACCTTCGCTGCGCCCGGCCCTGTTGATGCTGGTGATGATGCCGTTCTGGACCTCCTTCCTGCTGCGCATTTACGCCTGGAAAGGGATTTTGGCGACGAATGGCATCTTGAACAGCTTTTTGATGAGCATAGGCTTGATCGACGCCCCGCTGCACATGATGAACACCCCGTTTTCACTGGTGATAGGCATGACCTACGCCTATTTGCCCTTCATGATTTTGCCGCTGTATTCCACACTGGTGAAACTGGATTTGCGCTATCTGGAAGCCGCCGCCGACCTCGGCGCCACGCCCTGGAAAGCGTTCTGGCTGATCACCGTGCCGCTGTCAAAATCCGGCATCATCGCCGGCGCCATGCTGGTCTTCATCCCCTGCGTGGGTGAATATGTGATCCCGGAACTGCTGGGCGGGCCGGAAACCCTGATGATAGGCCGCGTGTTGTCAGATGAATTCTTCACCAATAATGACTGGCCGATGGCCTCGGCGGTGACGGTGGTGGTGATTTTGCTGATTTTGGGGCCATTGGCGATTTTCAATAAATACCAGGCCGAACAACAGGGAGGCAACAAATGAGACCCAATCCCGCACACCGCTGGTTTGCGCGCGGCTGGCTCGGGGCCGGCTATCTCTTCCTCTACATCCCGATTGTGGTGCTGGTGGTGTTTTCCTTTAACAGCTCGCGTCAGGATATGGTGTGGACCGGTTTTTCCACCCAATGGTATGCCGCCCTGCTGGAAGACCGTGACATCATCGCCGGCTTTGTGCTGTCGCTGAAAATCGCCGTCATGACCGCCTGCTCTTCCGTCATCCTCGGCACCCTGGCCGCCTTCACGCTCGACCGCTACCGCCGCTTCAAAGGACGCACCCTGTTCGCCGGCATGGTGAATGCGCCGCTGGTGATGCCTGAAGTCATCATCGGCCTGTCTTTGCTGCTGCTGATGGTGGCGATGCAAAAGAGCCTGGGCTATCCCGAGCGCGGCATGCTCACCATCTGGCTGGGCCACACCCTGCTGGGCATGGCCTACGCCACCGTGGTGGTGCAAGCGCGCCTGCAGGAAATGAACCGCTCGCTGGAAGAAGCGGCGATGGACTTGGGCTGCAAACCGGGCCAGGTGTTTTTCTTAGTCACCCTGCCGAATATCACGCAGGCGCTGGCCTCGGCCTGGCTCTTGACCTTCACCCTCTCCCTAGACGATGTGGTGCTCTCGGCCTTCCTCTCCGGCCCCGGCTCGAACACCATGCCGATTGTGATTTTTGCGCGCGCCAAATTGGGTTTGGATCCGCGCGTGAATGCAGTCGCCGCGCTGACGATTCTGGCGGTTTCAGTCGCTGTCATCTCACTCTCGCTGTATATGGCGCACAAGGAACGGGTGCGCCATCGTCAGGTGATGGCCGCAACACAGGAAAATAAGCAGGCGCAATAAAAAAACCGCCGGACGCAATCGCGCGTCCGGCCCCATTCCCCCGCAGCCGCATCGCGGGCTACCCTCAGGAGGAGACGTATGCCCAAGTTGAAACTGTCTGCGCTGATCGCCACCCTGTTCGCCGCGCATTGCGGCCTGGCGCATGCGCAAAGCAATGCCGAATTAAAAGCCGAATTGGACGCCCTCAAAGCCCAGGTCAAACGGCTCGAAGCGCTGTTGGAAAAAAAACAGGCGGATGACGCCGCCAAAGCGGAAACCGTGGATGTGGCGGAATTCAACCGCATCCGCATCAAAACCGAAGCCATGGAAGATGCACAGGAAGTCATGGGCTTTAAGGGTTTGAAGATTTCCGGCTATATCGACCCGACCTACATCCACAACCGCAACGCCAAAACCTCCAGCTTCGTCTTTTTGAACAATAACAGTTCAGTCAATGGCTCGGAAGAAAGCTTCGGCTACGACAACACCTTTTTCGGCAGCGCCATGCTGAATATCGAAAAAGAAATCGAAGGCGGCAGCCGTTTAAAACTGAGCATCATGCCCAGCAAGAGCACATCCTCGGGCTACAACTTTGGCAATCTGGTGCATGAAGCCAGCTTCTCGATCCCGCTGGGCGAAGATCCGACCACGCGCCTGATTGGCGGCCAAGTGCCGGATTGGAGCGGCTATGAATACATCCCCTCGAATCAAAACAAGCTGATCACGCACAATATGCTGTTTGATTTTTCCGCCGCCAATTTCTATACCGGGGTCGGGATGGAACTGACGCGCGGCAAATGGATTTCCAAATTCATGCTGGGCAATATGAACCGCGCGCGGATCGACACCGCGCAGCAAAAAACCCCCGGCCTGTTTTACCGCGTCGATTACGCCAAGGGTGAATTCCAGGGCTTTGGCTTTTCCGGCATCCATTCCGGCTTTGACGACAAGAGCCAATTCGGACGCCTGGATATCGTCGAGATCGACGGCTATTTCATCCGCGCCGACTGGACCTTGCAAGGCCAGCTGACCTGGGGCCGGCAAAAACCGACGCCGGGCAACCAATTCGCCAATGGGCGCACCCAATGGACCGGCTTATCGGCCCTGGCCGGCTATAAATTCACGCCGCGTTTTGAAGGCATTGCGCGCCTGGATTACATCTGGAACAGCAAAAACGGCGGCGGCCTGCTCGGCTCGACTTTCGCCACCGGCTGTAAAGACGCAGGCGGCGCCGACGCCCTGTGCCCGGATGGCCGCAACGGCTTTGGCGCAGCCATGGTGTTTGACGGCGCGAACTGGCTGGTGGCGGACCCGACGCGCGGCGTCAACCGCATGGCCCTGTCGCTCGGCTGGCAATACGCCCTGATGCCGGGCGTGAATTTGAAAGGCGAATATCGCTACGACCGCGCCAGCGGCGCCGTGTTTAAAAACGCCAATGGCGATTATGTGCGTGACAACCACATCTTCGGTTTTTCCACCGTCTTCAGTTTCTGAGAGTAGAGCATGCGCATCATCGACCTGAACAACCCTGCCGTACAGGCGGAAAGTTTTACGCCGCCGCCGGAAAAGTGCGCCGCCGGCAATCCGGCGCAAATGATCTGGAACCACTACACCGACGCCGCCGGCCTGTTTTCCTGCGGCATCTGGCAGGGTGAGGATTGCACCTTGAATGTGCAATACGGGCCGCATGAAGAAGAGTTTTGCGTCTTGCTGGAAGGCGAAGTCACGCTCACCGGCAGCGAAGGCGAAGCCCAGCACTTCAAAGCCGGCGACGCCTTTGTGGTGCCGGGCGGCTTTAGCGGCACATGGCAAAACCGGGGCCGGGTGCGCAAGTATTACGCCATCATGTTAATCCGCGACCCGGATCATGATTGATGGCTGGCTTTTGCCGTGAATACCGCAACCTACCAGAAACTCACAGGCTTGCGCCGCGCATCAATTTGCGCAGGAAGCAGAGAATAAACAATGGGAGCATGCGTTTGAGCGACTGAATACTTGTGGGAGCGGCTTTAGCCGCGCATCAGGCCGCTGCTATGGCGCCGCCAGTTTGCGCGGCTGAAACCGCACCTGCCGCCAATACAAGGTCTGTTGGCGTGAATGAGTTGTCTGCACAAGCGCAGTTGCTGCAATAAACCAATTTGGGAGAACCGCGATGACCGATTGGCACGCCAAAGCCGCCGCCTTGCAACTCGATGGCCGCGCCTTCATCAATGGCGAAAGAATCGCCGCTGAACAAAGCTTCGACAAATCCTCACCGATCGATGGCCGCCTGCTGGGACAGGTCGCACGCTGCGACGCACGCGAAGCGGAATTGGCGGTGCAGGCCGCGCGGCAAGCCTTCAACGACCGGCGCTGGGCCGGACTGCCGCCGGCGCAACGCAAGCGCATTCTGATCAAATTCGCCGATCTGATGCTGGCGCACAAAGAAGAACTGGCCCTGATCGAAACCATGGACATGGGCAAGCCGATCCGCTACAGCCAGGCGGTGGATGTGAATTCCGCCGCCAACTGCCTGCGCTGGTATGGCGAAGCCACCGACAAGGTGTATGACGAAATCGCCCCGACCCCGGATAACAGCCTGGCCCTGATCACGCGCGAACCGGTGGGCGTGGTGGCGGCGATTGTGCCGTGGAATTACCCCATGCTGATGACCTCCTGGAAAATCGCGCCCGCCTTGGCCGCCGGCAACAGCGTGATCTTGAAACCCTCGGAAAAATCGCCCTACTCCGCGCTGCGCATGGCCGAACTGGCGATAGAAGCCGGCATCCCGCCCGGTGTTTTAAATGTGCTGCCGGGTTATGGCCATGAAATCGGGCAAATCCTCGGCCTGCATATGGATGTCGATTGCTTAGCTTTCACCGGCTCGACCTGCGTCGGCAAGCAAATCTTCAGCTATGCCGCTCAATCGAATTTGAAACGGGTCTGGACAGAGCTGGGCGGCAAATCCGCCAACATTGTCTGCGCCGACTGCCCGGACTTGGAACAGGCCGTGCAAAGCGCACTCGGCAGCATGTATTTCAACCAGGGCGAAAGCTGCAATGCGCCCTCGCGTCTGTTTGTCGAGCGCAGCATCAAAGACGCCTTCCTGGCGCGCGCGCTCGAACTGGTGCCGCAATATCAAGTCAGCGATCCGCTCGATGAAGCCACGGTCATGGGCGCGCTGGTCGATGCGCAGCAAATGCGCAGCGTGCTCGGTTACATCGAAGCCGGACGCGCCGAAGGCGCGCAACTGCTGGCCGGCGGCGGCCAGGCGCGCAGCGACAGCGGCGGTTTTTATGTCGAACCGACTTTGTTTGACGGCGTGCGCAATGACATGAAAATCGCGCGCGAAGAAATCTTCGGCCCGGTCTTATCCCTCATCACCTTCGACGATGTGGCGGACGCGGTGCGCCAAGCGAATGACAGCAGCTATGGCCTGCAGGCGGCGGTGTGGAGCGGCAATCTGGCCAAAGCGCATCAAATCGCGCGCGCGCTGCGCGCCGGCACTGTGCATGTGAATCAATATGACGATGACGACATCACCGTCCCGTTTGGCGGCTACAAGCAATCCGGCAACGGGCGCGATAAATCGCTGCACGCTTTTGACAAATACACCGAGCTGAAAACCACCTGGCTGCATATCGGCGCAGCGTTGCAAGGCGGCTGACATGAGCGATATTGGAAACAGGCTGGCCGCCTTGCAAGCCGCCGGCGTACACACCATCTTCGCCCAATTCGCCGACATTCACGGCAGCGCCAAGGGCAAGCTGGTTCCGCTTACCCAATGGGACACGCTGGCAAAAACGGGCGCCGGTTTCGCCGGCCCCTCGATCTGGGGCACAGGTCTGGGACGCACCGGGCCGCGCTCGGAATATTATGGCCGCGCCGACGCCGACACCCTGCAAGCCATGCCCTGGCTGCCCGGCTATGCGCGGGTGGTGTTGGATGGTTTTGTCGATGCTCAGCCATTTGCGCTGTGTCCGCGCCAAATCCTGCGCACGCAAAGCGCACGTCTGGCGGAACAGGGTTTTACCTTGCAAGCCGGCTTGGAGCCGGAATTTTTCCTGCTCACGCAAGACGCCCAGGGCCATCTGCACAGCGCCCCCGGCGACAACTTGAGCAAGCCCTCGTATGACAGCCAAAGCCTGCTGGCGCAGCGCGATTTTTTACATGCGCTGGGACAGGGTTTGGACGCCTGCGGCTTTGGCGTTTTCCAATACGATCATGAAGACGCCGGCGGCCAGTATGAAGTGAATTACGGCTACGCCCCGGCGCTGACGGCGGCGGATCGCCTGCTTTTATTCAAAATCGCCGCCCAGCATCTGGCGCAAGAGCGCGGCATGATTTTTTCCATGATGCCCAAGCCTTTCGCCGAGCGGCCCGGCAGCGGCTTGCATTTTCATCTGTCCCTGACTGACGCCAGCGGCAGCGAACGCAACCGCCTGGGGCCGGGAGAAGCGGATTGGCATGGCCAGGGCATGTCGCGCCTGGGCTACCATTTCCTGGCCGGCCTGTTGCAACACGCGCCCGCGCTAGCGGCGTTTTGCGCGCCCACCGTGAATTCATACAAACGCCTGCTGTGCGCCGATTCGCTTTCAGGCACCAGCTGGGCGCCCGCCACCATCGCCTGGGGCGACAACAACCGCACCACCGTTGCGCGCAGCGTGGCGGGCCGCATCGAATGGCGCTTGCCGGACAGCAGCGCGAATCCCTATCTGGCCCTGGCTGCGGTAATCGCCGCCGGCCTGGACGGCGTCAAACGCCAACTCGACCCCGGCGCGCCGATCAACCAGGATCTGTACCAGATGAGCGCAGACGAACGCCGCCTCTTGGGCGTGGACCTGCTGCCGCAAACCCTGGGCCAGGCCTGTGACGCGCTGCAAGCCGACAGCATCTTGCGCCAGGCGCTGGGAGTGGATTTTTGCGAACAGTTTTTAATGCTGAAACGCGCGGAATGGGCGGAATATTGCCAGCAGGTGTCGGCTTGGGAGGTGGGGGAGTATTTGAGGAAGTTTTGATGTCATAGATTTAACAATCTACACAGCAGCAATTTACTGGAGGATTCATGGCAAGCAATTTAATGCAAAAAGCATATGAAAATGCAGGCGAACTACATTTTTTCTTCGACAAAGTTTTCCCAATTGATTTATGGCGCGGCCAAAAAGAAAAAGACTACAAAGCAGGCGTATTTCCTCTTCAACCTGTCACCGAGAAAATTGAACTCATCATTGGCAATAAGAAGAGAGTGCGATTGCCCGACGTGGAAGTGTTTGAGAAAAATGGCATGCCATGGATCAAAGGTTGCCGTTCAACCAAGAAAGGGAAACAACATTGGGGCGTCTCATTATTTGACAAGCCACCTTCATTTGCCAAAAATGACTGGAGAAATTTCAAAATCCCGCAAGACACCCCGATACCAGAATCAATTGCAGTCACACAAGATGGCGACAGCGCTGAGCGGGAAAACCACTATAGCATCTGCCCTAAAGATGATATGCCACTTTCCTTGTTCATTCAGCATCTTAAAGAAATTGCAATCCACATGACAGACTGGTGATTTATGGAAACCATTTCAAACCGCACCCTATTGAATGCACTTTATGCAATTGACTCAGAAATTGAAAATCATGAGTTGATTTTTAAAAACCACGCTGAACACTCGGAAGATGAGCGGGATGCGGCTGGAGAATATATATTGGAATTAAAATCCGCTTTTAGTGAGCTTGCCAGCATCTATAGAAAAAGGGAAGCCACAGATGAAAGCTTACCCAAGTTTTCAGACATATTTGAAATATCTGCATAACTTTACAAAAACTGGAATAACAAGCTTCAAGCAGAAACCATGATATACAAATTACTTCAGCAAGGAAAATGAACATTCTGATCACCGAAAAAATGGCGCCACTACTACTTTCCGCTGTCAATGACGCCATTTTATTTCACGAAAATCTGCTTAAAAGTCAAACCTTGCAAGATCGCAGCGATTATGAAGAGCATCTTATGCAACTTCATCTGATGCTGGATCATTTGAAGGAAGAATATAAAACCCATATCGAACCCAAAGGCGGTTTGCCGCTTTCCCGCCTTTTTCCACCCCCGACAGAAAGCAGCGGGAAAGTGTTTCCTTTTCCTGAAAACTAAGCAGTTCAATGGAAGCTGGCGCCACACGCCGGCGGCACTGGCGCCCTGGGGCAATCATACTCACCACATTCTGCCCGCCCTTATTTCTGCTTGCCATAACGGCTCAACACATGCCGGCTCATCTCGGTGGCTAAGGCGTCTTCGCCGATAAACACTTTATCTGCGGTTTCTTTTTCCAAAAATGCCGCCTCTTCATCATTATGGGTGCGCACCACGGTTTCTATCCCGGGGTTGAGGGTGCGTGCGGTTTGTATCATTTGCCGCACGTCAATGGTGTCAGGCGTGGCGATCACCAGCATGCTGGCGCGCGCAATGTGCGCCTGGATCAATACTGCAGGGTCGGCGGCGTCGCCGCATACTGCAGCCTGAGCTTTGTCGCGCAACGCTTCCACCACTTCACGGTTTTGCTCCGCCACCACGTAGGGAATATGTTGCGCGTCCAGCGCGGCGGCGATGCGGCGGCCAACGCGGCCATAACCGACCAGCACAATCTGTCCCGCTAAATAACGCTCATGCGTGCTGCTGGGCAATTCCGCCAGCGGATCGGCGGAGCGTTCCAGCATGCGCGCCAGATTGCTGTGCGCGCCCAGCCAGTTTTGCATGTGTTTGATCGATGCGAACAGCAAGGGATTGATGGCGATTGAAATCAGCGCCCCGGCTAAAATCAGACTCTGTCCCTCAGGCGGCAATAATTTCAAACTCACGCCAAGCCCGGCCAGAATGAAGGAAAATTCGCCGATCTGCGCCAAACTGGCCGACACCATCAGCGCGGTATTCAAAGGATAACGGAAGGCCAGCACCAGGATTGCCGCCGCCAGCGATTTGCCAATGATGATGATGCCAACAACCAGCAAGACTTGCAAAGGGCGCTCCAACAGCACCATGGGATTGAACAACATGCCGACCGAGACGAAAAACAAGACCGCAAACGCCTCCCGCAGCGGCAAAGACTCTTCGGCGGCGCGGTGGCTGAATTCTGATTCGCGCATCACCATGCCGGCAAAAAAAGCGCCGAGCGCAAACGAGACGCCGAAAAAGACGGTGGAAATGTACGCAATGCTGACTGCCGCCGCCAACACGCACAAAGTGAACAGTTCACGCGAGCCGGTGCGCGCCACCTGCCACAATAAATGCGGAAAAACACGCCGCCCGACCAGCAGCATCAAGAGAATAAATGCCGCCACTTTCAACAGGGTAAGCCCCAGGGTTTGCCAGATATCGCCGCTGCCCGCCGGCGCCACGCCGCCCAGGATGCCGGCCAAAGGCGGCAACAGCACCAGCACCAAGACCATCGCCAAGTCTTCCACAATCAGCCAGCCGACTGCAATCCGTCCATTCATCGACTCCAGGGCGCCGCATGCCTCCAAGGCCCGCAACAGCACCACCGTACTGGCGACTGAGAGCGCAAGCCCGAACACCAGCGCGGCCCCGATCGGCCAGCCCCAATACAATGCGGCGGCGGCGCCAAGTCCGGTGGCGACCACAATTTGCAATACCGCGCCGGGCAAGGCGATACGCCGCACTTTCAGCAAATCATCCAAAGAAAAATGCAAGCCGACGCCAAACATCAGCAACATCACACCGATTTCGGCAAGCTCGGCGGCCAGCGCGGTATCGGCGACGAAACCTGGCGTGAATGGGCCGATCAAGACTCCGGCCAGCAAATAACCGACCAAGGCCGGCAACTTCAGGCGTGTGGCGGCAAAACCAAACACCAAGCCCAGCCCGAGTGCGCTGGCAATAGTGGTGATCAAGGGTGTGTTATGCAGCATATCGCGCCTTTCTTGCATAGTTGCGCTGGACAGCCTTGCTCATAGAAATCCTTTAAGAGCCGCAGACGCCGGTGCGGTTTGTGTTTGGGACAGGCTGGAAGCTAAGCAGGAATTTTACCGCAGCGCCTCATAAGAATAAAAGGAGCGCGCTGAGAGTATGGTAAAAGTTACATTTGAGTGAGTGGATCAGTATCGCCGATGTCTGATCATATTGCGCGCAGCGCGCTTGGTTTTCGCCGGGCTGGATGTGGCGGCGCCAATCCGGCTTCAGGCCGGCGCCATCTCCCCGCTTGTGGCCCGTGACACAGAGCATTGGTGCGCGGCGCCCCAACACGCGCAGATTGAGGGGCGCGCGAGTCGCCCCCCCGGGCTGCGGCGGCATGTGAAATTGCGCATGACCGGGGCATGCGCAAAGACTTACTCCGCCAGCAATTTTTCGATATCTTTTACCAGTTCTTCCGGCTTGGTGGTGGGGGCGAAGCGCTCGCGCACGCGGCCATCTTTGCCGACTAAGAATTTGGTGAAATTCCATTTGATGGCTTTGCTGCCCAACAGGCCGGGCGCGGCTTCTTTCAAGTGCACGAACAGGGGGTGCGCGCCGTCGCCGTTGACATCCACTTTTTCCGACAGCGGAAAGGTGACGCCATAATTTTTCTCACAAAATGCGCCGATTTGCAGCGCATCGCCCGGTTCCTGCCCGCCAAACTGGTTGCAGGGAAAGCCCAACACCACCAGGCCCTTGTCCTGATATTGTTGGAACAGGGCTTCCAGCCCCTTGTATTGCGGGGTGAAGCCGCATTCGCTGGCGGTGTTGACAATCAGCAGCACTTTGCCCTTGTAGGCAGACAGCTGGGCTGCCTTGCCTTGCAGAAAATTGACTTCAAAATCGTGTACGGTAGCCATCAGACAATCCCCAAATGTTCAGTGCCGGCGGACAAGTCGCGCTGTTTGGCGGCCTTGCCCTTGAGTTTGATCGCCAGACGCAAGTCGTTCAGAGAATCGGCGTTGCGCAGGGCGTCTTCGTAAGTGATCATGTCAGCTTCAAACAGATCAAACAGCGACTGGTCAAAGGTTTGCATGCCCAGTTCGCGTGATTTTTTCATGACTTCTTTGATTTCATGCACCGCACCCTTGAAAATCAAATCGGAAATGAAAGGTGAATTCAGCATGATTTCAATCGCCGCGCAACGTCCCTTGGTGTCGCGGCGCGGAATCAGGCGCTGCGAAATCATGGCGCGCAGATTGAGCGACAAGTCCATTAATAATTGCTGGCGCCGCTCTTCCGGGAAGAAGTTGATGATGCGGTCAAGCGCCTGGTTTGAGCTGTTCGCGTGCAGGGTGGCCAAACACAGGTGGCCGGTTTCGGCGAAGGCGATCGCATGGTCCATGGTCTCGCGGTCGCGGATTTCGCCGATCTGGATCACGTCCGGCGCTTGCCGCAGCGAGTTTTTCAGCGCTGCTTCCCAGGAATCGGTATCGACCCCGACTTCGCGCTGCGTGACGATGCAGTTTTTATGCGGGTGCACATATTCCACCGGATCTTCAATCGTGATGATGTGGCCATAGCTGTTTTCATTGCGATAGCCCAGCATCGCCGCCAGCGTGGTGGATTTACCGGAGCCGGTGGCGCCGACCATGATCACCAGGCCGCGCTTGCTCATCACCACATCGCGCAATACCGGCGGCAAACCGAGGTCTTCGATTTTCGGGATGGTGGTGGTGATGGTGCGCACCACCATGCCAACGCAACCCAGCTGCACAAAGGCCGAAACGCGGAAGCGCCCCAGATCGCCCGGGCTGATGGCGAAGTTGCATTCCTTGCTCAGCTCGAAGGTGGCGGCCTGTTTGTCGTTCATGATCGCGCGCGCCAACTCGGTGGTGTGGGTCGCCGTCAGGGCCTGATTGGAGACCGGCGTCATTTTGCCGTCGATCTTGATGGCCGGCGGGAAGCCGGAGGTTAAAAATAAGTCCGAACCATTCTTGCTGACCATCAGGCGCAGCAGGTCGAACATAAAGCGGGTGGCTTGATCGCGTTCCATGTTTTCTTACCTTTACATCATGCGCCGGGGAAGTTTTCCGGCGATTTGGCGGCAAAGCGCGCTGTCGAATTGGAAATGATATTGCGCTTGACCAGATCGGCCAGATTGGCATCCAGGGTTTGCATGCCGACATTCGAGCCGGTTTGAATCGCGGAATACATCTGCGCCACTTTGGCTTCGCGGATCAGATTGCGGATTGCCGGGGTGCCCAACATGATTTCATGCGCCGCCACACGGCCCGAACCGTCCTTGGTTTTGAGCAGGGTTTGCGAAATCACCGCCTGCAGCGATTCCGACAACATGGCGCGAATCATTTCTTTTTCTTCGCCGGGGAAGACGTCGATGATACGGTCAATCGTTTTCGCAGCGGATGAGGTGTGCAGGGTGCCGAACACCAAGTGACCGGTTTCAGCTGCGGTCATGGCCAGGCGGATGGTTTCCAGATCACGCAACTCGCCCACCAGAATCGCATCCGGATCTTCACGCAGCGCGGAGCGCAGGGCGGCGGCGAACGACAGAGTGTGCGGGCCGACTTCGCGCTGGTTGATCAGACATTTTTTCGAGTCGTGCACAAATTCAATCGGGTCTTCGATGGTCAGAATGTGCGCGTATTCATTTTCATTCAAATGGTTGATCATGGCCGCCAGCGTGGTCGATTTGCCCGAGCCGGTGGGGCCGGTGACCAGCACCAGGCCGCGCGGCTTCAAAGCCAGCTCGGCGAAAATTTTCGGGCATTTCAAATCTTCCAGGGACAGGATCTTGGAAGGAATGGTACGCAGCACGGCGGCCGCGCCGCGATCCTGGTTAAAAGCATTGACACGGAAACGCGCCAGGCCGGGAATCGCAAAAGAAAAGTCGATTTCCAGCATTTCCTCATAGGTTTTGCGCTGGGCGTCGTTCATGATGTCATACACCATGCCATGCACGTCTTTGTGCTCAAGCGGGGGCAGGTTGATGCGGCGCACGTCGCCGTGCACGCGGATCATCGGCGGCAGGCCGGCGGAAAGGTGTAAGTCGGAAGCTTTGTTCTTGACAGAGAAAGCTAACAGTTCGGAAATGTCCATGTATTATCCCTGTGCTGTGAGTATGGCCGGGCCGGCGGGCATGCCGGCATCCGGGTGAGGCGTCAAAACCGGACAATCCTGTGTTGTGCCGCTAGAATATTGCACTGCAGAATCTCCGCCCCCGAAGCGCAAAACGGTTTTTTGCTGTGGCGTCGATTCCGGGTTTTGTCTCTTCCTCACCATGGTTGCTGATTATGTTCGCAATTCGCCAAAACTTGCAAGCTGTGCACGAGCGGATTTCCGCTGCCGCCAGCGCTGCCGGCCGTCCGCCTGAGAGCGTGCGCCTGCTGGCTGTCTCAAAAACCTTTGACGCCGCCGCTGTGCGCATGGCGTATGAGGCCGGGCAAATCGCCTTTGGCGAAAATTATTTGCAGGAAGCGCTGGAAAAGCAGGCGCTGTTACAGGATTTACCGCTGGAGTGGCATTTTATCGGCCCTTTGCAAAGCAATAAGACACGGCCTGCGGCGGAGCATTTCGCCTGGGTGCATACGGTGGACCGCTTAAAAATCGCTGAACGCTTGTCAGCGCAGCGCCCGTCCGATTTGCCGCCTTTAAATATCTGTCTGCAAGTCAATATCAGCGGCGAAGCCAGCAAAAGCGGGATTGCGCCGGCGGATCTGCCGGCGCTGGCGGCGGCGGTGGCCGGCTTGCCGCAGCTGCGTTTGCGCGGTTTGATGGCGATTCCCGCGCCAGCCCCGGAGGCCGCGCCAGAAGTGCGCCGCGCGCCTTTTGCGCAAATGCGCGCACTGTTTGAACAGCTGCGCGCAGAATATGGCGCACAGCCAGCATTTGCCGCCTTCGATACGCTCTCAATGGGCATGTCGGATGATCTGGAGGACGCCGTCGCGCAAGGCGCCAATCTGGTGCGCATCGGCAGCGCGATCTTCGGCAAGCGTCATTATCCAGCTTAAATCAAACAATACATCACAAGGGGGAAAGTGCATGCAAACAGTGAATCTGGGATTTATCGGCGGCGGAAATATGGCCTCGGCCTTGATCGCCGGGGTGGCGCGCAGCGGCATGCTGGGGCGGCTGCATGTGGTGGATATCAATCCCGCCCAATTGGCGCAATATGCGCATGACTATCCCGGGGCCAGCACGGCGCAGGAAATCAACCGCAGTTTGATGGAAATGGATGTGCTGGTGCTGGCGGTCAAGCCGCAGCAAATGCGCCAGATCGCTTTGCAATTGGCCCCGCTGTTGCCTCAGCACGGGCCGCTGATTATCTCAATCGCCGCCGGCATCCGGGGCGTGGATTTGCAACGCTGGCTGGGCGGTTATGGCGCGCTGGTGCGCTGCATGCCAAATACGCCGGCCCTGATCGGGCGCGGCATGAGCGGCATGACAGCCTGGCCGGATGTGACGGCGCAACAAAAACAGCTGGCGCAGCAGGTTTTATCCGCCGTTGGCGCCACCCTGTGGCTGGAGCACGAAGAGCAATTGGACGCCGTCACCGCCCTGTCTGGCAGCGGCCCGGCATATGTGTTTTATTTCATCGAAGCCATGCAATCCGCCGCCCAGTTGCTCGGCCTGAGTGAAGAACAGGGGCGCCAATTGGCGCTGGCCACCTTCAGCGGCGCAGCGGAATTGGCGGCGCAATCGCCCGAACCGGTAGCGGCTTTACGTGAAAAAGTCACCTCCAAGGGCGGCACCACGCAAGCCGCGCTGACGGCGATGGAACATGCGCAAACCAAGACCATTATTGTGCATGCGATCCGCAGCGCATATGTGCGCGCCTGCGAGCTGGGCGATGAGTTTGGGCGCGCATAAGCACACGCCCCCTGCTGCTGCCGCGTCAATGCGATAATGCGATAATGCGATTTTCCATTTTCCGCCGCCCGTCATGAGAATTGAACGCCACTCCCTGCCTGCCGACAGCTTGCAAGCGGAACACCATGTGTTGAGTCTGCATTTCGGCCCGGCCGGCGCCGCGCGCAAAGTGTATATCCAGGCCGGCTTGCACGCCGACGAGCTGCCCGGCCTGCTGACCGCCGACCATTTGCGGCGCCGCTTGCAAGAGGCCGAACAGCAAGCGCAGATCTGCGGCGAAATTGTGTTGGTGGCGCTGGCCAATCCGCTTGGATTGGCGCAAAGCCTGCACGGCCAGCCGTTTGGCCGTTTTCAATTTGATAACGGGATCAATTTCAACCGCCAATTTCCGCTGCTGGCGCAGGAAGTCGCGGCCAGTCTGGAAGGGCAGGAGCTGCCGGCGGATGAGGCTGCGCTGCTGCGCCTGCTGCGCCGCCAGGCGCGCGAATTACTGCTGCAGGGCACGCGCCAGAACGCCGCCAGCCAGCTTAAGCACATCCTGCTGGCGCTGGCCATCGATGCCGATCTGGTGCTGGATTTGCACTGCGATTGCCAGGCCGTGATGCACGCCTACACCAGTCCGCAATCAGCGCAAGCGTTTGCCGCCCTGTTCGCCTACAGCGGCGCTCGCGCGGTGTTGACGGCGCAGGTGTCCGGCGGCGAGCCGTTTGATGAATCCTGCAGCCGCCTGTGGCCGGAACTGGCGCAATTGCTGGGCCGCCCGCTGCCGCAAGCCTGCCATGCCCTGACGCTGGAGTTGCGCGGGCAAACCGATGTCAGCGATGAGCTGGCGGCGCAAGATGCGGCGGCGATTTGCGCCTTTTTGCAAAGCGAAGGCATCTTACTCGGCGCTGCGCCGCCGCTGCCGCCGGCGCACTATGCGGTGACGCCGCTGGCCGGGGTCGAGCCGCTGCACGCCGCCACGCCGGGGGTGATTGTGTTTGACGCTGAAGTTGGGCAGATGGTGCAGCCAGGGCAACTGGTGGCGGAAATCGTCGATCCGGTGCACGGCGTGCGCAGCCCGGTGCGCGCCAGCATCGCCGGTTTGCTGTATGCGCGCACGGCGCAACGCTATGCGCTGCGCGGCATGGAAATCGCGCGCATCGCCGGTCAGGAAGCGCGCCGCGCAGGCGATTTGTTGTCGGCGTAACGGGATTGCCTGATATCGCTTGCTGCGCAGCCGCAGGCCGGCTTATCACTTGCGCAAGCCCGCCTGCGTTTTTTGCCAGAATCCGGCGCCGCTGGCGCATACAAGCACTACGCCGATTTCACCACATGCAGCGCCCCGGTATTTTTAACTCAAGCGACATTCAATGCTGGAACTGGGCCTCGCCGTAAATCGCCCGTTCCAGCCAGGGATTGCGCTGCTCCGGTTGCGGCAACAGCGTCAGTGCGCGCTGCATGGTGGCGCATTCGCTGCGCACCTGTTGCAATAAATCCTGTAATTGATGCGAGAGTTGCTGCGCCCCGGTGCAAATCTGTGCGCGCGCATCGATCCGGCGCGCAAACAGCCACCACCATGCATGCAATAGCGCCGCGCTGGCGCGCAGGCTTTGTTCTGCTTGCGCCGCCAGCGCGGCTTGCAATTGATGCAGATTGGCGCCCGACCATTGCCAGCCGGCCAGCGCTGCGCTTTGCTGCTCACACCAGTCGGCAGTCGCCAGCGCATCGCCGGCGCAGGCTTGCAAAGCTTGCACGGCCAGCTGCGGCGCGCCGCTGCGCTGTAAATATCCGAGCAAGTCTTGCTGCAGATTGTGCAAACCGGCCAGGGCCTGGCTTTGCCGTTCCGGCCATTTTTGCTCCTGCACGCTATCACGCGCGGCTTTCATCAGCGCAGCTTCAGCATGTTCGTGCGTATCAGGGCGCGCCGCATAGCCGCGCTCATGCGCAACCGCCTCAAGCAATTGAATAAATGGCGGGCACACACGATGCCAGTCCGGGTGCGCCGCCAGCCAGCGGCGGCAAGCCGCAGCGGTGTCCGCCTGCTCGCGCCCGGATAAACAAGATGGATGTTGCGGCCAATCTGCGCCGAAATACGCCGGCCACAAGTGCCGCAATTGCGCACGCCCGTCCTGCGCCAGGCCGGTGCAATGCACATCCAGCAAATCATGGGTGAATTGGTAAAGATTGGCGCGTTCCGGTTTGCGCTCATGGCCGGCGTCGGCTTGCGCATCCAGCGCCTGCGCCAATTGCACACGCAAAGCGTCGCGTTGCCCACACAAAGGCCACAATTCCTGTTGCGCCTGCCAGGCGGCAGCTGCGCAAGCCGCCTGCAGCAAGGCCAGGTTCCGGTTTTGCTGCAAAATCTGGTGACAGACTTTTTGGATTGCTTTATGACGAAATAAGAATGATGCTTGCGCCGGATATTTCTGTTTGCTCATGTTCGATTTGGACGTTTCCTGGCATTCCACAGCATGAAAATCGGGGAAAAACGGCCAAAACACACAATTCCGGGATGTGCGCCGCCTTCCCAACAACAGACTGGCAGTATTGTATCTGCTTTTCTTCTTTTTGGTGGCACGAATTGTAGGGTAGCTTTACCATCCGCCAGGCGGGAGTTACGCCATCCAGGCGGTAGCATATCCAGCCTTGCAGTTAAAATTTCAAAAAATGCAAAATCTTGTACAATTTGCACTTCCCTGAGTTTCTCACCCCTTCCCCACCCGTTTGCGCCAGCCTGCAGTCGCCTGCCGGCAGCGGCAGTCCATCAGCCGGATTACGCCATTCATCGGCTGAAACTGGCGCAGACAGGCGGATCTCTCTACTCTCCACATGCTGAAACAATATTGATTTAGGGCAACTTTTTTGACATGATAGTCCACACGGCAGACCCGCCCCAGGCAGGCGCGCCCACCGACTCAATACCGCCGGATTGACGCCGGCAAAAAGCAAAAAAGAGATTCCCGAAACACCGCAGAACGCGCACAATATGCAGCGGGTTTTGGTTCTCTGTAAGAACAACAGGAGTTCACCCATGCTCAAGCCATCTTCCGCGTCGCCCAGGACTGGCGCGGCTGCGCTAAGCCTGAAGCGCCACATGCCGGTCTGGTTTTCTGTCTGTCTGGTTGGCGCCGCCATCTGCTTATCGCTGCCGCAAGCTGAAGCTGCGCGCGCGGCGCGCCCGACCCCCGGTCAGGCAACCCCGGCCCCCACCCCGCTGCCCACTCCGACGCCGCTGCCCACGCCTGTGCCAAGCATGCCGTCTGAGTCTTCGCCAATGACGCCGGACGCAAACGGTCTGGCGATTGTCGGCGGCGACAGCCCGCTTACGCTGAACCAATCACGCGGATACAGCGCGCGTTTTAACGGCAAAATGCTGCCCAATCCGGTCTGGACTATCAATGGCGTGGTTGGCGGCAATGCAGCCAACGGCATCATCACAGCGGAGGGACAATACACCGCCCCCAGCAGTGGCCTGCCGCCGCGTAACCCGATTGAAATCCGCTTGAGCCTCACGCTCGATGGCAACACCATTTCGGTGGCGCGCAGCCAATTGGTGCAATTGCCCAAACCAGGCTTGTGGAATATCTCGCCACGCGCCGTGATGCCCGGCCCTTATACACTGACGGTGACCGGGAATAATTTTTACCCCGGCATCAAGGCCATCGTCAACGGACAGCTGGCGCAAGCGACCTATGTTTCCGCCACCGAGCTGCGCGTGAATGGCAGCATTAATCAATTGGGCACACTGGAATTGATGCTGGTGAATCAGGGTGATCAGCGTTCGCCGCCGCTGACCAAGGTGTTTGTCACGGCAGATGGGCGCAGCCCGGCTGATGGCTCGACGCCGACCCCGACGCCGCTGCCGACGCCAACCCAAACCCCGGCCCCGGCGCAGGATGCGCAACTGATCCACGCCGCGCGCTTTTTAGAGCAAGCCAGCTTCGGCCCGACCGCCAGCGATCTGGCGCAGGTGCGGCAATTTGGCGCGCAGACCTGGTTTGAGCAACAACTGGCGCTGCCGCCTTCGCCGATTTCCGAAAGCATGGATCTGAACATACTGCGAAATCGGTGGCTGTTTGCGATGGCATCGGGCGATGACCAGTTGCGCCAGCGCATGATCTTTGCACTGTCTCAAATTTTTGTGGTTTCCGCAGATAAAAACAACGCGGCTGAAGAGATCCGCCCCTGGCTGCAAACGCTGTCACGCCATGCCTTTGGCAATTTTGGCAATCTGCTGCGGGAAATGACGCTCAACCCGGCCATGGGCAAATATTTGGATATGGCCAATAGCGCAGCACCGCGCCCGAATGAAAACTATGCACGCGAAGTGATGCAACTATTTACCATCGGCATGCACATGCTGAATATGGATGGCAGTCTGCAACTGGATGGTTCGGGCCAGCCCATTCGCAGCTATGATCAGTCGCGAATCGGCGATTTTTCCCGCGCTCTGAGCGGCTGGACTTATCAGGGCGCCAGTGATACGCGTTTGAATCCGGAGAATTTCAGCGGTCCGCTGACGCCGCGTGAGCGCTATCACGACCAAAGCGCCAAGACCTTGTTGCAAGGTGTGGTGCTGCCTGCCGGCCAAACTGCGCAGCAGGATTATGAGGCGGTCATGGAGAATCTGCTGAATCACCCCAATCTGGCTCCTTTTATCTCAACCAGGCTGATCCGCCACTTCGTCACCAGCAATCCCAGTCCGGCGTATATTGCGCGCGTCGCCACCGTCTTCGCCCAAGGCACTGCGGCCAATGGCAATCAGCGCGGTGATTTGGCTGCCACACTCAAGGCGATTTTATTCGATCCGGAAGCGCGGCAAAATCAGCCAGGCGCAACCCAGGGTCAGTTGAAAGATCCGCTGCGGCATACCTTGAGCCTGGTGCGCGCCTTGAATGGCAAAGTGCTCGACCCCACCAACCTGTTCTGGGATTATTTTCTCAGCGGGCAAAAACTGGGCAACTCCCCCAGCGTCTTTAATTTCTTTTCACCGCTGACCAAGCTGCCCGGCAACCAACATCTCTATGGGCCTGAATTTCAGATTTATGCGCCGGCCATGGCGGTGCAACGATCCAACTTTATTTTCTCGCTGTTAAGCGGCAACTATAAAACCATGGTCCTGTTCGATCTGCAGCCCTTTATCAATCAGGCCGCCGATCCGAATGCACTGATCAATCTGGCCGATAAACAATTGCTGCAAGGCCGCATGAGCGCAGAGGTGCGCAGCGCGCTGTTTGAAGCACTGCTGACAATTGCGGACAAGCGCGAACGGGTCTTGACCGTACTGTATTTGACGGCCATCAGCGCAGAGTTTTCTGTCCAACTGTGAAAGAGAGCGCAACATGAGCAAACATGCAATCAATTCTTCGCGCCGGCATTGGATGGGAGTGGGAGCACGGGCCACGGTTTTAAGCGGACTGGCCGGCATGGGCTTACTGCCAGGCGTCAGTCATGCCGCTGTATCAGATTACAAAGCCCTGGTCTGCGTCTATCTATATGGCGGCAACGATGGCAATAACATGATTGTGCCATTGGACGATGCACATCAAGCGCAGTACCGGCAAACCCGGGGCAGCACCAGCATTGCCTTATCACAGAGCAATAACACTTTGCTTGGCACGCGCAGCGCGCTGCTGCGCAGCACTGCAAACCCGGTGCAACAAAGCTTTGCCTTTCACTCCGCCATGCCGGAATTGGATGCCTTGTTTGCCGATGGCAAGCTGGCCCTGCTCTTGAATGCCGGCTCACTGCAAGGCCCGACCAGCAAGGCTGATTACCTGGACGGCAACAATCTGCCGCCACAATTGTTTTCCCATTCCGACCAGCAATTGCAAATGCAAGCCGGTTCGCCCACAGTTGGCGGCAGCGGCTGGGGTGGGCGCCTGCTCGACCATTTTGGCGTTGGCGGCGACCTGGATGCCGTCACCACCTATAACGGCAGCATTTTTGTCGAAGGGGTGGCGAATCACGGCAACCTTTTACCCAGCACCGGTCTGTTATCCATGTCCGGTTTTAATTTCTGGCCAACAGAAGCCGCCGCAGCGCGCCGCGCAGCACTGCAGCGTATCTTGCGCGCCGAGCGTGGCAATCTGGTGGCGAATGCCGCCAACCGCGCCTTGCTGAGCGGCGTCGAATTACTTGACGATATCCAGGCAGCGAGCGAAAACAATGCGGTACAAACCGTGTTTCCGTCCTCCGATCTGGGGCGGCAACTGAAAACCGTGGCGCAGCTGATCAAACGCCGCGCCGCGCAAGGCCCGGGGCGGCAGGTGTATTTCGTCGCGCAAACCGGCTTTGACACCCATGGCGGACAAAACTGGCAACAAAATGATTGCCTGAGCAAAGTATCCGTAGCAATGGCGGCGTTTTACCGCGCCACCCGTGAGATCGGGGTCGCCAGCAATGTCACCAGCTTCACTTTGTCAGAATTCGGCCGCAGCTTCCAACCCAACAGCGGCGGAACCGATCACGGCTGGGGCAGTCACCATATGATTCTGGGCGACGCCGTGTCTGGCGGGGCATTGTATGGCCGCTTTCCCGATTTCACGCTCGGCGGGCCGGATGACGCCACCGGACGCGGAGTCTGGGTGCCGCAATTTTCGATTCAGCAATATGGCGCCACATTAGGCAAATGGTTTGGCATTGATACCGCTCAGTTGGACACGCATGTGTTTGGCGGCGAATTAAGCCGTTTCAGCCTGCGTGATTTGGGCTTTATGGGATAAATTCCAGCCTCGCCACAACCGCCGCTCTGCACAGAGCGGCTTTTTTTTTGCCGCCTTGCCGCACCATTTCAGTGCATTTGCACAGCGCCCGAAATTGGGCAAAACGTCCATCCACCGAAAGGCGCCACTCATCGGTTGCCCCTGGCAAAACAGGGTCGCAGTCTCTAAGCTCAAGTGGCCAGCACAGTATTGATTTTCGGCAACATTCGAGATTTCCCCCCTCATGTCGCCCGGTCAACGCAATCAGGCGAACACAGTCCGGCGCGATGCCGGACTGTGCAAGACGACTGAACGCCACGCGCGCTCAAAACAATAATAATTGGAGGTCATCCATGAATTCCACTCCCCGGCTATGCCACGCCAGGCCGACTTTTTTCCTATCCAGACATTTTCACGCTTTGCTCGCCAGCTGCGCGCTTGGGGCCGCACTTTGCCTGACGCCGGCAGCGCACGCCATCGAAAATCCGGGCGCCAGCAGCATGGACAACATGTCCAGCCAAGGCTTGGCGATTACCGGCAGCGACAGTCCACTGACCTTGGGCCAGACACGCAAATTCAGCGCCCGCAACAATGGCAAATCCGCAGTCAATCCGATCTGGAGCATTAACGGCGTGCCCGGCGGCGACGCCGCCAATGGCAGCATTGCCGCCGACGGCAAATACAGCGCGCCGACAGCCGCCCTGCCGGCGCGCAATCCGATTGAAATCCGCATGAGCCTGCAGCAAAACGGCAGCACCTTGAGCGTCACCCGCAGCCAGTTGCTGGTGTTGCCCAAACCCAGTCTGAGCAAAGTCCGTCCGCAAGTGGTGAAACCCGGCCCCTACACCCTGGTGGTGAGCGGCAAAAACTTTTTCCCCGGCAGCAAAGTTTTATTGAATGGCGCCGCGCTGGAAACCAGCTATGTCTCGGCGACCGAATTGCAGGCCAAGGGCAACGCCGGCGCCGCCGGCAAATATGAAATCAAATTGCTCAATCCGGGCGATCAGCTGTCCACTTCTGTCGCCAAATTCTGGGTCAGTCCGGATGGCAAAAAACCGCCGGAAGACCCCGGCACGCCGACGCCCACGCCAACGCCCACCCCGACGCCAACGCCGACGCCAGCCCCGGCAAAAGATATGCAGCTGATCAGCGCCGCGCGCTTTTTGGAGCAAGCCAGCTTTGGCCCGACCAGCGCTGATCTGGCGGCAGTGAAACAGGGCGGCGCACAAGCCTGGTTCAATCAACAATTGAATCTGCCGGCCTCGCCGATTGCCGAAACCAATGACAATTCGGTATGGCGCAATACCTGGTACCTGGCGATGGCGCAGGGGCAAGATCAATTGCGCCAGCGCATGATTTTTGCGCTCTCGCAAATTTTTGTGGTGTCCGCCGACAAAAACAACAGCGCCGAACAAATGCGCCCCTGGCATCAAACCCTGTCGCGTCACGCCTTCGGCAATTTTGGCGATTTGCTGCGCGAAATGACGCTCAACCCGGCCATGGGCAAATATCTGGACATGGCCAACAGCCGCATTCCGCACCCGAATGAAAACTATGCGCGCGAAGTGATGCAGCTGTTTACCATCGGCACGCAAATGCTGAACATGGATGGCAGCCTGCAACTGGATGGCGCCGGCCAGCCGATTCCGACCTATGACCAGGCACGCATCGGCGATGTGTCACGCGCCTTGAGCGGCTGGACCTATCCCGGAAACAATGCCAGCGGCTTGAACTGGGAAGGCTTTAACGCGCCGCTGCAAGCGCGCGAACGCTATCACGACAAGAGCGCGAAAACCCTGTTGCAAGGGGCCACCCTGCCGGCTGGCCAAAGCGTGCAGCAAGACTATGAGGGCGTGATGCAAAACCTGTTCATGCATCCGAATCTGCCGCCCTTTATCGCGACGCGCTTGATCCGTCACTTTGTCAGCAGCAACCCGAGTCCGGCGTATATCGAAAGAGTGGCCAGCGTTTTTGCGCAAGGCACGGCGGAGAATGGCGGCGCACGCGGCGACTTGAAAGCCACGCTGCGCGCGGTCTTGTTCGACCCGGAAGCACGCCAGGACCAGCCCGGCGCCAGCCAGGGGCATTTGAAAGATCCGCTGTTGCACACCCTGGGTTTGATGCGGGTGATGGGCGCCAAAATGGGCGATCCCAGCAATCTGTTCTGGGATTACTACCTGATGGGCCAACGCTTAGGCTATGCGCCCTCGGTCTTCAACTTCTATTCGCCGCTCACCAAACTGCCCGGCGATGCGCAATATTACGGCCCGGAATTTCAAATCTACGCCCCCGCCATCGCCGTGCGGCGCGCCAATTTCATCTATCTGCTGTTGGCCGGCAATTACAAAACCATGGCCGACATTGATTTGCAACCGTATCTGAATGTGGCGGCGGATCCGAATGCGCTGATCAATCTGGTGGATTTGCAATTGCTGCAGGGACGCATGTCGGCCACCTCGCGCAGCGCCATATTTGAAGCCCTGCTCTCGATTGCTGACCGGCGTGAGCGTGTCTTGACTGTGCTGTATCTGACTGCGATCAGCGCTGAATTCGCTGTGCACAAATGAGGAGGGCCGGATCATGACTAAGCAAAACATCAATCAAGCCCGGCGCCAGGCGCTGGGTCTGGGTTTGCGCGCCAGCATGCTGGGCGGACTGGCCAGCATGGGTTTATTGCCGGGCGCAGCGCAGGCTGCGGTGACTGATTACAAAGCGCTGGTGTGCGTGTATTTATTCGGCGGCAATGATGGCAATAATATGCTGCTGCCGCTGGATGCTGCGCATCAAGCGCTATACCAGCAAGTGCGCGGCAATTCCAGCATTGGTCTGTCACAAAGCGCAAAAACCCTGCTTGGCACGCGGACCTGCACCCTGCAAAGCACCGCCACTCCGGTCGAACAGCCCTTTGCCTTCCACTACGGCATGACTGAGCTGGATGCCCTGTTCGCGGAAGGCAAGCTGGCTTCGCTGCTGAATGTCGGCTCGCTCAGCCGCCCCACCAGCAAAGCGGACTATCAGGCCGGGCGCAATCTGCCGCCGCAATTGTTTTCACACTCAGATCAGCAATTGCAAATGCAAGCCGGCAGCCCGGCGGTCAGCGGGGCCGGCTGGGGCGGCCGCCTGATGGATTTACTGAGCACTGGCGGCGACCTGGATGCAGTGGCCACCAGCAACGGCGGTTTGTTCATCGAGGGACAGAATACGCACGGCAATTTATTGCCAAGCGATGGCCAGTTATCCATGAACGGCATGAATTTCTGGCCCGACAGCGCAGCCGCCGCGCGCCGCAATGCGCTCGTGAAAATCCTGCGCGCTGATCATGGCAATGTGCTGGACAATGCGGCCAATAAAGCGCTGTCCAACGGGATTGATTTGATTGCCGATTTGCAGGCGGCGAATCAAAACGGCGCGCTGCAAACCGTGTTTCCCGGCACAGACCTGGCGCGCCAACTGAAAACCGTGGCGCAATTGATCAAGCGCCGCGCCGCGCAAGGGCCGGGACGGCAAGTGTATTTTGTCGCACAGGGCGGCTATGACACGCATGGCGGGCAATCCTGGCAGCAATTCGATTGCCTCTCGAAACTCTCTGCCGCGCTGGCGGCGTTTTACCGCGCAACCCAGGAAATCGGTGTCGCCAATCAAGTCACCAGCTTCACCTTGAGCGACTTCGGGCGCAGCTTCCAGCCCAACAGCGGCGGCACCGACCACGGCTGGGGCAATCATCATTTGATTTTGGGCGATGCGGTCAACGGCGGCAATCTGTTTGGGCGCTTCCCCGATTTCACCTTGGGCGGGGCGGACGACGCCAGCGGGCGCGGGGTCTGGATCCCGCAATTTTCGATCCAGCAATATGGCGCCACCCTGGGCAAATGGTTTGGTCTGGATAACGCCACACTCGACCAGCAAGTCTTCAAAGGCGAGTTGTCGCGCTTTGCGTTGCAGGATCTGGGTTTTATGAAGTGACAGGACAAAGACGCGCAGACGTCTCTTATTTTTCGCATCCGCCGCCCGTGATGTGGGCGGCGTTTTCGGACGCTTGGCTTGGGCTGGCGTCCGTTTTTTTTGCTGATGCGGCGCCGCTCAAGCAACGATTGCAGTCTTGCATCAGAAATGCAAGCACAGCTGCGAATCTTCTGCAACGGCTCAAGCCTCGACTTGCATCTGTCCCTCAATCCGCCAACGGTGCGCAGCGCCAAGCGGATTGGCGTTTGCCTCCCGCTGACAGCGCCACGCCAGATATTGCAAGGGGTCCGCATGCAAGATGCCGCGCTGCGCATCCAGCACCTGCCAGCGCCCGGCATGCCAACATTCAGCCCAATTATGGTAGTCCACAGCCTGCAACACAGCATCATGCCGCACCACCCAGCCGCCCACCATGCGCGCCGGAATTCCTTGCGCACGCGCCAGCGCCACCAGCAAATCCGCATACTCAGTGCAATCGCCCTGGCCATGACGCAAAGCATATAGCGCGCCTAAATCGCGCGCCTGATATGGCCCCGGCTGGATATGCTGCGCGACCCAGGCAAAATCAGCTTGCAAGGTTTCCGCCACACTGCTTCTGCGTAAAGTGGCGGCGCGTGCTTGCAATTCGCTGTGATCAGATTCAATGAAAGGTTCCGCCTGCAGCCAATCCGCTGGCTGTGACAAGTCGTCAAGGCGCGCGATGCGCGCATCCAATGTTAATTCAAAGTCCAATTGCAGGACCTGGCGCGCCATAGGTTTGAGCATGGCAAAGTCAAAGCGAAGATAGCGATGCCCCCATGCATCGCGCGCCAGATGTGCAGGGTGAGAAGCTTGCCAACGCATTTCAGCTTGCCCCGGCCATTCAGCCGGGACATACAACCACAAGCGTTGCTGCTGCAGCGGATGCGGCAAAGGATTAACCAAGGTAAACAGTTGGCGCATGCGCCGGCTTGGTGATGCAGATTGCGCCGGCGTCGCCAGCAACGCGGCCCAAGCCGGAAGATGTTGCAAAAAACGGCGGCGTGCAGAAAACATCAGACTCACCCCGGGCAACCGGGCAGCTTGGGACCACGCGCCTGGGCCTGCCAGATTTGCTTTTGCCGCACCAGATTGGCTTGCCAAGCGTCCCTGCCCTGCTCATACAATAAAATCGGCATCGCGGCAGCTTGCTGCAATTCTTCTATCTGCTTATCACTTAAGCCAGAAGGCGCCAGCACAAGCAGGGCCGACAAGGGCGGCGCATGTGGCGCTTCTTTGCGCCGCTTTTCCAGCGCAGCCTTGAGTGCAGCAGGACTGAGCTGCTTGAGCGGCAAGGCTTGCGGCACATCCTGCGCCATACCTGCTTGCTCTGGCGCATATAACACCAGATTGTCATGGTTCTGCGCCTCCACCCATAATTCCGCCGCATTGATGCGCAACATGCCGCCCACCGCAGGAACCCGTCCCACCAGCTGAAAAGGCGCAGGCAAACTTTGCTTGGCGGCATGCATCAGCCAAAAGGGCATGCCGCCATGCAAAACATGCACTTTGGCATAGCCCTGTTGCTTGACGGCAGCGCAAACCTCATACAATTCCCGCGCGGATTTACCATTGCCCAACAAAACCACTGTGTGATTGCGCCAATATGGCTTACGCAGCAATTCTTGCTCAGATAAATGTAAAGCGCTATTGATATGCCAATCCCGATACTCAGCCTCCTGCCGCACATCCGCCAGCAATAATTTAGCGCTGTCTGTCAACATCAAGCGCTGCAATGCCGCAGCGCTCAATTGGCAAGACAAATCGGCTTTGCGCTGCGGCGCCAATAACTCTCCCGGCGCCGCCTGTTCTTTCGGGCATTGCCCGCTGGCGCGCGGCAGTTGCTGCAGGATAGGAGGTAAAGTCTGTGCGGCAGCGCTGGCAGCAGGCGCAGCCGTGCTTTGCGCCTGCGCCTGCGCCTGCGCCTGCGCCTGCATGCAGTATGAGGCCAAAACCAAGATCAGGACGCGCATCATCATGGCTGACGCACCGTCCAGAAGTAGCCCTTGGCGAGGCGGAAAGCATCACGGCTGATTGCCGTATTGGAACGCAACAACAGCGTTTGCGCCGTGCTCACGGTGTCGCCTGCGCCAATTGCGCCATATTGCAAACGCCCCTGCACCACTTGCACGCCAGCCGGAACCGTGCTCAGCTCCACCACCAGAGCAGGCAAAGCGGCGCCGCTATTACTTAATTCCACATTCAGCGTGTATTCATAGCGGCCATCACTGAGTTTTTTCTCACTCAGCAAATTCAAACCACACAGATGAATCGCCGGATTGTTGCTGGTGTTGCCTTGATCACCCTGATCCAGATTGGTTAAATCAAATTTTTGCACTGGCAAACCCATATAGTGGCCATCCAGCGACTGCGCCGGGCCAAGGCTGACCTGGTAAGCCTGATTGGCGTCTGGCGCACAATCATTCTGCCCTTGCACATTCACGATCTGCATGGCATTCCAATTCTGTGGCGTAAACCGTAAATGATTCAGCGCCGGCACGCCCTCACGCCGGTTGGAAGATTCCAGCGGCAACACAACTTCTGCCGCAGGCGCATTCGCCAGATGCACAAACAAGCTGACGCTGCCGCCCGCCTCGCTGGTATAAGGCGCCCCGGTGCGCGTGACTAACACAGCGCCGTGCGGCTGCGCCGGAGGAATCACCAATGCCCCGGCGGCATACGCCTGACCACGCCCGCGCGTATTGCTGATTTGCGCATAAATGTAATACGTGCCGGGCGCCATTTGCGTAACATCCCATTGGTAGCTGCCGCGTTGCACCCCGGCGGCTTGGCGCAAACCATCCACAATCAGCACCCCGTCATAGGTATTCGGCTGCATGCTGTAAAACAGCGCAATGCTTGGTTCAATATTCAAATCCGTCCCTTCCCACTGGATTTGCAAGAGCTTGCGTCCATTTTGCAGCTGCGGCAAACTCGGCCCGGCCGGACTCTGCATACTGATGCCCGGCGCCTGATAGGGCGAGCTGCTCAGATACAAGGTTGCGGCCTGGCTCCATGCGCTGGCGGCGTCATGTGCATCCAGCGCACGCACACGCCACCAGTAAGTGGTGTGATCGTTCAGCGCCTGGGCCGGTTTCCATGCCGTATTGTCGCTCACGCCATCCAACACTTTATTTTGCAAACGGGCATCGCCGAATACTTCAAATTGATAGCGCACCGGCTCACCTTCAGGATCTTGCACCGCAGTCGCACTCAAGACCGGCTGTAAATCCGCGCTCCAGGCGCCATCCCCCGGATTGGCGATAGCAGGGGCCGGCGGCGCATCGTTCGCCACATTCACCATGAAATCCGCGCTCACCCAAGCCGACTCGCTTTCCGCATCGCGTGCTTTGACGCGCCACCAATAGCGCTGATTTTCCAGCAGATTGGCGACCTGCCAGCGCGTTTGCCCATCCGCTGCGCCATCCAGCAAAGCGCTTTGTTTGGCATTGGTATTAAAGCCAGGCGACACGTCCAGCTCAAATTGATAACGCAGACTGTCTCCATCCGCATCGCTGGCGTTGCTCACCGTCAGCGCCAGCGCATTTACAGCAGACTGACTGCCCGCAGCCGGGCTGACGATCTGCGGCACGCCTGGCGCCGTATTGCCAGTATTCACCGTAAAAGTCCGCAGCGCACTCGGCGTGCTGGCGCCATGGCTGTCACGCGCCAGCACATGCCACCAGTATTTCTGGCGGTTTTGCAAAGCGGTATTCACCGTCCACTGTGAATCCGGGCCGGCTTGCGGTGGCAAATCTTTGGCAAACGCCACGCGTTGCGTCAAACCGGCATCACGATACAGCGCGACTTCGTAGCTAATCGCATCGCCATCACGGTCGCTGCTGTTATTCCAACTCAAGACTGGCGTTACGCTGCTGACCGTTGCGCCTGGCGCCGGGCTGGCCAGATTGAAAGCGTCCGGCGCATCATTAAACAGATTCACGAAGAAACGCCCATTCACCCAGGAACTGGCCAATTTGCCATCGGAGCTGCGCGCACGCCACCAGTATTTTGTGTTGTCATTCAAAGGCGTGGCGATTGTCCATGCGGTGGCGCCTTGGGTATTTTTCGGCTGCACGCTGTTGCCTATGCGCTGGCTTAATGCCTCATCCGCATACAACTCAAAATCCACCTGGGAAGCGGGGTCTTGCGAGTTGTCCGAAGTGTGCACCGCCAAAGCCGGGGTTTGCGTCGGCACATGCGCATCCAGCGCAGGGCTGTCCAGCACCGGCATGATCGGGCCGGTGGGCGGGGTTTCGTTTTCCACCAGAATGCCAGCGCTGCGCACGCTCGATAATGCTCCATCCGTGGCGCTGTAATGGATCTGATAATTGCCATGGCTGCCAGTCGGCGGGGGCCAATCAAAGATAGCGCGGGTAACACCCGCTTGATTGGGATCAAGCGGCTGCTGCACAAAGCTGGCGCCGGGTGGCAGAGGCGCAGCGCTCAATTGCAGGGCTTTACCATCAGGACTGGAGGCTTCAACAATGAATGAGATCTGCTTGCCTTCTTTGACATTGCGATCCGGAATGAATTGCCACACTGGCGCACGCGGCTCAGAACTGCTCTGCTTCCACTCACCGCCATAGCTGCCGCTGCTGTTGACATCAAACAGATTCAGCCAATACTCGGTTCGTTTGGTGACAGTATTGCGGCTTTGCGAGAGCCAGATATTGTCAGGCGCAATTTGTTTACCATCCGAGCGCAACAAACGTCCGGGCATGCGACGGCCATTGAACGGATCGGGCGCCTTCACATACACAAAGCCGGCAGTCGGCGCAAACACAAAGCGATAACCATTCGCGCCATCCGCCAAATATTGCGCGCTTTGGCTGCGATCTGTCACTTCACTATCCATGCCTTCTGACTCATACACGCGCAAAATATCGCCATCGCGCGCCAAAAAATCGCGCACCGGATCGCGCCCCGGCAAATCCACCCGCACATCGCCTATCAATTGGTGCGCTTTGACATCTTTAATCAAGGAAGTCAGCGCACCGCCCAGTTCATCGGCATGCGAATATTTCGCGGTGAATTCGCTAAAACGGCCAGACAAGGTGGTTTCCATCACCCAGCGTCCGCTCTTGCTGGTGTTGGCTGGAATATCGCCAAAAGAAAGCAGCAGACTGTTTTGCGCTGGCTGATCGTCGATAGAACTTCCGGTCAATTTAAAGCCGATCAACAAGCCTTGTTTGTTTTCAACGATCTTCGGTTGGGCCGAATCGATTTTCAGATTTTTGGCCACCGCAAAGCCGGCATTCTTGACGCGCACGCCGAGCGAGAAGGGAACCACCGGTTCAATTTCCGTCGTCAGCGGATCATCCGCCATCACGTTTTCAGGCAGGAAATAATCCAGGCTGAGCAAAGGTAAAGGTTTGACCGTGATCACATCCGGGTCCACGTTCAAGGTGGTGGTTTCACCATTGAAACGGTATTGCAGCGTGGCGCCGACCAGGTATTTTTTCCCCAAGGGGGACTGACCTGCGGCGCCGGGGGCGGGAATTAAGAGCCAGTTGATGCGCGCCGTGGTTTTAGGGCTGATTCTGCCTTGCCCCGCGATGTCGTCGATATCCACTTTTGAGCTGACTCGAACATAAAATTTTGCAGACAAATCATTGGGATTATCCGTGACGGGAATCAGTTGCCCTGCTTCATCCATCACGCGAACTTGGATGCCGACATTTTCGATTGCGCTGCTATCTGTTGTATTGTTGATCTTCATCTCCGCATCAAACCCTTGCCGCTCAAGGGTTAGCTGCTGCTTGATCTCAATCTTGACTTTGGCGCACACCGTTTCCTGCGCCTTGGCAGGATTCAGGCCGAGGATAGCAAACAGACAAAACCAACACGCTGCACAGGCTTGCACTCTTAAAAATCGACTTGCGAATTCTGAAGGAAATCTCATCTTGATTCCTGACTGCACCAGAACCGCGCCAACTTATCAGGAAATTGACTTGGCGCGCACCTGTGCATGTGGTGGAAAAATTGGCGGAAATTACAATGCCCTTACAGCGCTCCCTGCGCTGCATCAGCAAGGAAAGCAAATAGAATGCATACTCATTGTAATTAGTCTTCATTCTATCATGACAATGCATGTGAATGCACATAGACACATAGCAACTGATGGAATTGAAGATACTGCCATGCATTGCTTGGCACATCGGCACGCTTGATCAGATTGCCGTAAGCGCCCAACCGCCCCATCTCCCCAAGCCCACAAAACCCGCGCATGCTGTGCCCATCAAACAGGAGGGGCAAGTATGCAAAGCAAATCACCGAAGAAAAGCAGAGAAGAATGGCTCGCGCACGTGCGGGCGTGGCGCATGAGTGGGCAAACGCAAAGCGCGTATTGCCGGCAGCACGAAATCAATCTGCCGGTCCTGCAATACTGGATCAAGCGCAGCCGCAGCGGATCTGAAAGCGCGCCGCTGACCTTGGTTGCCGCACAAGCGCCAACTGGCGCCATTTCTGCCCCCATCAGCGGCAATCTGACGCTGGAATGCGGCGCGCAGCGGCTGCATATTCCGCTGCATGTTCCGGCGCAATGGCTGGCTGCTTTATTGCGAGAACTGGCGTGAGCTGGCCGCAGCCTAAGCAAATCTGGCTGGTGCAAGAAGCGATGGATATGCGCGCCGGCATCGATAGCCTGGCCGCGCGCATTCAGCACAGCTTGGGACGCACGCCGTCGGATGGCGCTGCATACGTGTTTCGCAACCGGCGCAACAATCGCCTCAAGGCGCTGGTGTTTGACGCCAGCGGCATTTGGCTGTGCCAGCGCCGTCTGCATCAAGGCGGCTTCACCTGGCCGGAACCGGGCGCGCAAGTGTTTCTGCTCAACACAGAACAATGGGAATGGCTGTGTAAAGGCGTGGATTGGCGCCGTCTGAGCGCTGCCCACATCCCCGCCTGGCTGTATTGAAATGCGCTTTGGCAACGATCCGACTGGTTCTTGATCAGGTAAAAAAATCCCATGAAAGAAACCGCAAAAAAGATGGTGTTTACGCAGGAAAAAGCGCTTGAAAGCGTTACACTTCAGGCATGGATTTCATTGCGCAAAAACACCGCTTGCAACACACCGAAGGCATCCCGTCCCCGCTACGGGAAGAGCTGTTGGCGCTCATTGAGCAAGCCACGCAGGCAGAGCAAAAAGCTGCTGCATTCGCACAACGCGCCACACATGCAGAGCAGCAAGCCGCACAAGTGCAAAGCTATGCGGATCAACTGCGCCAGCAAAACGAAAAACTCCATCAAGAAGTCACGTACTTGCGCCGCATGCGTTACGGCATCAAGAGTGAGCGCATGGCTGACAGCACGCAGCGCGATTTGTTTGAGCAAGATTTGGATGCCGATATTGAGGCGCTGCAAGCCGAGTTGGATAAGCTCGCAGCAGCGTCCCCAAAAAAAGAAGCGGTCAAACAAAAGCGCCCTGGTCGCCTGCCGCTGGCGGCGCACTTGCCGCGCGAAGACGTGTTGCACGAGCCGGCCAGTTGCGACTGCCCGGAATGCGGCAAAGCGATGCGCAAAGTTGGCGAAGATGTCACAGAAAAATTATCGGTGCAGCCGGCAGTGTTCAGCGTCAAGCGTCACCGCTATCCGAAATATGCCTGTCAGGCTTGCCAATCCATTCATCAGGCGCCCAGCGCACCGTCGATTATTGACGGCGGCGGCGTTGAGCACGATGTGCTGGCTTGGTTGCTGGTGTCGAAATATCTCGATCATCTGCCGCTGTATCGCCTGGAGCAGATCGGTGAGCGCCATAATGTGCCCCTGTCCCGCACCAAGCTGGCGCAGTGGGTAGGACGTACAGGCGTGGCGCTGGCGCCGTTGGCGGATCGCTTGGCGCAATTGTTGCGACAGCGGCGCTGCTTGCATGCCGATGAAACGCCGGTGGCGCAATTAGCGCCGAAAACCGGCAAAACCGAGCGCGGCTATCAATGGGTGTACCGCAGCAACGATATGGAGCCTGGGCCACGGATTGTGGTGTATGACTATCAGCCATCACGCCAGGGACAGCACGCGCGCAACATGCTGGCGGGCTGGAGCGGCTATTTGATGGCGGATGCGTATTCCGGCTATCAGGCATTATTTGCTGGCGGCGTGGTGGAGCTGGGCTGTATGGCGCATGCGCGGCGCAAATTCTTCGATTTGCACGCAGCACGTCCAACGCCCATCACCACCGAAGCCTTGCATCGCTTTGCTCAGTTATATGAAATTGAGCGCGAAGCAAAAGACATGTGCGTAGAACAACGCGCGGATTTGCGACGGGAAAAAAGTCTGCCTCTGTTAGCGGAATTCGAGACCTGGCTGAATGAAACCAGCGCCCGCGCCAGTCCGTCCTCCGGCTTGCAAAAAGCGATCGTGTACACCCTCAGCCGATGGCCTGCGCGGGTGCGCTATGCACACAGCGGGGATTTGCCGATAGATAATAATGCGGCGGAAAATGCCTTGCGCCCGGTGGCCATCGGGCGCAAGAACTGGCTGTTTTACGGCACAGAACGCGCCGGCCATCGCGCCTCTTGCATCATGTCTTTGCTGGCCACGGCAAAGCTTAATGGCCTTGATCCATACGAATGGCTGCTTGATACGCTCAACAAATTGCCCACTTGGCCAGCCAATCGCTTGGATGAGCTATTGCCGCTTGGGTCTGTGATTCAGGTCTGATCGAGATGGGGGCGTTGGGCGCTTACAGATTGCCCGCTTTGTCATACGAAAAGCTGGTTTTATGACTGAGTGTGTCTGTCACTTCCAGCAAGAGTCCGGCATGATTGCAGGTGAAGCTGGAGCACTCGCGCAGCGGCTTGCTCACACTGCGCAGATTGCCGGCGCAGTCGTAGTACAACGCACCTTTGCCACGCTCATTTACATTTCACCCGCATCCATTTACCACCGTTACGCGTTGGCACGATAAAACCGGGCCGGCCATTTCAACGGCCTTGATGCCCAGGTGGTCGTTTTGCAGATAGACGAATTTGCTTTCGCCGTTGCCGGTTTTCAGCTTGGCGAACTGATATGACGTACCGAACATTGTGCCCGGCTCGGCGCCGTATTGCGCTTGAATCTGGACTTCGCCTGTGCTTCCCCTATGGAGATACCCAATGAGTTTTTTCAAGCACTTTGCCTTGGGAATCTAACGTAACTGACCATGCTTCCATATCAAACGACAGTCGATTCTCATACCACAATCGCTCAACACAAGGGTGCTGGCACTGTTTTGATGTATAGCGAGTGAATAAAGTACCTGATCGCTCAATGTGAGATGGGGGGCCAAAGCGGTCTATGACTGTAGCCCCCGTATCCCCAGCATTGATAATTGCAAACGCACTTGCTCTACTTGTAGTGACCAAGTTGCAAGATGTGATGTACAAAATTGGGGTTATCAAAAGCAACCCCAAAAAAATCCTCTTAAGTGATATTTTTCGCATTTTAATCACTTGCCATCGAATTTGGGAAGCACGTTGACTATGGGAAGAGGGATTGTCCCATGTTGAGGAATAAAATAGGTTGTTGCGCCTGGTATGCTTTGCACATCTCGGGCAAGGCCTCCTGGAAATGGAACTCCTTTTGTCCGGATACCCGCAGCATTGAGAAGTTCGTTTGTCCGTACTGCACAATTATCGAACTTACCTACATCGTTCTTCTTCGGATGCTTCCTTATAAAGGCTCGCGCCAACTCATCCTGCTGCGGAGTTGTCGGAATAATTGTGATCTGCTGATTACGCGCCATGCTTTGACTCGAAATGTAATCAAAAACTGAGCTACCTAAATCTGTGTCGTTCCCGTAGCTAGCCATGCCGAAACCTTGCACTGCTGCTCCAACGTGCCCAAACACATTAGCACTGCCATCACGAACACCCCCTGTTATGACCATGATATCTAAGCCAAAAGGATCAACATAATTTAAAGGGTTTCCCAGCACATAGGCGTATGTATTCATCCCCCCCATTCAACCCAATCGGATCGGACTGGATATACCTCCCCCCCCCGGATCATAATACCTGTGCCAATTATAAAAGAACCCGGTCTCTTCATCCGCATACTGCCCCGGAAATCTGAAATTCAGCTTGATCCCCTGCCCAGCATCCGTCCACACCTGGTTTTCCATGCCGAACACATCCGCCCGCATGCTCCACTGCACCGCCCCTTCTTTGTCCGTCGCCAGTATCGGCGCGCCCAGGTGGTCGTTTTGCAGATAGACGAATTTGCTTTCGCCGTTGCCGGCTTTCAGCTTGGCGAATTGATACGACGTACCGAACATTGTGCCCGGCACGGCGCCGTATTGCGCTTGAATCTGGACTTCGCCTGTGCTGACTGCGCTGCCATCGGCTTGCAGGCTGATAGGCTGCGTGCTTTCGGCCAGCAGGCCTTCATCGTTGTACAGATACAGCGTGCGCAGCGCCTGTCCCAACGCATTGCCTTGTCTGTCACGGAATTGTTCTTTCCAGATGCGCCGGTGCATCGGGTCGTAGCCGTAACGTGCGATCAGCTTGCCGGCGCCGTCGCAACCTCATATCAAACATTTTCGTATCATTTCACCATCCAGAATATATTCCATATTAATTAATGCTAAATTTTTCTTTAAATCATAAACCACCATCATTTCCTCAAATCTATCTTGCAAATTATCTATAAGCAATAAAAATTCCCCTACAGAAATTTTCTTTCCCGCAGAAATCCTAAGTCGTTCCTTACTTCTGAAAAGCTTCATTTTTTGCCAGAAATTTCGCTCACACAACCCTTCTGAGTTCAACTTAAAGAAGACTCCGTCTGAATCTAAAATCCAATTCAGCTCCGATCTCCCAGTTTTGGTGACACTCATATCTAACACACTACCCTCAATATCAAGATGTCCAATACCTTCAAAGAAGTCCTTATTCACATAAATCAATGATTTTCCAATACAAATGAAGACAGGAAATTTCATATCTCCTCCAGAAAATATTTATTTATTATCAATCTTTCACTCACAGTCGCAACCAGATCCTATCGCTATTCCTGCTCCAAATGAAGCAACACCAGCGGTTCCGATCTTCATCCATGTGGGTAAATGCTTTGCACGCTGAATGTGGCTCATGAATTCAAATCTTGAATTCAAAGATTGCGATCCCAATCGAGCAGGAATTCGCGTGCCAGCGCACGCAAGTTCCCGTTCATTCAGTCAACATTCCCCCGCGTCTTTTCGACACTTATTTTTAACTATTATTTGCAAAACCATTATCCAATCATTTAATCGTCTTTTTCCATCAAAAAATAACATTTCATAATTTTTTGTTTTTTTATACTCCATAAGATGCAAATAAAGATGCGAAAAGTCATCAGCTATAACATCTTCTTCCATAAAAACCCCTCGATAATTATCAAAATCAAATCTCACCAAAATTTCCCGGTAATAATTTACCCTATCTTCAAGTGGCATAGATTTCACTAATTTTGATTGTTCAAGAAGTTCATTTTCCCATGAATAATCGCCAATGGCTGAGCTTCTCAGCTCAGCCATTACAACCGCTTGCACATTCCGACGTACATTGACAGGTACTTCAGATGTAGCATTATAAATAAAAATAGTCCACCCAATAACACAACACAAAATAATCAACAGTATAAAAATTAAAGCCAATCTCTTTGCAATCTTTCTACTCATAAGCTCGATGTAGCAATTGATTAAAAAATACTTGGTGCATTCCTCTGTGGAAACAGATTTTTTCCAAATCATTTGAATAACCTACCTTAATTCATTTTATTATCATAATTCCATAATAAATTACATTTTGCGCACCATTCAACCAATGCGGGCCTTTTCGAACAGCAACAGTCCCTTTCACTGTTCCATCGATTATGTTTCTCATATGCCTCCATTTTTCCGCCCCTTCTGGCTGAGTTTTATCTACCGTAACACACCCATAACGGGTATTAAATCAGTATTTCCTTAACAGGGTGTTGAAATTCTCACGTCCTTATTGAGTGGAAAAATTGAGAAATGGAAAAATTTCCGCTCATATTTCAATTAATGCATGATTTTTTGTGGAAATGCTTTAAAAATAGAATCGAAAATTTCAGGAAATCATCATTTTCCAACTTTTTTCGGCCATTTTCTCTCTCACCAGACGTACTGAGGGTGTCCGAAGCCCGATAAAGGCCACCCAAACAGCGTCGCCATGCGCGTCAAATTGTACGCAGCAAAAGTGAAGATCGTCTGACATTTGATTTTGGCCAAGCCGACAAATCGTGTCTTACGCAATCCGCCAATCGTCTTCGCCCAGCCAAAACTCTCTTCGATAATCTTGCGCTTTTTGATGCTCATGGCATAGCCTTTATGTCGTGTGGTGCGGGCGTCAATCGCAATGCTATTTTTCTTTTGCGCCACATGCGGCGTGATCTTCAACTTACGCACGTCTTCAACAAACTCTTTTGCGTCGTAAGCCTTGTCTGCTGCCAGCGTGGCCCCCACTCTTTTTACCGTGCGCTCCGCCATTTGCAGCGCAGCCTCTCGTTCTTCCGTACCTGTCGCCAAAGTGACGGGCGTATCGAGGGTCAATCCGTTTCGGTTTTCCATCAGCACGTGTCCCATATGACAAAGCCTTGCTTTGTCCCCTTCAGATTTTTTGTACAGCCTTGCTTCCGGATCAGTGCTCGATTGATGCGTTGTATTGCTTCGTTTTTCGCCGTTGAAATCAACTGATGGATTGCGCTCTCCGTCTGATGGCGGGTTACTTTGCGGCGCACTATCGTCATCTTTCTTCACGAAACTCTTCATCGATGCCCAAGCTTCTATCAATGTGCCATCCACGCTGAAGTGCTCATTTGAAACCAGCTTGCGCCACTCTGCTATTCGCAACACATAGCTAAAGAATTTCTGCGCGATCTTCTCGTTAAAAAGCCTCTCCCTATTGGCGCTGAACGTCGAATGATCCCAAACTTCCTCATCAATGTTCAACCCGACAAACCAGCGATAAAGCAAGTTGTATTCGATGTGCTGAACCAACTGCCTTTCTGATCGTATTGTGAACATGACCTGTAGAAGGCTCGCCCGCTACAATCGTTCTGGTGCGATGGATGGCCTGCCCGTGAACGAATACAATTTTGCAAACTCTTCATCCATCAGTCGCAAAATTCCATCCACCATCACCCGCAGTTTGCGGATCGGATGCTGCAACGGTATCCGGCTTTCAAGGTCGTGATAGCTGAATAGTTTGTATTGTGTGATATCTGCGCTGCGCATGGTGAGCCTGGCTTGATAATGGTTTTTGCTTAATGTTTACGCTCAAGCTTTGGTTGACATGGCTGAGGGTTTTTCAACACCCTGTAACAGCTAAACTGTCTGCTGATAGTGCAATACGCCTGCGGCTATTGCACATTACGAACTGAGCCAAAAACACCATTTCAGTTGAAAATTTTCACATCTTCAATCGAAAAATTATCCATAACATCAAATTTCACAACTGACTGACTGTATTTAATTCTAAAAATTGCGCCATCCAGCAACATTACTAATGCAGGAAGGGTTCTCCCGTAGTAACGAATGTGAACTTTTGCCAGGCAAACTTCCTTTTTCCCAGTTGAAAACATCAAAGGAAAATCTCGGCATGGCTTGCCTCTCTTCATCCAATAAAAGATAGTTTCATTCCCGTTAGGATCTCGTCGGAGCAAGTTAATCCGTTCTATTTGATCGCGGAAAATATTCCGTCTTTCCTCATCCAGCGCATTAGAAACTGCATTCAAAATATTTTTTTCTAATTTATTGAAAACACCAAAAAAAAACCCCCGCAACATATCAAAAATCATACCCCCCCCGTTAGTCATTTTTACACTCACACTCATCGCTCGCATTTACAGCAGCTGCCCCTGCAACATAAGCTACCGCCGCAATTGGATATGGAACACGGTTAATCTGAGATTGTACCCATAGGCAAAAATAGTTATCGCCTCCAGTGATTTGGAGTTCTAATCCATGCCGGGGGCGATGGAACTGACGATGATGAAATATACAGTTGGGGCCGTACTGAACATTTTCCGTTACCCCGCTTGGATATTCACCTGTATGCACCTGCCCACATTGGCAGCGCACCGCCATTTTTTGGTATTCCGTCACCGGAGCGTGTCAAGGTAGTTGTCGCAAAAAATCGATTAAGCAACCATGCGCTGGTCCAGCTTTGATGGCGGATTAAGCCAGACCTCATTGGGCGCCAGCCAGGGCCGTGTATGACGCTTCCAGCGCAGCGGATGGCGTTGCCGGGCTTCGGCATAAACGTCGCGTCGGCGCTCCAGGATCGCATTGGCGGCGCCCGTATGGCGCTGCTCCGGCGTCACATAGGCCAAGGCGCTGTGCAAATGGGTGCAGTTGTACCAAGTCACAAATTGCAGTGTCCAATCCCGAGCCTGCGCGATGCTCTCAAAGCCTTTGGCTGGATAGCTGGGCGCATATTTACAGGTGCGGAACCACGCTTCGATATGGGCATTGTCATCGGAGACGCCAGGCCGGCTATGCGAGGAGCCGATGCCCAGCATTTCCAACTTGCTCTTGAGCGTGTGCGAAGTTTGCGCAGCACCGTTATCGGCATGCAGCACCAATGGCGTGCAGCGGCGCTGTTCACGCCAGCAGGCGCGCTCAATCAGTAAAGCAGCTTCCTCACCATTTTCCCGCTCGTGGACTTCCCATGCGACCAGTTTGCGGCTGTAAATATCGAGCACGGCATACAGATAAAAATACTGGCCGCGCACCCGGCTGGGCAGGTACGTCACGTCCCAGCTCCAGACCTGGTTGGGGCCATGGGCGACATGGCGCACCGGCTCGCTGGCCACAGGAGCCTTGCTGCGACCCCGGTGATGCTGCTGGTCGGCGCTTCTCAGCACACGATAGAACGACGATTCCGATGCCACATACGCTCCCTCGTCGGCCAGCCGCGGCACGATCTGCGCTGGCGGCAAATCGGCAAAGCGCGGTTCATGACACAGTTGCAGGATGCGCTGACGTTCTTCATCAGACAGTTTGTGCGCAGGCGCTGGCCGCTCTGCCTCCGGTCGGCCGTCAGGACGAATTTCACCGTCACAACGCCAACGTTCCAAGGTGCGCACGCTTAGACCGAGTTCGGCGCATGCCAATGCTAAACGCGCACCAGCCTTCCGGGCCTGCAGAATATCGGCGATCATTTCAAGGCGCTGGGGCAACGCAGTCATGCGTCCTCGCCGTCGATCCCCAGCGCCTCGTACTTTCGGGACAGAACCAGCAAGGCCGCTGTTTCCGCCAGCGCTTTTTCTTTACGCCGCAAATCCTTTTCCAGCTCCTTGATGCGCTTTTTGTCTTTGGCCCGGGCTGCAGCATCGGCTTGACTGCTCTGGCTGCTAAGCGCAGCGTGCATTTCTGTGCGCCAGCGCTCCAGTTGCGCTACCAGCAAGCCTTTACGGCGGCAATACTCAGCCAGCTCTGCTTCGTTCAGCGGCGCCGCTTCCAGTACTGCAGCAAATTTGTCCGCAGCACGCCATTGCTCGGGGTTTTGTCCGTCGCCAGGCACAACACGACCGGCTTCACGGGCCTGCTTCCGCCACAGGTAAAGCGTAGCCTCTGGCACGCCGCTTATCTCAGCGACCTCGGCCACAGACTTGTTTTGTGGTGCGCTCATCAGCTTGAGCACATGTTCTTTCTTCTCTTGTGTGTATTTCATTATCGTCTGTTCCATCGCCCCCGGGATGGATTAGAACTCCAAATCACTGGAGGCGACAACTATTTTGACACGGGGGGCCATGCGTTCCATGGTGCGCGCCCAATGTGGCGCCAGAATGCCATCCCATGTCACCTCCGGATTGGCCATAAAGCGGTAGGCCGCTTGCGTCTCCGTCCAGTTGTCGCATGCTTCGGGAATGCTGGCCTTCGGTTTGGTCGCGAATGTTTCCATCAATTTTCTCGCCCTGTTGTTAAGGCGGGCATCGCCAAGATCGAGTCCGCCAAACTCATCGTCGGTCCAACTCTGTGCTGCTTGCTTTCTGCTCACGTGCGCCGCCCAAAAGATGTGAGTAAACGCGAAATCCGGTAAGTTTACAAGCGGGCGTGCAACTCATTGAATGTAAACGGATTTCTGGCCGCGTTCAGGGCGTCCTGCGGAGATGTGTGTAATGGAATGACTATTAGGCCCACTGTTCGGTCGAAAAGTTTGATATGTGAAATTTGGCTCATACTGCTGAATATCTCTGATTAAATTGTTTGCCCTTGCAATAGTTACAGAATTGTTATTTGAGCTCTGTGGAGGCGGTAGCCCTCTACGTTGTAGTCCTAATGGATCAATAGCAGATAGAGGACTTCCAGCAACATACGAATAAGTCGTCATTTCGTCGCTTAACCCAATCGGATCGGATTGAATATACCGCCCCACCCCCGGATCATAATACCTGTGCCAATTATAAAAGAACCCGGTCTCTTCATCCGCATACTGCCCCGGAAAGCGGAAATTCAGCTTGACGCCCTGGCCTGCATCCGTCCACACCTGGTTTTCCATGCCGAACACATCCGCCCGCATGCTCCACTGCACCGCCCCTTCTTTGTCCGTCGCCAGCATCGGTGCGCCCAGGTGGTCGTTTTGCAGGTAGACGAATTTGCTTTCGCCGTTGCCGGCTTTCAGCTTGGCGAATTGATACGACGTGCCGAACATTGTACCCGGCTCGGCGCCGTATTGCGCTTGAATCTGGACTTCGCCTGTGCTGACTGCGCTGCCATCTGCCTGCAGGCTGATAGGCTGGGTGCTTTCGGCCAGCAGGCCTTCGTCGCTATACAGATACAGCGTGCGTAAGGCTTGTCCCAGTGGATTGCCTTGTCTGTCACGGAATTGTTCTTTCCAGATGCGCCGGTGCATCGGGTCGTAGCCGTAACGTGCGATCAGCTTGCCGGCGCCGTCGCGTACTTCGCTTAAACGGTTTTCTTCATCATGGATGTATTGCTGCACCTGATTGCCGCCTTCGCTGCGGCGTTGCAGCGCGCCATTGTCGTCCCAGTCGTAACGCGTGGCGTTGACCCCGCTGCCGCGTCGCAGCAAGCGGTTGTTGGCGTCGTATTCCCAGGCGCCTTCGGTGCGTGAATGTTGCGTCCGGTTGGCTACGCCATCCAGCGTGAAGCTTTGCGTTTCTTCGCCCAGGCTGCCGCTGCGCGCAGCTTGCGTCAGGCGCTGTTCATGGTCGTATTGGAAGCTTTCCTGCCAACTGCCTTCGGCCTGGCTGCGGCTGCGCTGTGTTAATTCAAACGCTTTGCCATAGCGGTTTTCCAAACTCAGCACGTTTTGTTGCGCTGGATTTTTCAGTTGCAGGCCGCGTAAATTCAATACGCCGTCATACTGCGCTTCTTGTACGCTGCCGCCCGGCAAGGTGGTTTTGGCCGGCATCAGCCAGTTCCAGGCGTTGACGCTCAAACTGCCTTCGCCCGGAATCTGCACGCTTTGCAGGCGCCCATGTTTGCTGTAGTCATATGCAATCCGTGTGCCGTCCGGCCAGATCAGCGCGGTTTTTTTGCCGCCTTTGCTGTATGCATATTCATAGCCTTGGCTGACTTGATTCGGCCAGCGCAGGGTTTCTGTCAGCTTGCGGTTGGCGTCGTCATAAGTCATCTGCGCCTGGCTGCTCTGCTGGCGCGCATGATCCTGCTCTTGCCATTGCAAGAGATTGCCTACTTCGTCGTAGCTGAAGGTGATGCTGCGGCGCAGCTCGCCAGCGGCGCTGATATGCTCGACTTGACGCAAGCGCCCCACCGCATCCCAGCTGTATTGAACTTTATTGCGCAAGGGATCTGTGCGGCTTTGCAAGCGTCCTGCGGCGTCCCAGACGTAGGCGATTTCCTGGCCCAGGGGACGGATTTCTTTCACCACTTTATCGTTGCGGTCGTATTCATAGCGGTATTGTTTGCCACGGGCGTCTTCCACTTGCAGCAGATTGCCGCGCGCATCGTAGCTCAGCATGGTTTTGCCTTTGAGCCTGTCTTCATACACGGTCATCTGTCCCAGTCCGTCATAACTGCGTTGGCTGGTTTTTTGATAGGGGTCGGTTTCTGTCAGCAGCAGGCCGCGCTTGTCGTAGCTGCGGCTGGTGGTGTGGCTGCTGCTTTGCAGATTGTCACCCTGCTTGATGGTTTCGCTGGTCAGCCGCTCGCGTGCGTCAAAGCGCTGGCTTTTACTGTAGCCCGGATATTTAATTTCCAGCGGCGTGTACACTGGCCCCTGGCCCGGATCGCTGTTCAGATAATAGCTGTACTCTGTCTGATGCTTGAGATCATCCGTTTCCTGTATCAGGCGCAGATAATTGTCATACAGATAGTGCTGTTTGCGCCCGTCTTCATCCTCTTCTTCCTGCGCCAGCCCGGTGTGCCAGTAGCGACGGCTGCTGACCCCGTTGACGGCGTTGATGCGCTGCACCAGGCGCCGCATGCCATCATATTTGTTGTGCCAGTCTTTGCTGCGCGCATCGGTTTGCTTGATCAGATTGCCCACTTTGTCATACGCAAAGCTGGTTTTATGGCTAAGCCGGCCACGCACCACCCGCAACCTCATCCACCCCAAACCGGAAAGCCAATTGACGGTGCCGCGCTCCATCAGCGGCATTCACACCATGCTGCGCTTGGCCGGCTGGGGCTGGAAGATGCAGGTTTTGCGCAGGGCGTGCGCGTACTGGTGAAAGTGGGCGAGCGCAAGCTGGTGATCACCACCGCAGCGCGGCCGCTGCACGCGGCCATGCCTGTCCCGTAAGGCTTTTTCTTTTAGCTGCAAACCAAGCGGCGAAGAAAGAAGCAGATTCCCCCCCCGGCGCCAGCCGGGGATGGGGATGCTTTTTTAAAGAAATAGAGAAAGACAATCTACGCGAAAGGACATGATCATGACACACCCCACATCAGACGCCGCCGGCCCCACCTGCGCCGACAGCCCGCAACGCCACACTTGCCAGCAGAATGACTTTGGCGGCCGCATCATGCAATTGATCAAGGAACTCACGCCAACCGAACGCATGCAAATGGTGGCGCTGATTGATGACATTCTGGCCAAGAGCCGGCAGGCAAATAGCGCCACCGCAAAACCGCACGGCAAGCGCCGCAAGAAACGCTGAGCCAAGAATGAAGAAAGCCCCGCGACCGGCGATGCCGAACGCGAGGCTTTTTAAAAACACTCAAATGAAACCGATAATTTCAGATACTTAAATTACTCAACAACCTTTAATGTAATCTCTTCACCTTCCATAAATTTGCGGAGTAGTTCAACGGATTCAATATCAAGGATCGAATAGCTAATTTCGCTGGCATCATCCACCTCGTCATTTGAACTCTTTGAATTTCGTATCTCAACAAGTTTACGCACCCCGACAAAGCCCCAGTATGCGGGCCTATTTTTCCAAGTAAATGTCCCTTCGCTATCGCCTTCGAGTGATCGGCCAATCGTTTCCGCCTTTTGTTCCGCCTCCTCATCATCATTGGCAGATATCAATATGACATTTTCCATTACGAGACAATTGTCTTGATCGCCATCTTTGTAAAAAACTCGCATAACAATGTGCGCGCCAAACCAAAGCATAGTTACCCCTTATCCGCAGTTGTAGATGTTGCGCCGTTTTTCTTTATTCCGGCAACCATCAAATTTTTCGGCCTTTTCGATATCTTTGATTTTTTGGGTATTTCCTTTGTAACCGGGCTGCTCTTTTAGCCAGCGGTAATACTCACAGGGTTCCATACCCATTGCTCGCCCTTCGCTTCTGGCTTGCGCAGTTATGTAGTTTCGCCCTTGTTCCCGCGATGCGAGCAACGGATCGCCGAACACCCATTCCACACCTGTACCAATGGCATCACCCCATCGGTTATAAATCTCAGTCCCAACTACATAGCCTCCAAGACCCGCAACCACAATCCAACCAGCAGGATTGCTTGCTACAGAAGCAGTACCGCCGACAGTTCCCAACGGGATCGCGACAGCACTTTGACCAAGCGGATCGGAATACGAAAGCGGATTTCCGCCCACATAAGCATACGTATTCATCCCCCCTTTAAACCCAATCGGATCAGATTGGATATACCTCCCCACCCCCGGATCATAATACCTGTGCCAATTATAAAAGAACCCGGTCTCTTCATCCGCATACTGCCCCGGAAAGCGGAAATTCAGCTTGACGCCCTGGCCCGCATCCGTCCACACCTGGTTTTCCATGCCGAACACATCCGCCCGCATGCTCCACTGCACCGTCCCTTCTTTGTCCGTCGCCAGTATCGGCGCGCCCAGGTGGTCGTTTTGCAGATAGACGAATTTGCTTTCGCCGTTGCCGGCTTTCAGCTTGGCGAATTGATACGACGTGCCGAACATTGTACCCGGCTCGGCGCCGTATTGCGCTTGAATCTGGACTTCGCCTGTGCTGACTGCGCTGCCATCGGCTTGGAGGTTGATAGGCTGCGTGCTTTCGGCCAGCAGGCCTTCGTCGTTGTACAGATACAGCGTGCGCAGCGCCTGTCCCAACGCATTGCCTTGTCTGTCACGGAATTGTTCTTTCCAGATGCGCCGGTGCATCGGGTCGTAGCCGTAACGTGCGATCAGCTTGCCGGCGCCGTCGCGTACTTCGCTTAAACGGTTTTCTTCATCATGGATGTATTGCTGCACCTGATTGCCGCCTTCGCTGCGGCGTTGCAGCGCGCCATTGTCGTCCCAGTCGTAACGCGTGGCGTTGGCCCCGCTGCCGCGTCGCAGCAAGCGGTTGTTCGCGTCGTATTCCCAGGCGCCTTCGGTGCGTGAATGTTGCATCCGGTTGGCTACGCCATCCAGCGTGAAGCTTTGCGTTTCTTCACCCAGGCTGCCGCTGCGCGCAGCTTGTGTCAGGCGCTGTTCATGGTCGTATTGGAAGCTTTCCTGCCAACTGCCTTCGGCCTGGCTGCGGCTGCGCTGTGTTAATTCAAACGCTTTGCCATAGCGGTTTTCCAAACTCAGCACGTTTTGTTGCGCTGGATTTTTCAGTTGCAGGCCGCGTAAATTCAATACGCCGTCATACTGCGCTTCTTGTACGCTGCCGCCCGGCAGGGTGGTTTTGGCCGGCATCAGCCAGTTCCAGGCGTTGACGCTCAAACTGCCTTCGCCCGGAATCTGCACGCTTTGCAGGCGCCCATGTTTGCTGTAGTCATATGCAATCCGCGTGCCGTCCGGCCAGATCAGCGCGGTTTTTTTGCCGCCTTTGCTGTATGCATATTCATAGCCTTGGCTGACTTGATTCGGCCAGCGCAGGGTTTCTGTCAGCTTGCGGTTGGCGTCGTCATAAGTCATCTGCGCCTGGCTGCTCTGCTGGCGCGCATGATCCTGCTCTTGCCATTGCAAGAGATTGCCTACTTCGTCGTAGCTGAAGGTGATGCTGCGGCGCAGCTCGCCGGCGGCGCTGATATGCTCGACTTGACGCAAGCGCCCCACCGCATCCCAGCTGTATTGAACTTTATTGCGCAAGGGATCTGTCCGGCTTTGCAAGCGTCCTGCGGCGTCCCAGACGTAGGCGATTTCCTGGCCCAGGGGACGGATTTCTTTCACCACTTTATCGTTGCGGTCGTATTCATAGCGGTATTGTTTGCCACGGGCGTCTTCCACTTGCAGCAGATTGCCGCGCGCATCGTAGCTCAGGATGGTTTTGCCTTTGAGCCTGTCTTCATACACGGTCATCTGTCCCAGTCCGTCATAACTGCGTTGGCTGGTTTTTTGATAGGGGTCGGTTTCTGTCAGCAGCAGGCCGCGCTTGTCGTAGCTGCGGCTGCTGGTGTGGCTGCTGCTTTGCAGATTGTCGCCATGCTTAATGGTTTCGCTGGTCAGCCGCTCGCGTGCGTCAAAGCGCTGGCTTTTACTGTAGCCCGGATATTTAATTTCCAGCGGCGTGTACACTGGCCCCTGGCCCGGATCGCCGCTTAGATGATAACCATACTCGGTCTGATGCTTGAGATCGTCCGTCTCCAGCATCAAGCGCTGATAACTATCATACTGATAGTGCTGCTTACGCCCGTCTTCATCTTCTTCTTCCTGCGCCAATCCGGTGTGCAAGTAGCGGCTGCTGCTGACCCCGTTGACTGCGTTGATGCGCTGCACCAGGCGGCGCATGCCATCATATTTGCTGTGCCATGCTTTGCTGCGCGCATCGGTTTGCTTGATCAGATTGCCCACTTTGTCATACGCAAAGCTGGTTTTATGATTCAGCGCGTCTGTCACTTCCAACAAGAGGCCGGCATGATTGTAGGTGAAGCTGGTGCGCTCGCGCAGCGGGTTGCTCACACTGCGCAAATTGCCGGCGCGGTCGTAGCTGAAACGCCAATGGCCGTTTTCTGCGTCGATCAATAAGGCCAATTGGCCCACTGCGTCATACTCCATCTGCAGCACGGCATCCGGTGTGACTGTCCCATTGCTTTCGGTACGCCCTTTGCGTGTGAGTTTGATGAGCTGTCCCTGCGGGTTGCGCGCATATTCGGTGATACGTTGTTCCGGTAAGTCCAGCGCTTCGGTTTTGCTCAGTAAATTGCCCTTGGCGTCATATTCGTAGCGGGTTTTGATGCCGGCTTCGTCTTCTTCTTCCAGCAACTGCATATGCGAGGCTGAGTATTTGCGCCGGACTGTGCTGTTATCGCCGTAGCGGATTTCCACCACTTGTTCAAATTCATTTCGCCGCACTTCCGTCTTGAAGCCGCGCGCATCGGTGCTGATGGTGCTGTTGTTGGCGCTGTCGCGTGTGATGTTCTCTTCCCGCCGCCCATTCACAAAACGCTCTAACAATCTGCCGCTGCGGTCGTGCAGATAGCTTTCTGTGCGCCGCATCGTCAATCCGCGTGGCCAGATGATTTTGCTCTCAAACTGTTTTTTGTCGGTATCGTAGTCCCATTCGTAGTCCGTCACCCCACCATCTGCTGCGATGTATTGTTTGACTGAACCGAACGGGTAGTAGCTGTATTGCTGCTCGTGCAATTCGGGATCAATGATTTTAATAATGCGGCTGTATTGATCATATTTGTATTGCGTGCGATGGCCGAGCACATCTTCCACCCCGGTCAGGCGGTTTAAGCTATCGTAGAAGTAGCGCACCACGCGTGGCGGCAGGTCTTGCGCGATGTCCGGGGCCGGATAATCGCGCACTTCGGCCAGCAAGGTACTGGGGTAGTAGTGCAGCGTCATCAGGGTGCGCCCATCGTGCCCTAACACCGCAATCAAGCGCCCATCCACATCGCGCAGCAACCAACTCGCATTGCCATTCTGATCACCCCAGGACAGCATTTCGCCGCGCGCGTTGTAATCCACCCAGCCGCCGTTGCGGTCGCTTAAGCGGTAGCCCTTTACCGTTTCAATTGGCGAATTGAAGCTGCGCATAGCGGGTGCCGCATGTTTTACTGCATTCTGCGCCTCGCTCTGTGGCACATCCGGCTGCTTAGCGACGGGGCGATATGCTTGCACCGTTCTGTGCCGCAAAATGGTGCGGTTGTCAAAGGCGTATTCGCCATTTTTTCCGGTAAACAGCTGATTAATGCGCCGCACCACATCGGCCTCATAGCTTTGTCCCTCTGTTGGCGCGCTGCATAATTGCTGCCAGTTCAAATTCATGGTGCGCGCTTGCACATAGTCATTCGGGTTGTCGCTCAAGCGGCTGTTAAATGGCGTGAACAGGGGGGCAGGTTGGCCGCCGCCTTCCCCGGGTTGCCAGGAAATATCCACTACCGCCCAATACCCGCCGGGCGAATGCGGATGGCTTTCATCCACCCGGTTGCAGGTCAGATTACTCCAGCTCTGCGACAGGCTTTCCCAATGCGAATTAAAGCGCCAGTGCGTACCGTCCCAATAGCGCTTCCAGCGCAAGGGGCCATGCCGCGTGCTGACGCTCAAATCATCTTCGACACCAATGCGTCAAATCATCTCATCCCACAGAGACAATCCATGAATGTTAAAAGTTACAATATCACCTTTTTTAATATCACAATCACCAATATCAAGCCAACTCAGTGAAAACTCAGCATCATGCGATGTAATATAGATTGTTTTATTCCCAACAGGTTGCGAATGATGAGCTATCTCAGTAACCCTCCCGCAAACTGCGTAGCAATATTTTTCAGGTAGATTTTCAATTTTCTCATTTAAAAATTCACCAACACTAAAATCTGTAACTTTTTCGCATGCAACTTCAACCCCCACTTGCTCATCTATGTATTTTTCCAAATTTTCAGAAAATGGAACAAACCGCGCCCATCCCTCGAAATGTTTTGCTTTAAAGCACACTGGATAGCTTGGTAGTCCTGCACAACCAATATATTCAACATCATCGTATTCAATATCTTTAACTATAATTTTCATCGCCGCCACTCCCCTGACGTTCCCTCGATATTTCGTCTGCCATCAGATGAATTTTATGCAGCCAGCTTTTCCTGATTTTGCTCACGCTGCCAGCGGTCAAGATACTGAAACGGCGATTGATAGCCCAGAGTTGAATGCTGACGGGTTCGATTATAAAAGACTTCAATATATTCAAAGCTGGCAGCCTTCATTTCAGCATGGCTGGCATAACGCACGCCATGGTATCGCTCATTCTTGAAACTGTTAAACCAGCTCTCGGTCGGTGCGTTGTCCCAGCAGTTTCCTTTGCGACTCATCGAGCACGTCATGCCGTATTCCTTGAGTTTGTCCTGAAAGGCTTGGCTGGCGTATTGGCTGCCGCGATCAGAATGATGCATAACGCCCGCGTCCGGTCGACGGCGAAACCACGCCATCGTCAAAGCGTCAGTCACAATGTCGCTGGTCATGCGCGGCTTGAGCGACCAGCCGATCACCTCCCGATTGAACAGATCCAGCACAATCGCCAGATACAGCCAGCCTTCGTCAGTCCACAAATAGGTGATGTCCGACGTCCAGACCTGGTTAGGGGCTGCCGGAGTGAAATTGCGAGCCAACAGGTTGGCAGCAACCGGCAAACTATGCCTGGAATCCGTGGTGACCTTGTAGCGCCGCTTATGGCGGGCACGGATACCATTGTTTCGCATGAGACGTTCGACGCGTTCTTTGCCAGCGCTGAAGCCTCGTTTGCGCAGTTCTCGCACGATGCGCGGGCTGCCGTAAGCCCCTTTGAGTTCGGCATGAATGGCGCGTATCACTGCAAGCATTTGTGCATCCTTCAAGCGCTTACGCTCAGGCGTGCCGCCACGCTTCCACGCCCGATAGCCGCTGATGCTGACGTCGAGAACGGCGCACATTTCTGTCAGCGCATAGCTCTTGATTTGTCCATCCATCCAGGCGTACTTCACAGGACATCCTTCGCGAAGTACGCCGCTGCTTTTTTTATGATTTCATTCTCCCGCTTCAACCGGACGTTTTCTGCGCGCAGTCTGGAAAGTTCCATCGCTTCCGGCGTCACCACTTTGCCGCCAGCGCCTTTGAGTTTTCCTTCTGCTGCCGCCTTGATCCAATTTCGCAGCGTCTGGTCGCCCAGCCCCAGCTCCCTAACCACGACCGCCACCGATTCACCATCTTGGACGCGTTTGACCGCCAGTTCTTTGAACTCGGTCGTGTATGCTTGTTTCGGTATTTTTTTCATTTCCTGTCTTTCTCAAGTAACGTTATTTTACGTCACCTGTGGCAGACTAAATTTCAGGGGAAGCTCAAGCCATTCTTCCCTGCGTTGTTTGCGTGATTTGCTGTGCATCCTATGCCTCCTTTTTGATGGGCATAGCATGCGCTGGTTTTTATGGGCTGGGGAGATGGGGCTGTTGGGCGCTTACACTACATCTCTGCCATCGGCAGTTGGAATCTATTCGGCTCATGTATAATTCCGAAGTGCCATCATGATTTAAAAAATTAAACTCGTTTTTATTTAACATTAAATAATAATCTCCACATTTGCATTTATATAAAACCCCCTCCTTTAATTTACCGCATTTTTTATAGTTCCATGAACGACACCTATTTCTCTTGCAAATTGGCCTCTTCACTAATATTCGCATGCATTTCCAAAATGCAAAATAAACAAAAAAAACGAAAGTTACACTTACAAAAAAAGAAACAAACCCTCCCCCCCCGAAATATATGCTTAACAACCGAGCGAAATTAAGAAGAAGGATGAAAATAATTAATTCAAATATGTTGAACATGATCACTCACACTCACAATTACCAGATTGCGGAGTAACCGATGTACCCGCACCAAAAGCAACTAACCCCAATGCCGCTCCAGGCGTTGCACCGGTATTCCATGTTTTACTCCATGAACCAAATAGGTTAAAAATCACACCAAACCACCCCATCTTTTGAATGATTGCATTAGCTCTTGCCGCTACAGGCATTGCAGCCACTCCTTGATATATTGCAGTTGATACTGTTTTTTGTCCGACTTCATACAGAATTGGGTTACGCATCCATGTCGAAAAATTTCCTGCCGAATTTGCAACACCCACACCGCCCATAGCTCCCACGAGAACTCCGAAAGTTGCATTACTGGTTTTGGGAGTCCACGCAGAAGCAAATAGACCTGGGATGGCATAGAAAAAATTACCTGTATCAACGTGCTTATTCGCCCAATATTGTGCCGCAGCCGCACCATAGCATTCACCAAAATTAAGTCCATAAAGTAACCCACTAGGATCAAAGTTTTTCATTGGATTTTGATTAGGGTGTGTTGACATTTATTTCAACCATATCATTGATGCCGCCAAGGTTACAAACGAAGAGAAACGGGTATCCAGTTTGTCGTAGCGGGTAGCGATCCGTCGAAATTGCTTAATTTTGGCGAAAAAGCGCTCAATGAGATTGCGGTTTCGATATTGGAACTGATCATAATCCCGCTGTTCTTTCCGGTTCGCCTTTGGTGGAATCACGACCTTGGCATTTTTTCCCTCAATGCAATCAATCAGTGTGTTGGCATCATAGGCTTTATCTGCCAGCACCGCTTGTGGCGCGACGTCATTGAGTAACGCGGTTGCCTGGGTTATATCGTGAACTTCTCCGCCTGTCAGGATGAACTGAACCAAATTGCCCAAGCCCTCAACGCAAGCATGAATCTTGGTGGTTAATCCCCCACGAGACCGGCCAATGGATTGCGGCCCCTTTTTTTTGCGGCTCCTGCTGCATGCTGATGCGCCCGCACGATAGTGCTATCAAGAAAAACTTCCTCAAAGTCCGCGTCCTCGCGTAGCACGGCAAAGATTTTGTGCCATACCTGCTTATCCGACCAACGCGCAAACCTCACATAGACGCTGTTCCATGGGCCAAATTCAGCAGGCAAATCCCGCCACGGGCTGCCTGTCTTTGCTATCCATAAAACAGCTTCCACAAACAGCCGATTATTCACGCCTGTTCTGCCTCTATCGCCAACCTTTCCTGGTACCAAGGCTTCAATTCTTGCCCACTGATCGTCCCGTAACATCATCCGTGCCATTCTGTTTTGCCCAAAAACAAGAATGTAAACACAAGTGGCAAAAAGTTAACAGCTTTTTTTGAAAATTCCCATCCAAAGTGCTGTTAATTGTCAACACGCCCTAGCATACGCATACATATTTATCCCCCCCCCACAACCCAATCGGATCACTGGTCGTGTACCTCCCCACCCCCGGATCATAATACCTGTGCCAATTATAAAAGAACCCGGTCTCTTCATCCGCATACTGCCCCGGAAAGCGGAAATTCAGCTTGACGCCCTGGCCCGCATCCGTCCACACCTGGTTTTCCATGCCGAACACATCCGCCCGCATGCTCCACTGCACCGCCCCTTCTTTGTCCGTCGCCAGTATCGGCGTGCCCAGGTGGTCGTTTTGCAGATAGACGAATTTGCTTTCGCCGTTGCCGGCTTTCAGCTTGGCGAATTGATACGACGTGCCGAACATTGTACCCGGCTCGGCGCCGTATTGCGCTTGAATCTGGACTTCGCCTGTGCTGACTGCGCTGCCGTCGGCTTGCAGACTGATGGGCTGGGTGCTTTCGGCCAATAAGCCTTCATCGTTGTACAAATACAGCGTGCGCAGCGCTTGTGTCAGTGCTGCGCCTTGTCTGTCACGGAATTGTTCTTTCCAGATGCGCCGGTGCATCGGGTCGTAGCCGTAACGTGCGATCAGCTTGCCGGCGCCGTCGCGTACTTCGCTTAAACGGTTTTCTTCATCATGGATGTATTGCTGCACCTGATTGCCGCCTTCGCTGCGACGTTGCAGCGCGCCATTGTCGTCCCAGTCGTAACGCGTGGCGTTGGCCCCGCTGCCGCGTCGCAGCAAGCGGTTGTTGGCGTCGTATTCCCAGGCGCCGTCGGTGCGTGAATGTTGCGTCCGGTTGGCTACGCCGTCCAGCGTGAAGCTTTGCGTTTCTTCGCCCAGGCTGCCGCTGCGCGCAGCTTGCGTCAGGCGCTGTTCATGGTCGTATTGGAAGCTTTCCTGCCAACTGCCTTCGGCCTGGCTGCGGCTGCGCTGTGTTAATTCAAACGCTTTGCCATAGCGGTTTTCCAAACTCAGCACGTTTTGTTGCGCTGGATTTTTCAGTTGCAGGCCGCGTAAATTCAATACGCCGTCATACTGCGCTTCTTGTACGCTGCCGCCCGGCAGGGTGGTTTTGGCCGGCATCAGCCAGTTCCAGGCGTTGACGCTCAAACTGCCTTCGCCCGGAATCTGCACGCTTTGCAGGCGCCCATGTTTGCTGTAGTCATATGCAATCCGCGTGCCGTCCGGCCAGATCAGCGCGGTTTTTTTGCCGCCTTTGCTGTATGCATATTCATAGCCTTGGCTGACTTGATTCGGCCAGCGCAGGGTTTCTGTCAGCTTGCGGTTGGCGTCGTCATAAGTCATCTGCGCCTGGCTGCTCTGCTGGCGCGCATGATCCTGCTCTTGCCATTGCAAGAGATTGCCTACTTCGTCGTAGCTGAAGGTGATGCTGCGGCGCAGCTCGCCGGCGGCGCTGATATGCTCGACTTGACGCAAGCGCCCCACCGCATCCCAGCTGTATTGAACTTTATTGCGCAAGGGATCTGTCCGGCTTTGCAAGCGTCCTGCGGCGTCCCAGACGTAGGCGATTTCCTGGCCCAGGGGACGGATTTCTTTCACCATTTTATCGTTGCGGTCGTATTCATAGCGGTATTGTTTGCCACGGGCGTCTTCCACTTGCAGCAGATTGCCGCGCGCATCGTAGCTCAGCATGGTTTTGCCTTTGAGCCTGTCTTCATACACGGTCATCTGTCCCAGTCCGTCATAACTGCGTTGGCTGGTTTTTTGATAGGGGTCGGTTTCTGTCAGCAGCAGGCCGCGCTTGTCGTAGCTGCGGCTGCTGGTGTGGCTGCTGCTTTGCAGATTGTCACCCTGCTTGATGGTTTCGCTGGTCAGCCGCTCGCGTGCGTCAAAGCGCTGGCTTTTACTGTAGCCCGGATATTTAATTTCCAGCGGCGTGTACACTGGCCCCTGGCCCGGATCGCTGTTCAGATAATAGCTGTACTCTGTCTGATGCTTGAGATCATCCGTTTCCTGTATCAGGCGCAGATAACTGTCATACAGATAGTGCTGTTTGCGCCCGTCTTCATCCTCTTCTTCCTGCGCCAGCCCGGTGTGCCAGTAGCGACGGCTGCTGACCCCGTTGACTGCGTTGATGCGCTGCACCAGGCGTCGCATGCCATCATATTTGCTGTGCCAGTCTTTGCTGCGCGCATCGGTTTGCTTGATCAGATTGCCCACTTTGTCATACACAAAGCTGGTTTTATGATTCAGGGCATTCGTCACTTCCAACAAAAGTCCGGCGCTATTGTAGGTGAAGCTGGTGCGCTCGCGCAGCGGGTTGCTCACACTGCGCAAATTGCCGGCGCGGTCGTAATTAAAGCGCCAATGGCCGTTTTCTGCGTCGATCAATAAGGCCAATTGGCCCACTGCGTCATACTCCATCTGCAGCACGGCATCCGGTGTGACTGTCCCATTGCTTTCGGTACGCCTTTGCGTGTGAGTTTGATGAGCTGTCCCTGCGGGTTGCGCGCATATTCGGTGATACGTTGTTCCGGTAAGTCCAGCGCTTCGGTTTTGCTCAGTAAATTGCCCTTGGCGTCATATTCGTAGCGGGTTTTGATGCCGGCTTCGTCTTCTTCTTCCAGCAACTGCATATGCGAGGCTGAGTATTTGCGCCGGACTGTGCTGTTATCGCCGTAGCGGATTTCCACCACTTGTTCAAATTCATTTCGCCGCACTTCCGTCTTGAAGCCGCGCGCATCGGTGCTGATGGTGCTGTTGTTGGCGCTGTCGCGTGTGATGTTCTCTTCCCGCCGCCCATTCACAAAACGCTCTAACAATCTGCCGCTGCGGTCGTGCAGATAGCTTTCTGTGCGCCGCATCGTCAATCCGCGTGGCCAGATGATTTTGCTCTCAAACTGTTTTTTGTCGGTATCGTAGTCCCATTCGTAGTCCGTCACCCCACCATCTGCTGCGATGTGTTGTTTGACTGAACCGAACGGGTAGTAGCTGTATTGCTGCTCGTGCAATTCGGGATCAATGATTTTAATAATGCGGCTGTATTGATCATATTTGTATTGCGTGCGATGGCCGAGCACATCTTCCACCCCGGTCAGGCGGTTTAAGCTATCGTAGAAGTAGCGCACCACGCGTGGCGGCAGGTCTTGCGCGATGTCCGGGGCCGGATAATCGCGCACTTCGGCCAGCAAGGTACTGGGGTAGTAGTGCAGCGTCATCAGGGTGCGCCCATCGTGCCCTAACACCGCAATCAAGCGCCCATCCACATCGCGCAGCAACCAACTCGCATTGCCATTCTGATCACCCCAGGACAGCATTTCGCCGCGCGCGTTGTAATCCACCCAGCCACGGCCAAGCAGCAAGGCAAGCGCCGCAAGAAACGCTGAACCCAGTATGAACAAAGCCCCGCGACCGGCGCAGCCGGAAGCGGGGCTTTTCGCTAAAATCAGATCAAGTACCTCGCCATTTTTTGGCGCTGATTGCGGCATCAATTTGAGCCAATATTATGGGCTGCCATGTCACTTTGCGATAAACAAACCATCTTCCAAACGGCAAATAATACAAAAAAATCCGCTTGGCAAATGCCCCACCGGGGAATTCCTCTGGGAAATATTTGGCAAATTCAAAGTCAGATAAATCAACTTGATATTGCTTGGACAACACATCTAGAAGATCCAGCGCTTCATCACCATAAATGCCGAGATCATGATACGGCCGGGTATGCATTTGACAACTCGCAATTTTGCATTCCCTCAGGCCGCAATGCGTCAGAAATTGCCGCATTCCTTCTGTAAGTTTGTGGTTTTCCATATGTATCAATCACTCCGCTTTTTGCCGGAAATAAATTCTATTTTAATCATTTCTTGCAATTCTGCGGTATCCATTCTTCAATTTTTTCAATAAAATCAGGAGGTTGGGAATTGTTCAAGAGAGACTAATTATCCGGATTAAAAACATCACAACCTTTTGTCAACGAATCTTTTTCTGCGTGACTCATCTTGTTCAATTCTGGCGGATTGGCTTTTTTCTTCATGCCTGACAGGATGCACGAGTTTGACTTTGTTTACAAGCACTTGTTGAGAGTTTTGGGGGCTGAATAGTCACGATTGCAGCTGAAGCGGTAGATACTAACTTTATTCAAAGTAAAGCCATTTTGCATGCAAGCTAAGCTATTGATTTTATTGATAAATAAAAATCTGGGAAATGGCTTTGCAAAGTACAAGGTTAGTAACATCATTTTTTATTTTTTTGCTGATACTCTTTTCGCGTGAATATAACCGCCGCTTCACTTTTTAGTGCAGCATTTGGATCTATTTCTCTAATTTCTTCTAGCAATTTATCAATTTCATCACTAACCCCTGGCTGATTCTCCATGTAAAGAAGCAATGAAATTAGCTCTTCTTTAGGAGCAACAAGCGGACACTGAGCTGCCAAACGAAACCATTTAATTGCATCATCAAATTGCACAGTAAAAAAACTATAGTGACGGCCAATACGATATGCTGCATTACAGTCGCCATTATTTGCTTTCTTTATTAAACTTTGCATTTCATACGCAGATACCTCGAATCTTGCTGCTGCACTAACACTTGATTTCCGTTTTGATTCAAATTGTAAAAAAAGAGTGAACACATATCCGCCCAAAAGAGCTCCAATTATTAAAAATGAAAATATGGATAATTTATTCTTATTCATTTCGTTCTCCTTGGGGAAACCGATTTCCAGCTATTTGTTGGAGGGCCATCTATGGGGCCTACCAATGGCGGTTTTCCATTTTTTTGAAAAAAGACAAAATCAGTTGCAGATGTCACATCTACCCCCAATTCATCTGCCAAATATTGCTGAAAGGATGGTCGCCCCGGATAGGTTGATGGCTCTCTTCCTGTATTACAGGATGCAACAATTACTGGACGACCTTTCCATTTTGGATCGCTTCGTATTCTTTTAGCAAGATCCCATGGGTAAATAATTCTTTGATTTTCATCCGTCATATTAACAGGATTGCCATGCCCAGCAACAACATAAGCCCACGTCGGATTCCACGCTTCCGCACGTGAGTGATTTTCTTTATCGACAATTGGATGGAATAGATTTAAATCAACTAAATCATATGGATCAACAAATTGCATCGCTGTTGACACCTGGCTTGATAATAGTTTTTGCTTAATGTTTACGCTCAAGCTTTGGTTGACATGGCTGAGGGTTTTTCAACACCCTGTAACAGCTAAACTGTCTGCTGATAGTGCAATACGCCTGCGGCTATTGCACATTACGAACTGAGCCAAAAACACCATTTCAGTTGAAAATTTTCACATCTTCAATCGAAAAATTATCCATAACATCAAATTTCACAACTGACTGACTGTATTTAATTCTGAAAATTGCACCATCGAGCAACATTACTAATGCAGGAAGGGTTCTCCCGTAGTAACGAATGTGAACTTTTGCCAGGCAAACTTCCTTTTTCCCAGTTGAAAACATCAAAGGAAAATCTCGGCATGGCTTGCCTCTCTTCATCCAATAAAAGATAGTTTCATTCCCGTTAGGATCTCGTCGGAGCAAGTTAATCCGTTCTATTTGATCGCGGAAAATATTCCGTCTTTCCTCATCCAGCGCATTAGAAACTGCATTCAAAATATTTTTTTCTAATTTATTGAAAACACCAAAAAAAAAACCCCGCAACATATCAAAAATCATACCCCCCCCGTTAGTCATTTTTACACTCACACTCATCGCTCGCATTTACAGCAGCTGCCCCTGCAACATAAGCTACCGCCGCAATTGGATATGGAACACGGTTAATCTGAGATTGTACCCATATGCAAAAATAGTTATCGCCTCCAGTGATTTGGAGTTCTAATCCATGCCGGGGGCGATGGAACTGACGATGATGAAATACACAGTTGGGGCCGTACTGAACATTTTCCGTTACCCCGCTTGGATATTCACCTGTATGCACCTGCCCACATTGGCAGCGCACCGCCATTTTTTGGTATTCCGTCACTTGCAGCGGCAGCAGTGGAATATCGATTACTTGCCGGCTATCAAGCAGTTGCGCCTGCTCATGCGCCAAGCTCTGCTGGCAACGTGTGCAATATTGCGGCAGCGGGCTACGCACAGTTTCAGTGATCTGCGCCATCCGTTCCAATTTGCTGCCAATATGCCCTGCTTGACCTCCTGCCGCCTTTCCTGAGGCTTCCCGCAACGAGCGCGTTTTCTTTTGCAATCCATCTGACGATGGCGGTTTGCTTGAATTTTGACTCGTCTTCGGTACCCTGTTTTCCAGGGCTTCCAACCTCGCAAACAATGTCAGTATCAACGCATCTTTTTCTGCGTGACTCATCTTGTTCAATTCTGGCGGATTGGCTTTTTTCTTCATGCCTGACAGGATGCACGAGTTTGACTTTGTTTACAAGCACTTGTTGAGAGTTTTGGGGGCTGAATAGCCACCCAAAATTAATAAAAAAATTAGCTTAAATTCACGAGATTTGCCGATAAAAACATCTTCATTTATTTGCATAAGTCTCCCTATGGGCTAGATATTGAAGGAGCTTTGCAACCATGACGGTTATTAGTTGCTGCAAATCCACATTTCTTGATTATTGATAATTCACCTCCATTTTCGTGTTTTATCAATAAAACGCCAAAGTCTTGTGAATATGCATATGTGATTTTTTGACCATCAAAATCCTGTTCAATTACATAGTATTTAACCACTGCATTATTAAATACTCGCTCATTGATGGATTTCACCTTATAGAGCGCATTATCTTTGCTCCAAGAATTAAATTTCTGTATTTTCTTAGGCACTGAAAATCTAAAATTCACAGAGTTAACGCACCAAAAATCATCGCTAGCTTTGCAAAATTTAGCTTCAGAAATAACATCAAAAGTGCGCACTCCCTCCTGGCTTATTTCAAACGATGAAGATCGATCATGAAGCAAATTTCCATAGGGAAAGCTGGCTGCGCCAGATAAAGAGCAAATGAGAAAAGAAAATACAAAAATAATAGCACCCCCCGTGTCAAAATAGTTGTCGCCTCCAGTGATTTGGAGTTCTAATCCATCCCGGGGGCGATGGAACAGACGATAATGAAATACACACAAGAGAAGAAAGAACATGTGCTCAAGCTGATGAGCGCACCACAAAACAAGTCTGTGGCCGAGGTCGCTGAGATAAGCGGCGTGCCAGAGGCTACGCTTTACCTGTGGCGGAAGCAGGCCCGTGAAGCCGGTCGTGTTGTGCCTGGCGACGGACAAAACCCCGAGCAATGGCGTGCTGCGGACAAATTTGCTGCAGTACTGGAAGCGGCGCCGCTGAACGAAGCAGAGCTGGCTGAGTATTGCCGCCGTAAAGGCTTGCTGGTAGCGCAACTGGAGCGCTGGCGCACAGAAATGCACGCTGCGCTTAGCAGCCAGAGCAGTCAAGCCGATGCTGCAGCCCGGGCCAAAGACAAAAAGCGCATCAAGGAGCTGGAAAAGGATTTGCGGCGTAAAGAAAAAGCGCTGGCGGAAACAGCGGCCTTGCTGGTTCTGTCCCGAAAGTACGAGGCGCTGGGGATCGACGGCGAGGACGCATGACTGCGTTGCCCCAGCGCCTTGAAATGATCGCCGATATTCTGCAGGCCCGGAAGGCTGGTGCGCGTTTAGCATTGGCATGCGCCGAACTCGGTCTAAGCGTGCGCACCTTGGAACGTTGGCGTTGTGACGGTGAAATTCGTCCTGACGGCCGACCGGAGGCAGAGCGGCCAGCGCCTGCGCACAAACTGTCTGATGAAGAACGTCAGCGCATCCTGCAACTGTGTCATGAACCGCGCTTTGCCGATTTGCCGCCAGCGCAGATCGTGCCGCGGCTGGCCGACGAGGGAGCGTATGTGGCATCGGAATCGTCGTTCTATCGTGTGCTGAGAAGCGCCGACCAGCAGCATCACCGGGGTCGCAGCAAGGCTCCTGTGGCCAGCGAGCCGGTGCGCCATGTCGCCCATGGCCCCAACCAGGTCTGGAGCTGGGACGTGACGTACCTGCCCAGCCGGGTGCGCGGCCAGTATTTTTATCTGTATGCCGTGCTCGATATTTACAGCCGCAAACTGGTCGCATGGGAAGTCCACGAGCGGGAAAATGGTGAGGAAGCTGCTTTACTGATTGAGCGCGCCTGCTGGCGTGAACAGCGCCGCTGCACGCCATTGGTGCTGCATGCCGATAACGGTGCTGCGCAAACTTCGCACACGCTCAAGAGCAAGTTGGAAATGCTGGGCATCGGCTCCTCGCATAGCCGGCCTGGCGTCTCCGAGTAAGCGCCCAACGCCCCCATCTCGATCAGACCTGAATCACAGACCCAAGCGGCAATAGCTCATCCAAGCGATTGGCTGGCCAAGTGGGCAATTTGTTGAGCGTATCAAGCAGCCATTCGTATGGATCAAGGCCATTAAGCTTTGCCGTGGCCAGCAAAGACATGATGCAAGAGGCGCGATGGCCGGCGCGTTCTGTGCCGTAAAACAGCCAGTTCTTGCGCCCGATGGCCACCGGGCGCAAGGCATTTTCCGCCGCATTATTATCTATCGGCAAATCCCCGCTGTGTGCATAGCGCACCCGCGCAGGCCATCGGCTGAGGGTGTACACGATCGCTTTTTGCAAGCCGGAGGACGGACTGGCGCGGGCGCTGGTTTCATTCAGCCAGGTCTCGAATTCCGCTAACAGAGGCAGACTTTTTCCCGTCGCAAATCCGCGCGTTGTTCTACGCACATGTCTTTTGCTTCGCGCTCAATTTCATATAACTGAGCAAAGCGATGCAAGGCTTCGGTGGTGATGGGCGTTGGACGTGCTGCGTGCAAATCGAAGAATTTGCGCCGCGCATGCGCCATACAGCCCAGCTCCACCACGCCGCCAGCAAATAATGCCTGATAGCCGGAATACGCATCCGCCATCAAATAGCCGCTCCAGCCCGCCAGCATGTTGCGCGCGTGCTGTCCCTGGCGTGATGGCTGATAGTCATACACCACAATCCGTGGCCCAGGCTCCATATCGTTGCTGCGGTACACCCATTGATAGCCGCGCTCGGTTTTGCCGGTTTTCGGCGCTAATTGCGCCACCGGCGTTTCATCGGCATGCAAGCAGCGCCGCTGTCGCAACAATTGCGCCAAGCGATCCGCCAACGGCGCCAGCGCCACGCCTGTACGTCCTACCCACTGCGCCAGCTTGGTGCGGGACAGGGGCACATTATGGCGCTCACCGATCTGCTCCAGGCGATACAGCGGCAGATGATCGAGATATTTCGACACCAGCAACCAAGCCAGCACATCGTGCTCAACGCCGCCGCCGTCAATAATCGACGGTGCGCTGGGCGCCTGATGAATGGATTGGCAAGCCTGACAGGCATATTTCGGATAGCGGTGACGCTTGACGCTGAACACTGCCGGCTGCACCGATAATTTTTCTGTGACATCTTCGCCAACTTTGCGCATCGCTTTGCCGCATTCCGGGCAGTCGCAACTGGCCGGCTCGTGCAACACGTCTTCGCGCGGCAAGTGCGCCGCCAGCGGCAGGCGACCAGGGCGCTTTTGTTTGACCGCTTCTTTTTTGGGGACGCTGCTGCGAGCTTATCCAACTCGGCTTGCAGCGCCTCAATATCGGCATCCAAATCTTGCTCAAACAAATCGCGCTGCGTGCTGTCAGCCATGCGCTCACTCTTGATGCCGTAACGCATGCGGCGCAAGTACGTGACTTCTTGATGGAGTTTTTCGTTTTGCTGGCGCAGTTGATCCGCATAGCTTTGCACTTGTGCGGCTTGCTGCTCTGCATGTGTGGCGCGTTGTGCGAATGCAGCAGCTTTTTGCTCTGCCTGCGTGGCTTGCTCAATGAGCGCCAACAGCTCTTCCCGTAGCGGGGACGGGATGCCTTCGGTGTGTTGCAAGCGGTGTTTTTGCGCAATGAAATCCATGCCTGAAGTGTAACGCTTTCAAGCGCTTTTTCCTGCGTAAACACCATCTTTTTGCGGTTTCTTTCATGGGATTTTTTACCTGATCAAGAACCAGTCGGATCGTTGCCAAAGCGCATTTCAATACAGCCAGGCGGGGATGTGGGCAGCGCTCAGACGGCGCCAATCCACGCCTTTACACAGCCATTCCCATTGTTCTGTGTTGAGCAGAAACACTTGCGCGCCCGGTTCCGGCCAGGTGAAGCCGCCTTGATGCAGACGGCGCTGGCACAGCCAAATGCCGCTGGCGTCAAACACCAGCGCCTTGAGGCGATTGTTGCGCCGGTTGCGAAACACGTATGCAGCGCCATCCGACGGCGTGCGTCCCAAGCTGTGCTGAATGCGCGCGGCCAGGCTATCGATGCCGGCGCGCATATCCATCGCTTCTTGCACCAGCCAGATTTGCTTAGGCTGCGGCCAGCTCACGCCAGTTCTCGCAATAAAGCAGCCAGCCATTGCGCCGGAACATGCAGCGGAATATGCAGCCGCTGCGCGCCGCATTCCAGCGTCAGATTGCCGCTGATGGGGGCAGAAATGGCGCCAGTTGGCGCTTGTGCGGCAACCAAGGTCAGCGGCGCGCTTTCAGATCCGCTGCGGCTGCGCTTGATCCAGTATTGCAGGACCGGCAGATTGATTTCGTGCTGCCGGCAATACGCGCTTTGCGTTTGCCCACTCATGCGCCACGCCCGCACGTGCGCGAGCCATTCTTCTCTGCTTTTCTTCGGTGATTTGCTTTGCATACTTGCCCCTCCTGTTTGATGGGCACAGCATGCGCGGGTTTTGTGGGCTTGGGGAGATGGGGCGGTTGGGCGCTTACGTCTCCGATGACAATGCCCATATCGAAGCGTGGTTCCGCACCTGTAAATATGCGCCCAGCTATCCAGCCAAAGGCTTTGAGAGCATCGCGCAGGCTCGGGATTGGACACTGCAATTTGTGACTTGGTACAACTGCACCCATTTGCACAGCGCCTTGGCCTATGTGACGCCGGAGCAGCGCCATACGGGCGCCGCCAATGCGATCCTGGAGCGCCGACGCGACGTTTATGCCGAAGCCCGGCAACGCCATCCGCTGCGCTGGAAGCGTCATACACGGCCCTGGCTGGCGCCCAATGAGGTCTGGCTTAATCCGCCATCAAAGCTGGACCAGCGCATGGTTGCTTAATCGATTTTTTGCGACAACTACCTTGACACGCTCCGAGCATTAGTCACAAGTGCATGCATTCTTTGCCCCATACATTATTGATGTTGCCCATTCATTAGCATCCTTTTCGTACCTTGACACTGACTCTTTGCCAATTATTGCATTTCCCAGGTCAGAAGATGAGTTGTAAGATTGATTCTTGGGGGAAATGTACCTAAATTCATGGGCAAAAATCTCACTCTGGCTAGGTTCTTTAGAGCCTATTGATTTGTCAACATGAAAAAAATTGTAGCCAAATACAGTTACATTTCCTTTTGTGACCGCATAATCCGATACTGTCCATTTTGTTCGGTCCTGATCTATATTCGGAGCGTGTCAAGGTAGTTGTCGCAAAAAATCGATTAAGCAATCATGCGCTGGTCCAGCTTTGATGGCGGCGTGGTGGAGCTGGGCTGCATGGCGCATGCGCGACGAAAATTCTTTGATTTGAATGCGACGCAGCCAACGCCGATCACGACCGAAGCCTTATTCCGCTTTGGCCAGCTCTACGAAATTGAGCGCGAAGCCAAGGAGATGAGTATCGAAGAGCGCGCAGCCTTGCGACGACGAAAGAGCATACCATTGCTGACGGATTTCGAGGCGTGGCTAACAGAAATCGGGGCCAGGGCGTCACCGTCCTCCGGCTTGCAAAAAGCGGTCAAGTACACCATCAGCCGTTGGGCTTCGCGGGTGCGTTTATGCGCACAGTGGCGATTTGCCGATTGACAATAATCCGGCAGAAAACGCCTTGCGCCCGGTCGCTATCGGACGTAAGAATTGGCTGTTTTACGGCACGGAGCGCGCCGGCCACCGCGCATCAAGCATTATGTCTTTACTGACAACTGCCAAACTCAATGGCCTGGAGCCTTATGCTTGGCTAATGGATACCCTCAATAAATTACCCACTTGGCCTACCAGCAGGCTGGATGAGTTATTGCCGCTCGCGCCACTGCCTCAAGTTTGAAGGAAGGAGTGGGCGCGTTGGGCGGTTACAGAATTTGAACACCCTGTTAATATTTATGCCAGCCTTATTCATATCGGTTATTTTCATACATACCAAATTCTTCAGCCCTCTCAAACCAAATATCAGCAATTTTTTTATTTTTAGCCAACCCAATCCCAAAGAAGTAACACCTTCCTACTTCAAAAATCGCTTTTCTATCCCCCCTAATTGCAGCATCTATATAAAACATAGCCGCTCGTGACAGATTTTTTTTAACACCATTTCCCGTCTCATAGCTGACGGCAAGATCAAAAAGAGCATCTGTGACTTTCTTTTCGCTAGCGATAAGCCAAAGCTCAACTCCCTTTTCCTTATTTTGTTGAATTCCATAAGATCCATGAAAATACCATGTACCTAAGGCATAGGCTGCATAAGGATCACACTTCTCCAATGCACGGAATAGGAAATTTTTTGCTTCCTCGATGTTTGGATTCGGCATCTGCATAATCTTTAATGCTTTTTCATATTCCTGGCTCATCATCGCTTTACGTTTCTTTTTCATTTGTAGCTCCACCTATATCAAACAAAAAATTGACAAAAAAATCACTATTTTTCCTCTAAGCACATTTCTCCACACTTACATCGATCTTCACACTGCCCTGCATTTAATGGAATTACAATCAATGATAAAAATAAACCAAGCCTCATGCAAACCCCTTCTTCAATAAAACCTTGATTCTTCGGTGGCCATGGCCCTTTATGATTACTTGGAGGCTTTCGTGGATTACTTCGGCTTTTATCTCCCTTTTCCCCACCGGCATCTTTTTGTTTTCTTGTTTGTCCTTGTTGGTGCTTTTGCAGCGTACTTTTCCTAGCATTTTTAGTATGTTCCCCGTATAAGCCAAACACATCTATCATACCCAGAGAATTTCCACTTGCGTATACGTATAGATGATTCAGATAATGCTCCTCATCTATTTTTCCAAATGGATCTAGTAGAAAAAAAACATCATCAATTATTGAATTATAAATGCTCTTATAAACCCCAATCGGATCGGATTGGATATACCTCCCCACCCCCGGATCATAATACCTGTGCCAATTATAAAAGAACCCGGTCTCCTCATCCGCATACTGCCCCGGAAACCGCAAATTCAGCTTGACGCCCTGGCCCGCATCCGTCCACACCTGGTTTTCCATGCCGAACACATCCGCCCGCATGCTCCACTGCACCGTCCCTTCTTTGTCCGTCGCCAGTATCGGCGCGCCCAGGTGGTCGTTTTGCAGATAGACGAATTTGCTTTCGCCGTTGCCGGCTTTCAGCTTGGCGAATTGATACGACGTGCCGAACATTGTACCCGGCTCGGCGCCGTATTGCGCTTGAATCTGGACTTCGCCTGTGCTGACTGCGCTGCCATCGGCTTGGAGGTTGATAGGCTGCGTGCTTTCGGCCAGCAGGCCTTCGTCGTTGTACAGATACAGCGTGCGCAGCGCTTGTGTCAGTGCTGCGCCTTGTCTGTCACGGAATTGTTCTTTCCAGATGCGCCGGTGCATCGGGTCGTAGCCGTAACGTGCGATCAGCTTGCCGGCGCCGTCGCGTACTTCGCTTAAACGGTTTTCTTCATCATGGATGTATTGCTGCACCTGATTGCCGCCTTCGCTGCGGCGTTGCAGCGCGCCATTGTCGTCCCAGTCGTAACGCGTGGCGTTGGCCCCGCTGCCGCGTCGCAGCAAGCGGTTGTTGGCGTCGTATTCCCAGGCGCCGTCGGTGCGTGAATGTTGCGTCCGGTTGGCTACGCCGTCCAGCGTGAAGCTTTGCGTTTCTTCGCCCAGGCTGCCGCTGCGCGCAGCTTGCGTCAGGCGCTGTTCATGGTCGTATTGGAAGCTTTCCTGCCAACTGCCTTCGGCCTGGCTGCGGCTGCGCTGTGTTAATTCAAACGCTTTGCCATAGCGGTTTTCCAAACTCAGCACGTTTTGTTGCGCTGGATTTTTCAGTTGCAGGCCGCGTAAATTCAATACGCCGTCATACTGCGCTTCTTGTACGCTGCCGCCCGGCAGGGTGGTTTTGGCCGGCATCAGCCAGTTCCAGGCGTTGACGCTCAAACTGCCTTCGCCCGGAATCTGCACGCTTTGCAGGCGCCCATGTTTGCTGTAGTCATATGCAATCCGCGTGCCGTCCGGCCAGATCAGCGCGGTTTTTTTGCCGCCTTTGCTGTATGCATATTCATAGCCTTGGCTGACTTGATTCGGCCAGCGCAGGGTTTCTGTCAGCTTGCGGTTGGCGTCGTCATAAGTCATCTGCGCCTGGCTGCTCTGCTGGCGCGCATGATCCTGCTCTTGCCATTGCAAGAGATTGCCTACTTCGTCGTAGCTGAAGGTGATGCTGCGGCGCAGCTCGCCGGCGGCGCTGATATGCTCGACTTGACGCAAGCGCCCCACCGCATCCCAGCTGTATTGAACTTTATTGCGCAAGGGATCTGTCCGGCTTTGCAAGCGTCCTGCGGCGTCCCAGACGTAGGCGATTTCCTGGCCCAGGGGACGGATTTCTTTCACCACTTTATCGTTGCGGTCGTATTCATAGCGGTATTGTTTGCCACGGGCGTCTTCCACTTGCAGCAGATTGCCGCGCGCATCGTAGCTCAGCATGGTTTTGCCTTTGAGCCTGTCTTCATACACGGTCATCTGTCCCAGTCCGTCATAACTGCGTTGGCTGGTTTTTTGATAGGGGTCGGTTTCTGTCAGCAGCAGGCCGCGCTTGTCGTAGCTGCGGCTGCTGGTGTGGCTGCTGCTTTGCAGATTGTCACCCTGCTTGATGGTTTCGCTGGTCAGCCGCTCGCGTGCGTCAAAGCGCTGGCTTTTGCTGTAGCCCGGATATTTAATTTCCAGCGGCGTGTACACTGGCCCCTGGCCCGGATCGCTGTTCAGATAATAGCTGTACTCTGTCTGATGCTTGAGATCATCCGTTTCCTGTATCAGGCGCAGATAATTGTCATACAGATAGTGCTGTTTGCGCCCGTCTTCATCTTCTTCTTCCTGCCCCAGTCCGGTGTGCCAATAACGGCTGCTGCTGACTCCGTTGACTGCGTTGATGCGCTGCACCAGGCGTCGCATGCCATCATATTTGCTGTGCCAGTCTTTGCTGCGCGCATCGGTTTGCTTGATCAGATTGCCCACTTTGTCATACGCAAAGCTGGTTTTATGGCTAAGCCGGCCACACAACACCCGCAACCGCATCCAACCCAAGCCGGAAAACCAATTGACGGTGCCGCGCTCCATCAGCGGCATTCACACCATGCTGCGCTTGGCCGGCTGGGGCTGGAAGATGCAGGTTTTGCGCAGGGCGTGCGCGTACTGGTGAAAGTGGGCGAGCGCAAGCTGGTGATTACCCCTGCGCTGCCAGCTCAGCGCGCTGGCGCCTCGTAACGCTTTTTCTTTTAGCTGCAAACCAAGCGGCGAAGAAAGAAGCAGATTCCCCCCCGGCGCCAGCCGGGGGATGGGGATGCTTTTTTAAAGAAATAGAGAAAGACAATCTACGCGAAAGGAAACCATCATGACACACGCCACGCCAGCAGCGCCCGCGCAACCCTGCGCCCAATGCCCGCACCGCCACCACAGCACGCACAACGATTTTGCAAGCCAGCTCACGCAATTGATTGCCGAACTCACGCCGACTGAGCGCACGCAAATGGTGGCGTTGATTGATGACATTTTGGCCAAGAGCCGGCAGGCAAACAGCGCCACGGCCAAGCAGAAAGACCAGCGCCGCAAGAAACGCTGAGCCATGCATGAAGAAAGCCCCTCATCCGGCTACGCCGGGTGAGGGGCTTTCTTCATCCCGCCTTCAATACCAATTGCCAGCGTATATTTTTTTATGCAATATCGGCACAAGTAATACCAAAAAAACATGTACGCATGTGAGAATAAAGCAATCAAACCAAACAATCGATGTAAAAACTGATTGCTTGGTGATGAGCAATGGAAGCAGGTAGAAGGCGATTAATGTTAAGAAAGGTAACCCTGACGGCCCTTTCCCAGTTCGGTTACGGCGCATAAACAAAAAGCAGGTAACCACATCAAGAAAAATACCTACCGCAACCAAAATTAATAATATCTTAAAAATCATTTACACCCACATGATTCCGCATTTCCAGTTGCTGCATTAGCAGTACCAGCTCCACCAATTGCAGCTCCTCCGACAATAACACGCTGCCCAACTATCCCCTTTATGACTTCCCAACCGGCAGGCCATGCCAAGGAGCTTGCAGGAATTTGTGTGGTTACAGCTGTTGACATTGGATAGCCCAACTCTGGACCTCCTGCAAATAACCAGTTGCGCCAAGAGCTTCCACCAGTCATAACCCATTTACCTGGCGGCCCCCATCGTGTAACTGTTTGCATCCCGCCACGGGCAATAAGGCCTTCAGGTACAAGCGCACCCGCCAAGCCGCCAATAGCGGCCCATTCGGCAACATCTCCCCAGTCAACACATTTCAAATTTCCACTGTTTTTCCAAACCTGATATCCGAAATTACCTACTCCACCGATCACCGCACCTGCTGCGATGTTAACCCATAAGCCTTTTGGGTCGGTAAACGAAACCGGATTCCCATGCACATACGCATACGTATTCATCCCCCCTTTGAGCCCAATCGGATCGGACTGGATATACCTCCCCCCCCCGGATCATAATACCTGTGCCAATTATAAAAGAACCCGGTCTCCTCATCCGCATACTGCCCCGGAAACCGCAAGTTCAGCTTGCCCCCCTGGCTTGCACCCGTCCACACCTGGTTTTCCATGCCGAACACATCCGCCCGCATGCTCCACTGCACCGTCCCTTCTTTGTCCGTCGCCAGTATCGGCGCGCCCAGGTGGTCGTTTTGCAGGTAGACGAATTTGCTTTCGCCGTTGCCCTTGTTCAGCTTGGCGAACTGATATGACGTGCCGAACATTGTACCCGGCTCGGCGCCGTATTGCGCTTGAATCTGGACTTCGCCTGTGCTGACTGCGCTGCCATCGGCTTGCAGGCTGATAGGCTGCGTGCTTTCGGCCAGCAGGCCTTCATCGTTGTACAGATACAGCGTGCGCAGCGCCTGTCCCAACGCATTGCCTTGTCTGTCACGGAATTGTTCTTTCCAGATGCGCCGGTGCATCGGGTCGTAGCCATAGCGGGCGATCAGATTGCCGGCGTCGTCGCGTACTTCGCTCAAGCGGTTTTCGGCGTCGTAGATGAATTGCTGCACTTGATTGCCGGCTTCGCTGCGACGTTGCAGGGCCCCGTTGTCGTCCCAGTCGTAGTGCGTGGCGTTGGCGCCATTGCCGCGGCGCAGCAGGCGGTTGTTGGCGTCGTATTCCCACTCGCCGGCTGTGCGGGAATGCTGGATGCGGTTGGCGACGGCGTCCAGCGTAAAAGTTTGCGTTTCTTCGCCCAGGCTGCCGCTGCGCGCAGCTTGCGTCAGGCGGTTTTCAGCGTCGTATTGGAAGCTTTCCTGCCAACTGCCTTCGGCCTGGCTGCGGCTGCGCTGCTTTAATTCAAACGCTTTGCCATAGCTGTTTTCCAAACTCAGCACGCTTTGTTGGGACGGATTTTTCAGCTGCAGTCCGCGCAAATTCAAGATGCCGTCATAGCGCGCTTCTTGCACGCTGCCGCCGGGCAAGGTTTTTTTCGCGGGAAGCAGCCAGTTCCAGGCGTTCACGCTCAGACTGCCTTCGCCGGGAATCTGTACGCTTTGCAATTGCCCATGCGCGCTGTATTCATAGGCGATGCGGCTGCCGTCCGGCCATACCAGCGCCGTCTTTTTGCCGCCTTTGCTGTATTCGTAGCGATAGCTTTGGCTGACTTGATTCGGCCAGGTGATGGTTTCTGACAGCTTGCGGTTGGCGTCGTCATAAGTCATCTGCGCCTGGCTGCTCTGCTGGCGCGCATGATCCTGCTCTTGCCATTGCAAGAGATTGCCTACTTCGTCGTAGCTGAAGGTGATGCTGCGGCGCAGCTCGCCGGCGGCGCTGATATGCTCGACTTGACGCAAGCGCCCCACCGCATCCCAGCTGTATTGAACTTTATTGCGCAAGGGATCTGTCCGGCTTTGCAAGCGTCCTGCGGCGTCCCAGACGTAGGCGATTTCCTGGCCCAGGGGACGGATTTCTTTCACCACTTTATCGTTGCGGTCGTATTCATAGCGGTATTGTTTGCCACGGGCGTCTTCCACTTGCAGCAGATTGCCGCGCGCATCGTAGCTCAGGATGGTTTTGCCTTTGAGCCTGTCTTCATACACGGTCATCTGTCCCAGTCCGTCATAACTGCGTTGGCTGGTTTTTTGATAGGGGTCGGTTTCTGTCAGCAGCAGGCCGCGCTTGTCGTAGCTGCGGCTGCTGGTGTGGCTGCTGGTGTGGCTGCTGCTTTGCAGATTGTCACCCTGCTTGATGGTTTCGCTGGTCAGCCGCTCGCGTGCGTCAAAGCGCTGGCTTTTGCTGTAGCCCGGATATTTAATTTCCAGCGGCGTGTACACTGGCCCCTGGCCCGGATCGCTGTTCAGATAATAGCTGTACTCTGTCTGATGCTTGAGATCATCCGTTTCCTGTATCAGGCGCAGATAATTGTCATACAGATAGTGCTGTTTGCGCCCGTCTTCATCCTCTTCTTCCTGCGCCAGCCCGGTGTGCCAGTAGCGACGGCTGCTGACCCCGTTGACTGCGTTGATGCGCTGCACCAGGCGTCGCATGCCATCATATTTGCTGTGCCAGTCTTTGCTGCGCGCATCGGTTTGCTTGATCAGATTGCCCACTTTGTCATACGCAAAGCTGGTTTTATGGCTAAGCCGGCCACACAACACCCGCAACCGCATCCAACCCAAGCCGGAAAACCAATTGACGGTGCCGCGCTCCATCAGCGGCATTCACACCATGCTGCGCTTGGCCGGCTGGGGTTGGAAGATGCAGGTTTTGCGCAGGGCGTGCGCGTACTGGTGAAAGTGGGCGAGCGCAAGCTCCGAGCTGGTGATTACCCCTGCGCTGCCAGCTCAGCGCGCTGGCGCCTCGTAACGCTTTTTCTTTTAGCTGCAAACCAAGCGGCGAAGAAAGAAGCAGATTCCCCCCCCCGGCGCCAGCCGGGGGATGGGGATGCTTTTTTAAAGAAATAGAGAAAGACAATCTACGCGAAAGGAAACCATCATGACACACGCCACGCCAGCAGCGCCCGCGCAACCCTGCGCCCAATGCCCGCACCGCCACCACAGCGCGCACAACGATTTTGCAAGCAGACTCACGCAATTGATTGCCGAACTCACGCCGACCGAGCGCACGCAAATGGTGGCGCTGATTGATGACATTCTGGCCAAGAGCCGGCAAGCGCATCAGACCACGGCCAAGCAGCGCAAGAAACGCTGAGCCTCACATGAAGAAAGCCCCGCGACCGGCGTAGCCGAGAGCGGGGCTGCTCTTATTCAAAACCGTATGTCGTCGTCTTCTCCACCATCATCTATCCCATTGGGGCCAGTCGAATACAAATAGAATTGCTGCTTTTTTAGCAAAAAATCCGGTTTGTAAATTAATGGTCTCCCCCATCCATCTCTAACAGGATAAGTCTTGAATTGCAGTACGCTAAGCCCTTCAGAGATATTAGGAGCTCTGCCATTTTCTTTAATCCAGGCATTCAAAGAGACTCCAGTGATATCTAAGACCACGCGCGTTTGCGAGCGCTTTGTTGACTCTACGTCAGAATCCAACGGATGGAAATATAACCAAACGAGCCATGTCAAAGGTAGCGTAATCGAAGCGACAACGAACCAATAAAAAAATCGCTTGTGGAAGTTTATTTTTGGCATTTGCAATCAGGCGAATTTTTCACATATTCTTCGTAGAGTTGATTTTCATTTACAGGTGTCGCGCGCGGTTTTCCCCACATTGGCTTTTGCTGTCCTTTTGGCCGCATTTTCTCAAATGCTTCTCGACGATGAATTTTCTGGTGATGCTCATCATTCTCGCTATTTGTTGTAGTTACTCTAGTAATGAAGTCATCTGTACTGTGCATACCTTCGTGGAATAACGTATAAAACAGGTTTTCCCATTCGTTTCGAGACAAACATTTCTTCGGGGAAAAGTTTGGGGGCATTGTAATCGTCCCATTCCAATTACTTGTCTGACCTGCGGCCCCCTCTGGCACTGGCCCCAAAACAATAGGCCCATTTGGTTTGATTTCTGGAAAACTACCTCGAACCTGCCCCATTACGTACTTAACCCCATCCAATGACAACCCGAACGTATCAGTGTATGCGGTTGGATTCCCCCCCACATAAGCATACGTATTCATCCCCCCTTTTAGCCCAATCGGATCAGACTGAATATACCTCCCCACCCCCGGATCATAATACCTGTGCCAATTATAAAAGAACCCGGTCTCTTCATCCGCATACTGCCCCGGAAAGCGGAAATTCAGCTTGACGCCCTGGCCTGCATCCGTCCACACCTGGTTTTCCATGCCGAACACATCCGCCCGCATGCTCCACTGCACCGTCCCTTCTTTGTCCGTCGCCAGTATCGGCGCGCCCAGGTGGTCGTTTTGCAGGTAGACGAATTTGCTTTCGCCGTTGCCGGCTTTCAGCTTGGCGAACTGATACGCCGTGCCGAACATTGTACCCGGCTCGGCGCCGTATTGCGCTTGAATCTGGACTTCGCCTGTGCTGACTGCGCTGCCATCGGCTTGCAGGCTGATAGGCTGCGTGCTTTCGGCCAGCAGGCCTTCGTCGTTGTACAGATACAGCGTGCGCAGCGCCTGTCCCAACGCATTGCCTTGTCTGTCACGGAATTGTTCTTTCCAGATGCGCCGGTGCATCGGGTCGTAGCCGTAACGTGCGATCAGCTTGCCGGCGCCGTCGCGTACTTCGCTTAAACGGTTTTCTTCATCATGGATGTATTGCTGCACCTGATTGCCGCCTTCGCTGCGGCGTTGCAGCGCGCCATTGTCGTCCCAGTCGTAACGCGTGGCGTTGGCCCCGCTGCCGCGTCGCAGCAAGCGGTTGTTGGCGTCGTATTCCCAGGCGCCTTCGGTGCGTGAATGTTGCGTCCGGTTGGCTACGCCATCCAGCGTGAAGCTTTGCGTTTCTTCGCCCAGGCTGCCGCTGCGCGCAGCTTGTGTCAGGCGCTGTTCATGGTCGTATTGGAAGCTTTCCTGCCAACTGCCTTCGGCCTGGCTGCGGCTGCGCTGTGTTAATTCAAACGCTTTGCCATAGCGGTTTTCCAAACTCAGCACGTTTTGTTGCGCTGGATTTTTCAGTTGCAGGCCGCGCAAATTCAATATGCCGTCATAGCGCGCTTCCTGCACGCTGCCGCCTGGCAGAGTCTTTTTCGCGGGAAGCAGCCAGTTCCAGGCGTTCACGCTCAGACTGCCTTCGCCGGGAATCTGCACGCTTTGCAATTGCCCATGCGCGCTGTATTCATAGGCGATGCGGCTGCCGTCCGGCCATACCAGCGCCGTCTTTTTGCCGCCTTTGCTGTATTCATAGCGATAGCTTTGGCTGACTTGATTCGGCCAGGTGATGGTTTCTGACAGCTTGCGGTTGGCGTCGTCATAAGTCATCTGCGCCTGGCTGCTCTGCTGGCGCGCATGATCCTGCTCTTGCCATTGCAAGAGATTGCCTACTTCGTCGTAGCTGAAGGTGATGCTGCGGCGCAGCTCGCCGGCGGCGCTGATATGCTCGACTTGACGCAAGCGCCCCACCGCATCCCAGCTGTATTGAACTTTATTGCGCAAGGGATCTGTGCGGCTTTGCAAGCGTCCTGCGGCGTCCCAGACGTAGGCGATTTCCTGGCCCAGGGGACGGATTTCTTTCACCACTTTATCGTTGCGGTCGTATTCATAGCGGTATTGTTTGCCACGGGCGTCTTCCACTTGCAGCAGATTGCCGCGCGCATCGTAGCTCAGCATGGTTTTGCCTTTGAGCCTGTCTTCATACACGGTCATCTGTCCCAGTCCGTCATAACTGCGTTGGCTGGTTTTTTGATAGGGGTCGGTTTCTGTCAGCAGCAGGCCGCGCTTGTCGTAGCTGCGGCTGCTGGTGTGGCTGCTGCTTTGCAGATTGTCACCCTGCTTGATGGTTTCGCTGGTCAGCCGCTCGCGTGCGTCAAAGCGCTGGCTTTTGCTGTAGCCCGGATATTTAATTTCCAGCGGCGTGTACACTGGCCCCTGGCCCGGATCGCTGTTCAGATAATAGCTGTACTCTGTCTGATGCTTGAGATCATCCGTTTCCTGTATCAGGCGCAGATAATTGTCATACAGATAGTGCTGTTTGCGCCCGTCTTCATCCTCTTCTTCCTGCGCCAGCCCGGTGTGCCAGTAGCGACGGCTGCTGACCCCGTTGACTGCGTTGATGCGCTGCACCAGGCGTCGCATGCCATCATATTTGCTGTGCCAGTCTTTGCTGCGCGCATCGGTTTGCTTGATCAGATTGCCCACTTTGTCATACACAAAGCTGGTTTTATGATTCAGGGCATTCGTCACTTCCAACAAAAGTCCGGCGCTATTGTAGGTGAAGCTGGTGCGCTCGCGCAGCGGGTTGCTCACACTGCGCAAATTGCCGGCGCGGTCGTAATTAAAGCGCCAATGGCCGTTTTCTGCGTCGATCAATAAGGCCAATTGGCCCACTGCGTCATACTCCATCTGCAGCACGGCATCCGGTGTGACTGTCCCATTGCTTTCGGTACGCCCTTTGCGTGTGAGTTTGATGAGCTGTCCCTGCGGGTTGCGCGCATATTCGGTGATACGTTGTTCCGGTAAGTCCAGCGCTTCGGTTTTGCTCAGTAAATTGCCCTTGGCGTCATATTCGTAGCGGGTTTTGATGCCGGCTTCGTCTTCTTCTTCCAGCAACTGCATATGCGAGGCTGAGTATTTGCGCCGGACTGTGCTGTTATCGCCGTAGCGGATTTCCACCACTTGTTCAAATTCATTTCGCCGCACTTCCGTCTTGAAGCCGCGCGCATCGGTGCTGATGGTGCTGTTGTTGGCGCTGTCGCGTGTGATGCTCTCTTCCCGCCGCCCATTCACAAAACGCTCTAACAATCTGCCGCTGCGGTCGTGCAGATAGCTTTCTGTGCGCCGCATCGTCAATCCACGTGGCCAGATGATTTTGCTCTCAAACTGTTTTTTGTCGGTATCGTAGTCCCATTCGTAGTCCGTCACCCCACCATCTGCTGCGATGTATTGTTTGACTGAACCGAACGGGTAGTAGCTGTATTGCTGCTCGTGCAATTCGGGATCAATGATTTTAATAATGCGGCTGTATTGATCATATTTGTATTGCGTGCGATGGCCGAGCACATCTTCCACCCCGGTCAGGCGGTTTAAGCCATCGTAGAAGTAGCGCACCACGCGTGGCGGCAGGTCTTGCGCGATGTCCGGGGCCGGATAATCGCGCACTTCGGCCAGCAAGGTACTGGGGTAGTAGTGCAGCGTCATCAGGGTGCGCCCATCGTGCCCTAACACCGCAATCAAGCGCCCATCCACATCGCGCAGCAACCAACTCGCATTGCCATTCTGATCACCCCAGGACAGCATTTCGCCGCGCGCGTTGTAATCCACCCAGCCGCCGTTGCGGTCGCTTAAGCGGTAGCCCTTTACCGTTTCAATTGGCGAATTGAAGCTGCGCATAGCGGGTGCCGCAGGTTTTACTGCATTCTGCGCCTCGCTCTGTGGCACATCCGGCTGCTTAGCGACGGGACGATATGCTTGCACCGTTCTGTGCCGTAAAATGGTGCGGTTGTCAAAGGCGTATTCGCCATTTTTTCCGGTAAACAGCTGATTAATGCGCCGCACCACATCGGCCTCATAGCTTTGTCCCTCTGTTGGCGCGCTGCATAATTGCTGCCAGTTCAAATTCATGGTGCGCGCTTGCACATAGTCATGCGGGTTGTCGCTCAAGCGGCTGTTAAATGGCGTGAACAGGGGGGCAGGTTGGCCGCCGCCTTCCCCGGGTTGCCAGGAAATATCCACTACCGCCCAATACCCGCCGGGCGAATTTGGACTGGCTTCATCGCTTTTATTACAGGTCAAATTCGACCAGCTTTGGGACAGACTTTCCCAATGAGAATTGAAACGCCAATGCGTGCCATCCCAATAGCGCTTCCAGCGCAAGGGGCCGTGCCGTGTGCTGACGCTCAGATCATCTTCAACGATGGTCAAATAGCCATTCGGGGGACGGATGCTGATCCCGGCTTGGGCTGCGCTGCTCAGGCACAAGAGCAAGACGCCAAGCATGAGCCACTGCAGCAGCAGGCTGCGCCAATTCAATTGTGCGATATTGGAATGTTCTGTTTGCATCATCTACTCACTGCTTACATTGTTGCGCGTCTTGGGCGTTATTTGGAATGAAGACACATTTCGTGCCTTTCAGCCTTTGTGATGCCGGCGTCACATCCACATTGCTTGTGCCCCGACTGCTGGAACCGTAATCAATCAAGCTGCCAGAATAGCCTTGTTCGCCGCGACATGAGGGATCTGCTGAAAACCAGCTGGCGCTAGCGCTTGATGATGAGACATTGCCATTGCCACAGGTGTAGTTACCGCTGACCTCAAAGTTATTGGAATAGTGGTCGCATCCACCGCCTGAGGCCAAGCCATTGCTGTTGGCCTGCTCCCGGCTTTGCAGGGCGATTACGCGGTAAGGAATATTCACGCGCTGTTTTGCTTCCATCACGGCAGGAACCTCAGTTAAGAATTCAAAGCGGAAATATGCATCGCTCTTGGGCAATTTCTGCCGCACATTTTCTGCGCGCACCAGGCCGAAATTGGTCAACACTAATTCGCCGTAATACACATCGCCCACCCGCATTTTGGGCAGATTCACGCTGACAGGGTGCATCATCAGCACGGCTGCCGGCACATCGGTTTCATAGGTCGCGTTCAAGGTGATTTCATAGCGGTCTTGCAGCGTCACTTCGCGCACACTCCATTCCACTGTCACCAGCTTGTATTCTAAAAACACGGGCTGCTTCAAATTCACGCCGGGACGCACCGTCAAGCGCCCGGCCGCTTCCTGATGCCTATCGGCTTTGACGCGGTATTTGTAGCGCCCGGCTGGAATATTCTCGAATAAGGCTTCGCCTTGCGCATCGGTTTGCAAGAGCCAGGTCTGAGTCGCCACTTCCTCGTTTTGCAAACTCACCGTCGCATTCACCAAGCCCGGGATCAAGCGGCCATTGCGATCCGGCGTGGCGGTGTACAGATTGGCGGCTTTGAACAGTACGCTGCCTTGCCCGCTTTGGGTCACACTCACATATACCGGCACACTGAAGGGTGGCAGGTTGTCGCCTGTCACTTCCAGTTTGAGTTGGTACACGCCTTCATCCACTTGGGCATCCGGGCTGAAATGCAAATCCAGCTGGCGGCTGGCGCCGATCGCTAAATCGCCATCTGCCTGGTTGAGCAGTCTGGCCCAGGCCGGGGCCGGCGCGCCATTGCTGTGCAAGAGGGCGAAGCGCAAATTGGCTGCGGCTTGCAAGCCATTGTTTTTAATCTGCAAGCCTTCGATCTGGCTGGCATTGCGCGCCATGCCGGCTTCCACTATCGCTGGTTGCGCCATCAGATAAGGCCGCGCGTCTGACAACTTATAGTCCAAGCGCCATTGTGCAATCGGGCTGTCCGGACGTTCATCGCTGTGCAGATCCAGAATCAGCGCGCCGCTGCTGATGGCGCTGTCATCGGCTTGGAAGTTGAGCGCCACTTCCACGTTTTGACGCGCCTGCAGACTGAGCGGCGCAGGCAGTTCCAGATTCACGCCTTGCGGAATTTGCCCGGTCGGCTGGCTGGCCGGGTTCAGCGCCAGGCGCAGATTATTTGCTGCGCTGGCCGGGCCTGCGCTGATTTTGAGGGGAATCCGGTAGCGGGCGTTTTTCGGGATATCCAATTGCGCGCGCGCCGGGTTCAAACTGATGCGGCTGATCACGAAACGCTGTTGTTCATTCCGTTCTGTCATCACTGGATGCAAGGCGCTGATGCGGAATTCGCCGCCATCTTGCGGCGCAGGTTTGTAGCTGTATTGGAAATTGCCGCTTTCATCGCTGACTGCGTAAAACTGCCGCTCAAAGCCCTCTTGATTGATGACCAGTTTCACGCGCGCATTCGGCAATGGTGCGCGGCTGTGACGTTCCAGTGCGCGGCCCCGGATCAAAATATCGCTGTCGCCAAACGACTGCGCCGGACTGACGCTGCTCACTTCGGCATAATAAGCGGTGTCTTTCAAGGACAGCAGCCGCTCACTGACACGCCCGGCAATTTTGATTTCATCTTCGCGTCCGCTGTGATAGCGCAAGCTGTCCACCTCTAAGCGCAAGCGCACTTCATTCGGGCTGGCGCTGGGAATATTCAGGTTGAATTCTTCCGATTCATAGCGGCTGCCGGCCGCGATCCGCGCCACCGTGTCGCCATTGCCGAGGGTGACCACACTGCTGCCAAACACTTGTTGATATGGCTGGCTGGCCAGCAGATTGCCATCGCCGTCCAGAATCTTGAAGCGCAATTCATCCGATGGCTTGGTCCCGTGTTGGCGCGCGGTCAGCCATTCAAGTTCGACATCGCTGTTATTTTCGACGGTCAGTCGCAGCTTGGCGACGCCGCCGCGTGTGACTTCGCTGGCGGCCAGATTCACCACCAATGCGCCCTCCACCACCTCCAGTGTGCGGCTTTGCAACAGGCGCACCAATTCGCCCTCGCCGGAAGCGATTTCAACCCCGAGCTGTGCGCTTTGGCTGGGATCAAGCTCAGCATAACCGCCAACAGTCACCATCATGACGCTGCTTTGTCCCGGCGCCAAACCCAATGGCGCGGAATAATGGTCGCGCGCTGGACGGCCATCAGCGCCAGGCAGACGGAACATGGCGCGCACGCCATTCAATGCGCTTTGCGAACGGTTGCTGATTTGCACTTGCAATTGATTCATCAAGCCACGCTTCAATGGCAGTCCGGCAACGATTTGCACATCCAAGGCTGGCAGTTGAATGCTGCGCTGCACTTCCACCCCTGTGGCATCGACGGTGGCGATGCTGTAGCGCCGTTCGCCGCCGCTGTATGCCGCGTCACTGAAGCTGTTTGCGCTTTGCGCTTGTGGCGTGAGGCGCAATTGCCCGCCTTCCGGTTTATCCAGATAAACGTGATAGCCGGCCAAGTTGCCGTTTTGCGCCTGATTCGGCGCTTGCCAACTGAGTTGCGGCAATTGATTGCCGATTTGCTCCAACAGCAGCTGGCGCACCGGCAACAGGCTGACGTTTAAATAGAAGGAATTCGAGATCGCCGATTCATTGCCGGCTGCATCCACCGCTGTCACCACGTATGCGCCTTGCTCGGGCGATGGGTTGGTGTCAAATGTCACCTGTCCCTTGATCCGGGTTTTATATGGGGTCATGCCTTCGATGCTGGTGATTTTTGTGCCGCCAGCGCGGTACAAATTGTAGTAATCGACATTGCCGGAAGCTGGCGCTTGCCAATTGGCGTAAATCCCTTGCCCGCTTAAGAGCAAGAGCAAGCCGCCTGGTGCGCCTGGTGCTGTGGCGCGCGCTTGCACGCTCACGCTTTCGCTGCGGTCTGATACGGCTTCGGTATCGCCGGCACGGCGTACGCTGGCGATGGCGTAGCGGTACAAACCGTCACGCGGGGTGGCGTCGATTAACTCCAGGCCGGAAGCGCGTCCCAGTGGCTGCAGCTCACTTTCGCCCGGCGCCTGGCGGTACAGCTGATAGGCGAACACGCTATCGACTGCCTGCCAGCTGAGTTTCACCTTGCCGCCCGCTTGCGCCTTGGCAGTGAAGCCGAGCGGATTGGCCAGCGGCGGCAAAGCGCCCTGATAGACCTGGAAGCTGTTGGCCGCCGCAATCCGGCTCGACAGATTATCCAGGCTGTCACGCGCGGTGAAGCTGAATGAAAGGTTTTCCGGGCCGGACTGCCCTGCATCCGCTGGCAAGCGGAAGCTGTTTTGCCATTGATTGCCGCTGCCCTGAGTCCAGCCGCTAATGGCTTGCAAGTCGCGACTGCCCAGGCGGTATTTGACTTCCGGCGCGCTTTGCAATGCTTTGTCAAATTCGAGTGTGACGCGCAATTCCGGGTTGCCCTGATTATTGACTGGCGCGCCGGGTTGGATGCTGATTGCGCGCAGTTCCGGGCCGCGCGTGTCAATTTGCAAACTGCCGCCGCGCTCAATCTGGCTGCCGCGATTGCCGGCGGCGTCACGCGCTGAAAATATGTAATGCGCCAAGCCAGCCGGCGTATTGGCGTCAATCGCAAAGCTGCCTTGCCATGTGTCGGGCTGGCTGCCTGCTTGCAAGTCAATGCTGATCGGATGGCCGCCTTGCGGAACCAGGGCCAGATAAGGGGCCGCGCCCAAGCTTTCGCTGACGCGCAATTCCACATTCACGCGCCCTTGGCCTATGCGTCCCTGCTCCACCCGTCCCAAGGAAGTTGAGACCAGATCGGGTACGCGCGGCAAGCTGGCGTCCGCTATGCCTTGCGCCGCATTGGAGAGTGCGGATTGGGTTCCAGCGGCGTTTTGCGCCACTATCCGGTAATGCCACAGCCCCTCTTGTGGCGGCAAATCGTCAAAGCTGGCGCCGCTGATCGCTTGCGGAGTCAGCAATTGGGCGCGGCTGATTTCTTCAAATGCTTGATTGGCGCGATACACCAGATAGCCGGCTACGCTCGCGTCTGCACTGCGGCTCCAGGAGAGACGCAATTTACCGGCGGCTTGCGCTTGCAGCGTCAGATTTTGCGGCGCCGCTGGCATGCTTTGATCCAAGGTGTACAACAATTCCGCCGACCAGTCGCCGCTTCCATATTGGTCGCTGGCGCGTGCTTGAATCCGGTTCGGGCCGCTGCTCAATTGCACGGTGGCGTTGAAGCGGCCATCGCCACCGGCATAGATATCGCCCGGCAATTCCACTTGATTGCGGCGCAGTGTCACCTTGCTGCCGGGCGCGGCGCGGCCAGTGATGTCTTGTTGCTGATGGCGCGTCACGCCGCCACTCACCAGCCATTGCGGCGCGTCTGGCGCGGCATGCGCAATTTGCAGCGCAAAACTGCGCGTGCTGTGATTGCCAAGCGAGTCGCGTGCTTGCAGGCTCAAGGTATGCGCGCCATCGGCTACGCCATCCAGATTCAAGCGCAGGCGCTGGCTGCCGCCGCTATTCACGACACTTTGTTCTGTGCCATCCAATAACAGTGCAATCCGGGCCACGCCGCTGCGGTCGCTGGCGTCGAGCGTAAGATCTGCGCTCTTGCCGATACGCATACCGTCAGCCAATGTCTGTCCATCGAGTTTGATATTTTCCAGGGATGGGCCATCCGTATCAGCCGGCGGTACGCCATGCGCAATGCTGATCTGCACGCTGCGCTCGACTGTGCGGCCAGCCGCATCGCGCGCCACTGCGCGCAAGCGATGACTGCCCTCCGGCGCGCCGGCAATCGCCCAATTCCAGCGCCACGGGGCCTGGTTGATGCGCGCCAGGGAAGTCTGGTTGAGGAAAAATTCCACACTCGCCACGCTATTGCTGTCACTGGCCTCGGCTTCCAACACAATGTCGCGATTGATCAGACTGCCCGGGGCCGGGTTGCGCAAGCTTAATTGTGGTGCGGCGCGGTCATACCAAATGCCGCCCGCCAGGCTGGCGCTCACCACTTGCCCTTGCGGATTGCGGAATTGCACTTGCAGTTCTTTATGACCTTCCTGCGCCGATAAAGTGAAGTCGAGATAGGCCTCGCCGGTTGGCGGCAAGGCGCTGAAAGGCAGGTTGCTGAATGCGCCCTGTTCCGCAATCCGGTATTCCGTCGCGTTTTGGCAGGCAATCCAAAGCCGCACTTGCGGATTGGCGCTAAACGGGGCCGGCGCTTGCGCCAGGCGCAAGCGCGGATACAGCAGTGGCGCATGGGTGCTTGGAGTGGCGGCCTGCACACCGCTGCTGAGCGCATCGCCCTGGCCATTGCCGCCTTCCTGCCTGGGGCCGCTTGCATGTCCCCACCAATTATCGGGTGCAGTGATGCTGTTTTGCGGGGTCAGGTTTTGCAACGCCCATTGGCTGTTGCCGGCAAAACTGCTGGCGCTGATGTGCGGTTGACTGGCTTGTACTTGCAAGCCGGTTTGATTGCGCAGCCAGCTGGCGCCGCTAAGCTGCAGATTGGCCCCATCCTGCAAACGCAGACCGAGCAGATTGTCGTAAAAACCGGCCCCATTCAACAGCGCATTCCAGCCGCGCACCTGCAAGCCTGCTTGCCCTGCCCCTCCGGCGTAACGCCATTGCCAATCTTCCAGCGTGCTGCTGGCGGCGGCGGATTTTTCCAGGCGCATGCCGCCCCAGTCGCCAGGCGCCGGAAGACGCGGATTGCTGTCAAGCGCGCCGCCCGCGCTATTGTCATAGCGGCTGGTCAAGAGCACCGATTTGCCGGCTTGCAGCCGGTCACGCACCACCAGTTGCGCATCTTCGCCAAACTTCAAGACTACGCCCTCACCTACCGTCAGGGTGGCGGCGAGCGCAGGCTGAGCGGCATGCAGCAGGCTGCATGCCAGCAGGAGATGGGCGATAGCTTTTTGCAAGCGAGGGGTGCGCATGTGGTATTCCTGTTGTTTCTTTCTGAATGGAGCGTGACCTGACTTCAGACTGTAAAGCCGGCCATTTGTAAAACGGTGAGCGGCACTTCGTAGCGCTTGCCACTCACAGTAATCAGGCTGGCCATCGTTGCACTCTGTCCCAATGCGCCGGCAATTTCGACCTGCGCGACCTGTTCATGGCCGGCATAGCGCGCCAGCTTATTGCCTTGCGCAATGCTCAAGGTGAAGCTGGCCACCGCTTGCAGGGTGCTCGGGCCTTGCGGCAAATTCACGCTCACCGTGGCGCTGGCGCGTTCGTTGTTGCCGCTCAAAGCGGGACTGACTACGGTTTGTGCATTGCCATATGCAGGAATAATGCGCAGGCTCACGGTATTGCCGGGCGGGATGTTGTTTGTCTCCAGCACCACATTCACCGGATTGCTTAAATTGGCAGGGAAGGTCAGATCAGCATTGCCGCTCGGATTTGCCGGTGCGTTCTGCCCTGCAACCGCTGCAATGCGCAAGCTGGGAATCGCAGATACGAAAACCGGCTCTGGCGCACCCATTGTGCGCGCCGGTTCTGCGGAGCCGTTGTAAGTCAGCACATCGGCTTCAATCCGGATGCGCCCTTCCGCCCCGCCATTGGCGCCACCGCTCCACTCCACACCGCAAAACACTGGCGTGCTGTAAACATGGTAAGCACAACCGCCTTTTGCTTGCAGCTTGCCACTGCCGGAAACCGTGCTGGCGATCAGACGGATCGCACCGCCAGCGCCACCACCGCCAAAATTAGATAAGCTTACAGAGCCATCCGGAATGCGGCCGGAATGCCCCCCATTCGCAACAATCTCGCCAGTGCTGCTGATGTTGATGGCGCCACTTGCCGCAATCAAGATAGCGCCGCCGCCGCCGCCGCCGCCAGAGCCTGCATGACGATTCGAGCCAATCCCGCCGCCGCCGCCAGAGCCGCCGATCAATGGTTGCAGCTCAATTGAGCCATAAGCCTTGGCTGCCGCATTCAATGGCCATTTACTACTGTGGCAACTTTGAAAAGATCTGTTCGAGCCGACAGTGGCATGCGCGCCCCCCATGCCATTTTCCATAGCTGCGCGGCCCAGGTCACACGCCTGTGCCTGGGCAATGCCCGCCAGCCCGCCCAAACCGCCGCCCGGCCCCATGCCGGCGCCGGCATGCATATTGGCGGCCAGATTCGCCGGGTCATAACGGCCGCCACGACCGCCATCAAAACCGCCGGGGCCGCCAATTCCCGGCATGCCATCGTCTGCCTGTATGCCATCGCCGGCGATTCCGACCGCTGGAGAGTCTGTCCCACGGAGGTCAATTTTGCCGGCAATATTCACATTCCCGCTGGCCAAAATATAGACTGGCGTATTGGCCTGATTTTTCTTGAAGCGGATAGTGACGCCTGCCGGGATATTCACATCTGTGAAGTTGAAAATGCCGTTGGGCGGCAATTGCACCTCCATGCTGACAGTCGGATTAAAAGCGCCATCCACGCCAGTGCTGCCGCTTTGATAGGCAAAAGCCTGGAAGCTCAGCATGGCCAGCGCCAATGCAGATAAACGGGCGGAAAAAATTGACATAATGCTGCTCCTGGCTGGTCGCGCCGGCTGATCGCTCTGCCGGGATTGGCGATGATTGATGTGATTCATGTTTTTTTGACGTCAAGGATTGAGAATTGTGATCGTATTGGCGCTGTTCGCAGGCTGAGTATCAACGCCAGCCGGGTGCAGTAAGCGCACGCGCACACCATTGCCGCTGATGCCCGATTGCAACTGGAGGCTGACCACTAACTTTCCGCCCTGCGCATCGTCTTGCCAGCGCGGCTCGTCCAGCAGACGGATGCCTGGCATTTCCACACCGTTTGCGTCTTCAAAGCGCAGACTTTGCACATAGCGCAGGTTTGCCCCGCGCAATTCCAATGTCTGGATACGCCCGCTTTGCAAGGTGAGCGGATTGAGTGAGGCGATTTGGGGAGCGGCATATACGCGCAAAATACGCTCGGCTTGCGCAGTGAAGAGCAAGGGCTGCCCCGCGTTATTGTTCAAGCGCAAGGCATAACTGCCATCGACGGCTTGATTGCTGATCTGGTAAGGAATGCGTACTTGCATGCCTGCGCTATCAACCTGTGCGGGGCCGAATGTAACGCCACTGTCTGCCGCTGGAAACAAACTTGCAGCCTGCCCATTCCATGCCTGCAATGCCACACCTTGCAGCAGTAATTCGCCGCTACTGCTCTTTAACATACCGGCTGGGGCCATGCTGAGCGCAGCACTGCCCACCACCACGCCTAAGTTGGCGTGTGCGGTGTACATTTTCGGCGCCGGGATGTCTGCCCCGACTTGCACGCCGAGAACGCTTGATCCGATCCCGCTATATATACGCACAGCGCCAGCTGTGATTTGGAAGCGGTTGCCAGGCTGCGGGCTGGCGCCGCTATCGCCTTCTGCCGACGTCACCACAGCAACCCGCTCGCCTTCTGCTGCGTCATGTGCGACTTGCACATCCAGCACGATCTCTTGCCCATCGGGACTGACTTGTCCCCCTGCCACATGCACGCCTTGCGCCGGCAGAATGCTGACTTGCGCACTGGGGCTGAAATGGCGGCCACGTAAAATCAAACGTGCAGATTTGCCCCGCTCCAGCACTTGCGGCGCAACGGATTCAAGCACGGGAGAACCGTCTGCAATCAACAGCATTTCATCTTGTGCGCGCACAAACAAAACCGGCTGGCCGGCAGCATCCAAGGCTTGCCAACGGCGCAGACCACGTTGCGCTGATGCCGCCACCTGCACCCGCAGTCGCGCTTGTTTGCCATCCGGACTTATTTGCAACGCACCCAGCGTCAGCCCTTCAGCCGGCTGCAACTGCAGCGTTTGCATAGCCTGCAAACCTTGGCCAGACAAAACCAGCTCAGCTTCAGCGCCAACGCTGAGCGCCTGCTTGCTGACCTGCTCAATCGCGGGGCCGATCAAAACACCGACGGATGCGCTGCGCACCGGCCCAATCTGCCTCACCACAGCAGTATCATCCCCCACTTTGACGCCAAGCACAGGCGAGATTGCCGGGCCATAGGCCAACTGGTATGGCGGCAATGTCACTTTCACCGGCACAGCCAGTTCTGTCCAGGCATTCCTGCTGAGGCGCAAGATGGCGTCGCCTGGCGTGAGGCCATCCAGCGTGATGCTTTTTTCCTGCTCACCTGCGGCGAAAGTCACGCTTTCCGCCACACGCAAGACTTGCGGGGCCGAAGATTGCACAGAAAATCTGAGTCCATCCGCAGGCGCGCGAAATGGCAAGCGCAGCAATAATGTTTGCGGCATGCCGGCCGGAATGCGGGCTTGTTCAAGCTCCGGCGCGATACGTGGAACCAGAACCGTAAAGTCAAGCTGATTTGAATCCAGAAATTGCCCCGGATTTTGCAGGTCTGGCGTGCGCAGCGACAATTTGCGCTTGCCGGCCTGGGTTGGCGTCGGCAACTCAGCGCGCGCCAAGACGCCTGATTCCACGCTGGTGAGCAAAGCTTGGCCATCTAACATCAGCACACTGCCAGCCTGGAAATTGCGGCCCTCGATTTGCAGATTTTGTACCCCTTGTTCCAGATAAGCCACGCCCGGTTGCACGCCTGTCAGCAATGGCTGTATGCGCGCCACATGCAAGGCTGCGGCCAGCCGGATGGCGCCGGCATCGGTTTGCGCTTGCAATGTGAAAACGCCGCTGCTGTCGGCGTCGGCTGTGATTTCCAGCAGTGCTTCCGTGTCACTGCGCTGTTCCAACAGCCGCGCACTGACGCCGGGGCCGAATTGCAGCGCGCCCAGCCCTTGCAGCCGGCTGCCGCGCAATACGCTTTGTATGGTTTCACCAGCCACCAGGCTGGCGGGATGCAAGCTGCCCGCCAGCGGGGCAGCGCCAACAGAAATCTCGCCGCTTGCAAGCAGATAAGGAATGCCCTGCACACCCCAGCGCGCCTGGGTATGGATTTCACCTGCAGGAAGAAGGATGGCGTTACTGCGATTGCGCTCGGCGCGATTGCCTGCGCCATACGAACTGGAGGCTAAATCCTGCTCCAGCGCAGCGCCCGCCATATCAAGAATTTCAATGAAATCGATTTGCAAGCTGGATGCTTGCAATTGCAATCCTTCGCCATGTCTGAATTGCACATGCTGTAATTGTGCTTGCGCGCCGTTGCTGAACAGCCAATGACGCCAATCGCCTGCCTGCCCTTCCGCATCACGCACAGACTTAACCTGAATCAGGGCATCTGCGCTGCCCAATGCTTTGACTTGGCCGCCATTCACCAGCAAGCTGGCGCCTGCTTCCATCAAAATCACGCTGCCGGCCTCAATTTCCAGCTTGACGCCGGCCGGAATGCGCACCTCTCCGCGCAACTGAAACGGGCCATCCGCAGCACGCCATTGGGTATCTTGCGCCAATGTGCCGCTGATCACGGCGGCAAACGCCGGCAAACACAGCAACCACAGGCCCAAGCAGCACAAACTGCGCCTTATGCAAGAAATCATGATCAAGCTTCGATGCGACATAGCATTTCAATGTATGGTCAGGTAATTCATACCGCCCGCAGATATCAACATCGGTGCGGCAAAACTGCGTTCAAAGGAGGTCGCTTGGATATGGCGAAGCCACTGGAGATGCATAAAAACAATTGTGTTGTGAACTTATTTTCAATGCACAACGTAATTAATCTCGCATAATATTACCAGAAAAAAACATGCTTATGAAAATTTGCATGCCAGGCGCCGCTGCATGCAGCAACTTTCCTTACCGTGCAAGGCGATCCGGCAAAACAAAACGGGCCTTGCGGCCCGTTTCCTTTCATGCTCACGTCAGCTCAAGGCTGCTTCAACTTGCCATACTGCACCCCATTGCAAGCGCCCTCATTCCACTTGTAGAGCGCAATATCATTCACGCAATTGCTGCGCATTGTGCATTTGTCTATCGCTTCGCCGCCCCATAAGCGGGAGACGTAGTTGTTCGCGCGCATGAGTTTGGCCAATTCATAAGATTTGCCATCATTGGTCTTGGCGGACAGGTTGTAAAACACCACCTGCTGCGCATTTTTGTCAGAAAACTGATTCGGTGCGCCGAAGATGTCATTCGGTTCATCCGCGTCCGGGCCGACAAAGGCCAGCGCGTCCTGACCACGTTCGCTCAAATAGGTGTTTTGCGTGTCATTGTGATTAAACAGCTGACCGCCATTCAGGACGACAATGATGCGTCCCTGCAATTGGGACATGGCAGGCCAGGCGCCGGCCTGAGCGGCCTGGCGCAGGCTGGCGTAATTCTGTTGCATCTGCTTCGGGGTATACAGTTTGGCCCCGAAAATATTCGCCAGCAGGCGATCCAGATCAGCCGGGCGCCGGCCTTCATTGCTGCCCGACCAGGCTTGTTTTTTATCCAGGAAAATTGTGATCGGCGCGTGCGCAGGGTGCGCCTCACTCCATTTTTTGACATCCGTTAAGCAGGCCGCCAGATCATTTGTGCCCTGGCCATTGCCGCTGCACACATTGTCATTGCCGGATTGGAACAGCGTGCCCGGATTGTGTCGCACAAACCAGCGCCCGGCGCTGCCGCCAAACAAGGCGTCGCGCGTATCCCAGAAATCGATTTCAATATTTTTGACTTTATCCAGCACTTGCAGCAGCGTATTCGCGCCCATCGCGCGCGCAACTGCGTTTTCATAGCAGTTGTGGCAGGTCGGCTGCATGATTTCGTGGTAACGGTCTTGCGCGCTGGCGACGGCAATGCTGCATGCTTGCTGCGCCTGCGCCGGCAGGCTGATGGCGGCCAGCATGGCAAGTTGCATGAGGCGGGTGGAAGAGACAGCAGGCAAACGGAATTGACGCATGGAAAACCTTTCGTTCAGACGCAAGCCGGCGCATGCAGGCGCGACCGGCGGCAAGGGTTAGGGAGAAATCCGGCAGAATTGCCGTACAGAAACAGGGCGCAGTGTAACAGCTGAATGTGACTGCTGTGTTGAGGACTGCTTCAAATTTGCGCGCGGCGCGCTTATGCCGATTGGCTGACGCAATCGCTTCCGGCCAACACCACCTGATTCCGGCCCAGGCGTTTGGCTTCGTACAGTGCGCGGTCGGCTTCTTGAATCAAGCCTGCCGCTTCATGATGGTGTTGCGGCACGCTGGCGGCGACGCCGATGGAAATCGTCACCACTTTGGAAGGATTGCGGCTTTGTGCGTGCTCCAGGCCGAGCGCTTCGACTTTCTGCCGCATCGCAGTGGCGATCATGCAGGCCGATTCGGCATGATTGTCAGGCAAAATCACGGCGAATTCTTCACCGCCATAACGCGCCACCAGATCGGCAGGCCGGTGCAATACGCTGCCAAGCGCGCCGGCGACCTGGATTAAGCAGTCATCGCCGCGCTGGTGGCCGTAATGGTCATTGAAGGCTTTGAAATAATCAATGTCTATCATCAACAGCGAAATCGGAATCCCGGTGCGCTTGGCGCGGCGGAATTCTTTGTCGATACTGACATCAAAATGGCGCCGGTTGGCGATTCCGGTCAGGCCATCTGAAAAAGTCTGCGAACGCAAGACCAGCGCCTGTTCGCGCAATTGGCGCTCGCGCGCCACCGCCACCGAGACGTCGGAAATCTGGATCAGACAGCGCCGGTTATGGTCTTCCGCTTCAATCGGGATTACCGCCACTGCCTGCTGCATGCGATTGCTGGCGGCGGCGTCGCTGGCGTTGGTGTACAGCGCGAACGGCGCCTTGTTCAAAGTTTGCGACAGTAAGGAAGGAAAATTATTGTGCAGCGCCTGCTCCACCGCACTTTCAACGCGTGAGTTGCGCAGATCGGGAAAAAAGTCAAACAGATTCAAGCCCAGAATTTCTTCTGCGCGCACGCCGGAATGTTTTTCCATCCAGCGATTCCACAATACCACCAGATGCTCCTGGTCGAGCACAACCGTGCCGATATTGATGGCCTGCAATACGCATTCGGCCATCCCGGCGACAGTACTGGGGCTGTAATACTTTTTTCTCACGTTGCTCCCACGATCCCTTGCAAATACCGGTTCACCTGGAATTGCAAGTCATGCAAAGCCGAAACATCAAGAATGAAGGCGACATAGCCGTGGATTTGATGTTTTTCCAGCACAAAATCAATGTGCAGCATCAACACCACGGCATCGGCCTGCTCACCGGCGGCGCCGAGAATATCTTCGCTGGTGCCGACATGGTAGGCCGGCAATGAGCCTTCCAGCTCTTGTCCGAAAATATTGGCCAGTGTGCCGACGCAGGAATTCAGGATGATGTTGCCGATTTCGCTCATCGCCTCCTGTTCCATCTCGGTCAGCTCTTTGAGCGGCACCAGCTCACCCACCATCAGACGCACGATTTCCAGGCTTTTATCTTCCGGAAACATCAAAATCGCTTCGGTGGAAAAGGCGCCGGAATAAAACTGACTGATGCCGCAAATTCTGCGCGGTTCATTATTGACCAGCATCAGCGCGGCTTCGGCCCGGTTGACGAAACGGATCGACGGCACCGACATCGTCACTTCTTCATTGACGATGCTGCTCATCGAGGCCGCAGCGTGGCCGACTCCAATATTGAAGATTTCGACCAGCGCATCGTGTTCGATTTCGCTTAAGTTGAACATGGCTGGCTTCCCAGACTGTCCACCACTTCACGGATGCGCGCCTCCGTGATCGGTTTTTCGACAAAGCCCACGCCCAGCGCAATAGCTTTGTTGCGGGTGGCGTCCTGCACGTTCGCGGTCAATAGCGTAATGCGACAGTCGGGATGCAATTGACGCAGCTTTTCCGCCGCCGCCAGGCCGCCCATGCCTGGCATATTCACATCCATCAAAACAAGATCAGGGGTATATTCACTCACTCTTTGCAAGGCGTCTTCGCCGGTGGCGGCTTCTTCCACCTGCCAGCCTGGCCGCAAACTGAGGATGAATTGGCGGGACATCAGCCGGGACACCCGGCTGTCATCGACCACAAGCACTTTTCTGGTATCGTCCATTGGTGAGCAAATCCCGTAAAAGTTAAACGCTGATCAGGCGCAGGCGCTAAGTCCGGCGGCCGGCTGCAATGCAGTCTAACACTTATTTTTATCCGGCTCAAAGCTTGCAAAGCACAGTTTGGCGCGCCGGATGCGATTTTGTTGGGCGCCGCTGCTGCATTTAGTACAATGTCGCCAGTTTGGCAATGCGCCTGATGGGGCTTGTTACGCCGGCGGCGCCGGCGGCAAATTCGCGGCGCGCCTATATTTACCGGGAACCAGCATGACGCAAGATGAAATGAAACAGGCAGTGGCGCGCGCCGCCATCCAATTTGTGGTCGAAGGCGAAATCATCGGGGTCGGCACCGGCTCCACCGCCAATTTTTTCATTGACGAATTAGGCAAAATCCGTGACCGCATCCGTGGCGCTGTCGCTTCCTCTGAAGCCACCGCCAGCCGTCTGCGCGGGCATGGCATCGAGGTGCTGGATTTAAATCAGGTCAGCAGCATTCCGGTGTATATCGACGGGGCCGATGAAATCGACGCCAGCGGCGCCATGATCAAAGGCGGCGGGGCCGCGCTGACGCGGGAAAAAATTGTGGCGTCCGTGGCGCAGCGTTTCATCTGTATCGCCGACGCCTCAAAACTGGTGCAGACCCTGGGCAAATTCCCCTTGCCGGTGGAAGTGATTCCGATGGCGGCGCAAGCGGTGGCGCGCAGCCTGCAGGCCGAAGGCGGCCATGCGCTTTTGCGCATGCGCGACGGCGCCCCGCTGGTGACCGACAATGGCTGCCATATTCTGGATGTGTCGGGCCTGAGCATCACCGATCCGGTGGCGCTGGAGTCGCGCATCAATCAAATCCCCGGCGTGGTCACGGTCGGTCTGTTTGCGCGCCAGGGCGCATCGGTCTGCCTGCTTGGTCATGCTGACCATGTGCAGGAATTGCGTTTCGCATGAATCACGGAGGCTGTATGAAAAAAACTTTGCTCTTATGTGCCGCAGTGCTGACCCTTGCTTCCTGCTCGATGTGGCCGGGCAAAAAAGTATCGCTGGATGAGCCGGTCAAGCCGCCGGTGAAACGGGCCGATGCGCCGGATGAAAATTTTGTCGCCGGCGTGTCGTCGGTGACGGTGGAAAACATGGCGAAAAAAGTCGGTTGCACCGGCGGCCCCGGCGCCGCGCGCGTGTCTGACAAAGGCCCGGTGGAAATCTACCGTATGCAATGCAGCAACGGCCAGGTATTCCAGGCGCGCTGTGAATTGCGCCAGTGCAAGCAAATCTGAGTTAAAAAAACAAACTGGGGCAAATTGCGGCGCCTGCTCGCCGCATTGACGCTTAGCGGCGGGAGTAGAATGCATTGTCCATTCCGTTCCCGCCCGCGCCATGATAAATACTGCCGCCTTTGTCGAACAAATCTACTCCCGCTTCCTGGGCCGCAGCGCCGACACTGCCGGCCGCAGCTATTGGACGCAAGCGATTGACAACGCCAGCGTCACACCGGCGCAAGCCACGCTGGCCCTGATCAACAGCAGTGAATTCGCCAACACCGTGTTGCCGGTGGCGCGCCTGTATTACGCCGCATTTGGCCGGGTGCCGGATGGCGATGGCTTGAATTTCTGGCTGGCCCAGGTCAAGCGCGGCGCCAGCATTTTGCAAATCGCGAATGATTTTTTACGCTCGCCGGAATTCCAGACGCTGTATGGCAAAAATCTGACCGACGACGCCTACGTCGATCAACTGTATAAAAATGTGCTGGGACGGCCTGCCGATGCGGATGGCAAAGCGTATTGGGTCAGCAAGCTGAGCGTGGATAAAATCACGCGCGCCCAGGTCTTGAACGCTTTTTCCGATTCGGCTGAGCTGTCGAGCACCAAAAACCCGGAAATCCGCATCATTGTCGAATACCAGTCCCTGACCGGAGTAACGCCGGATAAAACCGAAGTCGCCAGCGCGCTGGCGCAGGCCGACCCGCTCGCCCTGCTCACCAAGCTGTACGCCAGCAGCACTTATAACGGAGTGGCCGTGCCCTGGTTCAATCAAAAAGGCGTGGTGCTGGATGGCTATATGCAAGGGGCCAAGCTGTTTGTGGATCGCAACGGCAACCATGTGCAAGACGGCGGGGAAGTGGCGGCCACGGTGGACCTGCAAGGCAATTTCAGCTTCAAAGGGGTGGAGAGTTTTCATGGCGTGCTGGTGTCGCAAGGCGGGCGCGATATCGCCACCAATCACGACAACATCATGTCTTACACCGCGCCGGCCGGCTCGCGCGTGCTCAATCCTTTGAGCACGCTGCTGGAAAAAACCATGCGCGCGCAAAAAGTCAGCATCGATCTGGCGCAAAACCTGCTGAATTCGCGCCTGGATCTGGCGGCGGAGTTTGACGCCACCGCCTTCGATCCGATCACCCAGGCGGTGCGCACCGACACCACCACCGATGCGGTGGCGGCGGCGCTCAAGGCGCAGCGCATTGCGGCAACCGTGAATATGGATGCGCGCTTACTCGCCTCGACGCTGCTGGCCACCGGCGTCACGAGCGATGTGCAGCGCGCCTCCGATGCCGCGTTTGACACCATGACGCGGATTTTGCTGCGCGAAGGACAAAGCGGGCCGCTGGATTTCAATGACGCCACCCATTTTGCCGACGCGGCCCAAACCGCCGCCTTGCTGGCCAGCGCCGACAGCGTAAGTCTGGAAAAAATCAACCGCCTCGGCGCGGATCTGGCCGTGGTGATCGGCAATATGAATGCCGCCATCGCCGGCGTGAATGACGCGGACGCCGCCGCCAGTCTGGCGCGTCAGGCGCAAGTCAGCTGGGTGGCGGAAGAATTGGCGCTCGGCCTGCTGCAAGACGCGGTGGATGGCGAAATCAACCAGACCCGCCCCAACAGCGAAGGCGAGGCGCTCAGCAATGCGCTGGCGCTGGCGCAAAGCAAGCTGGGCCAGTTGTGGCAAGACATCACGCCCCCCACCCTGCTCTCCAGCACTCCGGCGCACAAGGGCGCGCCGGTGCTGCCGGACAGCAATATCGTGCTCAAATTTTCTGAAACCATGTATGCCGGCAGCGGCAATATCACCCTGAGCAACGGCAAGGAAACGCGCACCATCGCGATTACTGACAGCAGCCAGGTGAGCATTGCCGGCGACACCGTGACCATCAACCCCAGTCTCGATTTCAGCGGCGGCAGCACATATGCCGTGACTATGCCCGGCGGCGTGTTGCGCGACCGGGTCGGCAATCCGTATGCAGGCATCACAGATAAAGCCGGCTATACCTTCACGGTGCCGACTGCGGTCAATAAACTGGCCAGCTTGAACGGCGCCACCGGGGCCCGCTTTGACGGCAAGGCGCCATCCGCGATTGTTTCGGTGAGCGGCATGGGCGATGTCAACGGGGACGGATTTGCCGATGTGATTGTCGGCTCCTCCGCCGACACCAATACCGGCTCCAGTTATGTGATTCTGGGACGCGCCAACACGCTGGCGGCGACCAATACTTTTGGCACAGTGGATGGGCGCAGCGTGTTCAAACTCGATGGCGCGGCGGCGGATGATTTTTCCGGTTCCTCGGTGGCGATGGCGGCCGATTTCAATGGCGATGGCATTACCGATATGCTGGTCGGCGCGCCCGGCGCGGATCCGGCCAAAAGCCTGTTTGCCGGCAGTGCGTATCTGGTGCTGGGGAAAAAAACCTTTTCCGCCAGCACGCCTTTGAGCGGTTTGGATGGCAAAACCGGCGTGCGCTTCGATGGCGCGGCGGCGGGCGAATATCTGGGCGCCAGCGTCGCCTCTGCGGGCGATGTGAATGGCGATGGTTTCGATGATCTCTTGATCGGCGCCCCCGGCGCCAATCAGCGCGCCGGAGCCAGTTATCTGGTGTATGGCAAGAGCGCGCTGCCGGGGCTGTCCCTGAATCTGAGCAAGTTAAATGGCAGCAATGGCGCCAAATTCAATGGCGTTGCGGTCAGCGATGCGGTGGGCAGCGTGGTGAGCGGGGCCGGCGATTTCAATGGCGATGGTTTTGACGATATGTTGATGAGCGGCCAGGGCGCAAATGGCGATGACGGCAGCGTCTGGATGGTGTTCGGCAAGTCCGATCCCTTCCCCGCCAGCATGAGTCTGACCAGCATCGACGGGGTCAACGGCGTGCGGCTGAATGGCGCGCAGGGGGAAAGTCTGGGGCGTTCAGTCAGCCGCATCGGCGATATCAATGGCGATGGCTTGGAAGATATTGCGCTGGGCGCATTCCGTGGCGATAAAAGCGCCGGCCTGACGTATGTGCTGTTTGGCAAAAGCAACAGTTTTGATCCGGCCTATTCGGTGGCGCAGCTGGATGGCATTACCGGCTTCATCATCCATGGCGAAGCGGCGAATGATTTGAGCGGAATCGCGGTGGCGCGCGCCGGCGATGTGAATGGCGACGGCCTGGACGATATGTTGATCGGCGCACGCGATGCGCGCAGCAAAGCCGGTTCGACCTATTTGCTGTATGGCTCGCGCGATCCGTTTGCCAAAGACATCTATCTCAACAGCATCAACGGGGTCAACGGCATGCGCCTCGATGGCGTCACCGGGGACTGGTCGGGCGGCTCCGTCAGCGCTGCCGGCGACATCAATGGCGACGGCTATGGCGACCTGGTGATTGGCGCGCAAAATGCGCAAAACGGCATCGGTTCGGCGTATGTCGTGCTGGGCGGCAATTTCAATCAGCGTGTCACGCTTTCCGGCACCACCAAGGCCGAAACGATTACCGGCACGAATGCGGCGGATGTGATCAGCGGCGACCAGGGCAACGATACGATTCTCGGCGCCGGCGGCGCGGATGTGATTCACGGCGGGGCCGGGAATGATGTGATCAGCGTGGACAGCGCCGATTTCCGCCTGATTAACGGTGGCGGCGGCACGGATATCTTGAAATTCAACGGCGCCGACATGAGTTTTGACAGCGGGCCGAACGGCCATCGCCTGCGCTCGATCGAAACGATTGATCTGACCGGGACAGGCAATAACAGCATCACCCTGTCCGCGCGCACCGTGCTGGATATCTCAGAACTCGGGAATACCCTGACCATCCTGGGCAATGCCGGCGATACCGTGTTTTTAAGCGGGGCCTGGAACGATAATGGCGTGGGCAAATCCGGCCACACCTACAATCTGGGGGCGGCGATTGTGATTGTCGGGGCCGCCTTGACGGTGGAGGTAACAGGTTAGCAGCCAGAATATATTAGTAATTATCAAACAGAAATTCAATCTGAGAAGCGCCCCTGCGCAACGCCCCGGCGCAGACATCATCGGCGCCTGCCAATGCCCCAAACAGCCGCTGCCTGTGGCGCTGCTATGTGCGTTTTTCCGCCCCTGCCGGAGGTTTTTTTGACGCGCCGGGCGCCAGTCCATGCATGTGCCGAAAAGGTGTTATGATGCTCGCCTCGCAGCACCCCTAATGTTGCTTTACTGTCACCGTGAGGAAACAAAATGTCTCTGATCAATACCGAAGTCAAGCCGTTCTCCACCACTGCTTATCAGAATGGCGAATTTGTCACCATCACCGAAGCCAATCTGAAAGGCAAATGGTCGGTGTTCTTCTTCTACCCGGCCGATTTCACCTTCATCTGCCCGACCGAATTGGGCGATCTGGCTGACAGCTACGCCAAGTTCCAGGAACTGGGCGTGGAAATTTATGGCGTGTCCACCGACAACCATTTCACCCACAAAGCCTGGGCGGACTCTTCCCCGACCATCGCCAAAGTCAAATACCCGCTGCTGGGCGACGCCAATGGCCGTCTGAGCCGCAATTTTGACGTGATGATCGAAGACGAAGGCATGGCCCTGCGCGGCACCTTCCTGGTGAACCCGGAAGGCAAAATCATTCTGTCCGAAGTGCACGACAACAGCATTGGCCGCGACGCCGGCGAATTGCTGCGCAAAGTGCAAGCCGCACAATTCGTGGCCGCCAATCCTGGCCACGTCTGCCCGGCGCGCTGGACTCCGGGCGCAGCCACGCTGCAACCGTCCGCCGCTCTGGTTGGCAAGATCTGATTTTTTCAGATGGCAAAAAAACGGCAGGCGCGCAGCCTGCCGTTTTTTTATATTTCTGCCCACTCAATCCTCTTCCACTTTGAGCGCTTCGAGTTCTTTCAAATAGTCCTGCACCGGGAAAATGCCACGCGCCGGTGGCGTCATACGTGCTTCCAAACCGGCTTGCACCAGCGCATACCGATCCACACCACGCTCTTGAAAATGTAAATTCAGCACATAGCCTTGCTGTGGAGTTTGTTCACGCGGCGCAAATTCCCAGATATGCAACACGCTTTGCATCTTGCCATCTTGGCTGAAGCTCCTCGTTGCGCCATGCAGTATTACCTCATAACTGACGCGCGCATGTCTTAGCCCTGCTTGCAATTCGACATCAACTTGCCCTCTGTCTGATGCGCCATCCGCATTCTTTTGCAAATAGGTCTGCAAGACCTTGAGCACGTCGCTATGGTGGCCGACTTTTGCGGCCAGCGCCTCATCCGTTTCCTGCTGCAATTGCAACCCGCTTTTTATCACCAAAGCCGGACAGTGATTCATGAAGCGCTTGATATACGCCAAAATTTCCTGCCCGGATAATTCTTTGTTGCGGATTTTGCTTTCCATCTCTGCCGCAGTCTGGCTGTAAGCGACCACAGGCAAAAAGGTGAGCAGGATTGAGAATATTCCAGCTTTCATGCGCGCTCTCCGGGCATCAAAATAGTAAGTATTCGATGCTAACATCAGTCCGCCTCGAAACATGTTTGTGCAAAGACCTATTCCAAATGCGCCCCCAGCTTGCGTTCCTGACGCGCCTGCTTCGCCGCCGCCCCTTCTTCCCCATTGCCCTGCTGCAAATTGCGCGCCAGGCCAATCGCCAGAATATCCACCATGATCAATTGCAAGAGCCGCACCACCATCGGGATATAGTGCAAATCGCCTTCCGCATGATCCAGATGCAGGCAGACATCGGCCAGACGCGCCAGCGGTGAGCCGTGCGGGCAAATCGCAATCAACTGGCCGCCCCGGGCGCGCGCGGCGCGCGCCGCTTGCAGCAATTCTTCCAACTGACCCGAGCGCGAAATCGCCAGCGCCACGTCGCCGGCGCGCAGCAGGCGTGCGCTCATTAACTGATTTTGCAAGTCGGGGAAATAGCTGGTGCGCAAGCCCAGGTGCAGAAATTTTTGCAGGGCGTCTTCCGCCACCAGGCGCGCCGAGCCGACGCATAAAATTTCAATATGCTGGGCGTGCTGCAGCAATTCCAGCGCGGCATTGAGTTGGCGCGGGTTGATGGTGTCGCGCAAAGACATGGCGGCGTGCGCGCTGTTGGCCAGCACTTTATCGCTGACTTCTGCAGTCGAATCGCCAAACCGGATCTGCGAATGGGCAATCGCAATCGTGCCGGTCAAACCGGCGGCCAGTTTGAGTTTGAATTCCGCCAAGCCCTGCAAATTCAGTGAGCGGCAAAAGCGCATCACGGTTGGCTGGCTGACGCCGGCCTGGCGCGCAATTTCGCCGATGGGTGAAGACAGCACCGCGCGCGGATCTTGCAGCACCCAATCGGCCACCTTGCATTCGGACGGACTCATACGCTGACGCGCCTGGGCGATGGCGTCTAAAATCGGCGTGCTGCCGGCTTTCGCCCCCAGCTTTTCCGCCAGCACCGCCGACACGCCGATGAAGCCGGGATTGTCGCCGGTGATCAAAAATGTGGGAATCTGCCGCATGTAATCGGTAAACCGGCCCTTGTCTTCAAAACGCTGGCGGAACAGCGAATCATCAAACAGGCGGCCAAAATGCGGCACAATGCCGCCGCCGATATAGATGCCGCCCAAAGCGCCCAGAGTCAGCGCCACATTGCCGGCCACTGTGCCCAGCATGGCGCAAAAAGTTTGCACCACGTCCTGGCACAGACTGTCGCCCTGCAAGGCGCGCGCGCTGACCTGTTCTGCGCTCAAGGGCGCTTCCTGCCGTCCCTGCATATGCGCCAAGGCCAGATACATCAGTTCCAGGCCGGGGCCGGATAACAGGCGCTCGGTCGAAACATGGGTGTAGCGCTGCATGGCGTAATCCAAAATCGCCATTTCACGCTTATCGCGCGGCGCGAAACTGGCGTGGCCGCCTTCGCTGCCCAGCGCAATCCAGCGATCATCCGCCGGAATCATGCCCGACACGCCCAGACCGGTGCCGGCGCCGAGTAAGCCGATCACGCTGTCGCTGCGCGCCTGACCGGGGCCGATCTGGCGCTTTTGCCCTGCCGGCAAATGCGGCAGCGCCATCGCCAGCGCGGTAAAGTCATTGATTACCAAAAGCGTGAACCAGCCCAGCGCATGACGCATGGCTTCAATCGAGAAGGCCCAATCATGGTTGGTCAAGCGCACCTGATCGCCATCGACCGGATTGGCCAGGGCCAGCGCAGCATGGCGCACATTCGCGCTGCCTGCTGCTTGCGCCTCAGCGCTGTCAAGATAGGCGCGCACCGCCGCTTCCAGCGTGGGCCAGTCGCGGCAGGGCATCACCGCCAGCGCAGCTTGCACGCCAGGCGCGGTTTCCAGCACAAAGCGGGCATTGGTGCCGCCGATATCGGCCAGCAGGCGCGGCCCGTCAGCATAAGGTTGATCGACAGCAAAGCGGGAGGTAGTCATAAGCGGGAATCCTTTTGATCACCCGCCTATTGTAGGGCAGTTGCGGCGTTACGTATTTTTAATACGCAAATTTTTGCATAATTTGTGTAGTGAGATTACTTCACGCCACAGCCAATTGCATGCCCTGGCAGTGCCGCAGGCTGGCGGCGATGCAATCCAGCACGGCGGAAATTTGCTGATGAATGAAGAAATGTTCGCCATCCAGCCATTCGATGCGGCAATAAGTGGCGGTTTCGCGCGACCAGCCATCGACTTGCTCGGGGGTGGTGCGGCGGTCGCGCCGTCCGGCCAGCACCGTGACCGGGATGTGCAAAGCGGGCGCGGGGAAAAATTGCCAGGTTTCGACCATCGCGAAGTCTGCCCGCAAGACCGGCAAAATCGCCTGCATGGCGGCTTCGCTGGCCAGTGCTTCGGGCGGCATGGCGTCGGCTTGCAACAGGGTTTGGCGCAGGGTTTCGTCGTCCAGTTTGTGCCAGGCGCGCGGCGCGCTGCGGTATTGCGGCGCGGCCAGACCGGAAACCAGCAAGATTTGCGGCAGCGGCAGGGCGTGCAATTGGCAATAACGGGTGAGTTCATAGGCCAGCAAACCGCCCATGCCATGGCCGAAGAAGGCAAAAGGTAAATGGCTATGCTGGGTGATCACTGGCGCCAGCGCTTTGACCAGCGCCGGCAGCGAGGCGTAAGGCGTTTCCGCGCTGCGCTGGGCGCGTCCGGGCAATTGCACGGCGCAGACTTCAACGCCGCCGCCCAGACGCAACTCCAATCCGGCCTGCCAATCCCGGTAATGGCCGGCATTGCCGCCGGCGTGGTGAAAGCAGAACAGGCGAAAGCGACGCGGTGCGTTACCGTGCCGCAGCAGCCAGGGATTGGGTTGCTGGGTCATGATGTTCCAAATAATTGCGCAGGGGAAATAAAAGACAAACTGCGCGATTATAAGGATTTTCAGAAATCAGTCAAGGTAGAAAGGCTCAGGAATCCCGGCCACATCCAGATTCAAGGCCAAGAGCTTGCCTGAGGCCGGGTAATCGGCCAATTCCTGCGCGCTGCGGCCACGGCTGGCGCTGGTCACAAACAGGGTGCGCAGATCCGGCCCGCCGAACGCCAGCATGGTCGGGCAGCGCACTGGCAGTTGGATTTCATGCAGAATTTGCGCATTCCCGCCGATGCACAGCAAGCGCCCGCCTTCAAACATGGCGCACCAGTAATTGCCGTTCGCGTCAATCGCCGCGCCATCCGGGCGGCCACCGTAGTTTTGCGTTTTGTCCTGTGGGAATTGCAACCAGACTTCGCCCGGGCCGACCTGGCCGGCATCAACATTAAAACCAAAGCGGCGGATCTGATGTGAGGTGGTGTCGGCCTGATACATCGCCACCGGGCCAAACGCTAAGCCATTGCTGACCGTGGCGCCGCCCTGCCACACCGTGCGCAACTGGCCGCGCTCCAGGCACAGCATCATGGCGTCCTGCTTATCGCGCGGCTCATACATAGTGCCGACCCAGAAGCGGCCACGCGCATCGACTTTGCCGTCATTCACGCGCATGGTGGCAGTGTCGTATGGCGTATCGCAGATTGCCGTCTGCTCGCCGTTTTCCGTATTCAAATGAATGAAGGCGTTGCGGGTGGCGACGATCAAACCGCCGCGTGCGGCCAGGGCGATGCTGGCGGCGTCCGACGGCATTTTCCAGCTGCTATGACGGCGCGAAGGCCAGCGCAGACGGTGCACCGTGGCGGCGGGGATATCCACCCAGTACAAAGATTGTTCACGCGCGCTCCATAAGGGCGATTCGCCGACTTGCATGACTTCATCAAATGCAATTTCACATGTAATTTGCTTGCTCATATTCTCAGCCTTGAAACGACAAAAACGCGGCAGGGTCTGCCGCGTTTTTAAAAGCTGCCCGCAAGGGGCAGGGACTCAATCGAACACCGGGGTTTCGACGCCCAGAATCTTGTGCAACTTGGGCGAGGTGGTGGTGTACTGCATGTGGATCTTCTTTTCCGGGAAGATGTACGGGGCGGCGCCGAAAGCCGCCAATGCCGCTTCGTGGAAGCCGGACAAAATCAATTTCTTCTTGCCCGGATAGGTGTTGATGTCACCCACCGCGAAAATGCCCGGCACATTGGTTTCAAATTTTTCGGTGTTCATCACTTTGAGCTGCTTGCGCTCAATGTCCAGGCCCCATTCGGCGATCGGGCCGAGTTTCGGCGAGAGACCGAAAAACACCAGCAGCATATCCATCGGCACGCGGCGCGTCACGCCATCGGCGCCGGTGACTTTGACTTCCGTCATGACGCCATCGCGCTCTTCCAGCCCCGTGACTTGACCGGTGATCAGCTGCATTTCATAGTTGTCGCACAACTCTTTCATCTTGGCCACGGAAGCCGGCGCGGCGCGGAAATCATCGCGCCGGTGCACCAGCACCACCGATTCCGCCTTGCCCACCAGATCCAGCGTCCAGTCCAGCGCGGAATCGCCGCCGCCGCAAATCACCAGATTCTTGCCATGGAACAGTTCCGGTTTGCGCACACGGTAAAACACCTGTTTTTCTTCAAACGCTTCGATGCCATCCACTTTCAGGGTGCGCGGCTGGAAGGAGCCGACGCCGGCGGCGATGAAAATGGTTTTGGTGATGAATTTCGTGCCGGTCGAGGTTTCCAGATTGAAACGCCCATCTTCACGTTTTTCCACCAGGGTGACTTCCTGCCCCAGATGGAAAGTCGGGCCAAACGGCTCGATCTGCTTCATCAGATTGTCGGTCAGTTCCTGACCGGTGCACACCGGCACTGCCGGGATATCGTAAATCGGTTTGTCGGGATACAGTTCCACACACTGGCCGCCAACGTGCTGCAAAGAGTCGATGACGTGCGCTTTGATTTCCAGCAATCCAAGTTCAAACACTTGAAACAAACCGACCGGGCCGGCGCCGACGATCACGGCATCGGCGTCGATCACGCCGTTTTGAGTGCCTTCAGACCTGGTATTCATATCGTTCCTTGATAATCAATTCACAAAAATGCTGCACAAACCCGCATCATGCGGGTTATATAAGGAGAATCAGCGTTCGAGATATTGCAGCTTGTCCTGCACGTCTTTCCATTCCTCAGCGTCAGCCAGCGGAGTTTGCGTTTTGGTAATGGAAGGCCACTTGCGCGACAGTTCTGCATTGAGTTTAATGAATTGGACTTGTGCGCCCGGCACATCCTCTTCCGCATAAATTGCGTCCACCGGACATTCCGCCACGCACACTGCGCAGTCAATGCATTCGTCCGGGTCAATTGCCAGAAAGTTCGGGCCAACACGGAAGCAGTCAACCGGGCAGACGTCCACGCAATCGGTATAACGGCAGCGGATGCAGGATTCGGTCACTACATGAGTCATGATTTTCCTATCGAAAAAAATGGCGAGCAGGGCAGGCGCGCGATGCGCAATCTGCCGGAAAATTCCTGAGCGGCATGCTCAACTACTCTGTGAATGCTGCATTTTAAGGCAAAACCGCGCTCCCCACAATTTTCCCTTAGATCAAATCCCTATATGCAAATACAGCCGCCGCATGCGCCAAGACGACATACCGCCGGACAGTGACGCACACAGAATGCTGGCTAGTGCTTCCTGCTTTGGGTTAAGGTAACGCTTTCCCTCCAATTTCTGCAGATGACCATGAGCAGCAGTCCCGCCTCCGACGCCAGCCGCGCCGCCATCTTCGCCCGCATCCGCGCCGCGCGCCAGGCGCGCGATAGCCTGCATGCGCAAGAACGGGCGGCGGCGCAGGCCTGGATCGGGCAGCCTGCGCCCGGCCCCAGGCCGCATATCGCCGCGCATGATTTACTGCCGCGCTTTTGCCAGCAGGCGCAAAAAATGTCAGACAGCCTGGTTTTACTGGATGCGCCGGAGCAAATCCCTGCCGCCGTGGCGGATTTTCTGCGCCGGCACAGCTTGCCGCCTGCATTGCCGCTCTGGCCGCAATTCGCCGCGCTCGACTGGGCCGCAGCCGGGGTGCAGGCGCAAGTGCGCGCCGCGCAGGCGGATGACGCCTGCGCCTTGACCGGCAGCTATTGCGCGGTGGCTGAATGCGGCAGCCTGCTCTTATTAAGCAGCGCTGAGCAGGCCTTGAAAAACGCGATTCTGCCGCCAAACCATATCGCGGTGCTGCAGCAAAGCCGCATCGTGCCTGATATGGAAGCCGCATTTGCCCTGCTGCGCGCGGAAGGCCGCAGCCTGCCGCGCAGCGCGATGTTTATTTCCGGCCCCTCGCGCACTGGCGATATTGAACAAACCATCGTGCTGGGCGCACATGGGCCGCAGCGCGTGCATGTGCTGTTGTTACGCAGTCCGGCAGAGGATGCGGAACTGCCCTAAAATCCCCCGCCAAGAGACAATGAAGACAGGGAGTACAGCATGTGGCGACAAGCTTGGCGAATGACAATGCGCGATTGGCGCGCCGGACAATTGCGCTTCTTACTGGCGGCGCTGACGCTGGCGGTGGCGGCCTTGTCCGCCGTCGGCTTTTTCACCAACCGGATTGAACGCGCCCTGCTGCGCGATGGCGCGCAAACCCTGGCGGCGGATGTCTTGCTCAGCGCGCCGCGCCCGCTGCCGCCGGAATGGCGCAATCAAGCGCGCGAGGCCGGCTTGCAAGTCAGCGCCACCGTGATCTTTCCCAGCATGGCGCAAAGCCTGGATGGCGAGCAAAGCATTCTGGCCTCAGTCAAAGCAGTGGATCAGGGTTACCCCTTGCGGGGCCGCTTGAAGCTGACTGAAAAAACGCAAGACATGGAAGGCGCGCCGGCGCAAGGGATTCCGGGGCGCGGTGAAATCTGGCTGGACCAGGATGTGCTGGAGCGCTTGCAACTCAAAGTGGGCGCACGCCTGCGCCTGGGCGACAGCGAATTCACCATCAGCCGCATCATCCGCGCCGAACCGGATCGCGGCGCCAGCTTTATGAATTTCGCGCCGCGCGTCATGATCAATCTGGCCGACCTGGCCGCCACCGGCCTGGAGCAACCCGGCGCGCGCATCGGCTACCGCATGCTGTTAGCCGGCGCGGAAGGTCAAGCCCTGGCCTTTGCCAAACAAATCGAAACCCGCATCGAGCAGCAAAAAATCAAGGGCGTGCGGATTGAAAGCCTGAACGGCGGCCAGCGCGAAACCCGCAACACGCTCGACCGCGCACGCGCCTTCCTGTCCCTGGTCGGGATGCTGGCCGGAATGCTGGCGGCGCTGGCGATTGCGCTGGCGGCGCGCCGCTTCGCACTGCGCCAGATCGACAGCGTGGCGATGTTGCGCTTTTTCGGCCTGGCGCAGCGCCAGGTTTTGCAAATCTATGTGATTGAATTCTTGCTGCTGGGCTTGGCCGCCAGCCTGCTGGGCGCGCTGATCGGCTTTCTGGCCCACTTCGCGCTCACCCATTGGCTGGCCGGTTTGATCACCAGCGAATTGCCGCCGCTCTCGCTGCTGCCGGCAGCGCAAGCCTTATTGCTGGGCTTGGTGTTTGTCGCCGGCTTTGCCTTGCCGCCGCTGCTGCAATTGGCCGACGTGCCGCATAACCGTGTGCTGCGGCGCGATACCGGCGCCCCCAAAGCCGGCGCGCTGGCGGTATATGGCATGGGGGTGGCCGCCTTCCTCGGCCTGATGTTATGGCAAGCCGGCGATCTGCTCTTAGGGCTGCTGGTGTCCGGCGGTTTCGCCGCCGCCTGCGCCATCTTCGCCGGCGTGGCCTGGCTGATGTTGCGCGTTTTGCGCAGCCTGCGTCACCGCCTGCCCTGGCCATCCTGGCGCTATGCCCTGACATCTCTGCAGCGCCGCCCCGGCGCCACCGTCTTGCAAGTCACCTCGCTGGCGCTCGGCTTGTTTGCGATTTTGCTCTTGACCACAGAGCGGAATGATTTGCTGCAAGCCTGGAGCAAAAACATGCCGGCGGATGCGCCCAACCGCTTCCTGATTAATGTGCAGCCGGATCAAGTCAAAGAAGTCGATGCCCGCATCGATGCCCTGGCCCCGCCGCAGCGCTCCGCCCTGTATCCCATGTATCGTGGACGCCTGACCGCGCTCAATGGCAAAGCCGTGAATGGCAAGGATTATGAAAACGAGCGCGCGCGCAATCTGGTGGAGCGCGAATTCAATCTGTCCGCTTTTGCCGCGCTGCCGCCGGACAATCAGATCAGCGCAGGCGCCTGGTTTGGCCCGCAAGCGAAAGCCGAAGCCTCGGTTGAAAGCGGCTTGGCGAAAACCCTCACCCTTAAATTGGGGGACACCATGGAATTTGATGTCGGCGGCTTGCGCGTGCCGGTCAAAATCACCAGCCTGCGCAAATTGGACTGGAATGCGATGCGCATCAATTTCTTTGTCATCATGTCGCCCGATATGTTGGGACAGATCACCCCCAGCTACGCGACTGCCTTTCATTTGCGCGCCAATCAGAGCACGCAAGCAAATGCGCTCACGCGCGATTTTCCGAATCTGACCCTGATTGATGTCAGCCTGATCCAAAAGCAGGCGCGCGACATCTTGCAGCAAGTCGCCAACGCGGTTGAATTCCTGTTCCTGTTCACCCTGGCCGCCGGGGTGCTGGTGCTGTACGCCGCGCTGCTCGGCTCGCAAGAAGAGCGCATGCGCGAGGCGGCCTTGCTGCGCGCGCTGGGCGCCTCGGCGCGTCAGTTGTGGCGCGCGCAATTAGTCGAATTTTTATTGATCGGCAGCGTGGCCGGCGTGCTGGCGGCCGCCGCCGCTGGCGTACTGGCCGGCGTGCTGGCGCTGCTGATTTTTGAATTCCCCTGGGAATGGGGGCCGCAATCTTTGCTGGTGGGCAGCCTGCTTGGCGCCATCTGCGCGATTGCCGGCGGGGTTTTGGGCTTGCGCGGCATTTTGCAGCGTCCGCCTTTAAGTACTTTGCGGGAAATTTAATCAGCGCCGCAAAGCTTTTTTATATTGATGAAAAATCACCGGAGTTAAACAATGAAAGTCGGAATTTATGTGGATGTCTCAAATATTGTGATGAATGGCGGCTTTGGCATGCGTTACGATATTCTGCAAGCTTTCGCCTGTCGTGACGGTTCAGACGCGATGCGGCTGAACACCTATGTCAGCTTTGATCAGGAACGCGCCAACAGCGACCCCTTGTATGGTGAAAAACAGGCGCGCTTTCACGCTGTGCTGCGTGACCTCGGCTATAAAGTGATCATCAAAGAAACCAAGTGGTATACCGATGACACCGGCGCACGCATCGGCAAATCGAATGTGGATCTGGATCTGGCGGTGGATGTGCTGCTGCAATCCTGCGCCCTCGACCGCGTCTTGCTGGTGACCGGCGACGGCGATTTTGTGCAAGTTGTGCGCGCCCTGCAAAACAAGGGTTGCCGCGTGGAGTGCATTGCGTTTGATAACGTATCCCACGATTTGCGCAAAGAAGTGGATTTATTCACCCCCGGCTATCTGATTCCGGGCTTGCTGCCGATCATTATTGATGAGCAGAAAATGCGCTGGGAAGTTGGCAGCTGGGTGCGCGGGGTGATGATTTCTTTCGACCCGAACAAGCATTACGGCTTCTTCCGCTTCATCAACAATATCAATGGCAAGCTGTGGCTGACCGATTCGCGCGATCCGGATTCGGCTTATCTGACCGCGTATTTCAATGAAAAGGACTTGCCGCTGAACTGCGATGCGCAAACCCATTTCAATCGCGGCTCGATCTTTGAATTCCGGGTGGAAAGCAGCGGCGAAGGCAAATACCACGCCACCAATATCCGCCTGATCCGCAGCAACCGGCTTTAAAACAAAGCGCGCTCATGCCTTCGGGTGTGGGCGCTGCTGTCTTAAGTCCAAGCTAAAAAACTGTCCGGGGATTTTTGCACGTCAAGGACGCTGACACCCGCTTCAATCAGGTGAGTGGCGTCGCTATGGCGCAGACTCGCTGCAGCACCTTTTTTGATCCACTGCTATCAGACGCAGGCTTATCGCTGGGCGCAACCCTGCCTGCACTTTTTTGCCTGAATTCGGCTGAATAATCACGAAATTTTCGCCGCCCTCAAAAGCCATGCTCTTGCGCCAGGCTTTGCAATAACTCATCTTCCACCACCAGCGGCAAATCGAGTGTGAAGGTGGCGCCGGCGCCGGGGGTGCTGCGCACTTTGAGCGAACCTTTTAACAGCGATGTGACGATATTCGCGCAAATATTCAAACCCAGGCCGGAACCGCCGGCGCCCAGCCGGGTGGTGAAAAACGGATCAAAAATCCGGTTCAGATTTTCCTGCGGGATGCCTTTGCCATTATCCGAAAATTGCAGCAGCACGCGTCCGCTGGCGGGCAGGCTGGCGCATAAGCGCATCTGTCCCGGCATGCCGTTTTCAAAGCCGTGCGTCAGCGCATTATTGATCAGATTGGTCAAGACCTGGCCGAGCGGGCCGGGGTAGCTGTGCATGCGGATTTTTTCCGGAATGTCCAGCGTGATGCTGTGGCCGCTGGGACGGATCTGGCTCATCATCGTGGCCACAATTTCGTGACAGGTCTGCTGCAGATCAAACACCCGGCGCTGCGCGCTGGTGCGGTCCACCGCGACCTGTTTAAAGCTGTTGACCAGATCGGCGGCGTTTTCCAGTCCGCGCAATATCAGGCGTGAAGCTTCGCGCGTATCTTGTAAAAATTGCTGCAAATGATTGAAATGCAGCGCCTGATTTTGCATCGCCTGGCGCATTTCTCCGGTCTGTTCTTGTAAAGAACTGGCGATCATCAGACTGTTGCCAATCGGACTGTTGAGTTCATGCGCCACGCCCGCCACCAGCGCGCCCAATTCAGCCAGTTTTTCCTGCGCCACCAATTGCTGTTGCGCCTGTTGCAGCTGCTGATAGGTGCGCGCATTGTCGAGCGCAATCGCGCCATACGCGCACAAGGTGCGGAAAATCAATTGTTCGCGCTCGCCATACGCATGGCGCGCGCGTGATTGCACCGTCATCGCACCCAGCACGCGGCCATCCACGATCAAGGGGCCAAACAGCATCGACAGGGTGGGAATCGCATCCGGCGTCAAACTCTTTTGCTCATCCTCCGGCGCGACATTCACCACAAATTCACATTGCTCACGCAAGGCGCGCAAGCTGTAAGAATGCGGATGCGAGGCCAGCACATGGTGTGAACCCAAGGTCTGTCCATCCTGAATTCTGACGTGTGAAGTCAGCCCCAGTCCATCCGGGTCAGCCAGATACACGGCGAAATAATTCACATCCAGCAAACCGTGCAAATGCCGGTTCAAGGCGCCGTACACCGCATCGGTGTCGAGGTGGGCGGTGATTTCCTGACCGATGGCCGATAAATGCGCCAGCGTGGTTGAGGTTTGCTGCAAAACCTGGGCCCGGCGCGCCTCGCTTTGCGCCAATTGGCGGTGATAATCGCCTTCGGCCTGGGCGCGTTCGGTTTCATACCGCACCTGCATCGCAATCGCGCGGTTGGTGGCTTGCTGGCTGTTGATTTTTTCGCGCGCGGCATTGGCTTGACGCACCACTGCAAAGGCGCTTTCAAAATCGCCGGCGGCGGCGTGCGCCTGCGCCACCGCATCCAGCAAGGGGCCAGGCACGGTATAGCCTTCAATCTGGCCGGCGATCTCCAGGGCCTGACGCAAATAATGCAGGCTGGCGCTGCCGGCGCTGATCGCCTCATTCGGCAAACCGGGCTGGCGCGCATGAATTTCCGCCAGCACTTGCAAGGCTTCGATTTGCTTTAAGGCGTCGCCATGCTGGCGCGCCTGGGCCAGCGAGAGCAAGGCGGCGGAAATCGCCGGTTGCGCTTTATTCAAGCGCAGCCAGGCATTGGCCTGGCCGCGCAAGGCGATGATTTCAAATTCGTTTTGCGCCAGCGCCTGGGCGCGCTCCTGCAATTGGCCGAACCAGTCCAGCGCGGCTTCATAATCGCCCTTGTCGAGCGCCAGCTCGCCCTGGCTGCGCAGGGCTTGCGCCCAGGTGCGCGAGCCGCGCAGCGGGGCCATGGTGGTGAGCGCCTCATCCAATAATTCCTGCGCCGCATCCAAGCGGCCCAACAGGCGCAAGGTTTCCGCGCTTTGAATCAAGCAGCCGCCAATCCGGCTGGGCCAGCCGGTGGCGCGCGCCAGATCCAAGCCTTTTTGCGCCCACTCCAGCGCGGTGGTGTGTTCATTCAGACAGGAAAAATCGCTGCCCACATTCACCATGGCATAGATGGCGCGGCCAATCTGGCCGGTTTGCAAGGCCGCCTCGCGCGTGCGCAGCCGGCAGGCGATGGCTTGCGCGAAATCACTGGTTTGGCTCGCCACCCGTCCCTGAAAATCATTCCAGCAGGCCATCAAGGCCGGGGCCACGCTGGCTTCGTCCGGCGGCAGATGGGCTTGCCAGCGCCGCATCGCGGTCTGCGGATCGCGAAAAGCTTCGGAAATCGCCTGCCCCGCTTGCGCCAGGCTGGCGCGCAAGGGATCTTGCGCCAGTTGCGCGGCGGCTTGCACTTTGACCATTTCCTCATCGTGCTGTAAATAATCGCCACGGTCATTGGCGATCCAGGCCAGCAGCCAATGCGCATCGGCGCAGCCTTCATGGTCTTGCAAGCGGGTGAATTCCAGCAAGGCGCGCTGCGCCAATTGCTGCGCCAGCTCCAATTCGGCCAGCAGCCATTTGGCCTCGCCGCGCACCAGCAACAGGCGCGCATGCAGGCTGTCTTGCTGCGGATGCGGCAGGGCCGGCAGCCAGTCTTTGACTTGCTGCGCCAAGGCCCATGCGCTGCTGGTGTTGCGCTGCCGCAAATGCCAGGCCAATTCGACCAATTCCGGCAAGGCGTTGGCGATTTGCTCTTCATTTAATTCGAGCGAACCTTGGGCGCCTTGCAGTTGTTGCAAAATCGCGCGCGCTTGCAAATCATCCAGCAACGCTTGCAAGGCATCGTTATGAATGAAGATCTGCATCATGCGCTCCCGGGTGGCAGGGCTTCGACATCGCTGTCGGTCAGGGCCTGGGCGATTTGCGGCAAAATCAGGACAAAGCGGGTGCCCTGTCCCGGTGCGCTGCGCACGCTGATACTGCCTTGCAACAGAGAAGTGACGATGTTGTAGCAGATGAATAAACCCAGGCCATTGCCGCCCTGCCCCATTCTGGTGGTGAAGAATGGGTCAAAAATCCGTCCCAGATTTTGCGCCGGGATGCCGCAACCATTGTCAGAAAACTCAATCACCACTTCGCCCGGAATTTCCTGATGCGCGGTGAGCCGCATCACGCCGCGTTCACCATCAGCAAATGCGTGCATCAGCGAGTTGGCGATCAGATTGGATAAAACCTGTCCCAGCGGGCCGGGGTAGCTGTCCATGCTCAAGGACGGCGGCGCATCCAGCAGCAATTCATGGCCGCTCGGGCGGATTTGATTATTCAGGGTGGCCAGCAATTCATTACAGGTTTGCTGCAAATCGAAGACCCGGCGCCGCGCTGCGGTGCGATCCACCGCCACCTGTTTGAAGCTGTTGACCAGGTCGGCGGCATTGCGCAAGCCGCGCACAATCAGCATGGCCGCTTCTTCCGCTTCTGACAGGTAATGTTGCAATTCAGCAGCGCGCATAGCCTGTCCCTGCATCCGTTCTTCAATCTGCAGGGTTTTCATTTGCAAGGCGGAGGCAATGATCAGGCTGTTGCCCAAGGGGGTGTTCAATTCATGCGCGACGCCGGCCACCAGGCTGCCTAAAGCCACCAGTTTTTCCTGTTCCACCAGCTGGTTCTGGGTTTCCTGCAATTGCGCATATGCATGCGCGTTGTCGATCGCGATTGCGGCATATGCGCACAGGCTGCGGAACAGATTGCGCTCGCGTTCGCCAAACGCGTTTTCGCGCAGGCTTTGCACCGACATCACGCCCAATACGCGCTCGCCTATCATCAGCGGCGCAAACAGGGCGCTGCGGTTGCACATGGTGCCGGGCAGGTGCGCCGGGTGGCTGCCATTGATGGCCAACACCAGATCGGTTTTTTCACGCGCGCAGCGGGCTGAGGCGGCATTCGGATTGGCGAGCAATACGCGCCCGCCGGGCAGCGGCACGCCGCCTTCCATGCCGAAGCTGCGCGCCAGCGATTGGCCATCCGCTTCGCTCAGATACACCGCAAAGCCGTTTACATCCAGCAAGCCTTGCACATGGCGATACAGGGTTTGGAACACCAGTTGCACATCCAGCTGGGCGGTGACTTCCTGGCCGATGGCGGATAAGCGTTCGAGCGTTTTGCCGGTGTCTTGCAAGGTGGCGGCGCGGCGTGCTTCAGCGGCCGCCAGTTTGCGATGGTATTCGCCCTCGGCGCGCGCGCGTTCGGTTTGATAGCGCACTTGCATCGCAATCGCGCGATTGGTGGCTTGCTGGCTGTGCCGTTTTTCGCGCGCGGCAATCGCTTGCAGCGAGGTGGCGTAGGCTTGCCCATGCTGTTTGGCGCGCGCATATTCGCGCGCCAGCGCGTCCAGCACTTCGGGCGGCATGGCGTAACCGTCAATGGTGGCGGCTACCGCCAAGGCTTGCTGCAGATAATACATGGCGGCGCTGACGCCGCCGGTCTCTTCCGGCGACGCCAAGGCATGCCGGCTGTACACATCTGCCAGCACTTTCAAGGCTTCGATCTGGTGGTAGGCGTCATTATGGCGGGCCGCCAGCCGCTGCGCTGCGCTGGCGCGCGCGCGCGCTTGTTCGCCCTGTCCCAGCCATGAGAGCGCATGCGCCTGGCCGCGCAAGGCGTCCATGTGAAAGTCCTGGTGGCCTAATTCTTCAGCGCGCCGTTCCAGCAGGGTGAAGGTGTCGAGCGCTTGCTGATAATTTTTTTCTTCCAGCGATAAGTCGCCCGAGGCGCCGAGCGCAATCGCGTAATTGCGCGATTGTTGATACGCCGCCATGATTTGCAGCGCCTCGCTCATCATTTGCCGCGCGGCGTCCAGCTGTCCCATCTGGCGCAGGGTTTCCGAGGTCTGCACCAGGCAGGCGCCGATACTGCCCGGCCAGTGGGTCTGACGCGCCAGATCCAGCGCGCGTTGTTTCCATTCGAGTGCGCTCTGGTGGTCATTTAAGCGCGCAAAGGCGTAGCCGATATTGCTGGCGCATAAAATCGCGCGGCGCAAAATGCCTACGGACAGCCCGGCGTCATAGGCGTGCACAAAGGCTTTCACGGAGGCGCCAAAATTTCCCCGGCGGAAGTGCTGCAGCGCGACGAAGGTGTGCGCCGACATCGCCACGCCGGGCGGCGGCGGGGCCATTTCTTCGTGCCAGCGGTGGCCCCAGCGCGCTTGCGCGGCGTCCAGATCGCGCATCAAAAACCAGTTGGCGGATTCGATTTCAAAAAAATCCGCGCGCACCATATCGTCATGTTGCGCGGCAAGTTGCTGTATTTGCTGCAGCAGCGCATGGTTGCCCGTCAAATCGCCGAAATCAGCCAAGGCTTGCGCCAGAATCCAGCCGGCGTCGCATTGATTGCGCCAACACGCCAACTGCTGCGCTTCTTGCATGCTGCGTTGCGCCAGATCATGCGCTTCCTGCAAGCGGCCTGCCAATAAAGCCAGATGCGCGCGCACCACATCGATGCGGTTGGCGGCCTGTTCGCATTGCACAGGATGGCCGCCGCCGTACAGCAGGGTTTGCGCTTCCTCCAGCAAGGGCGGCACGCGCGCGCTATCGCGCTGGCATAAATACCAGGCCAGCGACAATACAACCGCCAGCCGCGCCGGCCCGCTGGCGGCGGAGTGCAATTGCTCCAGCCGCTCCAGCTCCTCATTGGTGGCGAACATCTCCATGCTATGCCTGTCTTCCTTTCCCGGGATCGGCCCTGTATTCATTCTGGCGCATCAGGCGCCTCACATGGCAAGAGTAAAACAAAGCAGGCCCCGGCATCAGGTGAACTGATTGCGCTGACTTGTCCATGCAGTATCGAAGTTACAATATTATAACTGATGCTCAAACCCAGCCCGCTGCCGCCCTGCCCCAGTTTGGTGGTGAAAAATGGCTCGAAAATGCGCTTCAGATGGAGTTCGCTGATGCCGCGCCCATTATCCGAAAAGCAGATCCGCACCATGTCCTCGCCCTGCATTTCCGCACTCAATTCCATCTGTCCCTGTTCCACTCCGTCAAAACCGTGCAGCAAGGCGTTGTTGATGAAATTCGTAATCACCTGGCCATACGGACCGGGATAGCTGTGCATGCGGATGCCGGGCGGGATTTTGATCATGATTTGATGCCCGGCGCGGCGGATCTGATTCATCATGGTGGCGACAATTTCCTGGCTGGTCTGCAACAGATCAAAGCTGCGCTTTTGCGCGCTGGTGCGATCCATCGCCACCTGTTTAAAGCTGTGCAAGAGTTCTGCCGCACTGCTCAAGACCCGCACCATCATGGCGCTGGCGTCGCGCGCGTCATCGACAAAAGCGTTCAATTCTGAGCGGCGCAGGCTGTTGGCTTCTACTTTGCGCGCGAATTCCGCGCTTTTATCATCCAGGGTGGAGGCGATCGTCAAGCTGTTGCCGATTGGCGTATTCAATTCATGCGCCACGCCGGCCACCAGGCTGCCCAGTGCGGCCATTTTTTCCTGCGCCACCAATTGGCTTTGCGCTTCCAGCAAGCGCAAATAGGTTTGCGCATTGTCCAAGGCAATCGCGCCATACGCGCACAGGCTGCGGAAAATCAGGCGCTCTCTTTCGCCATACGCATGCCGGCGCACAGATTGCACGGTGATCACGCCCAGCAATTCCTCGCTGACCAGCAGCGGCACAAACAGGGCGCTGCGGCTGACCAGCGAGCCATGCAAATGGCTGGCCGGGTCGGGGTCGTCGGCCAGCACTTCGCAACGCTCGCGTGCGCACAGGGCGCAATTCGCATACTGATCATCAAGCGGGATGCTGCCGAACGGCAGAACCTCCCCCTGCTCTATGCCAAAACTGCGCAGCAGCAAGCCGCTTTCGGCTTCAAAGCGATAAATCGCAAAGGAATTGGTGTCGAGCATGTCTTGCACATGGCGGTACAACACTTCATACACGGCTTGCGCATCCAGGTGGCCGGTGATCTCCTGGCCGATGGCGCTTAAATGTTCGAGGGTGGCGCTGGTTTGCTGCAAGAGCGAGGCGCGCCGGGCTTCGGCTTGCGCGAGTTGCCGGTGGTGTTCGCCTTCGGCCAGGGCGCGCTCGGTGCGGTGGCTGATTTGCAGCGCAATCGCGCGATTTTGCGCCTGGTCGTAAAAGGCCCGCTCGCGCGTGGCGTTGGCTTCCTGGCTGACCTGGTAGGCGGCTTCAAACTGGCCGCAGCGCGCGTATTCCTGCGCCAGCTGGTCCAGCAGCGACAGCGGCAGGGTGTAGCCGGGAATGCTGCGCCCCAGGCGCAAAGCGGATTTCAGAAAATACAGCGGCAACGAAGCTTCGCGCGCAACTTCATCAAGCGCGCGCGGATCTTGCGTTATATCTGGCGGCAGTGGCAGGTCGCCGCGCGCATGAATTTGCGCCAGCACTTGCAAGCCGGCAATCTGGCCGAACAGATCGTCGGTTTGGCGCATTTCCTGCAGCGCCAGCATGGCCACGCTGGCGGCTTCAGGACGCTGTTGCATGCCGGCCAGCGCTTGCGCCTGGCCGCGCAGGGCGATGCATTTGAAATCACGCTGTTGCAGCGCAATCGCGCGCTGCTCTAATTGGCGGAAAGAGTCCAGCGCGCGCGCATGGTCGCCCATATCCAAGGCCAGATCGCCTTGATATTGCAGCGCATGGGCGTAACTGCGCGCCTGCGCCAACGCTTGCATGAGCGGGCGCGCTTCGTCCAATAATTCCTGCGCCGCATCTAAGCGCTGCAGCCGGCGCATGGTTTCCGCTGTGTGCAACAGGCAGGCCCCGACGCTGCGCGGCCAGCCGGTCGGGCGCGCCAGCTCCAAGGCTCTTTGCATTTGCTCCAAGGCCGATTGGTGGTCGCCCAGGCGGTTCAAATCTTCCGCCAGATTGGTGGCGGCGATGATGGCGGCGCGCAATTGCCCGGTGGCCAGAGCGGCCTGATGCGATTGAATGAAATGCAAGGCGGCGCGGCCAAAATCGTTTTGGCGCGAGGCGCGCAAGGCGCGGTAATCTTCGATCCAGGCGGCTAAACCCTGATCCTGTTCGGCGCGGGCAAAGTCGAGCTGCACATCAAAGCGCGCCTGCGCTTGCAGACTGTCGGCCAGCATGGCCCAGCGCGCCTGAGCGGCCATGCAAATAGCGGCGCGCGCGCTATCGCCGCCCTGCTGCGCGGCACTCGCGCCTTGTTCCAGATTGTGGATGCCTTGCGCATGCCGGCCCTGGTCGAGCAAAACCGCCGCCAGCAGCCAATGGCAGTCGCACACGCCGCTGCCGTCTTGTATGTCGGAGAAAATCTGTAAGGCTTGGCGCGCGAAATCACGCGCGGCGTCGAGTTCGGCGAACAGCCATTTGGCTTCGCCCTGCACCAATAAAAGGCGGGCTTGCTGGGCTGATTGTTGAGGCCGCAATTGCGCCAGGAGTTGCGTCGCCAAGGCCCAGGCGCGCCGCGTGTCGCGCTGGCGCAAGCCCCAGGCCAAGCGGATTTGCGCATGCAAGTCTGCCGACGCCTGCGGCATTTCCAGTTCCGCCAACTCACTGTCATGCACAAACATGCTCATGCCGCGCCGCTCCTCCGGGGTCCGCACAGATTTGCGGACAGGTACTCCATGATTACAGGAAAAAACGCTTTCGGCAACAGTGAAAATTTCCAAAAGGAAACACTCATGTGCGGCAAAGCTGCTCAGTAAACAACTTGACTCGATTCATGCAGCAATTGCAAATACAGCGCATGCCGTTCCGGCGCAATCTGGCCCTGTTCCAGCGCGTGCAGAATGGCGCAACCGGGTTCAGCGCGATGATGGCAATTATAAAAACGGCAGGCGCCCAGATGCGGCGCGAATTCACGGAAGGCGCGTTCCAGCATGCCCTCGCTCAAATGATACAGACCGAATTCTTGAAACCCGGGTGAATCAATGATGCGGGTCTGCTCCAGGCTGTACATGCGGCAAAAGGTGGTGGTGTGGCGGCCTGAATCGAGTGCGGCGGAAATTTCCCGGGTGGCGATGTCGGCGTCCGGTACGAGTAAATTGATGAGGGTGGATTTGCCCATGCCGGACTGGCCGATCAAAATCGCCGTCTTGCCCTGCATCAGCGCAAGCAATTGCGCGCGCACCTGCGGCGCGTCCTGTCTGGCCGACACTTCCAGCACCGGATAACCGAGCGCGGCGTAACGCCCGATCCGTTCGCGCGCGCGCGCCAGATTTTCGCTCAAATCGGTTTTGTTCAGGATCAACACCACTTCCAGCCCGGCGCTTTCCGCCGCCACCAGTGCGCGCGACACCAGATCATCGGAAAAACCCGGTTCAGTCGCGGTGACGATGAAAATCTGATCCAGATTCGCCGCCAGCAGCTTGGATTTGTACTGATCGGAGCGGTACAGCAGGGTGCGCCGCTCATCAATCTGCTCAATCACCGCCTGATCTTTCGAGCTGGGCAGCATTTGCACCATATCGCCCACGGCGACATTGGTTTTCTTACCGCGCGTCACCACTTGCCAGCGCTGTCCGTCTGCGCTTTGCGCCAGATAATGGCGGCCATGCGCGGCGATGATTTGCGCGCCCAGCAGCGGCGCGCCGGCCTTGCCCGGCTTGTCAGCCCGCATGCGCGCTTCCCTGTGCTGCGATCAGCTCCAGCTTGGCGGCGCAGATGAAATCATTGATCGACAAACCGCCTTTGCCGCCATTCACGGAATGGGTGTCAAAGCGCACCACGCAACGGTTATACGTCACCACCAGCTCGGGGTGATGGTCGTCGGCATGAATCACCCAGGCGATTGCATTCACAAACGCCAGGGTTTGGTAATAGTTTTCAAAGGCGAAGGTTTTACACAGCTTGCCGCCTTCCACTTGCCAGCCGGGCGTGGCGGCCAGCAATGCCGGCATCTCTGCCTCAGCCAAAGCCTGTTCCTGGTGTTGGCAGCGCTGCGCCGCCAGTGTTTGGGTCGTACTCATATTTTTCCTTTGTTCATGCCTGCGCGCGCAAATGCGCAATGCGCAACGCGGCTGGCGGGTGGGAGTCGTAAAACATCGAATGGATGGGGTCCGGGGTCAAGGTGGCGGCGTTTTCTTCGTACATCTTGACCAGGGATGAGATTAAGTCATCAGCGCTCGCATGTTGGGCGGCAAAGGCGTCGGCCTCATATTCGTGTTTGCGCGAGGAGCGCGAAAGCAGCGGCTGCAGGGCGAAGGTAAACACCGGCAGCACCAGCATGAACAGGAGCAGCGCCATGGCGTCATTCACATGCGCCACCGGCAGCGCTTGCACGCCCAGGCCCTGATAAAACCAGACTTGATCTTTGAGCCAGCCCAGCACAAAGAAAAACGCCAGACTGGACAAGGAGGTCATGGCCAACAGTTTTAAGACGTGGCGCAATTTGAAATGCCCCAGCTCATGCGCCAGCACGGCGATGATTTCCGCCTGGCTCAACTGGGCGATCAGGGTGTCATAAAACACCACCCGTTTCTTGGCGCCCAGCCCTGCGAAATAGGCGTTGCTGTGTGCGCTGCGTTTGCTGCCATCGACCACAAACAAGCCGTTGGCGGTAAAGCCTGTGCGCTGCATCAAGCCCTCAATGCTCTGGCGCAATTCGCCCTCTTCCAGCGGGGTGAATTTGTTAAACAGCGGCGCGATGAAGGTGGGGAAGATGATTTGCATAAACAGCATGAAGCCGGTAAACACCAGCCAGGCGTACAACCACCATAAGCTGCCGGCTTGCGCCATCAAATACAGAATCGCCCACAGCAGCGGCAAGCCGAGCGCCACGCCCAAAGCGGTATGCGCGAACAAATCGCGCAGCCACAAACCCAGCCCCATTTTATTGAAGCCGAATTTCTCTTCCAGCACGAATTGGTTGTAATAATCGCCCGGCAAATCGATCAGCGCAGTCAAAAAGGAAAAGCCAAACACCAGGCCGATTTGATATAAATAGCCGGGGCCGAACCAGCCCAGCATGGTGACAGAGAGCCATTGCAAGCCGCCAAAGATGGTGAAGCCCAGCAGCACGCAGGCGTTGATAAACATCAAGATCAGGCCCAGCTTGGTTTTGGCGATGGTGTAGGCGGCGGCTTTTTGGTGCGCTTCCAGGCTGATTTTGTGGGCGAATTCTGGCGGGGTCTGACCACGGTGGCGCAGAATGTGGCGGATATGCCGCGAATTGATCCACAGTTTCAAACCGAGCGTCAGAAAGAGAAAACAGAGGAATACAATCGTGAACGTGTCGGAATGAGAATTCATGCGTGGCCTGTGCGAAAATGTTCGATTAATCCGGGCGCAACCATGATGGCGCGCCCGCAAGCGAAGGATGAAATTATGTCACAACATGCGACAAGCAGCCCGGCGGAAGCTGCAAATTCTGTGGTGCGCCCGAATGAAATGAATCTGGTGTGGGTCGATATGGAAATGACCGGACTCGATCCGGATCATGACCGTATTCTGGAAATTGCGGTGGTGGTCACTGATATGCATTTGCATGTGCTGGCGGAAGGCCCTGTGTTCGCGATTCACCAAAGCGATGCGGTGCTGGATAAGATGGACGCCTGGAACAAGGGCACGCATGGCCGCTCCGGCTTGATCGACCGCGTGCGCGCCTCGACCATCACGGAAGCCGACGCCGAAGCGTCTTTGCTGGCTTTTTTGAAAACCTTTGTGCCATCCGGCAAATCGCCGATGTGCGGCAACACCATCTGCCAGGATCGCCGTTTCATGGCGCGCGGCATGCCCAAGCTGGAAGCGTTTTTCCATTACCGCAATCTGGATGTCTCAACCCTCAAGGAATTATGCAAGCGCTGGCGGCCACAGCTCTCAGCCGGCTTTAAAAAACATCAAAAGCACACCGCGCTGGCTGACATCATTGAATCGGTGGAGGAATTGCGCTACTACCGCGAACATTTCATCCGCATGGAGTAAGGCCCCGGCCATCTGCGCAGGCCGGCTTGGGCCAGACAATGGCCCGGCATGCGGCGCCGTTGATGAATCAAAGGCGCCCGCGCCTGCCGCGCCGACGGCGGCGCAGCCAAGACACGCGACCGGCGCCTTAATTGATGCGTCGGCGCTGCAGACAATATTTGAGGATGTGCGGCAGATTTGCTTCCGCTTCCACTGACAGCTTGTGGATTTTTTCCGGCGTATCCAGCAATTCCAGCTCTTCCTCTTCCAGCTCATCCGCGCCGAGCAAATACAGCGGGCGCAGCAGGGGGGCGCATTCCGAGGCTTCCAGCATGTCCCAGGTATGGCTCAGGTGCATGCCCTCCCAAAAGCCGCCGCACCAGGCTTCGCCATCCAGCAGGGTTTTCTTGCCCTGGCGGAATTCGCAAAACAGCGGTTCATAATCGCGCAGCGCGACTTCCAGCGTCATATCAATTTCCGCTAAAAAGCGCTGCACCATGCCCGACAAGCGCGCCTGTTCTTTTTCATTTTTGAATTTCGGCTGTTCGTTTTCATCCCCGCCCCAGACATAGGGCAGCCACTGCGCGCTGTCCGGCGGCGTCGGCGCCAGCGCCAGCGCGGTCAAAAATCCATGCAGGCAATCCATGGTCATGGCGTCATCCGGACAACGGTCGGACAGCAGGAAGGCATCAAGTTCAGCGAATTCTTTATCGCTCAGATCAGAGTTTTGCATGGCGCTTTAGGAGGGGGTGGGTGAATCATGCCGCAAGTGTAGCCGATTTGAGGCTTGCGCCTGATATCAGGCAAAACGAATAGTGTATATAGCAGTCTTGCCTGGAAGCAGAAGCATGGCTTTTTTTCAGTACAATGTCAGACGATCCCGGCCAGCGGCGCCCTGCCCCCGCGCTTTCCGCCAGGGATTTCAATTTCAGCCAACCATTTTTTCCACCCTGGACCAGCTGCCATGAATCAACTCGAACAACTTAAACAATATACGACCGTGGTGGCCGACAGCGGCGACTTCCAAGCAATCAAGGCGTACAAGCCGCATGACGCCACCACCAATCCCTCGCTGATCTTAAAGGCAGTGCAAATGCCTGAGTACAAGCCGCTGATGGAAAAAGTGGTGCGCGACTATCACCATCTGCCGACCGCCAAAGTGATTGATCAATTGCTGGTGGCGTTTGGCGAAGAGATTTTGCAAATCATCCCGGGCCGTGTTTCCACCGAAGTGGATGCGCGCCATTCTTTCGATGTGCAAGCCACCGTCACGCAAGCGCGCGAATTGATCACCGCCTATGCCGAAGCCGGCTTTGACCGCGAGCGCGTATTGATCAAAATCGCCGCTACCTGGGAAGGAATTCGCGCCGCAGAAATTCTGGAAAAAGAAGGCATTCATTGCAATCTGACCCTGCTCTTCACGCTGGGCCAGGCGATTGCCTGCGCCGAGGCCGGCGTGACCCTGATTTCGCCTTTCGTTGGCCGGATTTATGACTGGTACAAGAAAAACACCGGGATTGAGCCGGAAGGCCCGGCGGATCCCGGGGTGCAATCGGTGAAGCGGATTTATAACTATTTCCGTAAATTCGGCTACAAAACCGAGGTGATGGGCGCCAGCTTCCGCAACACATCGCAAATTGTCGAACTGGCCGGCTGCGATCTGCTGACCATCAGCCCGGATCTGTTGCAAAAACTGAGCGAAAACAATGAACCGCTGGAACGCAAACTGAGCGCCGACACCGCGCCCGGCGCGCATCTGCACAAGATGAGTCTGGATGAAAAGAGCTTCCGCATGATGCTCAATGACGATGCGATGGCGACGGAAAAACTGGCCGATGGCATCCGCCAGTTCTGCGCTGACGCCGGCAAATTGAAGCAGCTGGTGGTGGCGATGCGTTAAGCCCGCCAAGCCGGCCAAAAGCCCGCCACAGCCGACCGCCTGTATTGCGGCTTGACTGTGGCGGGCTTTTTTACGTCTGCGACTCAACACAGCCTGCCGCAGTCAGGCGTAAAAAAACCGGCGGGAAACTGCGCCGCCGGTTTGATTTGACTTTCCCGGCTGATACTGCAAAGCCGGGAATGTGTCACATCATCCTAGAACTTGTATTCAGCAGCCAGCTTCAGCACGCGACCACGCGCCGGCGCACTGCTGCTGGTGCGCACATCAATCACTGCCGCACGGTTAAACACATTGCCCAGATACACCGTCAAGGTGGTATTTTTGATGCCCTTGTACACCACAGAAGCATCTACCACGGTATCGGCGGCAACGCGGCAATCGACGGCGCGGATACCACGCGATTCACAGCCTTCCAGGGTATTGTTGCTGTCGTACTTATCATCAATCAGAAGTTGACCACTGGTGTAAGCCACGCGGGTTCCCCAGCTCCAGGCCCCGGAATCCAATACGGTGCTCAACACTGCACGGATCTTCGGATGATCATATTTGCCCACCAGATTTTCCGAGAAAGTGTTTTCATTGGTGTCCCAACCGCGATAGTCACGCATCCAGGTGGCGTCGAGTTTCACGCGCAGCTTGCCGACCGAACCCAGGTTCCACTTGGTGTCAACTTCCACATCCAGGCCGGAACGGCGCGATTTGTTCAGGTTGAAATACGGCAGACGCACATCAGCCACCTCGCCTGCGGTAAAGTTGATATCTTTACCGCTCAATTCCTTGACACGCGCAGCAAACTGGCGGTCTTGTTCAGAAATCGGCAGACGGCCAATCGTGCCTGGATTCAAATCTTCCGAAGCCAGCATTTGATCAACGCTCTTGGTATCGATTTCATTGCGGCGTTCGATATTAAAGTAGTCAATCAAAATGCTGACGTTTTTCACCGGCTCCAGAATCACACCAAGGGTGTAGCTCTTGGATTTTTCAGGTTCCAGATTCTTGGACGGCACCACCAGCAAGCTGGAGCTGGCCGAGCAGCCGGAATCACGCGCCGTCAACGCATTTGATCTATCAACCGCATTCCCCTTGATCAACTCGGCATACATCGCGTTACCAGTTGCGCAACGTTTCGGGTCAATAAAGGTTGGCGAGAATGCAGAGGTGGCGCCATCGCCGGTTTCGGCCAGATTAGGCGAACGGAAACCATGCGCATACGTGCCACGGAAAGTTACCCAATTCGCTGCGGAGTAACGCAGGCCGAATTTCGGCACAACAGAGGCCGGCGCCGTGCTGGTTTTATCCGCACGCAAGGCAAAACTGCCTTCCAATTGCTTGGTGAAGGGGGCTGCCAATTCGACGAAAGCCGCATTCAAATTGCGCGAACCGCGCACTTCGCTGGAGCCGCGCCCCACCATCTCGGCTTTGCGCACATTTTCGCTGTTGTACATCTCAAAGGTTTCATGACGCAATTCCGCGCCTGCCGCCATCGCCAGCTTGCCGCCCGCCATGTCCATCAACTCGCGCGAACCGCGAATGTCGAAGAATGTTTCAGTGCTCTTCCCAAAGGAACCGACTTCGGGGAACATGCGCGCCAGCAGTTCAGGGCTGTTTGTGCCGCCGAAACGATATTCACCAGAGGTGATTGCCGCCGTGTAATTGGTGAAGTGCTTGGTGCCACGGGATATAACGTCTGCCTTGGAACCCATATTCCCCAAAGCCATATTCCAATCCCAACCGAAGTGCGTGCCTTCCGCGCCAATCATCAAACGATGCTGACTGGCGTCAGCCACACGTTTGAAAATCGAGGTGTCGTCAGCATAGCGATAGCGCAAGGGAATAGCAAAGCTGTAAGGATTATCGGGGTGACCAACCGGCAAGCTGGGTTCGGTAAACACCAGAACCTTGCGGTTCACGCCGTCATACCAGGTGGAGGTAGAACCTGGCTGCATCAAAGCCGGCGTATTGTTATATGAGGTGCGGGTCTTGGACAGCTGCAACTCTGCAAACACTGTCAGATTATCACTCATCTTCTTGCGGCCAGTGAAGAAGCCATTCACACGATCGGCCTTGGGCACAACTTCCACATGAGACCATTGGTCAAAGCGACACAGGCCGCCTTCCAGATTTTGCGGCGCGCACCCTGGACGCGGTTGACTGATGCTCTTGCCAGCCAAGGCCGGGTCGGAATAATTTGCCGGGTAACGTCCCACAAAATTGCCCGGATAAGAGAAGGTGGAGCGCACCCCGAAGTTCGGGTTGATGTACTCTGCATACCAGGGTTCGACCGCCTTGATCACATCACGCGCCATATAATTGCCGCGCTTATACAGCTCGACATGGCCGATCAGGTTAAATCCTTGAGCCGCCAGGTCGCCATGCCCAACCGTGATGGAAGCGGAACGGTTGTGATCCATCTGTCCATACGTCAGTGATTGCTGACCACCGGCGCGCAAGGCAATCCCTTTGAATTCTTTTTTGGTAATGATGTTGATCACACCGGCCACTGCATCCGAACCGTAAATAGCGGAAGCGCCGTCTTTCAGGATTTCCACCCGATCCACCACATCCACCGGAATGGTGTCGATATTGGCGAAATTCACCTGTGCGCCATCGGCCAGCGCATACATCGAGATGCGGCGTGAATTCACCAACACCAGAGTGGAGGCCTTGCCCAGATCGCGCAGATTGACACCGGAAGCGCCGCTGGCGAATGAAACTGAACCGCCGATATCCGACAGCGTGCTGGCTGTGGCCGTCACAGTGTCAAGCAATTCGCGCACCGTGGATGCGCCAGTGCGCAAAATATCATCACGGGTCAGGGTTTGCACCGGCGATGCGGTTTCAACTTGGGAACGTTTGATGTTGGAACCGGTGATGACCACCTTTTCCACTTTTTCTTGCGCCTGCGCCAGGATTGGCGACAGGAAGGCTGCGGCGACCGCGATTGCGCATGGTGTGCGCATAAAGGGGTGATGCATGGTTTTCCTCCTTGTTTTGGTAATGCTCATTCGCTGTAGGATCAAGGCAGACCGACTTTCTTTTACCATGTGGTGAAGCTGTTTTTTTTGTTGGAGGATGGACGAAGCGCATACTGCCTGAAACTGTCTCAGAAAGTAACATAAAAAAAGCCCACCCCATCCGGGTGGGCTTGATTTACTGGTATTAACCAGTCAAAAGCCAGCTTGAGCGTGGCGAATTTACATCAGAAGCGATACTCCAGACCCACGCGCACCACGCGGCCGCGCGCATTGCCGTTGGCGCGCACGTCCACCATCGGGCCGCGATTGAATGCATTCAGCAAATTTGCGGTAATGGTGGTATTGCGGATGCCGTCATAGCTGACCGAGAAATCGACCGTGGTGTCTGCCGCAACCCGGCAATCCACCGCATCAATGCCCTGTGCCGTACAACCGCTGTCGCCTTCGATCAGGTGCGCGCTGTCATAGCGGTTATCCATCAAGCGCGTGCCGGAGGTGTAATTCACGCGGCTGCCCCAAGTCCAGCTGCCCAGTTTCCAGGTGGCCTTACCAGTGGCGCGCAGTTTCGGATGGGTGTAATTGCCAACCAGGTTTTCGGTATAGGTATTGGTCACCGTATCCCAGCTGCGGTAATCCAGCATCACCGAGGCTTCCATACCCAGACGCAAGCTGCCAGCCGCGCCCAGATTCCACTTGCTTTCCACTTCCAGATCCACGCCGGTGCGACGCGAACGGGCCAGATTGACATAGCTTTGCTTCAGGCTGGACAAGGCGCCGACTGAGAAAGCGATGTCTTTGCCGGTCAGCTCTTTGTAACGCGCAGCCCATTGACGGTCATTATCAGAAATCGCCAGACGCGAAATGCTGCCCGGATTCTGATCTTCCGTCGCCAGCACCTGATTGATGTCCGGCGACAAAATTTCATTGCGACGAACGATATGGAAATAATCGAAGGTCATATTGAAATTTTTGCTCGGCTCAAAAATAAAGCCCAGGGTATAGCTCTTGGTTTTTTCCGGCTCCAGGTTCGGATTCGGCGTCACCAATACGCCGGCGGAAGCTTCACAACCGCTGGCGCGCACGCTGGTGGCGTCGATGTCATCCTGCGCGCTGTGCTTGGGGTTGCTGGCGTCGCTCATCGCCTGATAAATCGCGCTGGCGGTGGCGCAACGCTTAGGATCGTTCACGCTGTTGAGGAAGGCGGACACATTACCCGTGCCGGTTTCAGCCAGATTCGGCGCGCGGAAACCGTGGGCATACGTGCCGCGCAAGGTCAGCCAGTCAGTGGCGCCCCAACGTGCACCGATTTTCGGCACAAAAGAGGTCGGCGCACTGGTGCTCTTGTCAGCACGCAAAGCGAAGTCTGCAGTGAAATTCTTGGCCAGCGGCGCACTGAATTCCACAAAAGCGGCGGCCAGGTTGCGGCTGCCTTCGATATTGGTTGAGCCGTAGCCGATGATTTCGCCGCGCAGCAGATTGGCGCTGTCAACCATCTTGAACGTTTCATGACGCAATTCCAGACCGGACGCCATCGCCAGCTTGCCGCCCGGCAGCGCCATCAATTCACGCGAACCGCGAATATCAAAGAAGGTCTGGCTGCTGCGGCCTTTGGTGGCGGTGAGCGGGAACATGCTTTCCATCAACGCCTGGCTGTTGTTGCCGCCATAACGGTATTGGCCGTTCACCACGGCCTGCGGATAAACCAGGAAATTACGACCGCCGCGCGATTGCACGTCCACATCGGAGGCCATATTGCCCAAGGCGGCATTCCAGTCCCAGCCGAAGTGCTGACCTTCCAGACCGACCAGTACGCGATGCTGATCAGCTTGCGTGGTTTGCTTGTACACACTCTCAAAATCGGAAAAGCGATAACGCAAACCGATTTCAAACGGATATGGATTATCCGGATGGCCAACCGGCAGGGACGGCACTTGGAAATAGCGCGCTTGCTGGGTGCTGGCGTCAAACCAGACAGACTCATCGCCCGCGTTCATGAGCGGAATTGCACTCTTGTAGGTAGTCTTGGTGCGGGAGTATTGCAGCTCGCCAAACAGGGTCAGATTGTCGGACAGATTCTTCCGGCCGGCGAAATAGGTATTTACGCGATCCGCCGCCGGGATCACTTCGTCGCGCGCCCACTGGTCAAAACGGCACAGGCCGTTTTCAATATTTTCCGGCGCACAACCCGGACGCGCTTTCAAAATCCGCGTGCCGGCCAAGTCGGCATCGGCATAATCGTCCGGATAATAGCCGTCAAAATTACCCGGATTGGAATACGTGGAGCGCACGCCATAGTTGGGATTGACATAGCGCTTGTACCACGGCTCAACGCTCTTGATGATGTCGCGCGTAGTGTAGTTGGAGCGATGATACAGCTCGACATGCCCCATCAGGTTGTAGCCTTCTTTGGCCAGCTCGCCGATACCGAAGGCGACTGAAGCTTTCTGCTCGCGGCTCAAATGACTGTTTTGCAAGGAGCGCAGCATATCGCCACGCAGGGTCAGACCTTTAAATTCTTTACGCGTGATGATGTTGATCACACCCGCCACGGCATCCGAACCATACACGGCGGAAGCGCCGTCTTTCACCACTTCAATGCGCTCAATAATATCCACCGGAATGGTGTCGATATTGGCGAAGTTTTCTTGCGCGCCATCGGCCAGACCGAAGGAAGCGATGCGGCGGCCATTAATCAAAACCAGGGTCGAAGATTTGCCCAGATCACGCAAATTGACGCCCGAAGCGCCGCTGGCGAAGGAATTGCTGCCAGCCTTGTCTGACAGCGCAGAGCCGGTGGCGGAAACGGTGTCAAGCAAGTCGCGCACAGTGGCGGCGCCGGTTTGCAGGATTTCCTGGCGGTTCATCACTTGCACAGGCGACGCTGTTTCCTTGGTCGCGCGCTTGATGTTGGAACCGGTGATCACCACCTGTTGTGGTTGGGTTTGCTCTTGCGCCAAACTCAAACCGGGCAGTGCGGCGTAGGCCATCGCCAGCGCCAGCACCAGGGTTTTTGGGGTCAATTGTTTTTGCATGTCATACTCCGCAGTGGAACACTTCGCCTGACATCCGCACGGCGCTGAAAGCGTCACCCGGATGCTGGACGATATTGGTATAAAGCTTCAGTCCGGCTGCAAAACCACCAGCCAGAACCGGACATGATAGCGCCCTTGCGGCCATATTCCGCATATAAATGATGGAAAAAACCATATTTGTTGCTTTAGCTTTCCTCCGGCTGGAAATAAAAGGAATTCTCAACAAACCCCAGGCACAGCTTTTTTTAGAATGTCTGCTCAGAATTTTTAAATATCCGCCTGATTCAAGTCTTACCTGAAGGCGAGCGATGCGGCATTGCATCATTTACTTCTGGTAATCAATTCACTTTCTTTTTACGCATAAATGCCGAAACATTTTGTTTCACCTCTGTTGTTTTTCCGTCGCACGCAACAACTGACAGGCATACATGAGAAATTTTGCCAGAGTGACAAGTCACATGCATACCAGTCAAAATCCGCACCACAACCCGTCTTGGCAGTCAAAGTCCTTGAAAAACAAGGCTTAAGCAAATTTTACCGGCGCTCGCAACGTGCCATAAACATGTATTGAAATACATGTGTTTTCTTGCAATGCAACATCCACCCGGTCAGCCCGACTTGTGCCGCATGCCGCAGCGCCGCAAAAAAAATCCGCGCAAGCCCTTACACTTTTTTACACATGCCAAAAAATGCTGCTATAATTGGGCGAACCCAGATACTGCCCGAAACAAAAATTTCGCAAGCAGCTCCAAAAACAGAACAATATCCAGGGTCTGATTTCTTTCAGAAGCAGTTAAATTCCCACCACGGCCACCATAAATGGCCACCCGACAACACCTTATATAAACAAGGGAGATGTATGAAGCGTAGTAATTTCCTGCGTAGCGCAAAGTTTGCCGCAAGCGCCCTCGCCGTATTCGCTACTTTTGCCGCGAATTCCGCCCAAGCCGAAGTGCTGGATTTCAACAATCTGTTCACTGGCGATTTTTCGATTTTCGCCCATGGCGAAAGCTTTGCAGAACAGGGCTTCAACTTCACCGTGCTGGGCGACGCCAATGGCGGTCTGGCTGGCGCAGGCGTCTCCGGCGCCAATGACCTCAGCTGCACGATTCTGAGCTGCCCGACCGGCAACAGCAGCGCTTACTACGCCGGTCTGAATGATGGCGCACTGTCATTCACCCGTCAGGACAGCCAGGGCTTCAAACTGCGCGCGCTGGACTTCGCTTTTGTGGCCCCGACCGGCGGCCTGATCGACTTCTCCGTTGGCCGTCTGGTGTTGACCGGCCAAAAAATGGATGGTTCGGAAATCCAAACCACCGTTGAATTCCAGCCGATGAACAACGACTCCTTCAACTTCTCCAACTGGCAAAGCAATGGCGCATTTGCGCAGACCGCATTCCGTGGCCTGACCATCAACGCCTGCCTGTACACCATGGATGGCTCCTGCGTCAACCCGGCCGGCAATCAGGCCCAGTTCGCAATCGACAATCTGAACGTGGCAGTGGTGCCGGAACCCTCCACCTACGCCATGATGGGCCTGGGTCTGGCTGGTTTGGCCGCATTCGCCCGCCGCCGCAAACAAGCCTGAGCGGCTCCCCTGTAATCTGCACAAGCTGCGGCCAAAGCCGCAGCTTGGGGACTCGCACATTCACAGCCGGCTACAGCCATTCGCCACGCAAGCCGGCAATGATAATGAAACACATCTGATTGAGACAAGGAAACCCCTCCATGAAACTCCGCGCTACCTCGCTCGCCGCAATGTTGCTGCTGTCCGGCGCCCTGATGACCGCACACGCTTCTGACATCCGCCGTCCTTACGTGGTGCAGCTGGCTGACAAGCCGGTCGCGTCCTACACCGGCGAAATTCGCGGTCTGGCCGCCACCAAACCGGCTGCCGGCCAATCGCTGGATATCAACGCCGCTGATGTGCAAAACTACATCAACTACCTGAATCAAAAACAAGGCGCGGTGCTGGCTGTGATCGGCAACGCTCCTATCGTGCACGACTATAAAGTGGTGTTGAACGGCTTCACCGCGATGCTGACCGACGCTGAAGTGCGCGCGCTGAAAAAGACCGCCGGCGTGGCGGCAATCACCCCGGATCAACCGCGTGAACTGCTGACCAACTACACCCCGGGTTTCCTCGGCCTGGACAAGAGCAATGGCGTCTGGACCCGTCTGGGCGGCCAGGGCGCAGCCGGTGAAAACATCATCATCGGTATCGTTGACTCCGGCGTATGGCCGGAAAACACCAGCTTTGCTGACCGTGTGGACGCGAACGGCTTCGCCACCCACGATCCGGCTGGCGCGCAAGTGTATGGCGCACCGCCAGCCAGCTGGAAAGGCTCCTGCGAAGTGGGCGAGGGTTTTGCCCTGAGCAACTGTAATAACAAGCTGATCGGCGCACAAAAGTTTGACAAGACCTACCGCAGCCTGGTCGCCAACGGCACCTACACGCCGCACTGGATTGACTACAATTCCCCGCGCGACAACGGCGGCCACGGCACCCACACCGCCAGCACCGCTGGCGGCAATGGCAAAGTGAACGCAAGCGCTGCAGGCATCGCCATGGGCGCGATGTCCGGCATCGCTCCGCGCGCACGTCTGGCCATGTACAAAGTGTGCTGGAGCTATCAAGATCCGGCCAATCCGGCCAATCCGAAGAACTCCTGCTTCTCCGGCGACTCTGTGGCGGCAATTGAAAAAGCTGTCAAAGACGGCGTGAACGTGATCAACTTCTCGATCAGCGGTTCGCAAGACAAATTCAATGACCCGGTTGAAGTGGCCTTCCTGAACGCCTCCAACGCTGGCGTATTCGTGGCCGCCTCCGCCGGCAACAGCGGCCCGGCCAACCAGGTTGCACACATCAGCCCATGGCTGACCACCGTGGGCGCGTCGACCCATGACCGCCTGAACGCAGCCAACGCCATCCTGGGCAATAACGCTTCGTACCAAGGCGCTTCGATGAACACCGTGGCCCTGGGTCAGACACCGGTGATTCTGTCCACCGAAGCTGCGGCAGCTGGCGCTGACGCCTCCAAGGCCAATCTGTGCTATGGCGCGGCAGACGGCGCTGTGGTGCTGGATCCGGCCAAGGTCGCCGGCAAAATCGTGGTGTGCACCCGTGGCGTCACCGCCCGTGTCAACAAGAGCCAGGCAGTGAAAGACGCTGGCGGCGTTGGCATGATCATGATCGACAATGGCGCCGGTCTGGTTGCTGAAGCGCACGCCGTGCCGACAGTGCATGTGCCGGCTGCAAATGGCGCTGCAATCCGCGCATATGTCGCCGGCAATGCCGCCGCTACTGCTGAAATCACCAAATTCTCCGCCACCAAGGGCACCGCTCTGGCGCCGGTGATGGCTGGCTTCTCCTCGCGTGGCCCGAACAAAGGCAATGGCAACATCCTGAAACCGGATCTGACCGCGCCTGGCGTGGACATTCTGGCCGCTTATGTGCCGGACGTGACCCAGGCTGAACGTGACGCCATCGCCAATGGCGCTGCCGGCGCAACTGAAGCCGCCTTCCTGCAAGGCACCTCGATGTCCAGCCCGCACGTTGCCGGCCTGGGCGCGCTGTTGAAGCAATTGAACCCGACCTGGTCTCCGGCTGCCATCAAATCCGCGCTGATGACCACTGGCAGCATGACTTTCAATGACGGTCTGGCTGGCATGCAAAACGGTCAATTGCCGTGGTCGCAAGGCGCTGGTCACGTTGTGCCGAATCTGGCTGCAGATCCGGGCCTGGTGTATGACGCTGGCGCAGTGGACTATGCACGCTTCCTGTGCGGCTTGGGCGGCGGCGGCATCTACTCCCCGGCTGTGTGCCAACAAGTCGGCTCGATCGCTTCCTACAACCTGAACCTGCCGTCCCTGACTGCAGCCAGCGTGATGGGCAAGCTGACCTTCACCCGTACCGTCACCAATGTCAGCAACGCTGCTTCGACCTATCAAGCCAGCGCTTCCCTGCCGGGTTACAACGTGGTGGTGAATCCGTCCAGCCTGACCCTGGCGCCGGGCGAGAAGAAGAGCTTCACCGTCAGCCTGACCCGCACCACTGCTCCGGCTGATACCTGGGCGTATGGCGAACTGGTGTGGAATGATGGCGTGCGTAAAGTGCGCAGCCCGCTGTCGGCCAAGCCGACCATGATCGCCGCACTGGCTGAAGTCAGCAGCGAAGCCGCCACCGGCAATGCGCTGTACACCATCGGCACCGGCTTCAATGGCAGCTTCAGCACCATCAAAGGCGGCCTGAAAGAAGCAACCCGCACGGAAGCCACCATCGGTAAGAACAACGATGCAGACGGCGGTCTGGCGGCTTGTAAAGCAGGCGGCGGCGCTGGCGTGAATGTCACCGAAGTGGCCATCCCGTCCGGCGCATTGACTGCACGTTTCGCTCTGTTTGACGCCGACACCTCTGGCCGCGCCGCCGGCAGCGCCGACGACCTGGATCTGGTGGTGTTGAACAGCGCAGGCGCCACAGTTGGCACCAGCGGTGGCGCAACCTCCAACGAAGTGGTGACCCTGAGCAACCCGGCTGCAGGCAACTACAAAGTGTGCGTGATCGGTTATGCACCGAACAACGACAGCGCCACCTACACCATGTCCAGCTGGGTGGTGAACCCGACTGACGTGGGCGGCAATCTGCGCGTTCTGGTTCCGGGCAACGCCACCATCGGCGGCACCGGCACCGTGGCTGCCAGCTGGTCCGGTCTGACTGTTGGCAAGCGCTACCTGGGCGCCGTGCAGTATGTGGTTGGCGGCGTGAAGCAGTCCACCACCTTGCTGTCGGTTGACACCACGGATGCAATCCCGCAAACCGATCTGGTGCGCAACACCAATGCAATCAAAAACTGATTCAGTTTTCTGATGCAATGAAAAGGGCCGCAGCGATGCGGCCCTTTTTTTATATCGCATGAGCTGATTGCATTCCGCCGTCAGCGCCATCTCCAGCCAGCGCAAACGATGCGCAAGAAGCAGAAAAAGACGTAAAAAAAGCCGGCGGCGCCGGCTTTTTCAGTTTTACATCCGCTTTAAGAAGCCGATGCGTTTTTCACTTCCTTCAATACACATTTACCTGCTTTGCACTGCGCGCCTGGATCGCTGACCACTTTGCAATCAGACATTTCCCCTTCGGCGGCGATTTGTTTTTGCCGCGCCAGGCGGTGTTTCGCCGCCAGCTCCTCGACTTTGCCGGCTTGCGGATTGGCCTTGCTGTCGCTTGACCAGGGCAGGAAAAATTCCGGCCCGCCGCAAGCTTTTTCCCCCATCGCCACGGTTTTGCATTGGTTGTCGGCTTCGCAGCTGGCCTTGCCAACCGCTTTTTTCACCGCTTCCAATTCCTGGCTGACTTTCTCCGTGCTTTTCTTCACCACAGAAGAAGCCGGACGCAAAGCCGGCGCGCTTTCAGTGGCGCCCCAGCCGTCTTGCAACATCGCCGGGAAAGCGCCTGCCGCGCAACTTGCCGGCGCAGCGCACCAGGCAAACGCCTGCTGGCTGCATAACATGGCAGCGCAAAACGCAATTTTTCTGATCATTTCTCCACCTCTCATTCATTCTTATGCAGCGCCTGCGGCGCCTTTTTCCTGAATAATGATAGTGGCGCAAGCAGGCAGTGACGTCAAGTCTGAATCCGGGCAAAAAGCGGCTTTTCCACTCAGCCCAGCACCCCATCCGCCTGCAATGCGGCAATCTGCTCTTCACTCATGCCGAGTTGCTGCAAAATTTCCCGGTTATGCTGCCCTAATTGCGGCCCGAGCCAACGCGTAGCGCCGGGGGTGGCCGACATTTTCGGCGTTACCGCCGGCAATTTCACCGGGCTGCCATCGGCAAAATAATGCTGCTCGAACATGCCGCGCGCCTGGAAATGCGGGTCTTGCAGCATATCCCGCACCGAATAGATTTTGCCGACCGGCACGTCAGCGGCTTGCAGTAATTCAACAATTTGCTGCGCCGTATGCAAGCGGCTCCAGGCGGCAATCGCCTCATCAATCTCTTCCGTGCGCGGCACCCGTCCATCATTGCGCGCCAAGGACGGATCATGCGCCAGATCGGCGCGCCCGATCGCCAGCATCAGCCGTTTGAAAATCGCATCGCCATTGCCGGAAATCACCACAAAATCCCCATCCGCACTGGGATAGGTGTTGGAAGGCACAATCCCCGGCAACGCGCCGCCGGTGCGCTCGCGCACCACGCCGGCCACATCATATTCCGGCACGCTGGATTCCATCAAATTAAAGACCGCTTCATACAAGGCCACATCCACCATCTGACCACAGCCGGCGATGCAATCCGCGCCCTGCTTGCCATTCCAGCGCCCGCCGGTGACATCGCGGTGGCGCAGCGCCAGCATGGCCCCGATCACGCCATGCAAGGCCGCCAGCGAATCGCCGATTGAAATCCCGACCCGCACCGGGGGACGGTCGGCATGTCCGGAAACATAACGCAAACCGCCCATCGCCTCGCCAATCGCGCCAAAGCCGGGCAAATCACGCAATGGCCCATCCTGACCATAACCGGACAGGCGCACCATGATCAGCGCCGGATTGATGGCGCGTAACTGCTCATAGCCCAAGCCCCACTTCTCCAGCACCCCGGGGCGATAGTTTTCAATAATGATGTCGGCCTCCAGCGCCAGTTGCCGCGCAATTTCCTGCGCACGCGGGTCTTTCATATTCAAGGCCAGGCTTTTTTTATTTCGCGCCTGCACCGACCACCACAGCGAAACGCCGTCTTTCATCACGCGCCATTGCCGCAACGGGTCGCCCTGTCCCGGCGCTTCAATCTTGATCACATCCGCGCCGAATTCGGCCAACATGCGGGCGCAAAAAGGGCCTGCGATCAGCGTTCCCAATTCCAGGACTTTGACCCCCGCCAAGGCTGCCGGCTTGGGCGCCGTTTGCTGTTCTGAAGCATCATGCTGCATGCGCTGCTCTCCCTTTCAATCATGATGATGGCGCCGCAATGGCGACGCCGGTTTTTAAAAAATGCAACGCACCAAAATGTGGCAAGCAATCAAATGCTTTCTATTGCATTGCAATAAAATGTATTTCCGCATGGAAAATATATAATCTGCATATATTCCATTTTATTATCAACACGCTCTCCGCATCACTCTGCAAAGATTAATCATGGATTTTGCTTTTTTGCGTTGCGATACAAATATAACCTGATTCAGAATTGTGCGCCCGCATCAGAATGGTGCAGCAGATACAAGTCTGCATTCTGCTATGCAGAATAGCTCAGCTGCAGCGCAAAAAAATGCAGCATCAGCGTTGACAAATCAAAAAGACTCTTGCAATATAAACACGTGGCAAGACACTGTCAGCATAAAAAGACAGGCTGCCACGGTTGCAGCCAGCCGCGTCAACCACTTATTTTCCCTGATTAAACAAAGCCAATACTCCCCGTGTTATTGGATTCCCTTGTTTCATCTCAAAAATGAAAATAATACATCCGGCGCGTTTGGATAATAAAATCTATTTTCAGGAGACCCGTATGAAACTGAAACACACCCTGCGTTTGTCCGCAACTGCTATTGCTCTGCTTGCCTCTTTTGCCGCGAATGCCGGCGATCATGGCGTGAAAGTCACCATCAGCCCGGTGAAAAATGTGCACGAAGCCAGCGATGATGTATTTGTAAATGTCACGCTGACCAATACCGGCACTTCTCCGAAATATGTATTGAAATATCTGACGCCGTTTTCAGAACAACCTGAACATTTATTTGAAGTGACGCGCGATGGCAAACCGGTGCAATTCCTGGGCGCCCATATCAAACGCGGCACGCCCAAAGCTTCCGATTATCTGCTGTTGAAACCAGGTAAATCTTATACCCGCAAAGTTGAATTGTCTGCGCAATACGATATGAGTATCAGCGGCGACTATAAAATTCAATACCATGTCGGTTCGATGAATCTGTTTAACAGCAATCCGAATGCGCAAAGCCTGGTCAGCCATACTGAATTAGGCGAATTGGAATCGAATGAAAGCTCGTTTGCGGTAAATGGCATTCACCCGCGCGGCTATGAAGCGCCGACCCCGCAACAATTGATGCAACAAACCCTGGCCGGCTCGCTCACCTACACCAATTGCACATCTTCGCAAAAGACCACGGTGGCCAGCGCAGTGGCGAATGCCAAAACCTATGCCAGCAATTCGCTCTCATATTTAAATGCCGGCAATAAAGGCGCACGCTACACCACCTGGTTTGGCACTTATGACGCCGGTCGTTATTCCACTGTTAAATCGCACTTCAGTAATATCTTGAATTCCTTCAATAATCAGGCCGTGGTGGTGGATTGCGGTTGCACCCAAAGCTATTACGCTTATGTGTATCCGACCCAGCCGTACAAGATCTATGTTTGCAAGGCCTTCTGGTCTGCGCCGATGACCGGCACCGATTCCAAGGCTGGCACCATGGTTCACGAAATGAGTCACTTCAATGTGGTGGGCGGCACCGACGACTGGGCTTACGGCCAATCCGCCGCCAAGAGCCTGGCCACATCGAATCCAGGCAAAGCAGTGGATAATGCCGATTCGCATGAATATTTTGCTGAAAACACGCCGTTCCTGAACTGATTTTTTTGCTGCACAAAAAAACCGCAGATTCGTCTGCGGTTTTTTTATTGGCCGACAGCCGGCTGTTTTTATGAAATCGCGTCTTGCCCTGCGGCCGGACTGATTTTGCCTTGCCCGTGCAAGACCCGCAAAACTTTGCCGGTATGCGCGCTGAATTGACGCGTATGCACCGTATCGACAAAGCGCCAGGCGCATTCGGCTTCGTGCGCGCTGACCGTAAGCAGCATATAACCGCGCAAAGAAGTCTGGGCGTAACGCAAGGTCGGCAACATGGCTTGCATACAGGCGGCGAGTGCCGCGCTTTCTTGATACGAGGACTCCAATCCGGGCGACGAAACCGATGCGGTGGCGAATTCCACGCCCACGGCGCGCCCGGCCTCATCCTGCAAATCGCTGGCCCAGGCGTTATGCGTATCGCCAGCCAGTGAAATCAGATTTTTGCCATGTCCCTGCATCAGGCTGTACAAGCGTTCACGCTCGGCCTGATAACCATCCCAGGAATCCAGATAACACGGCGCGCGCGGCGCATGCAACAGCGCATGCGCTTTGACGCTTGCGCCGTCGCGCTGGGCCTGCTGCACATCACGCCACCAATCCAGACGGTCCTGCTCGCCGCAGGCCACGCTCAAAGGAAATTCCATGCGCGCCATCAACACCTGCTGCCCCAGCACCTGCCAGCGTGCGCTGGAGTTTTGCAGCCGGCTTTGCAGCCATTCAAATTGTTCGCGCCCGAGCATGCGCCGGCGCGCCGCCCGCGCATCGCGGCGCAAACGCGCCAGATCCAATTTTCCTTGCGCATTCACATACGAAGCAAATTGCAATTGCTGATCGCGCCCGGCCAGCCGGGTATCGAGCATATACAGTGAAAGCAAGCCGCCAAAGTCAAAGCTGCGCCAAATCTTGTCCATATCCGGGGTGCGCACCGGCAGCCATTCCTGCCAGGCTTGCGCGGCGGCGGCGCGGCGCAATGCAAACGGGCCTTGGCTGCCATTGTCATGCTCTTGCGCCCCGTCGCGCCAGGTGTCATCGGCGAATTCATGATCATCCCAGATGCAGATGAAGGGGGCTGCGGCATGCAAGGCTTGCAAATCCGGGTCGCTGCGATATTGGGCATAACGCTGGCGATAATCTTCCAGACTTTGCAATTCATGCGCCGGCGCCGCCACCCGCCCCAATTGCTCAGCGCGCGCGCTGGCGTAACCATCCGCCCCATATTCATAAATGTAGTCGCCTAAATGCAGCACCGCATCCAACTCAGTCTGGCGCGCGCAATCCTGATAGACATTGAAATAGCCGGCCGGGAAATTGCTGCAGGAAAGCACCGCCAGCTTGACTTGCGCCACATCATGCGCCGGCAAGGTGCGGGTGCGCCCGCGCGGTGAATGGCGCGCCGCCTGTGCGCCCTGGGCTGGCGCGCTAAAGCTGTAGTAATAGGTTTGGCCCGGCTGCAAACCCAGCGCCTCAAGCTTGACCGTAAAGTCCTGCGCCGCCGATGTCGCCACGCTGCCGCTGCCGGCCAATTGCAACATCTCCGGGTCGCGTGCAATGCGCCAATCGAGCCAAATCTCCTGCCCTGGCTCAAGCGCTTGCAGCGGGGTCACGCGGGTCCACAACACCACGCTGTCGCGCCCCGGATCGCCACTGGCGACGCCATGCAAAAAAGCAAGTTTTTCGGGGGATAGATTTTGCGCCTGGGAATGGCGGCAGGCTTGCAATGCCGGCGCCGCCAGCGCTGCGGCGCCCCATGCGCCGATGTGCTGTAAGAATTCACGCCGTGGCGCCAGGGCCCCAAGCGGCGCGTCCGGAGGGGATGCGAGTGCGGCCATATGCAGACTCCATCAGGATACGATGCAGCGCAGCATAAGCAGGCCGCATGACGCCTGCATGACAGTTTGATACAGCTTTTATGACAGCAATAATTTGCCGCCCACCAATAATAAACACAGCACAATCGCATACCGCAACCACTCCTGCGGCAAGCGGGTGGACAGAAACACACCCAGGATCACGCCGGGCACAGAACCCAGCATCAATTGGCCAAGCAGGCTGAAATTGACATTGCCGATCAGCAAATGCCCCAAGCCGGCAATCATGGTCAGCGGAATCGCATGTGCGATATCCGTGGCCACCAATTTATGCGGCGTCATACGCAAGGGATACAAATAAGTCAGGATCATGGCGCCGAAAGCGCCTGCGCCAATTGAGGTCAGCGACACCATCACGCCCAACAGCAAACCGGACAAAATCGTCAGAGGGAATTGCAGCTGTTTAAATTGCCCGGCATCGCGCAAACGGAAATTCTGTCCCAAATTATGGAGTTGCTGCTTGAACAGGATGGACAGCGCAGTCAGCACCACGGCAATCCCGATGCCATATTTGAGCAAGCGCACATCGACTCCGATGTAGCCGAATTTCATCAGCAGAATTGTGATGGCGGTGGCCGGCAGGCTGCCGGCCCACATGCGCCGCACCACCATCCAGTCAATCAAATTGGTGTTGTGGTGCATGCCCACCGCCACGGACTTGGTGAGCGAGGCAAACCACAAATCCGTGCCGATTGCCGTGGCCGGCGCAATCCCGAACAGCAATAACAGAATCGGCGTCATCACCGCCCCGCCGCCAACCCCGGTCAAGCCCATCAGCATGCCGGTCAAAAAACCGGCAGTGATATATAAAATCATTGCGTCCCCTATACTGCGTCTGCGCGGAAAAACCGCATCCAGGCGGGATCAGCGCTGGCTGCGCAAATGAAGTGTGGATTCAAGATATCGGCCTTGCTGTTGTAGCGCAAGTCCTGCAAATCACAGTCGAGCATCTTGCCGCCGGCGACTTCAAGCACGCATTGCGCTGCTGCTGTGTCCCATTCCGAGGTGGGCGCCAGGCGCGGATACAAATCCGCCGCACCTTCGGCCACCAGGCAAATCTTGAGCGAACTGCCCATCGGCACAAAATCGACTGCGCCCAGGTATTGCAGAAAATCCTGCAGTGAATCGCCGCCATGCGAGCGCGAACCGGCCACCCGCCACACTGGCGCGCGCGGACAGGTGCGGATCGGGCTTTCCAAACCGCCCTGCCATTTGAATGCGCCGACGCCCTGCGCGGCGTAATAGCTGCGTCCCAAGGCCGGAGCCACCACCACGCCGAGCACTGGGACACCCTGCTCGATCAGGGCGATATTCACAGTGAATTCTCCATTGCGCTTAATAAATTCCTTGGTGCCATCAAGCGGGTCAATCAACCAATAACGCGTCCACTGCCGGCGCACTTCCCATTCCGGCAAGCCGCCCTCTTCTGACAGAATCGGCAAATCGGAAAATCCCGCCAGACCTTGCATAATGCAGCGGTGCGAAGCCAGATCCGCTTCAGTCAGCGGGCTGTGATCGCTCTTTTCCTGCACCGCGCCGGCGCCGGCCAGATAAACCCGCATGACTTCATCGCCGGCCAACTGCGCCAGATGCAACACTTGTTGTAACAGTTCGCGCATAGTCCCCCTCCCGATATCGCCTTCATGCGTGCTGAGTTGCTGGTAAGCATACACCCGCAAACTGTGGCGCAGCGTTGAAATCTGCGCTGGAAAAATGAATCATGCCACATGTCTGACACAGCACTGAAAAAACAGCGCTGCAACTTACGCCAGAGAAATACAAAGCAAAAATGCAATATTTGATTGCACTAGCACAAAATCGAAGCCATTGCCTAGAATCTTCCCTTTGTTGGAACACCATGATTTTGTGACGCTCATCACAAAATAAACCATCTTCGGTGGTAAAATCTCATTGTTGCATGTGAAAAACAATCAATTCCGCAAGCCAACAGGTTTCTCTTGTTTCGTGATATGGCGCCAGCTTATGAAACCAGCTGATTGTCTAAGCAATATTACCGCCCTGTCCCGAGAGCCAAACAGCGCCAAGTTGCACTCTCGCCGTATGACCAAGAAAAACATCAACCACAACAGCTTCAGCCGTATCGGCATGAGCTGCTGCGCCAGCGTGAAATAAAAGACCGGATCTCCAGCGATCAACCCGGATGGCCTGGCTGCGGCCCGCTGCTTGATCGTCCCTTTGATACTTTTATGACAGAGCGAATATGATGAAGATTAAAAACCCCTCACTGCGCCTCACCCTGATTGCCGCTTTCCTCGCCGGCGCTGCCGGCCCGGCCACGGCGGCCAGCCAAACCCTGCAAGCTGATTTGCAATACCGCTTGCAATTGATTGACCTCGACCCGAATGACGGCATCGCTCCCGGATTCACGTATTTCACGCCTTACCATTTCTGGGGCAATCAGCTGGAACAGCACAGCGCGGCATTCACGTCCGGCGGGCTGGACTATCGCAAACAATTCAAGTCTGCCTATGCCAGCACGGATCAAAACGGCCTCGCACTGGGCGGTGTGACGAATCAGGCCTCGTATTCCGCCGCTGATCGTCACACCTACAGCCAGGCGCTGGACAAGGCAGGCTATGCCTATGGCCGCATCGCCAGCACGCTGCAATTCGGCCTCACGCCCAACACCCGCCTGGAAATCATTGGCAGCGCCGCGCTGAATGGCCAGCTGGACGGCGCCGACGCCGCGCGTGCGCATGGGGAATTCGCCCTGTCTTACTTCGGCTATAACGACCAGTCGCGCGAGCGCCAGCAATTTGTCTTCAACCAGGAAGGCGGCGCCATGCAACAGCAGCGTGCTTTCAGCATGTGGATTGATAACGCCAGCGTGAATAACGCCGGATATTACTTTTACGCGGATTCCGCAGTCAGCCTGCGCAATGTGGCTGCAGTGCCGGAAATGGAAAGCTGGGGCCTGATGGGCGCCGGCCTGCTCACCTTGTTTGCGATGACACGCCGCCGTCCGCAGGCGCCCGTCCCCTGTTTGTGATGGCGCGAATCCGCTGCGCTAAAGCAAGCTTACGCGGTCTGTCGCAACAGGCCGCTCCTTTGCCCCAACCCTCTTCACGAAAAAAACATGAAAAAAACACTGCACATCCTTCCCGCCCTGCTCGCCAGCATGGGCATGCTCTGTACTGCCTCAGCCCAGGCGGCCACACATTCGCTCAACAGCGAAGTGCAATACAGTCTGCAACTGATTGATCTTGATTTGCATGACGGCGTGACGCCGGCATTTCTCTATCAGGATGTCTTAAACACGCTGACCACGCGCCTGGACACAAAAAAAGATGGCGTCCCCAATACCGATTTGTACAACTCGCCCTGGATCTCGAACCAGAGTTTTAGCGCCGAACTGCGTTCGCACGATAGCCGCAACCACGCTGCAATTGGCGCGCAGAACAAGCAAAACCATGGCATCGCGCTGCAAGATGCGGGACGCGCCATCAACTGGTCCGGCGCCCGAATGCAATTGGCCCTGACCCCGAATACACGTTTGCAAGTGGTGATTCATGAAAATGCACAAGCTCAGCTGGCTGCAGGGGATGACCTTGCGCAAGCCGGCTTCTATCTGAAAAACAGCTTTTCCTACTACGGCTGGAACACCGGGCAAAATGATTTTGTCGAGACCGTACTGGGACAAACCGGCGGCGCCTTCCAGCACAGCAAAGAATATACTTTCAACATCGATAATCTGAGCGGCGGCAGCGCCGGCTATTACCTGTATTTCAGCAGTGATGTGCGGCTTGGCAATCTGCCCACAGCACCCGTGCCGGAAGCAGAAACCTGGGCCATGTTGGGCGGCGGTTTGTTGATGCTGGGCGCGCTGGCGCGGCGCCGCAAGCGCGACTGAATTTCCCTGTTGACGATGCCGGCGCAAGCCGGCTGCGGCCAGCGGGCAAGCTTATGCTTTGAATTGCGCCAATTCAGACTGGCTTAAACCGGTCAAGCCGCATATCTGTTGATCAGACAAACCTATGGCGCGCGCATTTTGCACGGTGGCGCGCAACGCTTCCACGCGGCCCAGCTCCTTGCCCTGCGCCAGCCCCTGTTCCAGCCCCTGCGCAAGCCCCTCCTCCAGGCCTTGCGCATGCCCCTGCGAAATCCCGTCGCCATAAGCGGTATCGGCAATGCTTTTCCAGTCGCGGTAATTCTTCAGGCTGGCTTCGTATTCTTTACGCTCAGTGGCCGGCATCTGCACCAATTCGGCAATCTTGAACAATTTGCGGAACACCAATTCATGCCAGCGCGGCGGCATTTCCTGCAAATTGGGCAAATGCCGGAACAGATACAGCCACTGGTCCAGCAAAGTATGCAACTCATCCAGGGTTTTCTTGAAGTTCGGCAGGGTCAGATAAATAAAGGTCAGCTTGTCGTAAAACACCTGGTTTTTCTGATTCTTGAGCTGCACGGTATGGATCACATCGTCCTTGTCGGCGTCATCAAAATTAAAATCCAGAATGCCGATGGAATACACCGCCGCCAGCCGGTAATCCCAATCGCCGCGCTGCGCCTGCTCTTGAATCGGAAAACTGGCGTAAAAAATGCTGCGGTCTTTGAAGAAATTTTGCTTGGCTTTTTGCAACTCGACCAAAAACACCGTGCCATCCGGCGCCTTGCAATGCAAATCCACCACCGCCTTGCGGTCCAGCGCGGTTTTGCCCTGCCACTCGGTGCGGGAAAACTCCAGATCGGCAATCTGGTGGTGCGCCGGCAGCAGGGAATTCAAAAAGCTGATCAGCAAGTCTTTATTCGGCTCTTCACCAAAGACTTTCTTGAAGCCGAAATCAGTAAACAGATTGATGTAGCGTTCAGTCAGCATGGCGGCAACGTGACAAAAGAAGACAAGCGCATTGTACGTCAGCCGCCACCGCTTGTGCATGAGGGCTGAGCTGTACACTCAACGCTGCAAACTCTCCCACACTTTTTGCAAACGCTTGACCGAGACCGGCATCGGCGTTTTCAATTCCTGGGCGAACAGGCCGACCCGCAACTCTTCCAGCATCCAGCGGAAATCCTGCATTTGCGGGTCGCTCGCCGCCTGTTTTTGCGCGCGCCGCCAGGGGTTGGCGACTGACAGCCATTGCGCCATTTGCGTCGCATCGCGCGCCGGGTCGCTGCGTAATTTGTCGATGCGCACGCCTATCGCCTTCAAATAGCGCGGAAAATGGCTGAGCTGGGCATACGCGGTTTCCAGCAAAAAGCGCTTATGCACCAGGCTCTTGAGCTGCTGCTCCATATCCGCATGGCTGTCGGCATGCGCGCGTATGGTTTGCAGCTTTTTCGCCAGCGGGTAAAACTCGGCCAGAATGGTCGCCGTCAAGCGCGCTGTTTCATTCACCAGCAAGCCTAAGCGGGTCTTGGCTTCGTCGCGCCGCTTATTAAATTCACCCTCGTTCAAAGGCAGCGGCTCTTGCATGCAAGCCAGATCCAGCGCGACTTGCATGATGTGGGCTTTCAATTCTTCCTGACTGCCGAGGGACATGAATTGCATGCCCATTTGCTGCAAGCCCGGAATATTCTTTTCCAGATGCTTTAACTGGTCTTTGAATTGCAAGGCAAACAGGCGGCGCAGGCCGGCGCGATGGGTGCGCGCCGCCACTTGCGGATCATCAAACACTTCCAGATCGGCATGCGTTTCTTTATCCACCAGGGCCGGATAGCCAATCAGGGTCAGCTTGCCCTGGCCGATTTCCAGCAATTCCGGCAATTCGCCAAAACTCCAGGCAGTCAGATTGCTGTAATTCACCGGCGTCGCCGGCGCAGCCGATGTTGCAGCCGGTTTGGCTTGCGGCGCAGTTTGCGCAGCCGGCGCGGCTGGCGCAGATGGCTGGGCCGCGTTCGGCTTGGCCCCGCGCCCGCCGGTCAGCGCCAGCAGTTGCGCGCGGCCCTGCTCAGACAAGCCGCTTGAGTCCTGTCCCGCATCCGGCGTGACAGGCACGGATACGGGCGCGGCTTGCGCCTGCGCCAAATCGCTGATGCCCTGCTCCGCCATGCGCTGAAAACTGGCGCGCGCCTGCGCTCCGAATTCACTTTGCAGCGCGGCCAGATTGCGCCCCATTTCCAATTGCCGGCCATGCTCATCAATCACTTTGAAATTCATGAAATGATGGGCTGACAGGGTTTCCGGCTTAAAGTCAGAGAGCTTGACCAGCAAACCTTTTTGTTCGCGCAAATCGTGAATCAGGGCATCCAGCAAAGCACTCTTGCCGAATTGTTCTTCAGTGCGCGCACAAAAGCCGCTGGCGTATTCCGGCAGCGGCACGCAATGGCGGCGCAATTTTTGCGGCAGCGACTTGAGCAGCAAATGCACTTTTTCTTTCAACATGCCCGGCACCAGCCACTCACAACGCTCGCGCTGGATTTGATTCAAGGCATACAGCGGCACGCTGAGCGTGACGCCATCGCGCACGCTGCCCGGCTCGAAGTGGTAAGACAGCGCCAACTCCAGGCTGGCGGCGATAAAGCGTTTAGGAAATAAATCGGTGGTGACGCCCGCAGCTTCATGCCGCATCAATTCATCGCGCACCAGATACAAAAGCTTGCTGTGATGCCGGCTGGCCTGCTTATACCACTGCTCAAAATCGACCGTGGTGCAAATCTCGGGCGGAATATGCTGATCATAAAAGGCTTCAATTAAAGCCTCATCCACCAGCACATCCAGACGACGCGATTTGTGTTCCAGATTTTCAATTTCGCGCACCAGATTCTGGTTGTGCGTAAAGAACGGCAAACGGGTTTCAAACTCGGCCTGCACCAAGGCTTCGCGGATAAAAATTTCGCGCGCATGGCTGGGGTTCAAAGCGCCATAATTGACGCGGCGCTGGCTGTACACCACCAGGCCATACAGGGTGGCCCGCTCGGAAGCACTCACCTGTCCCTGCTTCTTTTCCCAGCGCGGCTCGCCCCAGGATTTTTTGAGCAAATGAGCGCCGACTTTTTCCAGCCATTCCGGCTGAATCTGCGCAATGCAGCGCGCATACAGGCGGCTGGTTTCCACCAATTCCGCAGCCATGACCCAGCGTCCCGGCTTCTTGCTCAGATGCATGCCCGGCCACAAATGGAATTTAATCCCGCGCGCGCCCAGATAATGCGCTTCCTCATCGCTCTTGTAGCCGATATTGCCGAGCAGGCCGGTGAGCAGCGCCAGATGCAATTGCTCATAGGTGGCGGGGGCGGAATTGATATGCCAGCCTTGCTCGCGCACAATCGTCAGCAATTGGCTGTGCACATCGCGCCACTCGCGCAAGCGCAATTGCGACAGGAACTGCTGGCGGCACTGGTCTTGCAATTGGCGATTGGTTTTCTTGTGCTCGACCGCGTTTTCAAACCATTGCCAAATCTTGAGCCAGCTCATGAATTCCGAGCGCTCATCGGCAAACTTTTTATGCGCCTCATCCGCCGCCTGTTGCGCATCCAAGGGACGCTCACGCGGATCTTGCACCGAAAGCGCGGCGGCGATAATCAGCACTTCGTGCAAACAGGCGTTTTCCTGCGCCGCCAAAATCATGCGGCCAACGCGCGGGTCGAGCGGCAGGCGCGCCAGTTTTTTGCCGGTTTCGGTGAGCTGGTTCATTTCATCCAGCGCCCCCAATTCCTGCAGCAATTGATAGCCGTCGGCAATCGCGCGGCCCAGCGGCGCTTCGATGAAGGGGAAGGATTCAATCGCGCTCAAACGCAAGGCGCGCATGCGCAAAATCACCGCCGCCAGAGAGGAACGCAAAATCTCAGGATCGGCAAAGCGCGGGCGCTGGGCAAAATCCTGTTCATCATACAAACGGATGCACACGCCATTCGCAACCCGGCCACAACGCCCGGCGCGCTGATTGGCGGAAGACTGCGCAATCGGCTCGATTTGCAATTGTTCAACCTTGTTGCGATAGCTGTAGCGCTTGACGCGCGCCAGGCCGGTATCGACCACATAGCGGATGCCGGGCACAGTCAGCGATGTTTCCGCCACATTGGTGGCCAGCACGATGCGGCGCGCGCCGGATGGTTTGAAAACGCGCTCCTGCTCTTGCACCGAGAGGCGGGCGAACAGCGGCAAAATCTCGACATGCGGCGGATGGTGTTTGCGCAAGCTTTCTGCGGCTTCGCGAATTTCGCGCTCGCCCGGCAAAAACACCAGCACATCGCCGGAACCCAGGCGGCATAACTCATCCACCGCGTCCACCACGCCATCCATCAAATCGCGCTCGGCGCGCCCGTTGCGCGAAGCGGCTTCCTGCGCCGCCTTGGCCGCCGCCGGCGATTCAATCGGGCGGTAGCGCACTTCCACATCATACAAGCGGCCTGAGACTTCAATCACCGGAGCCGGCTTGCCGTCTTGTGCAAAATGTTCGGCAAAGCGCTGTGCGTCGATGGTGGCGGAAGTGATGATGAGTTTCAAATCACGCCGGCGCGGCAGCAATTGCTTTAAAAAGCCAAGCAGAAAATCAATATTCAGACTGCGCTCATGCGCTTCGTCGATGATCAGGGTGTCATAGTTGCGCAGTTGCGGATCGGTCTGGGTTTCGGCCAGCAAAATGCCGTCCGTCATCAACTTCACCGATGCGCCGGCGCTCAAGGTGTCGGTAAACCGCACTTTAAAGCCGACATGTTCGCCCAGCGGGCTGCCCAACTCTTGCGCAATGCGCTTGGCGGTGGATGAGGCGGCGATGCGGCGCGGCTGGGTGTGGCCGATCAAACCCTGCTTGCCGCGCCCGAGTTCGAGGCAGATTTTAGGCAATTGCGTGGTTTTACCGGAACCGGTTTCACCACACACAATCACCACCTGGTGTTTGCGCAAAGCTTCGCTGATTTCCTGCCGGCGCGCGGAGACCGGCAACTCTTCCGGGAAGGTAATCGGCGGCAGCGGATTGCGCACTGCCGGCGCACGTTCGGGCCGGGGTGTTTTTTGCTGGCCTTCTGCCGTTTCACTGCGCGGCGGACGTGGCGCACGCTGCTCACGCGCTGCGCTGGCCCCGTTCTGGCGCGCAGACTGCGCAGCAGGCGCCGGCGGCGCTTCGCGCGGCGGGCGTGGCCGTGGCGCGGCTTGCGCTGGCGCGGCGGACTCTTGTTTGGCGGTTGCGGGGCGCGCCATCCCGGCGCGCGCGGGTGCGCCGGATGGGGCCGGGCGCACGGGTGGTTTCTGTTTTTGTTCTGACATAGCGTATTCCAAGCGCACGGCATGCGGCCGGCAGCGGTATGGCGCGCGGCATGCGGCGCGGCTTTATTTCCCGCGAGTGGAGCGCAGCGTCGAAACAGAGATTCCCATGGGCGGGCGTTTTTCGGTATGCTGTCGGGTCAGGCGCGGTTTTTGCGCACGAATTATAATGCCAAGCATGGAAAATCCCACCGAATTCGTACAATGGCTGCGCTCCGTCGCGCCCTATGTCCACGCCTTCCGCAATAAGACCTTTGTGGTCGCCTTTCCGGGCGAATTGGTGATGGCGGGCGCGCTGCCGGTTTTAGCGCACGACTTATCCCTCTTGCATGCGCTCGGCATCAAGGTGGTGATCGTGCATGGTTCCCGCCCCCAGGTGGCGGAACAACTCGCGCTGCGCAATGTGCCGGGCCGCTTTGTGAATGGCGTGCGCATCACTGACACCGCCGCCATGGAATGCGCCAAGGAAGCCGCCGGCGAGCTGCGCCTGGATATTGAAGCCGCCTTCAGCCAGGGCTTGCCGAATACGCCGATGGCGCATGCTGCGATCCGCCTTATTTCCGGCAATTTCATCACCTCGCGCCCGCTGGGCGTGATTGACGGCATCGATTACGAGCTGACCGGGGTGGTGCGTAAAATCGCCGCCGACACGATTCACCAGATTCTGGCTTCCGGCAATCTGGTGATGCTCTCGCCGCTGGGTTTTTCACCGACCGGCGAAACCTTTAATCTGACCATGGAAGAAGTGGCCTTGAACGCGGCCATGGCCTTGCATGCGGATAAGCTGATTTTCATCACCGAAACACCGATGATGAGCGACGCCGCCGGGGTCGAAATCCACGAATTATCCTCACACCAGGCTGAGGCAGTATTAAAAGCCGGCTTTTTGCCGGCGGATACCGCGTTTTATCTGCAGCACGCCATCAAAGCCTGTAATAACGGCGTGCCGCGCGCCCATATCATTCCGTTTGCGCAAGACGGCTCCACCCTGCTCGAACTGTTCACGCATGATGGCGTGGGCACCATGATCAGCCATGTGAACCTGGAAAGCCTGCGTCAAGCCACCGTGGAAGATGTGGGCGGGATTATCAAGCTGATTGAACCGCTGGAAGCCGATGGCACCCTGGTCAAACGCGGACGCGAATTGATTGAGCGCGAAATCGAATATTTCTCGGTGATTGAGCATGATCAAGTGATTTTCGGCTGCGCCGCGCTGTATCCGTTTGATGAAGAAAAAATGGGGGAAATGGCCTGCCTCACGGTCAACCCCGAAGTGCAGGCGCAAGGCGACGGCCAGCGCCTCTTGATCCACATCGAAAATCTGGCGCGCGCGCGCGGCTACACCAAGCTGTTTGTGCTGACCACGCGCACTGCCCACTGGTTTATCAAACGCGGCTTTGTGCCGGCCAGCGTGGACGACCTGCCGAAAGACCGGCAGCATATGTACAACTGGCAGCGCAAATCGCTGGTGCTGATCAAAAATCTGTAAATCGCAAAGGAGAAACTATGTCGCGTACTGTGCAATGCATCAAACTCGGACGTGAAGCCGAAGGCCTGGACCGTGCCCCGCTGCCGGGCGAACTGGGTAAAAAGATTTTCGAGAATGTCTCGAAAGAAGCCTGGGCCGGCTGGATCCGTCACCAAACCATGCTGGTGAACGAAAACCGCCTGAACCTGGCCGATGCGCGCGCGCGCAAATATCTGGCCGAACAAATGGAAAAACATTTCTTTGGCGATGGCGCTGATCAGGCTGCGGGGTATGTGCCGCCGACAGCTGAATGAGTTGCATTGCGCATCTGCAGGAAGGCGGCTCAGGCCGCCTTTTTTATTGCTGCAAACGCGCAGAATTCGCCTTACAACCTCACAGCTGGCGCACAACTCCGCTTGCCCTCAGGTTTGCAATACCTCCGCAGCTGCCACAGAAAAATTCAGCTCATCATGCAAGGGCATGGAATCCGCATCAAGACAAAAAATCGGGCAAAAACTTGCCGCAGGCGGCCACAACCATGTCCGAAAACAGCCAGACAAGCCCGCCTTTGCAGGCTAAAGTGTCTGCATCTTTAAGCGGCCTGCGCCGCGCTGAAAGTGTGAGATGAGTGAATTACCTGAGCATGCCGCCTGTTATCGTGCGGTACAGGCGCGTGATGCGCGCTTTGACGGAGTGTTTTTCACCGGGGTGAAAAGCACAGGCATTTATTGCCGTCCGGTGTGCAGTGCGAAAACGCCGGCGGCGGCTTCCTGTGTGTTTTATTCCAGCGCGGCGGCGGCGGAGGAAGCCGGTTTCCGGCCTTGCCTGCGCTGCCGCCCGGAGCGGGCGCCGTTTGCCTGGCGCCAGACGCTGGCGCATGCGCTGTGGCGGCAGATTTGCGCCGGGGCTTTAAATCAAGATGATTTGGAAGGCTTGGCGGCGCGCGCCGGTTTGTCTTCGCGCCAGGTGCGCCGCATTTTGCAGGAAGAATTCGGGGTCAGCCCGGTGGCGCTGGCGCAGACTGCGCGTTTGCTGTTGGCCAAGCAATTGCTGACCGAAACCGGCTTGCCGCTGGCGCAGGTGGCGCTGGCTGCCGGGTTTGGCAGCGTGCGCCGTTTTAACGCCTTGTTTGCGGAACGTTATCAACTCACGCCGGGAGCCTTGCGGCGCAGCGGCGCGGCGCAAAACGATGGCGCAGCCGGGATGTTGCGCTTGCGTCTGTCTTATCGGGCGCCGTTTGATTGGGCGCGCATGCAACCTTATTTGGCGGCACGCACCTTAGGCGGGGTAGAACAAGTCTTGCCGCAAGCCTGGCGCCGCTCGGTTTTGCTGGAGGGACATGCCGGATTTATCCAGGCGCAACCGCTGGAACAAGAATTGGAATTGCAATTAACGTCATCTTTATTGCCGGTGTTGCAGCAGTTGATTGCGCGGGTGCGTGAGCAATTTGATCTGGACGCGAATCCGCCGGCGATTGTGGCGGACTTGGGACGCGACACGCTGCTGGCGCCGCATTTGTGGCCGGGTTTGCGCTTGCCGGGCGGCTTTTGCCGTTTTGAATTGGCCATGCGCGCCCTGCTCGGCCAGCAAGTCAGCGTGGCGGCGGCGACCACCCTGACGCGCCGCTTGATTGCGCGATATGGCCAGGCGCAGACTTTGCCCTGTCCCTGGCCTGAGGAGCAAGCCGCTTTCAGCCATCATTTTCCGGCGCCACAAGCGTTGGCGGCATTGCCGGCGGCGGAATTGGCGCAAATCGGCATTCCGCAAGCGCGCGGCCAAGCTTTGCTGAGTTTGGCGCAATTTGCCGCTGACGGCGGTTTGCGCCGCGTGTATGCCTCGCTGGAAGAGGCTGTCGCTGCGCTGCAGGATTTGCGCGGCATCGGGCCATGGAGCGCGCATTATATTGCGATGCGCGCATTGCGTTTTCCGGATGGTTTTCCGGCCACCGATCTGGTGTTATTAAACCGCTTTGTGCAATTGCGCCAGTTACAGGATTTGAGCAAGTCAGCACAGCTCAAAGCACTGGAAGCGCATGCGCAAGCCTGGCGCCCCTGGCGCGCTTACGCCACGTTCGCGCTGTGGGGCGCTGATTTGTCTCAAGGAGCACAGCAATGAAAAGTTTTTCTCACCGGGTTGCGCTGCAACTCGATTCGCCCTGCGGCCTCATGCAATTGCAAGCCAGCGCGCGCGGTTTATTCGCCTTGCGCTTTGCCCATGAATTTGATGATTTGCCGGCGGCGCGCGCAAGCGATTCCGGCTGGCGCTGGCTGCAGCAAGGCGTACAGGAATTGCAGGAATATTTCGCCGGGCAACGCCAGCAATTCAGCACGGCGCTGGATTTGCAAGGCACCCCGTTTCAGCAAGCGGTATGGGCCAGGGTGGCGGCGATTCCGTTTGGCGCCAGCGCTGCGTATGGCGCAATCGCCAGCCAGCTTGGCCGCCCGGGCGCCGCGCGTGCGGTTGGCGCCGCAAATGGGGACAATCCTCTGCCCTTATTCATTCCCTGTCACCGGGTGCTGGGGGTGAATGGCGCACTGACCGGCTTTCGCGGCGGTCTGCCGAATAAGCGCTGGCTCTTGACGCATGAAGCGCAGCTGTGTGGTCAGGCGCGTTTATTGTGATCTTGTAAATTACGTAAAATCTGCAGGCTGCGCGCGGTGGCGCCGCGATGCGCTTGCGCAAAAGCTTGGGCGGCGGCGCCGCGTTGTACGCATTGCGCCGCATCTTGCAACAAAATTTGCGCGCTTTGCATCAGCTCTGTCACATCGGCCACACGTTGCGCAGCGCCGGCGGCAATCGCCTGCTCACACACCCATTCAAAATTGAAGGTGTGCGGCCCAAACAAGACCGCCTTGCCGAGCGCACAGGCTTCAATCGGGTTTTGCCCGCCCAGCGGCAACAGACTGCCGCCGGTGAACACCAGGTCGGCGGCGCTGCAATACACAAACATTTCGCCCATGCTGTCGCCCAGCAGCAGTTGGCAGGATGGGTCCAGCGCAGCGGCTTGCGCTAAGTCGCCGAGTGCGCTGCGGCGTTGCAAGCGCAGGCCGTGTTGCTGCGCCAGCGCGGCCACTTCGTCAAACCGTTGCGGATGACGCGGCACCAGCAACAGCAGCCAATCCGGGTGCTGGCGTTGCAGCGCGGCAAAGGCCGGCAGCAGGAGCGCTTCTTCGCCTTCTCGCGTGGAGGCGCATAAAAACACCCGGCGCGCGCCGATCAGGCGCTTGAGTTGCGCCCCGGTTTGCAGGCAGGCGGCGGGAATCTCGATATCAAATTTAATACTGCCGCTGATGCTGACCTGGCGCGCGCCCAGGCTTTGCAAACGCTCCGCATCTTGTGCGGTTTGCGCCGCCACGGCGCTCAAGGCCGCATATGCCGGCTGCAACAGCCAGCGCATGCGCTGCGCTTTGCGCACTGAGCGCGCAGACATGCGCGCATTCGCCAACAAGACCGGCAGCCCTTCTTGCCGCGCCACTTGCATCAAATTCGGCCAGACCTCGGTTTCCATTAAGATGCACAGGCGCGGGGCAAAGGTATGCACCAAACGGCGCTGTAAAAAGCCAAGATCGTAGGGCAGCCATATCTGGCGCACCCGTTCGCCATAGCCGGCCAGCAATTCAGCCCCGGCGGCGCGCCCGGTGGCGGTGGTGTGGCTGAGCAGGATGCGCTGCTGCGGATCAGCGTCAAGCAGGGCGCGCAACAGCGGCAGCGCGGCGCGTGTTTCGCCAAGTGACACAGCATGCAGCCAAAGCGCGCCATGATGCGCCCCGGCTTCCTCGCCATACAAGGCCAGGCGTTCCCAGGGGTGGGACAGATAAGCGGGTTCTTTGCGAGCGCGCCAGGCCAGCCGCGCAAACACCAACGGCAACAACAGCAGCCATAGCAGGCTGTACAACATCAAACAGAATCGTTTCATAACACTTCCTGCGCGCCGAGTTGTCGCCAGGCTTGCCAGACTTGCTCCACATCCGGCGGCGCGCCGGCGTCGCCCAGATTGATGCAGCGCGCATCCCAATTTCCTTCGGTTTTCCAGCGCGGGCTGGCGCAATACAATTCCAGCACCGGGCGACGGTAGGCGGCGGCGATGTGGGTCAAGCCGGTATCGACGCCGATGACGGCAGCGGCATTGGCGGCCAGGGCGACGGCTTGCAACATGGATAAGCGCGGCAGGACGCGCGCTTGCGGCATGCCGGCAGCCATGGCCTGTGCTTCCTCCTGTTCAGCCGGGTTGCCCCAGGCCAGCAGGACAGGCCAGGCGCAGCCGGATTGCTGCAGTTTGTGCGCCAGTGCTTGCCAGTGCACGCGCGGCCATTTTTTAGCGGCCCCGGCAGTACCGTGGAAAAAACAGATATACGGGCCTTGCGGCAAGAAGGCGGTATCGACTTGCGGCGCGCGCAACATAAAATCGGCGGGCGGCAAATCGCTTTCGCGCGGCAAGGGGCCAAATGCGGCGGCGGCCATCAGGCGCGCGCGCGCCACTGCATGGGTGCGCGGCGGCAGCACAATGCTGCGGCTGTGAAACAAGCGGGAAATGGCTTCGTAACCCGAACCTTCGCTGGCGTTGCCGAGGCCGATTTTATGACTGGCGCGCGCCAAGCCGAGGATCAAGCCGGTTTTTAACAAACCCTGGCATTCAAATGCGTAATCGTAGTGCTCCTGTTGCAGCGCTTGTTTAAAGGCGCGCATTTCCGCACGGCTGTCGGCTTGCAGCAGGTTTTTGCGCCATCGTCGCAGGGCGTAGGGAATGATACGGCCCACGCCTTGGCACAGGCGCAGCAGATCGACATAAGCTTCTTCCACCACCCAGTCGATGTGCGCGCCGGGGAAGCGCTGCAGCAAATCATGCGCCAGCGGCATGTTGTGCACCACATCGCCCAGCGAGGAGACGCGTATCAGCAGGATCTTCAAGATGGCGCGGCGCGGTGTGGATTAAAACGGCAGCTTGGCGTCCGGGCGCGCAGCCAGAATCACGCGCCGGAAATCGGCTTGAATACGGGTCAATCCGTCTGCGCTTTGCGCTTCAAAACGCAATACCACCACCGGCGTGGTATTTGAGGCGCGCGCCAAACCAAAGCCGTCGCCATATTCCACGCGCAAACCATCAATCGTGATGATTTCCTGCGGATTGGAAAATTCGGCGTGAGCGCGCAAGATTTCAATTAATTGCACATTCTCACCTTCAGCCAAATGCAAATGCAATTCCGGTGTGCTGACCGATTGCGGCAAAGCATTCAAGAGTGCGGAAGGATCGGCTTGGCGCGCCAATATTTCGAGCATGCGCGCGCCAGCGTATAAGCCGTCATCAAATCCATACCAGCGGTCTTTGAAGAAAATATGGCCGCTCATTTCACCGCCGAGCGGCGCGCCGGTTTCACGCAATTTGGCTTTGACCAGAGAATGGCCGGTTTTCCACATCAAAGGCTGGCCGCCGCGCGCGCTGATCCAGGGCGCCAGATGGCTGGTGCATTTGACATCAAACAGAATTTCGCGCCCCGGATGGCGTTGTAATACATCTTCGGCAAATAACATCATTTGGCGATCGGGATAAATGATCTGCCCATCTTTGGTGACAATCCCTAAACGGTCGCCATCGCCATCAAAGGCCAGGCCGATTTCGGCATCGCCAGCGCGCAATGCGGCAATCAAATCCTGCAGATTTTCCGGGTGCGCCGGGTCTGGATGGTGATTCGGGAAATTACCATCAACTTCGCAAAATAATTCCTGCACTTCACAACCGAGCATACGATACAGTTGCGGCGCAAATGCGCCCGCCACGCCATTGCCGCAATCGACTGCGATTTTCAGCGGGCGCGCCAGTTTGATATCGCCGCTGATTCTTTGCAGGTATTCATCGCGAATATCGTATTCACGTTTTTCACCCTGACCGCTGGTGAAATCGCCAGCCACAATACGCTCATACAATGCGGTAATCGCAGCGCCGTGAATCGCTTCGCCGGCCAATACCATTTTGAAACCATTGTAATCCGGCGGATTATGGCTGCCGGTGACCATGATGCCGGATGAGGTCGGTAAATGATGGGTGGCGAAATACACCATCGGGGTGGCGACCACGCCCAGGTCAATCACGTCCACGCCGGCGGCTTGCAGACCTTGCGCCAGGCCTTGCGCCAGATCCGGGCCGGACAGGCGGCCATCGCGCCCGATCACCACACTGGTTTCGCCTTTGGCGCGGGCGGCGCTGCCGAAGGCGCGCCCGATTTGCTGCGCGATCTGCGCATCCAGGGTGCTGCCAACGATGCCGCGAATGTCATAAGCCTTGAAAATGGATTTGGCGAGAGTAAGCATGGTGTGGACCGGGTGATGGAGAGAAGAAAAGCCGCAAAAATACGCGCGTTTGCGCAGCCTGTCAAATCAGCTGGCAAAGCGTTACATGCCGGTTTCAGAAAAAACAAAACCGCAGCCAATGACTGCGGTTGTTGTGATAAACGCCTTTGCTTTATACGCGCAGCGCATCCATGGATTGGCCGGAAGCAACCCATTCCACCACCCATTTCGGCTGGCGGCCACGGCCAGTCCATTGCAGGGAAGCGTTTTCCGGGTGACGGTAACGCACCGGCACTGCGCTGCGAACGCCGGTTGCCGCAGCAGTTGCTGCGCCACGGCCACGCGCGCCGCCTGCGCCGATCAAGTCCTTGAGCGGAATGCCAACGCTGTGCGCAATCGCCAGAATTTGTTCGCGCGCACGCGCCATGTCTTCATGTTCGCGGCGTTTGATTTCAGTTTTCAGCTGGGTTTCCAGGCTGCGCAGGTCTTGCAAAGACAGGTTGGACAGATCAATCATTTATTTTCTCCATAAAAAAGTAATTGGACAGCGCCACGCCAGTCTTGCCGGCGCATAAAAACTGCAAACAAATATTGTTCGCAATTTGCCGCACCCACTCCCGGCGCTTTCCATTTCCCGGTCATTATCACGACCTGCATGCGCAGGCCATTACAGCTTCAAACAGCGTCTCCGGCGAAACAGTCTGCCGGACACTGGCGCATGTCTGGCGCTGCCGCATTCTAGAGGCGCCACATTATACAACACCGTCTGCGTATTCAGCTGCGGGCGGTGCGCCAATATGCGAATCAGGTTTGCAGATAGATGCGCAAACAACATGCGATGCATATGTTTTGCACAAGCAATTTACAGGCCAAATCAGCACATATTCTGCAGCAATCCGGAACTGATTTCCGTATGCGAAACAACTTGTAGCAACATACACCAGCACAGATCAAAATCCAAGGGATTTATATGAAAAAAACCGGGTTTCAGACTATTTAAGGAAACGGGTCACAATTTAATGTGGCAGCCAAGCGACAGCAGGATGTAAGGCGGGATTTTTGTGGAAATCATTGTTTTTTTTGCTGCAACAAATCATTTGCAGCAAATTTAATGCAATTGATTAACTGGATGAATATCCAGTGTTTTATCTTTTTGCACTTGCCAGACAAAATCTTCAATCTCGCCTTGCGGCGTATATTCAGTTACGGCTTCCAACAGAGTCTGACGCAGCAGATTTTGATCTGCATGGTTACAGGCATATTGCAGTTTTTCGAGTATTTGCTCCAATTTCGGCCAGGCAATTTCTTTTTCCTGGGCGCGCATGATCAAAGGGTGGCATGTCCCTTCTGCATTATCCCCGATCAATAATTCTTCATACAGTTTTTCACCCGGACGCAGGCCGACATGAACAATTTCTATGCCATCTGACTGATTTTCATCTTTGAGCTGCAAACCGCTCAAATGCACCATACGGCGCGCCATATCCAGAATCCTGACCGGTTCACCCATGTCCAGTAAAAACACATCGCCGCCCTCGCCCATGGCGCCGGCTTGCAAGACCAATTGCGCGGCTTCCGGGATAGTCATGAAATAACGCGTCATCTCGGGATGGGTGACCGTGAGCGGGCCGCCCTGCTCTATCTGACGCCGGAACAAGGGCACGACCGAGCCTGAACTGCCCAGCACATTGCCAAACCGCACCATGCAAAAACGGGTCTGGCTTTGCTGCCGCGCAAATGCCTGCAACACTAATTCCGCCAGCCGTTTGCTGGCCCCCATCACATTCGTGGGACGCACTGCCTTATCGGTGGAAATCAGGACAAAGGCGGCGACTCCGGCTTGCATCGCCGCGCGTGCAATCGCCAGTGTGCCCAGGGTATTATTGCGCACCCCGGCGACCGGATTATGTTCAACCAGCGGCACATGTTTGTAAGCGGCGGCGTGATACACCGTTTCAATCTCAAACGCGCGCATGATGTTCAGGCACTTTTCCTGTTCCAGCACGGAACCCAGCATGGGCAACAATTCGGTGGCGGCGCTGATTTTGCTCAATTCCTGCTGAATCTGGTACAAGGCGTATTCCGACATTTCCAATAACACCAGGCGACGCGGGTTTTGCCGCAAAATCTGGCGGCATAATTCGGAACCGATGGAACCGCCCGCGCCACTGACCAGCACATTTTTGCCCTGGATGCAGCGGGCCAGCAATTGCGGATCGGGCGCGACCGGATCGCGCCCCAATAAATCTTCAATTTCAATTTCGCGCAATTGCTGTAATTCGCCCGACAGCAGACTGGAGAGTGGCGGCATGACGCGCGTTTTCAAGCGCAGCGGTTCGAGCGCATCAAGAATTTTGCGCTGCTGCGCGCGGCTGAGTGAGGGCATGGCCAGCAAAATTTCTTTAATCTGTTTGCGCTTGACCAAAACCGGCAAATCCTGCGGCGCATAAACGCGCAAGCCGGCGATTTGCGCCCCCTGCAGTTCACGCCTGTCGTCAACAAAAGCAAGCGGGCGATATGTCTGGCCGGCCAGCAAGGCGCCAGCCAATTGTGTGCCGGCTTTGCCCGCACCATAGATGAGTACCGGAATCGCGTCTTCCGCGTCCGGGTCGGCACCGCGTAAAATCAAAAAACGCGCCAGAAAACGGCTTGCCAGCACATACACAATCGCACTGACGGCGTAAATCACCAGCACGCCGCGCGATAATTCATGCACATGGAAAAACGCCGCCACCGCCGCCATCGCCACCACCGAAATGGCGACGCCAAGCATGATCACGCTGACGATTTTATGATCAATGAAACGGATCACGGCGCGATACAGGCCGAGGCGGATGAAAACCGGCGCCGCCAACAAGGGGGCGGCAATGATCAGGCTTTGGTATTGCCGCAGCAACCCGATATGCAAACCGTCATAACGCAACCAGATCGCAAAACAGAAAATGGCGGGCAGCAGGAACAAATCCAGCAACAGCGCCAGCAGTTGCTTGCGAAAACGCGATAAGTTGGACAATGCTTGCATGCCGCCCTCAGTGCGATACCGCATCCCGGCGCAACACGCGGATCACGGTCAGGGCGATGATCTTCAAATCCAGCCAAAAATTCATGCGCTGCAAATACTCGACATCAAATGCAACCTTGTCCGGAATCGCCAACTCATCGCGGCCATTGATTTGCGCCCAGCCGGTTAAGCCCGGCAAAATTTTTTGCACGCCGTGCTCAGTGCGCAAGGCGATCAAATCATCCTGATTGAAAAGTGCCGGACGCGGGCCGACAATGCTCATATCGCCATTCAAGATGCTCCAGAGTTGCGGCAATTCATCCAGGCTGGTTTTACGTAAAAAACCGCCGATTGGCGTGAGCCAGCTGGCCGGGTCTTGCAAGAGATGGGTGGCCAGCGCCGGGGTGTCGGTGCGCATGGTGCGGAATTTTGGCATTTGGAACAGCTGATTATTGCGCCCCACCCGGCTGGACCAATACAAAATAGGGCCGGGCGAAGTGATGCGCACAGCCAGCGCCACCACAATAATCAGAGGCAAAAACAAAAGCATGGCCATGAAGGCCATGCTGAAATCAAACGCTCGCTTCATTCCATCCTTTTCAGGCTTTGGCGCCATCCTGCTGCTGCCATTGGCCGTCATTGTGCGCCTTGACATAGCCTTGCAGAGTGAACACACCTTGCGACCTTAATTCTTCCTGCTTTTTCATCTCTTCATTACGCTCGTAGTTGGCGCGCAGGAGTTTCAAAGCAAGTTTGCGGTACGCAGGGTCGGCGTCATTGAAATATTTAATCAACTCCTCATCATCTGCAATCATTTGTTGCTGATCCTGCAACTGATGCTCCAATTCAGCCATGCGAATCATCAAAAATTGCTGCTCTTCACATGCATCCTGATATTCGCGCTGAACGCTTCTGTGCTCATTCAAAAAATTAAATGCAGCCATCAGCCAAAAACAACCTAAAGTCGCGCGCAAACCGGAGGTACCCACATGGCCAATATAACGCAACATCAAATAAGCCAAAAGCATGCATCCGAACGTACCCAGCAAAAAGGCGGTTGAATCGCCTTTTGGCAGTTTAAGCGAACGCTGCTGGAGATAGCTGAACGGGCCGATTACAACTGTAGGTCGATTAACAAAGCATAATGCAAAATACAACTTCAATAACAGGAGGGTGATGCTCACCACCTGAAAAGGGATAGGAGAAGGTTCTGCGGGATTCAATCTGTAGTAATTCATAAACAGGCCAAACAGCATAGCCAGAATATCATATAAAAACAGATCAAAAATCCCATGGATTTTCTCTTGCCTAAACAAGTACCACATGCCTATCAACGAAAAGCATGAAAGTATTGCGCCGACCACATACCACCAGTGGTCGTTGGGCGCAACATACAGTATTGAGTCGATCACTACATCAAGTGGAAGAATCATTCCCAAGACAAATGCCGGGAGCGCTTTCCGGTACAGCGTGAATGCTCTGTCGATGTTCATAGATACCTGTCTATTTTTAATTATCTAGGCGGAGGATTACCCCCGGGAGTTCCTCCCATCGCTTCAGTTTGGTAATCGATGAAATCAGATTGGGAAAAAACATTAAAATCGATAATATCAAATCCTGCATCACTACCCACGGGCAATACCCCGGTTACTTGCGAAAGTAATAAATCCATACAACGCTCCTATCAGGTTCAAGGGAATATCCATTATATGGGAATTATTTAAAAATTACATCCCGGAAACTTTGCTGGAAAGCGTTTGTTCGCCTTCGCATGGCCACAAACTTGGCATCTCACGCGCTTGCGCCTGCACCAGATCTTCAACCGCCAGCCGATCTTCACGCCGCATGCTGCGCATGGCCGTAACGAGGCGCAATTCCACAGGCGAAAGATTCTCTGATGTATTGGGAACCGGAGGTGGGTTGGTCACCCGCATTTGCTGCATTTGATAGCCGTGCCCATGCTCTAAAATCGCATCCACCAACATCAAACGCACATCCATTGCAGCCGCCCGGAACACACGCAACAGCACAATTTCAGGCATAGTCAGTGCCAACGCCAGCGACTCCGGGGTACTGCTTAATTGTTGCTGCGCTTGGCGCAATGCCCGCTTAACTTGCGGCGGACGCGCCAGGGAAGCCATTTTCGCCACCTCCGCCATTGCGCTGCGCGTCTCGGCATCAAACATTTGCCAAGCCTGCAGCAGCGTGCTCAGACTCTGATCATGCTGAGCCACCTGTTCAAACCAGGTTTGCAATTGCTTATTCAGCACCACATCATTTTGCTGATGCCTTGCGTTTTCATCCATTGCACGCTTGTAGCGCTGCATATTACGCCCGGGTTCAGCCGGCAAAACCGGGCCGCCTGGCAAATATTTCTCCCCATGCCCATGCATAATCCATTCAGCGCGGAAACCTGTGAGGCGCGCCAGCGCCTGGGCATTTTCTGCCGAAATTGACGCCAATTCTCCGCTCGACCACTTCGACACAGCCGCCTGTGATTTCGAGACAGCATCAGCAAGATCACGCTGCCGCCAGCCGGCGCGTAAAATTTCGACGATTCGATGTTTGAGCAAACTGTCCATGCGGGAGATAAGGGTAGAGGCCTGACGCATGCAACGCATTCAGGCAGGGTTTTCACTATTATGCACAACTGGCGAAATAATGGAATCGCAAAAAATATTGCAACACGGAAAATAACGCAAATTATATTACAAACTTTCCACAATTCTGAGCAATTCAACCTTCTTGCATCATGCAATATGAAGTTTTTTGCGGCGCAGCAATATTGATGAAAATTTATTCACACCATGTATGTCTGACTTGTATTTTGACGAATAAACAATCACGCATGCATTGCACGCAAATTGCCAAATCAAGCACCGGGAGAAACCGCCGGTCGCAGCCAAATCGGCGGCGACCGGCGCAAACAAACAATGCTTGAACGCAGTCTGATGGGCGGTCAAACTTCCCGCACCACCATCAAGCCCGCACGCAACCCGATCCGCACATCCGGATTCGGAAACACCACCCGTTCTTCCGCATGTTGCACGGTGTAGCGGTGCGCGCCGTCTTCGGCGATCAAGGCGCCTTGCGGCAGTGCGCTGAAATTTTGCGTCTGCTTGTCAAAGCTCATCTTGAAATCCGCTGAGCGCTTGATGATTTCCTGCGCCAGGCGGTACAGGTGGGCGCTGCATTCAGCCGGCAATTGCAGCGTGCCGCGCAATAAATCCGCCAGCGCGGCGCGCATGGCGTCGAATTGCTGCAAATCATTTTGCCCCAGCACGCCAACGCGGCCCAATTCCAGCGTGCTGCCAGCCGCGCCGCAGTGTTCCGAACTGAAATAACTGTAGGTGCCGGATGGCTGCGGGTTGCGGATAATGGCGCCGATGCCGCCCAGGCTTAAAAAGCGCCACAATGCGCTGCGCGCCTGCTCTTGAATCAGCTCAGGCACGATGGCAAACGCCGGATACAGCGATGGCCGGATCGCGGTGTGCAAATCCAAATGCCAGCGCGCCCCGCTTCTGCCCTCAAAGAAGGCGCGCGTGGCGGCCATCATCTGATCGGCGCGCGCCGCTTCGCTGCTGCCTTCCAGGTCGCCGCGCGCGCTTTTGAACATGCGGTTCAAATCAGCGTCGATGAAGCGTTTGCCGGCGGCGATTGCCGCCACATTGCCGACCACCAGCAAAACATCCGCCGCCAATTGCGGCGCGCCGCTGGAGAGTTCTTCCAGCAGCAGCGCCAGCAATTCCAGCGGCCCGGTTTCGTCGCCGTGCACGCCGACCGAGAGCAAGACCGCCGGCGCGCCGTCCTTGCCGCAGTTGATCTGCAGCATGCCGGGGCCGGCCTGATTGCTGCTCAGGCCTTGTGCGGCAAAGCGGGCGGCAAACCAGTCGAGGTCGCCGCCGGCCAAGGCCGCGACTGCTTGCGGCAGCGTGCTCAAGCCGCCTCCGCCACCCGGTTGGCGGCCTCGGACAAGGCCCAGGCTTGCAGCATCACCTGCGCCAGATCAGCGCCAAACTGCGGCGCGGCCAGGCCCAGGTTTTGCACCATGGCGGCGATGTCCTGATCTTCCATCTTGCCGCTTTGCAGCACATGGTTGAGCAGGCGTTGTTGCGCACGGCGCAGCGCTTGTTGCGCAAAGTCGCGCAACTGGCTTTGTGATTCGCCTTCCGCGCCTTGCTTCAAACCGCGTTCGATCTGAGCGATGCCGCTGGCGCTGCGCAATTCCATGCCGACACGCAGGAATTGCGCCAGATCCATATCCGCCGGACGCTTCACCGACAGCGAGGCAAACAGGAAGCCGGCCACGCCGGAGAGCGCGTCCAGGGCCAGTGCAGCATGCGCATAGGCTTGCGCCACGCCATCCAAGGCCGGCCAGGCGGCGCCGGAGCCGATCAAGCGGTTGAGCAACTCCTGTTCGCCAAACAATTGGCTGAGCTGACTCAAGGCGCTGCTGTCAGAGGTGCTTTGTTGCAGCGCCAGCACGCCTTCGACCATGCCTTTTTGCAGTTGGCGCGAACGTTCATGCACATCCATCGAGACTTGGCGCGGCACGTTCAGGGCGTCGGCGTCGAGCGCGTCGTACAGCGGCGCCAGATTCAGCGCAGCCCAGGCTTGCGCCCAGGCAATCACGACGTGCGGCTGGCTGACTTGGTATTGGGCCGCCAGTTGCGCCACCATCAGCGGGCCGCAACGGTTCACCACTTCATTCGCCAGCACGGTGGCCAGAATCGCATTCGCCAACGGATGTTCGAGCGGGTCGCGCGCAGCCACCATTTGCGCCGGGAAATACGGCGCGAGCAGGGTCGCAGCCCAGTCAGCGGATGTCAGATCCTGTTCCGCCAGGATGCGCTTGAAGCGGTTTTTGACATGCGCCACCACCACCGCCAATTCCGGCGTGGTCAGACCAATGCCTTCAGATTTGCGGCGCGCCAGTTCAACCGCATTCGGCAGTTGCTCCAATTCGCGCGAGAGGGCGCCTTCAGCTTCCAGATCGGCGATCAGGGCGGCGTAGGCGTCCAGCACCATGCCATCGGCTTGCGCCTGCTCTTCACGCACCAGCAAATGGGTTTGCAGGCTGTTGTCGCGCAGCACCAGGCGTTCGATTTCAGCCGTCATCTCGTTCAACAGGGTGTTGCGCTCGGCTTCGCCCAGTTTGCCGGCATTGACTTCGGCGTCCAGCCAAATCTTGGCGTTGACTTCATGGTCGGAGCAATCCACGCCGGCGGAGTTGTCAATCGCATCGGTGAAGATGTGGCCGCCGTGCAGGGCGAATTCGATACGCCCGGATTGGGTCGCGCCCAGATTGCCGCCTTCCGCCACCACTTTGCAGCGCAACTCACGGCCACTGACGCGGATATTGTCATTCGCGCGGTCTTTCACCTGGGCGTGGGTTTCATGGCTGGCTTTGATATAGGTGCCGATGCCGCCGTTGTAGAACAGATCGACCGGGGCCAGCAGGATGCGGTGCATCAGCTCTTCCGGAGTCAGCGCGGTTTCGGCGATATCCAGCGCAGCGCGGATTTCATCGCTCAAATCAATGCTGCGCACGGTGCGCGGATACACCCCGCCGCCTTTGGAGATCAGTTCTTTGTTGTAATCGTCCCAGGAGGAACGCGGCAGCGCGAACATGCGCTCGCGTTCAGCGAAGGAAACCGCGCAATCCGGGTTCGGATCGAGGAAGATGTGGCGATGGTCAAACGCAGCCAGCAATTTCAGATTGCGCGACAACAGCACGCCATTGCCAAACACGTCGCCCGACATATCGCCCACGCCCACCACGGTGGTCGGGGTGGTGTTCATGTCGTGGCCGATTTCGTAGAAATGGCGTTTCACCGCTTCAAATGCGCCCTTGGCGGTGATGCCCAGTTTCTTGTGGTCATAGCCGTTCGAGCCGCCGGAAGCAAACGCGTCGCCCAGCCAGAAGCCACGGCTGACGGCGATGCCGTTGGCGATATCCGAGAAGGTGGCCGTGCCCTTGTCCGCCGCCACCACCAGATACGGGTCATTGCCGTCGTGGCAGACAGTGTTGGCCGGGTGCACCACTTCGCCTTTTTGGCGGTTATCGGTGATGTCCAGCAAACCGCCGATAAACAGGCGGTACACGGCTTCGCCTTCCGCCGCAATCACTTCACGCGCAGCATTTTGCGGCATCATCTTGCAGACAAAACCGCCCTTCGCGCCAGCCGGCACGATCACCGCGTTTTTCACCATCTGCGCCTTGACCAGGCCCAGCACTTCGGTGCGATAGTCTTCCATCCGGTCAGACCAGCGCAAGCCGCCGCGCGCGACCGGGCCGCCGCGCAGGTGCACGCCTTCAAAGCGGCGCGAGAAGACATAAATTTCGCGATACGGGCGCGGCTCCGGCAACCAGCCCAGGGCGCCGCAATCAAATTTGAAAATGATGGTGTCGCCATCGTTTTGGAAATAATTGGTGCGCAGCGTGGCCAGCATCAATTCGGCGATGATGCCCAGAATTTCTTCGGTGTCAGCGTGATCGACATCGGCCAGATTCGATTTCAGCGAGGCAATCGTGGCGTTGCCGGCGGCGCGCGCGGCGTCGTCTGCCGCCGGGTCAAAACGCTGCATGAAGGCGTCCACCAGACGCTTGACATAGCCCGGCTGACGGCGCAGGCAGTCGGCCATATAGCGCACCGAGAAGCGGCTGCCAGCCTGGCGCCAGTAACCCAGATAGGCGCGGATCATTTGCACTTCGCGCGTGCGCAAACCGCCTTCCACCACCAGACCGTTCAAGCGGCCATCTTCGGCGTGGTTGTTAAACAGCTGCGCGAACAGGTCTTCCGCCACACTCTTATCTTCCAGCTTGGCCAGTTTGGCGGCGGAAGGCGCGTCCAGCTGCAGGCTGGTGACATAACGGCGCAACATGCCATTGCCGCTGATCTGGTAGCTGTGCTCGCGGTCGATTTCGACCCCGGCGTTATGCAGCGCCGGCAGGATGTTGGACAGGCTGGGCACGCTGTTGACCGAGTGCAGGCGGATGGTGGCTTTTTCACCAGCGGCGACTTCAATGCGCACCGCTGCTTCTTCGCGATCGCCCTGCGCCAGCGCGGCTTGCAAATCGCGCAGTGCGACTGCCGGCGGGGTCACATTGATGTAGGCCGCCGGCAAAGCGGCGGCGTCCTGGCGCAGACGGCTGCGCAAATTGGCGTCCGGCAGCGCTTCGATCAGCTGCTCAAATTCGCCATGCCAGCCGTCCATCACTTTCAGCAGCGGTTGTTGAATGTCGCTGGCCAAATCGAGCGGGTAGCGGGCGGCGTTGGCGATCAGGTACAGACGCGCCAGCGGGCCATCGGCCACCAGGGTTTGCCAACGCACATCAGAAGCGCCGGAGCTTTCTTTGAGCGCAGCGGCCACGGCTTCGGCCAGATTCGCGCTATAGCGTTCGCGCGGCAGATACACCAGCACGTTCAGGTGGCGCGCATACACGTCGCGCCGCGCAAACACCTTGGTGCGCGGCAGCTTGTACATGGAAACGATGGCGCTGCACACTTCAGCCAGCCATTGCGGGTCGGCTTCCATGGTTTCGGTACGCGGCAGCGAATCCAGAATTTCACGGAATTTTTCAGCGCGGAAACCTTCTTTGCGCACGCCGGCCAATTCCAGCACTTTGGCGACGCGCAGACGCGCCACCGGCAGCTTGGCCACGGCAGTGTTGGTGGCGACGCGGGTGAACAGGCCGACAAAGCAGTGTTCGCCGATGATCTTGCCGGCGCTGTCGGTGTCGCGCACGCCGATGAAATCCAGACGCTGATCGCGGTGCAGGGTGCATTGCACGTCAGCCTTCACCACTGACAAGATGTCTTTGCGTGCGGCCAGGCTTTCGTAGTCGCCCGGAATATTCGCCAGGCAGGCGCCATACACCGGGTGGCTGGTGTCTTGCAATACGCCGATGCGGCTGGGCAGATCGCGCTCCAGCTCACGCGCGCCGGCCACCACGCGGTAGTAGGCGTAGCCAAAGGCTTCAAAGCCTTCGCTTTGCGCCCATTGCAGAAATTCGGCGACTTCAAAGCCTTCGGCGCCGCGCGATTTCACGTCCTGGCCGATGCCTTCCATCAATTCTTTAATCTTGGCGGCGTCGCGTTGCACCACAGCGGCGTCTTGCGCCACCATGCGGATTTGCGCCGACACGGTGTGCAGCATTTCCGCTGCAGCGGTTTCCGCCAACAGCACCAGCACATACGATTCACGCGGGCCATGGCTGTCTTTGACATGGCTGACCGCAGTCAGCTGGCCGGATGCGTCGCGCGTCACGCCCAGCACGGCGTTCAACACGGCGTTGACGCTCAGGCGGCTCTTGCGCAGCGCCATCACCAGCGAATCCACCAGGTAAGGCATGTCGTCATTTTGGATCAACAACGCGCTGGCCTTGCCGCCACGTCCATCGGCATAGCTCAGGCTGTGCACTTGACATGTTTTGCCGGCGCGCAACAGGGTTTGTGCGAAACCGGCGCGCAATACTTCGGCCAGACTGCCGGGAGCGATGCCCTGTAAATCATCCTCATCCAGGGACGTGAGCCAGGTCAGAGTCAAGGCTTGCACCAGCTCCGGTTGATCAGCCGCGCTGCGTTTGATCAATTCCAGGGTTTGATTGCGCAAATCTTGCGGTTGTTGTTCCATCTTGCTTCTCCAATCTCATATAAAAAGGCAATACTGCGCCTCCGCCGCAACTTGTGGCTGCGCGAAGGCCGGGAAACGGCGCAGGTTGGCTGCTGTGTTTCCCTTCGCTTGCAGATTTGACAATCCGCACGCCACAAGCAAACACGCGCCAGGGGAACTGGCGCGTGCGCGGTGGCTTAGTTGAAATAATATTTGGCCGAGAAATCGAGGCGGTTCATCTCGCCGGTTTCCCCTGCCAGGGTCTTACGTTTGCCGTACAGCCATTCGGCGCCGAAATCCACATTCTTCACCGGATTCCAGATAAAGCCCAAATGGGTTTGCCATACCGAGCGGTTGATGCCGAAGCGGCCCGCGTCCAGCCCGTTGGCGCGGGCGAAATCGGTGTAGGCGTTGTCATAGTGTTTTTGTGCGCCGAACACCGCGTTAAAGCGCAGATTCGGCGCAGCTTTGTGTTGATACGCCAACTGCACGCCAAGCGCTTTTTCTTTCAGGATGCGGTTATTCGCCGCATCATAGAAAGCGCCTTCGATGTAGTTGAAGTAACGTCCAATGCCCTGGCCCCAGGTCAGGCCCCACAGCACGATATCGTCACCGGCGGCTTTGATCAGGCCGGAAGCGGCCAGGCCATAGCCCCAGCTGGATGTGCCGACGCCAGTCGCGCCGTCTTTCACCCGCAGCTCATGCGTCACTCCGCGCAGGGACAGGCTGCCCCAGGCAAAGCTCTTATCCCAGCGCGCCACCAGATCCGGCGCGCGCGAGAAGCCCTTGGTGGTGACGGAGCCGGTATTGTCCAGCACATACGAAACCGCGTTTTCCAGCGCAGCGGTAAACACGCCGGAATCCTTGGTGTTGTAGGAATAGCGGATCATCGGCTGACGGATGAAAGTGGCGCCGATGGGGCCATTGAAGTCCACCGTTTCCGGGCCATTGTCCACGTCCATGAAGGTGGACCAGGTTTGGCCGATCAGCAGGCCGCCAAACTGGCCATACGCATGGCGCAGGCGGAAGTTATAGCTGTTGGTGGCTTGCTGGGTGTAGATATTTTTGATGTCGCCGGACACTGCGGCATTGCCGGTGCGCGGGTCGTTATTGAAATCGCCTTCCAGCTTCAAGCCGATCGGGCCATACGGCGACGGGGTGGATGCTTCCACGCCCAGACGCGTGGTGCGCGCATGCAGATAGGTGCGGCCATTGCGGTTGGCTTCCGCCGAGCCGGACAGCGGCACATACGGCACAAAAGAAGCGTAATCGGAATCGCCGTTATCGCCCTTGAATTCCTTGACCATATTCAATTCGGCGAAACCGTAAATGCGCAGCGAGGTTTCCGAATTCGGCAGACGGAAGGAATTTGGAATATCGCCCAGCACCACCGCATCCTTGGCGCGCAATTCGAGATCATCCACTTTGTCTTTCATGGCGCCATGGCCTGCGCCATGCATGCCGGCATGCTTTTCCTGCATCGCGCCCTTGTCTTTTTTCAGCGCTTCCACTTCCGCACGCAAACGACGGATCTCAGCGCGCATTTCCTCGAAATCCTGCGCCGACTGCGCTTGCACGCCTTGCACCGCGCCCAGGCCCAGCAAGGCCGCCATCATCACAGACCGCTTACCCATCCTTGTTCTCCTTGTCTTCAATGCCCGTTTGCCGGGCTTGTATGTCAATGGTTATGAATCTGTCCCAAAAAACTGCGGATGCGGTCATTTCCCGCATCATTGAAAAACTGCTGCGGCGGCGCTTCGGCCAGGATCTGTCCTTTTTCAAAGAAGATCACGCGGTCGGAGACATCGCGCGCAAAACCCATTTCATGTGTCACCACGATCATGGTCATGCCGGTTTTGGCGAGGTCTTTCATGACATCCAGCACTTCCTTGATCATTTCCGGATCCAGCGCGGAAGTCGGCTCGTCAAACAACATCACTTTGGGCGACATCGCCAGCGCGCGCGCAATCGCCACCCGCTGTTGCTGCCCGCCCGACATCTGGTGCGGGTATTTGTGCGAGTGTTCCGCCAATCCGACTTTTTTCAACAAATCGAGCGCCACGCCGTTGGCCTGCTCACGGCTCATGCCGCGCAAACGGCGCGGCGCGAGCGTGATATTGTCCAGCACTGACAGATGCGGAAACAGATTAAAGCTCTGAAACACCATGCCGACTTCGCGCCGGATCGCGTCCAGATTTTTCACATTGTCATTGAGTTCAATGCCGTCAATCACAATGCTGCCGCTGTCATGCGTTTCCAAGCGGTTCAGGGTGCGCAGGAAAGTCGATTTGCCGGAGCCGGAGGCGCCGATAATGACCGTCACTTCGCCGGCCCAGAATTCAGCCGAGACATCTTTTAAGGCATGAAACGCGCCAAAATGCTTGTTCACGTTTTTGGCTGTGATCAGGGGTTTGTCCCCACGCTGTTTGGCTTGCATGCTCATTTGTGGCGCTCCACATCCAATTGGCGCTCAATCGCGTCTGACACCTGGGTCATGAGCGTGGTCAGCACCAGATAAATCGCGGCCACCGTGATAAACACCGGCACCGGTTCAAAGGAAGCGGATTTGACCTGATTGCCGATATTCGACAATTCCACCACCCCGATCACATACGCCAGACTGGAGTCTTTCAACAGTGACACAATGTTGTTGACCAGGGCCGGCAGCGAGATACGGAAGGCTTGCGGAAAAATCACATCAATGAATGTCTGAAACGATGACAAACCGAGCGAGCGCGCCGCCTCATGCTGGCCGCGCGGCACCGCCAGAATGCCGGCGCGGATCGCTTCGGCATTGTAGGCGCCGACATTCAAAGCCAGCGCAATCACGGCGGCCTGGAACTCGGTGAAATTGCTGCCATTGGGCAGGGTGATGGAAAACGCAAACATCACTTGCACCAACAGCGGCGTGCCACGGAACACCCAGATGTAAAACGAAGCCAGCATGCGCAATGGCCAGATGCTGGACAATTTGGCCAAGGCGGCGATCACGCCCAGCAAAACCCCGGCCAGGCCGGCGACCACGGTGAGTTGCACCGTCATACGCGAGCCTTCGGCGAATTGCTGCGCCGCCGGGCCGATCGGCGCCGGCAGCCAGGACAGGGGCGTGGCCATCAGCCACAGAAACAGCAGCATCAGGATGATGGCGGTCGCCACTGTGACCGCGCTCTTTTTTTCGCGCGACCAGCCGGGCGGGAACATGTTGGCGGGAATCAAAGCCTCTCTCCAGTCATGCCGTTATTTGCAGCGCACGTCTTCTTTCATGTACTTTTCCGACAGCGCTTTATATGTGCCGTCAGCCATGACTTCAGCCAGCGCTTTATCCCAGGCGCCAGCGAGCGAGGTATTGCCTTTTTTCACGGCGGAGGCGACGCGCTCAACGAACAGGAAATCACCCAGTTTCATGCCGGCAGGATTGGCTTCCATCGCGGTTTTGGCGACGAAACGGTCAGACACCCAGGCATCCACCCGGCCCGAAGTCAAAGCGGCGCGCGCATCGGTGTCAGCCGGATAGTTTTTGACTTCTTTGATGCCCGGCACTTTTTTGACGTTTTCAAAATAGGTGGTGCCGGTTTGTGCGGCCACCACTTTGCCGCTCAGATCGCCCACGGTTTTGACCGAGCCATCGCGCGACACGATCACACCGCCGCTGCAATAGTGCGGAGCGGTGAACAGCACCGCTTTGGAACGCTCTTCGGTGATGCCGAAAGACGCGATCACCAGATCCCAGCGGTCTTGCCGCAAGCCGGCCAGCAAGGCGTCAAACGAGAGTGATTTCCACTCGAACTTCAAACCCATCTTTTTCACCACGGCTTCTGCCAGTTCAACTTCAAAGCCGGTCAGTTTCGAGCCTTGCATATAGTTGAATGGAGGATACAAGCCTTCAGTGGCGAGGATGATCTTGCCATCGGCCTTGATTTCATCCAGGGTGCGCGCCATGACCTGGGGGGCGCTGCAGGCAAACACAGCGGCTAAGGCAATCGCAAGATGTTTCAAACGTTTCATGATGTCTCCTGGCTAAAGTGGAATCCCGGGATAGTACTGTAAAGCGCCGCCGCCACGCTATGCGTACTAATGCGTAGGCTGCTTTTGTTATGGTTTTACAACGATTTACAAGCTGAACTGCGAAAAACTTGTGTTTCTGTGCTGCTCTGATTCTTTTGTGCATCAAACCGGATCACAAGGGGCCCCCTTTTGCGGCAATCAGTTTTTTTAAGAGGCTCTGAGCAACCAGGTAATCCTCATGTTCGCCGCCTTGCGCATTCTGCTCAGACCTCTTGAGCAGGGCATCCATATAACTCATCGCCATCACAATGGCATGCTCCAATTGCAATCCAGTCAATTCTATTGTGTATTTTTTAGCATCCATATCACTGCAATGAGCACGACGCCCCAACTCGACCGTCATTCCCGAATGCTTTTATCGGGAATCCAGCAAGCCAACTTTGCGCGCAGCGCTGATATTGCTTTTCCAATTCCTTTGCCATGCCACCGCTGTCGGATGCCGGGTAGGCGTTTCGTTCCGCCAAGCCTGGTTTACCCTTTTAAATCGGGGCATCCATCCTGTAAGGCTTTAAGTAAAGCCTGAACGTACAATATATCGTTCCCGGCATCCTCTAGATCCTCACCGCTTTCTTCAAAAAGCTTCTTTGCATACTGATTAAGCGCCACAACAATCGTTCCGACTTCGCCTATACTCAGATCATAGTGATAGGTTTTCATACAAATCCTCACTCAAGAAAAGCAACCACATCACTCCCCCGGGGACTGAACGGGACCATCGCAACCAGCGACAAAAATGCTCGAACAGTCATCTCCCGTTCTACCGTCAGCGTACAATGCCCGGGAGGATGACCGTCATAAATCAATTTGAGCCCCGCCGGAATTGGGTGATTCTGATCAATTCCCCACCAATGAACTTTCTTTTGCTTGCTTTTTTCAATGACCTTTCGCAAGGTGTCATCAAGCACAACCATGCCGTTTTGTAGTGACTTCTCCAAGAAAAGTGACACACCCTGACCTGGAGAGACAACAAAATCATCTTGAGCATCACTCTCAATACGGCCAGGCAAATGCTTCATATCCAAATCAGCAAACCTTAGATAATCAACATTTGGCTTTGCCGCCGCCCCGCCTCTGAAGACATCAGTCTCCAGTGATATGTCAATCGCCCATAAAACTGTTCCCGGAGTTGGAAATTTCACATCGGCCATACAAGCTCCAATTCGGGGGAGTGCTTCTTAAAAATGCAAACCCGGCGACAGCTTGGCCGGCATTTCCAACTGGCTGTTTTCAATCGAAGCCACCGGATAGGCGCAGTAATCCGCCGCATAGTAGGCGCTAGGCTTGTGGTTGCCGGATTTGCCCACGCCGCCAAACGGCGCGGTGCTGGCAGCGCCGGTGGTCGGGCGGTTCCAATTGACGATGCCGGCTTGCGCTTCCAGCAAGAATTCCTGCCACAGCGCGGCGTCATCCGACAACAGTGCGGCGGCCAGGCCAAATTCGGTGTTGTTCGCCACTTGCATCGCTGCAGCGAAATCCTTGACGCGGAAAATTTGCAGCAAGGGGCCGAACCATTCCTCGTCGGCAATCCCCTGCACCCCGGTGACATCGACGATGCCGGCGGACACAAAACCCGTGCCTTCTTGCAAATGGCGCATTTGCAGCAGCGATTTGCCGCCCTTGTCCAGCAGCGATTGATAGGCGCCCAGCAGATTTTGCGCCACTTTGGCCGACACCACCGGCCCCATGAAAGGCTGCGGATCAGCATCTTGCGGGCCGACCGTCAGACGGCTGGCCACCTCCACCAAACGCGCAATAAAGGCTTCGCCGGCGGCATTGTCTTGCACAATCAGGCGGCGCGCGCAGGTGCAGCGCTGACCGGCGCTGACAAAAGCCGATTGAATGGTGTGATGCACTGCCGCGTCCACATTCTTGACATCCCACACCAGCAGCGGATTATTGCCGCCCATTTCCAGCGCCAGCATCTTATCGACCTGGCCGGCGAACATTTTGTGGAAGGCGATCCCGGTCTGGCAGCTGCCGGTGAATAAAATGCCATTGATTTCCGGGTTTTGCACCAGCGCCGCGCCGGTATCGCGCGCGCCATTCACCAAATTCAAAACGCCCTTGGGCAAGCCGGCCATTTCCCACAGCTGCACGGTCTTGATCGCGCTTTGCGGCGCATATTCCGAGGGTTTGAAAACAATCGTGTTGCCGGCGATCAAGGCCGGCACGATATGGCCATTCGGCAAATGGCCGGGGAAGTTGTAAGGGCCGAACACGGCAAACACGCCGTGCGGACGGTGGCGCAGCACCGCATCGCCATCCGCCACTTTATTGCTGACCGAACCGGTGCGCGCATGATAGGACTGGATCGAGATATCCACCTTATTCGCCATAGTCGCAACTTCGGTGCGCGCTTCCCACATCGGTTTGCCGACTTCCTGCGCAATCAGCTGCGCCAATTCTTCGGTGTTTTCTTTGAGCAAATCGCGAAAACGCACGCACACCGCGATCCGCTCATCCAATGCGGTTCTGGCCCAGGGTTTGAAGGCGGCGCGGGCGGCGCGGCAAGCCGCATCGACCTCTTCCGCGCTGGCTTGATTGCCTTCCCAGGTCACAGCGCCATTGGCCGGATTGATGGCGGTGAAAGCGCTCCCGCTGCCGTTCACCCAAACGCCGTCGATCAAATGATTGTGCTTATTCATTATTCGTCCTTTTCAAATTGAGTGAGAGCGTACGCACCGCTTCGCCTGAGTGACATTGCAACAGGCGCTGATCGCTTTCAGAAAGCGCGATACGGCCATGATCCGGTGAAACATGCGCCACAATCATGCGGAAGTCGCGCAAGATGGTGTTGGACACCAGGTAAGGTTCGCCGCCGTATTCGGCCACATTCGGGCTGGCGTCGATCACCGACAATGCGCTTTCACGCATGGCGCGCAATTCGCGCACGCGCGCACGCAGCACCGGGCCGGCATCAAAAATATCGACATAGCCATCGAAATACATGCCTTCCTGCTCCAGCAGACGGCGCGCCGGCGCAGTGTTGTCGTGCACCTTGCCGATTGCTTCTTGCGCATCCTGCGGCAGATAGTCGCAATAAATCGGCTGACGCGGCATCAATTCGGCAATAAAGGATTTCTGTCCCTTGGCGGTCAGTTCATCGCAATTATCAAATTCCATCTTGAAGAAATGCCGTCCCAGCGCCTCATAAAACGGCGAACCGCCCTGCGGCAATTGATAGCCGCGCATCTCAGCGATGATTTTTTCGGTGAACAAATGCGGGAATTGGGCGATGAATAAGAAACGGCTCTTCGACAGCAATTTGCCATTTGTGCCTTTGCGGTAATCCGGGTGCAAAAACAGTGAGCACAGTTCGGAATGCCCGGTCAGGTCATTCGACAGATACAGCGTTTCCATGCGCGTGAAAATATTCAATTCGCGACTGGAATGCACCAGCGTGCCGATGCGGTAGTTATAAAACGGCTCGGTCAGGCCGACCGCGCCCTTGATCGCACACACCCCGGCCATGCAGCCACGGCTGGTGTCTTCCATCACAAACAGATAATCGCGCTGCTCAGGCGGAATGGTTTCGGCAAACGAGGCGCACGCCACCTCCACCCGGTCGCCCAGGAGTTTGCGATCGGGCTTCAAGGTGGTCATGCCGCTGCCGACTTGCGCCGCCATCTCCAGCAGGGGGTCCAAATCGTCGGGTTTGATTGCTCTGACAACTAGCATGGGAATCTCGCAAGATAGAGCGCGCAGGCTTTACGCCGGCACGCACAAAACTTCATCACCGGCCTGCACGCGCAGGGCCGCCATTTGCGCCGCATCCAGCAGCAAGACATCGTCACGCAAAGCGGCGCGCAGATGGGCGGCGCGGAAATCCGCCTGCCGCACACTGCCCACCAGCCAGTCAGCCGCCTCAGCGTCGGCCTGTCCCGCCGCCACCTGATAGCGGCGCGCCTGCTGCACGGTGCGCAAAGAATCGCGGTGCGCTTGCAAAATCGGCCCGCCGTCAAAGATGTCGATATATTCGTCCGCCGCAAAGCCTTCCGCGCTCAACAGCGAAAACGGTAATTCGGCTTCGGGGTGGCTCTGTCCCAGCACGGCTTGCGCGGCCGCCGGCAACAGCGGCACATACACCGGATAATGCGGCATCAGCTCGACGATCAGGGTGCGGTTGCGCGCGCCTTCGACCGCATGCTCGGCATCCAGAAAATCCATCTGGAAAAACTTGCGTCCCAGCGCATCCCAAAACGGGCTTTGGCCGTTCGCATCCGAGACCCCGGCCAGCGAAACAAAGAAACGGTCGCCAAAGCGCTGCGGCGCCATTGCGGCAAACAACAGCCGGGCGCGCGACAGCAAGGCGGCTTCGGTCTGGGCTTGCGGATGAATGAAAAAGCTCGACAATTGCGAGCAGGCGGTCAATTCGGAACACAGCGAGAGCGCATGCACATTGTGGCTGATGTTCAAATCGCGCGAGACCTGCTGCACCACATCGTTGCGGAAAGCAAAATAGGTGCCATTGCTGCCGGCAGTGGCGAAAATCGTGGCGCAACCAGCCACACCGCCCGCCGCATCCTGCAGCACAAACATATACGATTCCTCACTTGGAATCTCGACCTGTGCGGCAAACGAGGCGATTGAGCGGCGCACTGCGCGCAGCAGGTTTTCCGGGGTGCGCGGCAGCGTATGCACGCCACGCGCAGCCTGCCGCGCCAGAGCTTCCAGCGCGGGGATATCGTCCAAGGCCACCGGGCGCACGACATAGCTGGCGGACATCTTGTTACTCCTGTCAACGAAAAATGCCGCGCTTACGCACGGCCGGGGGTGAATGATTCGTTAGGGAGATCCAGCCCGCCTTGCAGCGGGCCGCCTGACGACTGTTACGATTCTTTTATTTCTTGTCTTGCGCAAACACGGCAGCCGTATCATGCATGATCTTAGAGGCTTGCGCGATCTGTTCATCCGACACCGTCAAAGCCGGCGCCACGCGCACCACATCAGGCCCTGCGATCAAAATCATCAGACCATTTGCCTCACATGCTTTCTGGAAATCTTTCGAGCGGCCTTTGAAATCCGGGGCCATCAAGAGACCGCGCAGCAAGCCGGCGCCACGGGTGGCGCTGAACACTTGCGGGAAAGCGTCGATCAGGCTTTGCAACACAGCGTGCATTTTTTCGCCGGCTTCACGCACGCGCGCCAGGAAGCTGTCCTGATTGATGATGGCCAGCACATTCAAGGCCACCGTGGCGGCCAGCGGGTTGCCGCCGTAAGTGGTGCCGTGGCTGCCGATATTGAGTTCAGCGCCGATTGCCGCCGTGGTCAGCATGGCGCCGATCGGGAAACCATTGCCCAGGGCTTTGGCGGTGGTCAGGATGTCCGGCGTCACGCCATAACCCTGATAGGCGTACAAATGGCCGGTGCGGCCCACGCCGGTTTGCACTTCATCAAAAATCAGCAGCGCGCCTTTTTCATTACAGATGTCGCGCAAGCCTTGCAGGTATTCCTTGGTGGCCGGCAGCACGCCGCCTTCGCCTTGCACCGGCTCCACCACCACCGCGCACACATCATCGCCAATCGCAGCGCGCGCAGCTTCCAGGTCATTGTAAGGAATATGGTCGATGCCGCCCGGCAGCGGGGCGAAACCTTCGGTGTATTTCGGCTGCCCGCCAACCGAGACGGTGAACAGGGTGCGGCCATGGAAGGAATTCAGGGCGGCGATGATGCGGAATTTTTTGCCTTCGCTCTTTTTGTGGGCATATTTGCGCGCCAGTTTGAACGCGGCTTCATTCGCTTCCGCGCCGGAATTGCAAAAGAACACGCGTTCAGCGAAGGTGGCGTCGGTTAAAGCCTTGCCCAGACGCAGCACCGGTTCATTGGTGTAGGCATTGCTCAAATGCCACAGCTTGCCGGCTTGCTCGGTCAGCGCCGCCACCAGTTGCGGATGGGCGTGGCCCAGGCTGTTGACGGCGATGCCGGAAGTGAAATCAAGGAATTGACGGCCATTTTGGTCCCACACATCCAAGCCTGCGCCGCGCACCAGCACCATTTGCGCCGGAGCGTAGCTGGGCACGATCACCTCATCAAAGGTGGCGCGGGTGACAGGAGCGTTCAAAGCGGAAGCCGGCGTCGATGCGTGCGATACGGTAGTCATTGCAATCCCCATCTGGATAAAAAAATGTGAAAGCATTATAGGAAAGGCGGGACGCAATTTCTTTTAAATCTGCGACAGAAATTTCATTAATTACGCCTGCTGCAACGCAGCAGGCGACTTGCAGAGACAAGCGTCCGCTTACCACCCCACCTGACCTCCACTCAGCCACACGGATTCGAGCCACATCTTCAGCCCAGGAAAGATGCATGAGGCGCATACTCGCGCATCAAACACAATGCTTTTTATGCAATTTAAATTGAAAAAAAACAATCAAGCTGACAACTATTACAGGAGCAATGCACATGTGGATTCGTTAACATGCTTCCCTCCTGCCTCCCCCCTTACACAGGTGATGAAATATGCAAATGACACACATTGATGCAGAGGCGCGATATGCGCAACTGCGTCTAACGGCGTTAAAAGCCGCTCAAGCGCAAACACCATCGAATCTGGGCTTGTCCTTCCGTTTGTTTGATGATGATGCGTTTGCGGCATCAAAAGCCTGGTCCGCTTTCAGCGAACGCAGAGTCAATTGGGACTGGCTGTACAGTTACCCTGCATTCAAATTCCGACACCCTAAGAGATTTGAATTGGCTTTATGGCATCAGAACAACCTTGCCTCCCTCTCTCTAGGCAGGCCGACCCGGAATGCCGCTGGATTGCGCTTGGATTTCTTAGAGGGAAGTCCGGAAAATCGCAACTTGAAAGTTGTACCATTCGTATTACTTGCAATGGCAGTGTATGCTGAGTCATTGGGTGCGACGGAAATCCGTTTGGTGCAACCCATCAACGATACCGTGAGAAAATACTATGAAGGCTTTGGTATGCAGTACGTGCGCAAAGGCGACTTTCTCTTTATGCGCTTAGGATAATCATGGGAAAAATTCTGGACTTTGGCGCTGAAAGAAAAAAGCGCAAACCCCGCTCAACTGAAGAAGCAGCGCAAGCAGCCTACCGGCGTTTTTGTCTGCCTGAGTTTATCGCCAGCCTGCCTGATGAGCCGCCTGCAATTGCATCTGGAAAAGCTGCTGCCGATGGCGGTTTTATCAGAGAAGATGAAGACGACATATCAGCAGACCAAGCCATCAAGGATGAATGACATGCAAAAAAAATTTTTGCACATACCCGAAACTGCTGAGCAGAAAATTGCACTTGCGCATGAAATGTCCCCAAGCCAGGCGCAACAGAAGCTGCCAAGCATCGCGATCAAATATGCTCAACGTCTGAAAATTCCGCAAGCGACAGAGCATTTACTGCTCAGCAAAAAAACATCCGTGTAGCACAGCAGGCCAGCAATCCAATAATGGGGATGGATTTTATATGTTGGTATAAGCACATCTTGACGATCATGCACTGCCATTTTTCGCGCAATCTGCTTTACAAATGACGCTGCGCAAGCATGCGTTCAGGCGGGCATATCCGCCGAGCGTGGCATCGAAGATGACATCTATAGCATTGACGCATCCTGCGGACAATACTTGCGCGGCGAGAGCGCCTTCACCGCATCGTCTGCCGCCAGCCTTAATTGCAGCTGAACTTCGGGACTGACATCTGCGAAGGCAATATCGGGGACGGCAGATGGCGATTTTCCCGATACGGTGGCATACAGCATGAGGGCAGCCAGTTGTGCGCCCGCAGCGGCAGAATGGTTGCCGTCAGCGGCGTACAAAGCCAGGCCGGGATGGCGCTGCAAGGCAATCTCCCATGCCTGCCCGATGGGTGCGATACAAGCCGGGGCTTGCTGCGCGATAGAGACATGGAGCGTGAAGATACGCCCGGTTTCGTCAATATCGCGGCGCGGCCATTCGGGAAACAGCACCGGTAAAGCCCCGGCCTGCCGCGCCATTCTGACCAGATTCACCGCCTCAGCGATGGAGTAAGAAAACGCCCCTGAGCTGCTGTATTTCTGCGCCTGCAAAATCACATAATGCCAGGATTGGCCTTTGAGCAAGGCCAGGGTCTGGGCATCTTTCAGATGCCCGTCGAGAAACAGGCTGGCCGGCGCCGCCACCACCGCCACTGTCTTGCCCGGATGACTGGCGCGCAACATCGCCTCAAGCCGCGCAGGCAAACTGCTGAAGTGGGTATGACTGTTCCCCATCATGAGAACCTTGATATCCGCACTGACTGGCGGCGTATTGCTATTGCCGGTATTGCTGCCACTATTATTGGCAACGTTATTGCTGTTACTGGCTTGCGGCGCGCTGCCCGCGCCACCGCCGCAGGCGGTGACGGCCATACAGAGCCAAAGCGCGGCAAAAAAACGCGCCAGGCGCAGCGCTTTTTGTCGCGCAATATCCGGATAACTCATCTCATGCCCGCCTTAAAACAGCCTTGCGTAATTCATTATGGTTTTGAATTTCGACGCTCATCGAATAAAGATTATATCGGCCAAGCCAGATATTTTTCCGCGCAGTTATGGCAATGCGCGTGCAGTTTTCAGAGGAAAAATCGCACAATAGCAGAATACGCCGCCGAATCATCAGCAAACACAGCATACCGGGGCAGCACTTCCAAGCGCGCCGCCGGAAAGCGCAGCAAGATGGCGGCGCCATGCAATCGCGCCGCCATCTCAAACCGCATCAAAATGATTATGCAACCTTGCTCAAGGTATTCGCATCCACATGCGCAAACTGCACCGGCTGCCCGCCAATCATGAATTGCAGCACGATGTTTTGCCAGTACTGCAAGCGGGTCGTGCCATCATCCAAATACAAAATAAACCAGGAAGTCCACATCGACAGCACCTGCCCGTTTTGCTGCTCAAACGGGATATTCGACACCCCGCCCGGCCCTTGCGTGCCGACATCAATGCGCACCGCGCGCACGATATTACCCAGGCCTTGCGCGGCCCGGCGCAAGGCGTCTGCCGGATCGGGCACGGGCTGGTGGCCGCCGGTGAACGGCGGCATCGCCGGCGGATTCGGATAGCCGGGGATACCGCCGCCCAATTCATACGCCTGTCCCAGCATCAATAGCGAATTGCCATGCGGCACCGAAACCTGTTTGTTATATTGATCCGCCGGATTTTGCGCCGGAATCCCGCCCGGCGGCGGCGGCACAGTGCCGGGGCCGAAGGGGCCATCCAATTGCGGGCCGATATTGTGATACAACCATGTGCCGTTTTCTGCATGAATCAGGGTATCCACCGCGCTCGCAGGCACGCCCGGGCCGGGCGCAAAAAATACGCGCTGCTCATAAAACAGCACACCGGAAGACTGCGTGAAACTGCCCGCGCGGTTAGGGGCGCCGCCTGCGATCGGCGAAAACGTGATTTCCTCGTAATACGGGAAATTTTTTAAAATATAGCCGCCTGGGGCCGTGGTTTGCGGCAGCGGCATCACATTAAAACCAGTCGCCGCTGTGCCGGTCGGACTGTTCCAGGTACCGATAAAATCATTCAAATAACCCAGGTTTTGCGGGCCTGTCACCGGAGTCTGATTAGGATATGGGATCAAGGGCGTGCTGATATCGGGTGGCGTAGTCATACTGTGCTCTCCTCAGAAAAGACGCGCCGGCGTTGGCGACGGCGCAAACAACGACGATTGCGGCAAAGCCTGTGCGCACAAGCCGCGCTCAAGCCGCCTGCGCTGCCGACAAATGACGTCTGGCCCAAAACGGCGCGCCGGCAAAGCGCCGCTCCGCGCCATATTGCCGGCGCAAGCCGGCCACATAGCGCTGTAATTCCGCGCGCAATTGCTGCGCGCATCGTTGCTGTATTTGCAGCGCCTGATGAAAATCTTGCGCCAGCCAGGACAGGATGGCCGGCGTCATGCGGCGCGCATCGGCCAACGCCGCCGCCACGCCGGAAGAGGTCAAGGGATCAAACGCCATCGCGGCGTCGCCAAGCGCGGCCCAGCCCGGGCCGCAGCTGTGCGGTAAAAATGCGCTGTGCGCAGCCACCGTCATAGTGTCGCCTGCCACTGGGACAGCTGGCAGCAGGCGCGCCAGATGCCGGGTGGCGCGCCAGGCTTGCGGCACATCAATCGACTCCATCAAGTCCGCATCGCTCATCAACATGGCGATGCAGCCGCCCTCTGCTTGCGGCGCGGCATACCACCAGCCTTCAGGCCGGCTTTCCACCAGCGAGCAGCCATCCAAATCATGCGCGCAGTCCAGGCGCCACACCCGCGCCACCAGATTATCCAAGCGCTGCGGCTGCAATCCCAGATGACGCACCAGCGGCGCGCGGCGGCCGCCGGCGTCGAGTAAAAAAGCGGCCTGGATTTCTTGCAAGCCATTCACATCCGCCACCTGCACACGCCACGGCTGCCCCGGCGCGCCCGGCGCTTGCAGCCCCGTCACATGCGCCGCTTGCAACAGCTGCGCGCCTGCCGCTTGCGCCTGCGCGCGCAAAGCCGTGTTCATGGCAGCGCGCGCCACATGCAAGCCATGCGGCGCGCCGCCCTGCGCATCAGTCTGGCGCCAGGCCAGCGCGCGCGCGCTGAATGCATGCCGGCTTAGTTGCGCACTGCCCCAGGCGGATAAATTGGCGTGATACGGCCAGCACCAAGCCGGCAAGGCCGCGCCGGCTGGCGGCAATACGCCCAGCGCGCGCAACGCCGGGATCACATCCGGCGTCAGCGATTCACCCACTGCGCGCGCTGCGCTATCCGGCGCACGCTCGACCAGCAGCACGCGCCGCACGCCGGCTTGCAATAAGCCGAGCGCAGCGGCGCAGCCGGCCACGCCGGCGCCGACGATCAAGACTTCACAGTCCGCCATCTCAGCTTGGGCTGAACGGGCGCGGCAAAGCGCGTTCAACTTCGACGAAGCGTTGCTGCTCGCCTTCGCCGCGCTCCAGCACAAAGCCCAGTCCGGCCCAATAGCGCACCATATCCACATCGTCGGCAAACATGATGTAGGTGGAAGCCATCTGATCAAAGTCGGTACCCAGCCACGGCACTTGCATGCCCGTCCCCAATGACGGCGGATTCGGCACATCCGCATCAGCATCCGGGCCGGCTTTGACGCTGGCTTGCGGATCGAGATAGACATATTCCGGACGCTGCGCCGGCCACCACCACAAAATCCGCCCATCTATCGGCTGCGATGAGCATTCATTGAAGTCCGCCTGCCATGGCACCGCCATATAGCGTGTCACATCGCCCGGTTGCAAACCGATGGCCGGATCGAAGCCCATGCCCAGCGGGCCAACTGCGACAAACTGATGGCGGATGCGGAATGGCTCTTGATAAATCGCCGGATTGCGCGAAATCCAGGTCATTTCAATCCCCGGCGAGAATGCGCCGCCGACACAGTTTTCCAACACCCCGCGCGTAATGGCGTCGCCCGGCTGGCTGACAGCGCTGTTGCGCGTGAAAAAGCCGCGCGCCCATTGCTGCAGGAAGAAATACTGGGTGTCGGTCAGGCGCAGATATTTGGCCGGGGCATGGCCTAAAATCAGGGCATTGTCGCCCGCCAGATACGGCATCATGGTGGCGCCGACGCCTGCGCGCGGGCCGGTTGCGCCGGCGTCCTTGAGGTTGTTGACGATCTCATTTTCCGCATTCGGCGGGCGCAGGAAGTCCAGAATATACTGGCGCAAACCGGCCAGCGCCGGATCGCCCTGCACCACGCCATTCGGCAGGGTGACAGTCTTGCCCAGCATCTCGAAATCAAATTTATGCGGCTTGGGCGGAATCGCTGCGACCCAGGGATATAAAATTCCGCGCTCCAGCAAAGGTTTGATTTCGCCGTCAAAGTCAGGCCAATAGCCTTGTTGCCCGGCATGCCAAAATCCGCTTTGATAAATCGCCGGATAAGCCCCGGCGCGCACTGCGCCATCAAAAATGGTGTCGTACAAGGTGACCAGATTCGGAATTTGCGGCGCATACGACGGCGGCCCCACCATCACGGTGGCGGCGGCGGCTTGCACCGTGCTGCCGTCGGCGAATTCGATGGTGGCGCACACCGGGCCATCCGAGGTGTCATCCCACCAGCCGTCATTATTGGCGTATTCGCCAATCGTGGCGTTCGGGTCAGCGCTGCCGGAAATGCCAAAGCCGCCCAGCACCCACAAGCGCCCTGCCCCATCGGTTTGCAATTCGCCCAGAGTGGTGATGGCTTTTTGCTGGCCCGGCGGCACGGTTTGACAGGCCACGATATCCGGTTCTGCCGGGTACAGCGGAGCCGGCGGAAAATTCAGCCCGGCATAGCCGGCTGGCGCGCTGGCGGCATTGAACTGCACCCCGCTTTGCTGGCGTCCGCTGATATTGCGCGGCCCGGCGTCTATCATCAACTGATTGCGATTGACTTCCGCCGCATTGCGCAGCGCGTGGTTGGAGGCATAGCCGTTTTCCCCCAGCGAGGTTTGGAAGATATACCAGCTGGCTTTTTTATTCGCCAGATGCACTTCCCAGGTAATGCTTTTGATATTGCTGCTGTCAAGCGTGACTTCGCTTTGATTGCCGGCGTCATCGACTGCATAAATCGTGAATTGCGCCGCCTGGCGGCACAGCTTGCCGTTTTCATCGCGCAAATCGGCTTCGGTGAAAGGCGAGCCATCTGGATTTGTCGGCAAACCGCGATAAACCTCAGGCCCGATATAAAACTTGGCCGGCGCATTGCCTACCCGCGCCACTCCGATCGCGGGGAAAATTTTGTATTGCGTCATACTGCCTCCCAATGATTTCGCTTAGACCTTGACGATTTGTTGAATGCGGCGCTCCAGCGCCAGCATGACGCTGCGGTCTTGTCCGCCGAGCAGATCGCCGGCGCCGAGCGCCGCCAATTGATTGCGCAAATCCGCCATGGTTTGGCCCGGGGTATACAGATAGGTCGGGGCCGCATTCGGGCCGATGCTGGCATCTCCCTGGGCGCGCGCCGGGGTTTGCATCATCATGCGCGCCAGATCCGGCAGCACGGCATGCATGAGCGGCAAGACCAGCGAGAAGAAGCTGTCATTTGGCGCTTCCGGCGTATTGTGGAACGCGGCTTCCAGCGCATCCAGCATGATGCTGTAAGCGCAGTCAAACGCTGACACCAGCGCCAGCGCAGTGGGTGAAGTGAAATCCGCGCGCAGCGGGTTGGAAATAATCGGATAGGTGGCAGGGAAGTTCGCCGTATCCAGCGCCACTTTACGGAATTTGACAAAGTGCGACATTTCCAGCGGCGTGCCGATGATCGGGCCGTAAGTGCCGTCGCTGCGCTGGCCATAATGGTTGTACGCGCCAAAGCTTTCCACCGGAACCAGTGACTGTCCCGGCGGCACACTGCCCTCGCCTTGCTGCATGATTTGCGTGATGCCGGCCAGCGCGCTGTCCATATCTGTCACCAGCAGCGGCGTGCCGCCGAATTTGCCGAGATAAATATCGGTGCGTTGCAAACCGGCGGGATTGGCTTCAAACAGCGGCGTGCTGCCGTTATAGGCTTTCATGCCGTCAATCAGCGCTTCATACAATTGCGCAATCGTGTCGTAATTCGTACCTTGCGCAGGGGCATGCGCCGGGGCCGGCTCTTCAATCGCCACAAACACATTTTCAAATACATCCGGTGAGGCGCGATACAAGCCGACCAGCGGCGTGGTGGCCGGATTGGCTTGCGGCAGATAGCAAGGATAGCTGGGGGCCGCTGCGCCGGTGAAAAGCGGCAGACCGCCCAAAGCGATCAGAGTGTTGGCAGCCTGATTCAAATGGAACATTTCTTCCATCACCACGCTGCGCAGCAGGCGGTAGGCTTCGGAATTGACATCGCTGATCGAATACAGCGCAGTCAGATAGGCGGGAATGGTGGTGAATTCAACTTCAATCGCCAATTGCGCCGCTTCCTGCAGCGCGATACGGTCATCAGTGGTGCTGCGTATGCGTGCAAACAAATCGCTCACACGGTGGTTCGGTGTAGCCATTATTTCTCCTTTGCGCAAACCCAAATGGCGGACGCCGGAGAACGGACGCAAAGCCGCCAGCGCGGTGAAGATGGATCTAACGGCGTGCTGGCGATGCGCTTGCGGCTGGTCTCTGCAATCCACTTACTTCCCGCTTGTACTGATGCGGTGGCGTTCGGATTGTAAGAGCAGACGGCAAAGCAAAGCCCGGCGCGCTGCATAAATATATTGATTTGCTGTTTTGCGTGGCTAAAAAGCGGCAATTGATTACACCAGGGAAAAACGGCACGGCGAATTCAACCTTATTTTCCGGGACAGTACTAGAAATGAAAACGGCTGTGGCGGCAAGCATGTAATGCCAAGTAATTCTCTGTAATTGGCCAGCCTTGGGTAATCCACAATAATATCGCATCGGTTCTTGATCAGCAGCAATATCTGCACACAGGAACGCCCCACTTTTTCTGGAGAATCAAATGCCCGCTTTAGCCAGCAATCAAACCGAACTTGGCAGCAATGTGTATTTTTTTGAAAGCCCCGCCCCCAATACGGCGGATTGCATCATCATGGCGCATGGCGCCACAGTGGCCGGCAACGCCTTTATCGTGCCCGCCAACGTCACGATTTTATTTGAGGCTGACGCCGGGCAGGCGGTGGTCAATCATCAAGGTTCGATCCGCAGCCGCCTGGGATTGCCCCAGGCGCCGGCAATCCCTCACCGCAACCGTTATCAGGGCGGCGCCAGATGTCCAGACCAAATCCTGGGCAAGGCCTTGGGCCAGCATTGGGATGATCCGGGTCAGCGCGATGGCAATGACTACTACCGCTTCGTACAACAGGCCATGACTACCGGACACGGTTTGGGCAATTGGGCGCCGCATTTTATCTCCATTCGCAATCGCAAAGGCCTGTTCAGCAAAGAATTTGTCTGGCTCAGCGAGGTGGTGCGCTTACTCAGGACGCACAAACCTGCTGTGACCAATATCTATTCGTATGGCTGCCGCAATTACGATACTTCCGGCGCCTTGGCCAGACGCGCCGGCAATCGCGCCTATATCGCCACCTGATTGCCGGGCTGAGGTCTCAGGGTTTGACGGCAGGCGGCCAATGTTCCGCCTTCCAGCGCATCGCCGCGTAAATTCTTTGGCGCGGCGCCGGGTGATCATAAAAAAACACTTCTTCCCAATAACCCGGATTGGCTTTGCGGTATTCCAGCAATTTCAAATGCACTTCCGCAACCCCGTCCGGCTGGGCGGCGGCATTCAAACCAAACAGATCGGCTTCGATTTCCGCAACGCGGATGGCGCTGCTTTGCAGCGGCGTGGTCAGTAAGCCATACAGGGATATCAAGAGCATGATCAGCGGCAAACTGCCGATTTGCGCCATCTCGCGCACGCTCCATGCTGCGCCATAACGCATCAGCAGACTGCGCGCCAGCCAATGCACAAAGGCGAACGCCAACAACGCCAAAAGCGACAAAATCAGCAGCGCACGGTACACATGGTTCAAGACATAGTGTCCCAATTCATGGCCCATCACGCCTTCGATTTCGGGGTGGGAGCAGCGTTTCAGCAGATTGTCATTCAAGCGGATGGCGGCGGTATTGCCGATGCCGCTGACATTTGCGCTGATGCGATTCGATTGGCGCGAAGCGTCAAACTGCAGCACATTATCCGCCGGCACGCCGTTGGCGCGCGCCATGGCTAAAATCTTGCTGCGCAATGGCCCTTCGGCCAGCGGCTTGTACTGATTGAAAACCGGATCGAGATACACCGGCGCCAGCAAGATAAAAAACGCCAGCAAAGGCAAACAGGCGCCCGCGCCCCACAGCCACCACTGCTGCGGGCTGCGCTTGATCAGCCACAGCAAACTGCCCAGCAGGATGGCGCCAATGATGCTGAAAATCAGCATGCCCATCGCCACCTCATGCAGCCATGCGGCAAAGCTTTGATTTGACAAGCCATAGGCATGTTCGCGGTAAAACCCCTCGTACACCGTCAACGGCGCTTGCAACAAGGCCAGTAAGATCAAAAACACAAAGGAGGCGATGAAGGTGGCCAGGGCGCCCGGCAGGCGGCGCGTCAGGCGCGCATGCAAGCGCGGCAGGATTTGCGCGCCAAGCAAGAGCAGACAGGCGCCGATGGTGGACAGCACATTCCACAGCCGCAGCCAATAGCCGCCTTCAAAATACGCATCCGAACGCGCCAGCGCCGCCGCCGGTACGCGCGCCAGATAGGCGGCGGTGGCCTGTTCCGGGTCGCGCGGCAAAGCGGCGCGCCAGGCATCATCGACGGCGGGAATCTGCGCCATCAAGCGCGCATTGTCGCCAGCCGGCGCGAACCAGGCAAGCAAGGCCGCCGCCAGCAGCATCAGGATTAAAAACGGCCAGAAAATTTTTTGCACCACATGCCCCCTTTTTTTTAATGGAAGGGCGATTCTACATGGCAAGAATGCAGGTGAATGTTTTTACGCGCTTTGCCGCAATTTTCTTTGCCGTTCTTCGCGCGGGGTCAGACCATACAGCGCGGAAAAGGCGGTGGAAAAATGCGAGCCGGAAGAAAAGCCGCACATCAAACCCACTTGCACGATGGAATGATGCGATTCGAGCAGCAAAGTGCGGGCGCGCGCTAAGCGCATTTCCAGGTAGTAACGTGAAGGCAGATTGGAGAGATATTGTTTAAACAGCCGTTCGAGTTGGCGGCGCGAGATATCGACCAATTGCGCCAGATCGTCGGATGAAAGCGGCTCTTCGATATTCGCCTGCATCAATTCCAACACTTCCACCAGCTTGGGCGGCAATTGCCGGCTGCCCTGGATTTGCACCTGCGGCGTATGCGCGGCGCGCACATGTTCGATGCACAGCTGTTCGCGCAAGCGCAGCGCCAGTGCGGGGCCGTAGATGCTTTCCAATAAACACAGGCCAAAGTCCAACATGGCCACGCCGCCGCAGCAACTCAGCACCCCGTGTTCATATTCAAACAAATTGGCGCTGAGCAAGCCATCTTCGCCCTCCCAATCGGCATGCAAAGCCAAGGGCAGCGCCACCCGGCAATGCTCCAGCGCGCCGGCGTGCGCGGCCCAGGCGATAGCGCCGCCGCACACGCCCCACGGCGCAGTCTGGCGCGCCTGCTGCAGTTGCGCAGCGAAGCCGGCAGCCGGGGCCGCTTCAGCATCCGCACATAAAATCAGCAGGCGGGTGGCGGGCGCATATTCCACCGCCGCATCATCGGCATGCGCCAGGCGCACTTGCAAACGCCCCGGCCCGAGCAAACGCTGGCCCTGCTGCAGCAAACTGGCCAGCATTTGCGCGCCAAAACCCGCGCCCGCTTCCTGTCCGCATTCCATCACATGCAGAGCAAGCGGTGCGACGGCCAGATGCGCCAGGGGAAAACTCATGCTTGCCTCAATCCGGGGTCAGTAAAGTCTTGGCTTGGGTGCGTTGCCATTGGCTGACAATCATACCCGCAATCATCAAGAGCGCGCCGGCAATCGCCGCTTGCGACATGGTTTCGCCCAACCAGAAAAAACCGACAATCGCCGCCGCCGCCGGTTCAAAGGCGTAAATCACGGCGGCTTCATTGGCGCTGGTGTTTTGCTGGCCCCAGGATTGCACCGAAATCACGGCGGCGGTGCAAAACGCGCCCAGGTACAGCAGATTCGGCCAGTTTTGCAAAATCACCGCCCATTGATGTTGAAAATAATTCAGGCTGTCGATATGTTTTTCCACCGCCAGCGTGGGCGCTTCGACGATTAACAGATACAGCAAGGCGGACAGCATCACGACCCAGATCTGGGTGGCGGTGAAGCGCATCAGGCTGGCCACTTTGCGGCTGTAGATTTCCATCATTTTGATATACACCGCATACGCCAAGGCGCACAACAAGGTCAAGGTGTCGCCAAACGACCAGGCCGCATCTTCCCAGCACAAGAGGTATAAACCCAGCATCGCCATAGCGACCGCGAGCATGATGCGACGATTCGGCAGCGCCCCCAGCAAGATGCCAAGCAGCGGCACGATCAAGACATTTAAACCGGTGATGAAGGCATTGCGGTTGGAGCTGATGCGCGCCAAGCCTTCGACTTGCAAAATAAAACAGAGAAACAGCATGCCGCCCATCAGCAAACCTATCTTCACATCGCGCCACTGCAAGCCGCGCAGAAAAGGGATTAACAGCAAGGCCGCCAAAAAAAAACGGGAAAAAATAATCCACACCGGAGTCATGCTGGTGGTCAGATCTTTCATGGCGGGGAAGGTGGTGCCCCAGGCCAGGGTAACGAACAAAAGCGCGAAAATGCCGCGCATGTGCTTGGACATGTATAACTTCCGGTAGTTGTGAGGTGGGCTGCCGCTGCAGGGCAAAGGCGGTAATGGTATGCGCTGGCGGGGTGGTTTGGCAAGTTTGGGGAAGCGTATCAACAAAGCCATCAGGCACTGCCGGCAGTGCCTGATGGCTTAAGTTTGACAATTGCAGCACTAATTCTGTGGCTCGGGGCTGACTTCAACGTGTTTTCCGATCTGGTACCAATCGACTTTCCGGGTGACCAGCATGATGGCCGCGAGGACTGCGAATAATAAGGTGCTACCCATAATCAAGGCGTTATCTTCCGACTGTAAAAGGCCATAGAGCACTGCGTACAGAACCGTCAATGCAAAACCAAATCCCAGCCCGCGTTTCCAATTTTGCAGTACATGGGCGAGATAGAAGGCAATCAGGCTGATACAGGCAACACTGGCGACTAAGTAAGCTTTGATGAAGGCGATGTGCTCGGACAAGCTTAACAGCAACAGGAAGAAAATCACCAGAGCCAAACCAACCAAAATGTATTGCACAGGATGAATCCGCAGTTGCTTCAAGACTTCAAAAAGGAAGAAGGCGGCGAATGTCAAGGCGACGAACAGCAAGCCATACTTTGCTGCGCGTTGCGTTTTCGTATAGGTGTTGACTGGCTCGATAAAGCCAACACCGAAGCTATCAATTTGCGGCGCAGCCTGTTTTGCTGATAGTTCGGCGTCCGTTATTTGTTGTTGTGCATTGCTGGCGAGCGAGGAAATCTTCCATACAACATTGAAACCGTCGCCATCAATTTTACGTTCCTGCGGATTGGCCGAGGGTAAAAAACGGCCGAAAAAATGTGGATGTTGCCATTTCGATTGAACCGTGAATTGGTTATTTTTGCCAATCGGGACGAAAGCCATTTGCTCGATGCCGTCGATCATGAGATTCAGATCAAAACTCATTTTACTGCCTTGTTTAAGCTTGGCCAGCGTGATAGGTGCATGCAAACCTTGAGTGAGCTGAGTAAGCCCGCTATTTTGTTTGAATTCGTAACGCTCACCTGCGAGCGTAATATGCGGAACGTTTTTAAGGCCACGGGTATCACTGAGGCCCAGACTAAGGAAAGGCTGTCCCAGCGCGATGTGCGAATTCGGTTTTTCAGGAGCAATTTGTTCCAGCACGGGAATGTCGAAGTCTCCAGTAATCTTGTGCTGTCCGCTATACACTAAGATTTTGTACATGCCACGATAGCGCTGCGCGGTTTCCATATTGGCGGAAAGTGTCAGTTCATTCGGGAAGATGTATACGTGACGATTGAGTTTTAGATTACGTACCACCTTTTGTTTGGTGGTGTCATCGATCTGTTCTTCTTGATAAGTTTCCGTGTAAGGAATGACGAGCAAAGGGCCGACTAAAGTCTGTTTCGACACGGAATCCGCAGCAATGCTGCTCACCGCTTCGTCACGGTAATGGATACGGGATGTAATGATCCCCTCGACCATCATGAGAGGAATCGTAATCAAAGCGACGAGTAGTAAAATACTCAACACTTTGAGTAGCAAGGTTTTTTGCATGCAGTGCTCCATGAATCAGTTCTAAGGAGCATCCACTGTAAGCGGCCTGTGTGAGGCTTGAATGAGGTCTGTGTGAAGGGGCTAAGCTCTTTTTTGACGTTTTGTGTGTTTTATGTGAAGTTGATCGCCATCACGAGAGTGATGATTGGTCGCCTAAATCGGCAAACGTAATTCCACTCTGGCGCCAATAGGTTTCTTATTATTTTCTGCGTAACGATTGCTTAACTCCACCGTTCCGCCATGTAAACTCACAACTTCTTTGACGAAAGGCAGGCCTAATCCGGTACTCTTGCCACTGTCAGGACGAGGCAAGGAATAGAAGCGGTCAAATAATTTATTGATGGCATAGTCGGGAATGCCGACGCCATGATCATCAATACGGATGCAGAGTTTTTCCTCGGCGACTTCCGCACACAGCAAGATGGCGCTTTCTGGCGCACTGAAAGCGATGGCGTTATCGATTAAATTGCCGAACGCTTGGCGCAGCAGAAGATGATCACCGCGCAGTTTGATATCGCCGCAATGGATTTCAAGCCGAATCCTCTTAGCTTGTAATGCGGTCTGGCTGTCCTTCGCAATTTCTCTGAAAAGTTGGGCGATATCTATGCTTTCAATATTATCCAAGCGTTGCTGCTTTTCCAGGCGCAGCAGTTGTAGCAGACGATCGATTAAATTTTTCTGTCGTTGATTTTGCTCGATGATATTGTTCAAAAAACGTTGACGGTCCGATTCCGGCATGTCTTCTTTAAGCAATTCCGCCGAACCTTGTATCGCAGCGATCGGGCTCTTCAATTCATGCGTTAAGGTATGCATCAAGGTTTCAACGTACTCCTTGCCATCGAGCTTAGCGCGCATGCTTTCGAGTGCTTGACCGAGCTCGCCGATTTCATTGTTACCCAGTTTGGGCAGACTTGTTTTGGCATCAACACTGACCGCCTTGGCATAGTCCTGCAGGCGCTTCAGTGAGCGACTGAGCCACCATGAAAATCCAATCCCGATCAATAATGAAATCAATAAAACCCAGAAGCTGCGTTGCAAAATTTTCTTTTGGCTGCGCTCAATAAACGGTTTGATGGTTGAGATTGGTTTGGCGATTGTCAGCACGCCGAGAAGACGTTGCGGCTTACCGTCGCTGCTATTGTCCATAATGGGTGCGGCCACATGCATAACGGTACTGCCTTCATCCTCAGGATCAAGTCGCGTGCTGCGCGCGCCGTATTGGCCGCGCAAAGTCAGATACACATCATTCCAACGCGAGTAATCTTTTCCGATGTCCTTATTGTCGGAGTCAAAAATCACAATCCCCCTGGCATCTGTGATGTAGATGCGGTAACCCAGTTGCGATTTGATTTTTTGTGCGTCGCTACTTTTTACATCAGCGCTTCCTTGCGCATGGCGTCCTATACGTTTAAGCAATTCGGCATGGACTAAATCTCCTTGTTTGACATCTTCGGCTACCATGCGGGCAAGTAACTGTGTGGTATCAACCAGTGCATCTTCTAAAGTCGCTCGTACGCCAGGGCGCACTTCCATCACAAATACATTCAGCACGAACCAAGCAGCGAGACCGAGGATCAAGAAATAGCCAAGTAAGATGCGCAAGCCAATCTTCATTACCTGTTCCGATCTCTAGGTTACGTCAATGCTATAGCCCATACCACGATGGGTTTGGATAGGGTCATCCTTGTCGTTGATCGCCTTGAGCTTGGCGCGCAAAGATTTAATGTGTGTATCGACGGTGCGATCCATGGTGTTGGCAGCGTCGGCCCACACTTTATCCATCAACTGCGCGCGTGAAAATAATTGATTAGGGCGCTGGATCAAAGTCTTGAGCAGCAGGTATTCATAGCGCGTCAAGTTCAAGAGACGCCCGTAATATAAAATGCGACCTTCTTCTTCGCGTAAGTCAAAGCGTTCTGGAACGTCTTGGCATTCAGGTTTGATTGTCGCGCCCGGCGCCATGTGACGACGTAAGACTGCACGTACCCGGGCCACCAGTTCACGCGGGGAAAAGGGCTTGGTGACGTAGTCATCTGCGCCGATTTCGAGACCGACGATACGGTCAATCTCGTCGCTTCGAGCAGTTAAGAAAATCACAGGAATATTACTGTGTTGACGCAGCCGACGACAAACCTCAAAACCATTGAGATCAGGCAAGCCAACATCGAGCACCACCAAGCTGTAAGGATGATCGGGCGCTTGCAAGGCATCGAGTGCGGCTTGGCCTAGCGGCACATGATGAGGGGTAAAACCATCGGTAGCCAAGGCATACGCCAAATTATCAGCGATGGCGACTTCATCTTCTACTAAAAGTATTTTTTGTGACATGAACATTGATGCCGAGAGCAGAGGTCGGGCTGTGTTTATAGCTTATCAAGACGCGCAGGCGTTGAGCTTATCAGATTTTGTGTGTGTCGCGCCTATCACACCAGCCCCTTCCCCCGGCAAATCACAGCGCTTAACCTCCCCTGACGGCCCCACCGTGAGCCAGGCCAGGCCGCTGTTTTGTAAATACGCCTCGCCGTCCTGCTGCATCAACATGGCCAGGGTGCAGGCGCTGCCGGCCACTATCGCCAAGGGGGCGATGACTGACACGGATTGAAAATAACGCACACTTTGCCCGCTGTGCGGCAGCAGAATGTGGCAATGGCGCTGCCCGTCTTCGATCAAAAAGCGTTCGTAATCGCCGCTGGTGGTCAAGGCGCCGCCGGCCAGCGCCAGGCTGGCGATGCTTTGCTGCGGCTGGCGCGGGTGTTGGATGGCGATGCGCCAGGGCTGGCCATCGCTTTGCGGGCCGAGGATGCGCATATCGCCGCCCAGATTCAGATAGCCATGCGCCACCCCGGCTTGCTGCAGGATGGCGGCGGCGCGGTCGGCGGCGTACTCCTTGCCAAAACCGCCAAAGTCCACTTCCATCCCCGCCGGCAATTGCAGCCAATGCTGTCCCTGTTCAACAAAACGCTGGATGCGCGGCCACCCCACCAAGGGCAGCAGCGCTTGCAAAGCGTCCGGCGACGGCCTGCGGCCGCTGCGAAAATCCCAGGCGCGCCGCAACACGCCGGCGCTGATGTCAAATAAACCGCCGCTTTCCTGATACAGCGCAGCGGCATAATCCAGCAAGGCGGCGCTTTCCGCATCCAGTGCGCAGGGCGCGCCGCCGGCGCTGGCGTTGAGGCCGGATAAGACGCTGTCAGCGCGGTAGCGCGAATATTTGGCTTCGATGCGCTGCACTTCGGCCTGCGCCAGCTGCGCCAGCTGTAATCCTTGCGCAGCGGATGGCGCGGCCAACACCACTTCACAGCGGCAGGCCATGGCGGCAAAGGCGTAGCAAAACTGCGCTTGCGCGCCATTCGCCGGCAAGGGCTGGATCTGTTCCAGTGACACAGCCGCCATCACCAGCTCTTGCGCACGCCGAATTGCCAGGTGAGGGAGGAAAATGGATCCAGGTTCACGCTGCCATGATTGAACCAGGCCCAGTCGCTGCGCTGGCGATAATATTCAACACCGGCTTGCAGATGCCAATTGCCGGGCAATTCTTTTTCCACCAGCAGGCCGGCGCCCAGCGCGCCAAACGCGGCCAGGCGCTGATCCAGCGAGATATTCAATTTGCCGGCCAGCAGATCCAACACCGGCAAGCCAAGCGGGAATGGCGCTTTGAGCTTGGGGTCGTACACCGCGTCGGCGTAAAACTCCGCCGCGCCCTGGTTGTAATAGCGCAAGCTGGGGGTGATTTGCCAGCCGGCCCCAAGCGGCTGCACCCATTCCGCATGCAAGGTGTGCGAACGCACGCCAAAGCTGTCGCCGAAATAACGCCAGGAGGTGCGCAAGGTGGGCGCCAGCTTATCGTCCGGCGCGCCGAATTGGTGGTTCCAGCGCAGCATCAGAATCGAGGCATTGCGCGTGCGCGGGCGAAAGTCCAGCCGCTTATACGGATCCGAGTAATAGCCCTGTCCCAAGCTGCGGGTGAAGCTGACTTGCAGCAGGTCGCGCTCCGTCATGATCTGGGTCAGGCCCAGCAAAAAATCCTGCTGTCGCTTGCTCTGATTTTTCGCCACCCCGTTCACAGGGTTGATTTCATCCAGCGCCAGCGAAGTTCCAAACAGCAAGGTGCGGTTTTGGTTTTCATTCGCCCATTTGCCCTGGATGGCGGCAAAGCGAGAGACATAATCGTTTTCACCGGAACGCCCCAGCTGCAGCGCCAGGCTGCCGCGCGCAAAATGCCGCGTGATAGTCAGGTCAGCGGCGCGCCGCTCTTCTTCAAAATGCGAAGCCGATGAAACTGCGGTGTGATAACGCGGCGACGCGCCTGACACGGCGTCTTGCATCACATTCGCTTGCAAAGACCAGGCGCTGCCCAGCGGCAGGGTCAGATTGATGGCCGGCACGCGCACATGCACGCGCGAGAAACCCGGCTGGCGGTCGCGGTAATCCAGCCAATGCAGGGACATGCTGGCTTGCTCTGGCGCCTCTTCCGCCTGCACCGGCGCAGCAATCCCGGGCAGCGCCAGGGCCGCCGCCAATAAACGCGCAGCCGCGCCTTCAGTTGCAACCACAGCCGCCTCCTCCCACCGCGCCGCCGCCGGCGGCGGCTTCTTTGCTGACATACACATGCTGCTGCAGGCGGCTGCGCATGCCGTCTTGTTCAAGCTGCATGGCTTGGCGCGCCAGCATGCCTTTTTGCCAGGGCTGCACATCGGCGCACGCGCCCAAACTCAATAACAGGGCCAGACCAAGGATTTTTTTCATCATGGGCCTTTGGGGAAAATTTGCTGCAATTGCGCTTCCAGCTTGCTCGCATGCGCTTCATTGAAGCCGGCATGACGCTGCACGATGCGCCCTTGCGGGTCGATCAAAAATGAAGTCGGCATGCCGGGCAATTTGTATTGCGCCGCCAGCTTGCCGCCGGCGTCGAGGGCCAGAGCGAATTTCGCCGGATTGCTTTGCAAAAATTCTTGCGCGGCGCTGGCGTTGGCGTCCACGCTGACCGCCAGAATCTGCAATTGCGGCCATTTGTCGCGCAAGCTGTTCATGAAGGGAAAGGAGCGGCGGCAAGGGCCGCACCAGGAAGCCCAGAAATCCAGATACAGCCATTGGCCGCGATATTGCGCCAGGCTGTGCGTTTGCTCGCCGCCGCTCAAGGCCGGCAAATCAAACGCCGGCGCGGCGTCGCCCACGCTTTGCGCCATCACCGCAGCGGGCAGCAGTGCGACGCACAGCGCAGCGCAACTCAACAGCCGCCGCATCACGGCGCCCCCGCCGCAAACCAGGCGGCAATCGTGGCGCGTTCGGCATCGGTCATGCCGGTCATATTATTTTGCGGCATGGATTGCAGCGAAACAGTGAGGGCAATGCCGCTGGCGCCGTTTTTGATATCGCTCGCGCTGTCATATTTGATGATGCGCGCCGCCGGAAAACCGCTGATGGTGGGCGAGGCGGAATGGCAGGGTGTGCAGCGCGCTGTGACGATGCTTTGCGCCTGCGTCGATAATTTGCTGTTGACCAGCGAGGTGATGGTGGCGGTCAGGGTGGCTTGAAAGGCCTGCAAATCGGTGCTGTTGCTGACCTGATTGAGCATGCTGCGCACGGTGGCGTTAGCGCTCAAGCCGCCATATGCTTCGATCTTGGCGGCGCTGTCGAGCGAATTGGTGAAACTGGTGGCGACTGCGGTTTTCTTGCTGATGATGTCGATATCAGTCGATTGCGCGCCGGCCATGATGGACACTGCCGCATTCGGGCGCGTCAACTCACCGCTGTTGATTTTGGCTGACCAGTAGGCCAGACCGCCGGCATCCGGCGCGCGGTTGTACAGGTTTTGATACACCGCCGTCAAAAATTCTTCTGTCGTGCCGGGATACAGCGCTTGCGACTCTGCGCTTGTGCCGAAAAAATCGATCAGGGCTTTGACATTGGGATTGGTGAGATACGCTTGATTAATGCCTTGCACGGTGGTCGGGGCGCCGGCATTCAAGAGTTGCTGTTCAAAAAATGGCAGGCCGGAGGTGTCCGCCGGACGGCCAAAATACGCCACAAAAATACGCTGCACAGCATCCTGGTAATCCGATAACTGCGTGCCGGATTGGGCCGCCAGACTGACGCTTTTTGCCGCCAGCTTTGGCCCCGGCTGGCTCTCAGGACTGGCGCCGCCACAGGCGCTTAAGGCAAACACTGCTGACAATACGCCAAGTTGTGCAGCGCGCCGCACAATATACTGTTTTTGCTTCATCCCCCGCCTCCTTTTGTATTTTTGATATTGCGTCACTCAGTATAGTGCGGGCTGGCGCAGCGGCGGCGGAATCTGTTCCTGCATGTCGCGCAGGGACGACAAAGCACAAGAAAAGTGCGGGTTACACGTCCGCGCTGCGGAATTTGGCACAGGTGGAACCTGCCCCGCCGGCCCCGGTCAGAGCCGCATGCGCACGCCTGCGCCGTGCATCTGATTGGGGAGATAAGCTGATGATGAATTTTTTTCCGGGCGCGCTTGTCGCGCTGGCTGTGGCCTGCAGTTGCGCGGCCCATGCGGCAGAAGGCGCGCCAACGCCGGCCAAAGAGGTCAAAGATGTGCGCATGGTGATTCTGCATCGCCCCGGCCCGGCCTGGGTTGCCGGCAAGAGTGTGTTTGAACAAACGGGGATTGGCGCTCATGTGCAGCATTACCGCCAGCTGTTGCAACAAGGCAAGCTGGCGCAAGGCGGCCCGTTTTTGGATGGCAGCGGCGGCATGATGATTGCGCGGCGTGGCGCGAATGAGGCCGAAATGAAGGCGTTTGCCGCCGCAGATCCGGCTGTGCAAAGCGGTTTGCTGACCTTTGAAGTCAAGCAATGGCTGATCGGTATGCAGGATGGCGCATAAATCTTTGCCGCGCAGAGAATCATAGCGCTTGAGCCGCCGGGCAAACCATGCATTGCCCGCCGCCGCTTGCATGGTGGCGGCGGCAACTGCGCTTGCCGCGCCCATGCTGACCGGCTCATGCCGCTTGATACGCCTGCCGCCCGGCGTAATGCGCCAGCGCCTTGGAGGCGGGCAAATCGTCGCACAGCAAAGCGCTGATGCGATGGATCTGCAGCGCCTGGGTGCGCAGGCGGCGCAGCAATTCACTGAGCCAGACATATTCCCTGCCATATTCGCTGTCAACCGGACGCAGCAGCACCAGATGCGGCAATTCATCTTGCGCACACAAATTCAGTGCGCGAAATAATTGCAGCAGGCTGGCATACGATGGCAATGCTGCGCGCGCATTGCCAATTCCGCCGGACAAGATCAAATCGGGACACAGACCGGAAGCCCCGCCGGCGCCATCCGGCAATTGCAGGCGGATGCCGGCTGGCACATGAAAACTGTGGCCGGCCAGACTGACGCCATGCGCCATGATGACGCAAGACTCCACCTGCGCTTGCGGGCTTGCACAAAACAAGACGCCATTGCCCAACGCCGTCCACGCATTGATGAGATTGCATTCCATGACTGGCTCCTGTGCTTGCCTTAACCCTGATAGGCTTGCGCCCCCGCCTGACGCGCCGTGCGCCCCCCTTCATAGCCCCGGCAACCCAGGGAATAGAATTGGGAGACGTTGGCGTCATGCGCCCGCACCAGGCTGATGACTTTGCTCAGCCAGATATAGTCATTGCTGAAGAGTTTTTTGCGATTGCGGATGACGACAATATGCGGCGTCCAAAATTTGCCCTGCCTGGCGTTGTCCATCATTTGGTCTTGCAGCAACTCATAATATTCCCCATCTGCGCGGGTTTTTTCATCAGACCAGTGCGAACCCAGAATTTTGCCCAGCACCTGATCCAGGCAGCGGTGACCGCCAGCGGTAAGATTGAGCCGGTCTTTCGTGAATGGCGATGGCGTGATGCCCATCGCACTGCCAATCGGCCCCTGAGGCATGCCATTCTTTTGGCCTGCAGCCACGGCGAATTTCATCGTCACCCCGACTGGCAAATCGAAATAACGCCCCTGCACACAGGCGGCATGCGCCAGAATCGCGCAATCGCGCGTATTCTCCTGCGGGCTGGTAAAAAAATACACATAATCACCAAGTGCGGTTTGTCGTGAGGCGAGGGTTGTCATCTATGCTTCTCCAGTTTGGGCTATTGCTCACAAGCCATAGGCGCTTGCGAAGTGTTGCCATTATCATCAGCCGCAAACTGTATTGCCATTACCGGCCAATACAGATGATTACACCTGGCTACAAGTGATGTGGGGAGAGCAGTACAGTGGCTGCTGTACTGCTCTCCCCCATCTGCCATACTGGATTTGCTCCTTCATGCCTGCCTGGTGCGCTGCACGCCGGTATATTGGTACAATTTTTCAAGCGGCATGCCGGGGAAGTAACCGCGCCGCTTTGCCTCATACACCAATTGATGCCGGTTACTGACGCCAAACTTATTGAGCAAGCCCGTCATCACATTTTTCACCCGTCCGTAAGAAAGCTTCACGCGCGGCGCCAGTTCGCTGTTTTCCATATCCGGCTCACGCATCAAGAGATCCAAAATCTTCACTTCGCTCGCATGCATGACCGGTATTGCGTCACGTTGATCGCGGAACGCACGCATCATGTTTTCAGGGGTGAATAAGTAAACGCCTTCCAGGACTTGGCGCTCAAATCAATAGCGCCGCCGCGTGATCCAATCCCAGATGTCGATGAAGAAAAAGCGCAGGCGTGCGCGCCAGTGGCGGCGCACTTGATCGTAATAAAAGCTAGGTAAAACATCGGAAGGGCAAGCCCACACACGGCGTTCGCGAACATCGAAGAAGTACGCTTCATTGTCTTGGTTTTTGATGTACAAATCACGTCCTCCTGGCATGACATCCAGTGCAACAAAATACGATTCAGGGACGTGATGTTCGAGGTCGTCCCGCAAAGGGATGGTGTATATTTTTTCATATACAACGCGCTTATTAGTTTTAATATCTATGCCTATTAAAACACTATAGTCAGGCGCCGGATAGTCGTAAAAAAACATCTGCAAGTCGTGGTAATACATTGTATTTCTGCAAATAACCGGTGCAACCCACGTTGGTTTGCGGCGCTGATAAATTTGCTCTGGCGCAAAATCATCATCCGTCGCCGGGCGCACTGCGCGTGTGTGGATGTTGACCAGATAGCGGCGATGGAATTGGTTTTCAATCAAGATGTGTTGTTGATCCGTCATCCAGCGAAAGCGCTCAAAGAAGCAATCGTGGATGGCCGGCCCTGTGGGAAGCCCTAAAGCTTCGCTCAATGTTTCATCATATGAGACGGCATAAACCTGCACTTCCCACAGCACATTGTCGCTGGCGATGTCTCTGGCGCGCATCCAGCCGCTGCGTCGCTCAAGCGGCTCATAGGACTCAATGCGGATTTCTTCATAACGTATCCCGTCCTTCTCCAAAGGAGCGATTTCCCGGCTGATTCGGCTCACCATATCTTTTCCCTTCTCAATTAATCCGCGCCCGGGCGATTTCCAGTGGCGTGAGCATATCCGCTAAATTCATCACACAATAGGCCCAGCTGTCACTATTGGTGCTGGTTTTTACAAATGGCAAGCGGCTTTTCGTCGGTTTGATGCCATCTACTGCGGATTTATGGTCTGCAGTTTTTAACTCCCGGTGAGCGATTTCATGAATCAGCAAACGGGCGAAGTTGCGCGGCCCTTTGACGATTGGGTTTTCTTTAAACAACACTTGTTGGATGTAGATAGCTGATACCGGATCATTGCCCTTAAAAACAAAGGCTTCCGCATTAAAAAATTGCTGATCATATTCAGTCTGCACCTCACCGCGTAAACGTGGATGATCCAACAACACAATCTTGTTCGAGCGCAAGACATTAATGAACTTACGCAAGCCGCTCATCATCTCGCCAATGAATTTTTGCAACATGGCGTCGCTGGTTTCTTCATCGGCAAACCAGCACTTGAGGATTTCCCATGCCCGATTGCCGGGCTGGGCTTGTGACAACATGGCGTGTGCTTTTTCGGTATAGGCGGCGGCATGGGTGACAGCTTGGCCGAGTTGCTCACGGTGTTTTTCTTCCAGACGCCCCTCGCTTAACTTGATCAAGGTATCAATTTGTCCGGGATTTGCTTTTGCAATTTGTATGCTGGGCCAGTCTTTGTAAATGAAAGGCAAATCCAACACCCAAATATGATGATCGCCATAGCGCGCTTCCAGAAAAAAATGCTGGGCAAAGCACAGCGCAGCGATTTTTCGGCGGAACTTGCGGTCATCTTTCGGCGCTTTGCCAGATTTCAGCTCGCCCGTTGCGATCAACACGCCATCTGCCCCATGCGCCAAATGCGGTTGATAACGCAGCAAAAAATTCCGTTTGTAGTGGTAATGCTTACGCTTGCGCCAATCGTCGAATGCGCCGGCGTAGGCAGGGTGGGGGCCGTCATCAGCGAGCGCTTTGGCCAGGCGCTTGATGAGGTCTTGTTGGCCGGGATCAAAACCGCCGGCTTTCAAACAGGCGGCGGCGTCGCTCATTTCCTGGGAAAAACTGCGGGTTAATATGGAATCTGCATGAAAATCTGCTTGCATAACACGCTCCAAACAGGCGTCTATGTGGAAGGGATTAAAAGACAAGTTATGGCTTGAAAAAATGAATAAAATGCCATGAAAGCGGGCATCATAACATAATCAAACAGCGCGGTTATTTGTATTTTTAAACTTTCCGTATGGAAATGGCGCATTCATCCCCGCCTCGGCAATCGCTTGCCAGCAACTTGCTTTACTTAGAGATTTGCCGCGAAAAAACTGCAGGGGCCGGATAGCTTTTGTCAACGAAACAGCGTCAATGCACTCAAACAAGTGCTGAAATAGGCCTGTTACCTGCCGATTCTTCTCAGTGACGCACATCGCGCAACAGCGCTTGCGCCCCGCTTTCGATCAGGCTTTGCAAGGCGCTGTACACATCGTGCAGGGCGACTTCCAATTCATCGGTGATTTCCAGCAAATCGTCGATATTTTCGCCGTGCTTGATGGCCTGTCCCAGGCGGTCGGTTTGCGCCAGCGCTTGCTGGGCGCCGAAATTCACCAGTGCGCCGCGCAGGCTGTGCACTTCTGCGGAGACGGTGGCGTGTTCGCCGCGCATCAGGGCTTCCTGCAAGCGCAGCAAGAGTTGCGGGCCGTCTTTTAAAAAGATCGCGGCTAATTCGAGCAATAATTCGGCTTCGCCATCCAACCTTTGCAAAGCATGGCGCCATTGCAGCACCTGATCCGGGGCGCAGCGCTGCGCCTGTCCCTGATAGTGTTCCAGCATCTGGCGCAGGCGCGCGCTGTGCACCGGTTTGGACAGATAGTCATCCATGCCGGCGGCGAAGCAGCGTTCGCGGTCGCCCTGCATGGCGCGCGCGGTCATGGCGATGATGGGCACATGGCCGCCATGTTGCGCTTCCCAGGCGCGGATCTGGCGCGTCGCCGCCAAACCATCCAGCCCGGGCATTTGCAAATCCATCAAAATCACGTCATAGCGTTCGCTGGTGGCGCGCTGCACCACCGCCAGCCCATTATCAACCAGGGTCGCATGGTGGCCCAGCCGCTCGATCAGGCGCAAGGCCAGGCGCTGATTCACCAGATTATCTTCAGCCAGCAAAATTTGCATGCTGGCGCCCTGATGCGCGGCGTTTTCCAGCTGCGCGCTATGGCCTGCGCCGGCGGCGTTGGCCTGGTTGACGCGGCCCAGCAATTGGCGCACGCCTTCCAGCAATTCGCCGCCTTGCAGCGGGCGCACCAAAATCATATCGATCCCGGCCAGTTCGGCGCGGTCGTATTCTTCAGAGTCCGGCAGCTCAATCATCAGCGGCGGCGGGTGATTGCTGCGCAAAATTTGCTGCGCATGGGCAATCCCATCCTGCCCTTCGCTGTGTCCCAGCAGGATGAAGGCGGGCGGCGGCTGGCTCGACAGCCAGGTCAGGCCGGCGGCGATATTGGCGCATTCCGACACCACCAGCCCGGCATCGGTCAGGGTGTCGGCGGCAAAGCGGCGTTGTTTGCTGTCGCTATCGATGATGAGCACGGCCTGTCCCTGCAGCTGCTCCAAAGGCAGCATGCCGCCGGCTTCGCCCACATAGTGCAGCGGAATCGTGAAGCGGAAAATACTGCCTGCGCCCGGTTCGCTTTCAACTTCGATATTGCCTTGCATCAGTTTGACCAGGCGTTTGCAAATGGTCAGCCCCAGCCCGGTGCCTCCGTATTGCCGGGTGGTGGAGCCGTCCACCTGGGAAAACGCTTCAAAGATCAATTCCTGTTTATCGTGGGCGATGCCGATGCCGCTGTCGCGCACTTCAAATTCGATCAAGTTGCGTCCATCTGCGCTCAGGGCCGGGCGCAGTGACAGGACGATCTCGCCGCGATGGGTGAATTTCACCGCATTGCCGAGCAGGTTTAACAAGACCTGGCGCAAGCGGCCCGGATCGCCGCGCACATGGCTGGGCAGGGTGTCGGGAAATTCGCACAGCAATTCGAGTTCTTTTTCGTGCGCGCGCAAAGACATGGTTTTGGCGCTTTCCATCACCAGCTTTTTTAAATCAAAGGCGACGTCTTCGATATCGAGTTTGCCGGCTTCGATTTTGGAGAAATCCAGAATGTCGTTGATGATGATCAGCAAGGCGTCGGCGGAGCCTTTGACCAGGGTCAGATATTCGCGCACTTCGCGCGTCAGGGTGGTTTCCAGCGCCAGCTCGGTCATGCCGATGATGCCATTCATCGGGGTGCGGATCTCATGGCTCATATTCGCCAGAAATTCGCTCTTGGCGTGGCTGGCGGCCTGGGCGTTTTCGACTGCGCGCTGCAGCGCTTCGCGCACCGCGCGCTGTTCCGTGACATCAATCGAAAAGCCCAGCAGATACGATTCGCCCGGCGCAATATCGATCACGATGCGGTTGATTTGCAAATCCAGCGGCGGCTCGGTATTGCGGAAGCGCCGCTCGGTGGTCACCAGTTGGCGCGTGCGCCAGGCTTGCTCATCTTCATCGCGTGAGGCGCTGGCCCAGGCCGGGGCGCTGAATTCATCTATCTGTTTGCCGAGAATCTCTTCGCGTTGCAATTTGGAGAGTTCGGCAAAGGCGCGGTTGATGCGCACGAAGCGCCCTTCGCGGTCTTTCAAAAAGACCGAAATCGGCAATTGATCCAGAATCTGTTCAGATAATTCGCGCTGCCGCTGGGCCGCCTCTTCCGCCTGTTTGCGGCTGGTGATATCGAGCAGGGTGCCGGCCAGGCGCAAGGCGCGCCGGGCGCGCCATTGCACCACTTTGCCGCGCAGGGAGGCATGGCGCCAGCCGCCATCGCGGCTGGCGAAGCGCAATTCGAGATCCAGCTCGCTGCGCTGGCGCTTCAAGTGTTCATCCAGATGCTGTTGCCAGCGCGGCCAATCTTCCGGGTGAATCTGGGTGCGCCAGTGCAATTCCGCCGCATGCTGGGCGTTGTATCCCAGGTTTTTCCACCAGCGCGGATCGACATACGGCGCGTCTTGCGCCAAATCCCAATCCCATAAGCAGCTGTTGGTGGCCAGCAGAGCCTGGTGCAAGCGCTCTTCGCTTTCTTTGAGCTGGTCTTGCGCCATTTTTTGCTCGGTGATATCGACAAGCGAGCCGGTGAAGCCGGTGATGCGGCCCCGTTCATCTTCAATTCTGCGCGCCGAGACTTCAAGCCAGCGGTAATCGCCTTTGTAGGTGACGAAGCGGACGTGCAGCCGCATCATGTCGGTTTCGCGCTGGAACAGTGCTTGCAAATGCGCTTGATGCGATTTGCGGTCTTCCGGATGGACAAAGGAAAGCGCGCGCTGGCCCAGGCTTTCTTTGATGGTGAAGCCGGTGATGTCAAACCAGGATGGGTTCAGATAAGTCCAATGGCCGCGCGCATTGGCTTGAAAGACGATTTCGCGCAAGCCTTCCAGCATGCGCCGGTTGCGCGCTTCGGCTGCGAGCAGGGCCAATTGCTCGGTTTCGCGCTTGAGCAAGCCGTGTTCGAGCTGGCTGATGCGGTGCTGGCAGTCGCCCTGCAAATTTTGTTCACCCAGGCTGCGCGCCAGATGCGCTAATTGCTGCATGCCGGCGTCGAGTTCGGCTTGCAGGCTGTCGGCGCGCCGTTGCTGCGCCTGCAGTTGGCGCTCAAACAGATGCAGCGATTGCTCCATCACCAGCAGCAGCGACTGCAGGCCATCGGCCAGGCCGCCCTCGCCTTTTAGACGTAATTGATTCAGTTTTTGCTGTAATTGGGCATGCCCCTGGATGCCCAGGGCGGTGCGCAAATGCTGCAGCAATAAAGGATGCTGTATCGGTTGCGCCGGCAGTTGCGGAGGGAAAGACATCGGCTGCGCTCATTCATCCTGGAAACGCTGGCGGATTTGCTGCACTTCATCCCAGCAACCCAGCATCGCATCCACACAACGCGGGCAAAAATGGCTGCCCCGGTTCTGCTCCAGATAATCGCGCGCCGCCTGCAAGCTCCAGGCTTGTTTGTAGGGGCGCGCGGAAGTCAGGGCGTCAAACACATCGGCCACGGCGACGATGCGCCCGACCAGCGGAATCGCTTCCCCCGCCAGTCCTTGCGGATAGCCTTGGCCGTCGAAGCGTTCGTGGTGCGCCCGCGCGATGATGGCGGCTTGCTGCAGCATATCGGCGCGGCTGCTTTTCAAGAGTTCATAGCCGATTTGCGCATGCTGGCGCATGATCACCAGTTCTTCATCGGTCAAGCGTCCCGGTTTGAGCAGAATATGGTCTGGCGTGCCGACTTTGCCGATATCGTGCATCGGCGCGGCGTTTAACACCATTTCCTGCTCTTGCTCGGAGAGCCCGAGTTCACGCGCGATCAGGGCGGAGTAATGCGCCATGCGCTGAATATGGGCGCCGGTTTCGGGATCGCGGTATTCCGAAGCGCGGCATAAGAGCATGATGGTTTCCTGCTCGCGCTCGCGCAGTTCCTGGGTCGCTTTGCGCACTTCTTCGGTCAGCCAGCTGGCGCGGCTTTGCAAGCCCAGATTGGCGCGCCGCAATTGCAGCATATTGCGGGTGCGCGCCAAAAATTCGACTTTATCGATGGGTTTGATGAGGAAATCATTGGCCCCGCTCTCCAGCGCGCGGTGGCGCACTTCGATATCCTGGCTGGCGGTCACCATCAAGACCGGCGGCAAGTTCGGATCGTCGCCGGGATAGTGCAATTCGGCGATGAAGTCCAGTCCGTTCAGATCCGGCATCATATAGTCCAGGATCAAGAGGTCGTAGCGCTCTTTGCGGCAAAATTCGAGCGCTTCGCGCGCATGCTGGAAGGCCACCACCCGCACATCTTCGAGCTGGCTGACCAGGCGCGACATCAGCACCAGGTTGATATGGGTATCATCGACGACGACTACGGTATGCATGATGGCCCCGGATTCTGTTTGACAAGCCTGCTCAAACCTTGCTTCTGGCAGCGAAGATTTGACGGAATTTGGCGACCTTGGGCGCAATCACAATCGCACAATATCCCTGCTCCGCATGACGGCGGAAGTAATTCTGGTGGTGCGCCTCTGCCGGATACCAGTTCTCCAGCGCTTTGACTTCGGTCACCAGCGGCGCATCCCATACGCCGGCCATGGCCGCCATCACCGCTTGCACCTGGGCCAATTGCGAGGCCTGGCAGTAATACACCACGGAACGGTATTGCGTGCCGACATCATTGCCCTGGCGGTTCAAGGTGGTCGGATCGTGCATGGTGAAAAAGATTTCCAATAACTCGCGCAAAGTAATCAACTCATTATCAAAGCGCAGTTTCACCACTTCAGCGTGGCCGCTGGCGCCGCTGCAGACGCTGTGATAATCCGGATTGTCCAAGGCGCCGCCGCTATAACCGGACTGCACGTCAAGCACGCCACGGGTTTCCTGAAAAATGGCTTCCAGGCACCAAAAGCAGCCGCCGCCCAATACCACTTCTTCGATTGCCATCAGTTATCCCCCTTCGCCGAATTGTTACAATTCTAGCACATAGGCAAAAACCCAAGCCCGCCCCGGAATCCGGCTCGGTGCGCCTGGCGGCGGCCTGACTCAATAGAATACGCAATCACATGCAAAACCGCACGCCGGCCCTGATTTGCGGGATAATGTGCGATCAGCCGATCTGCTTTGTTGTATATCCCATGAATATCCGCCTGCCGCGCGCGCCCGCGCTCAATCCCGATTCCCAAGCCTTCCGCCATGCGCTGTCGCAATTCGCCACCGGCGTCACCATCATCACCACCCGCACCAGCGATGAAAAATTTCTCGGCCTGACCGCCAATTCTTTCAATTCCCTGTCCCTGGACCCGCCGCTGGTGTTGTGGAGTCTGGCCAACAGCGCCAACAGCTTCCCGGTGTTTTCCGGCAATTCGCACTATGTCATCAATATTCTGGCCGGGCATCAGCAGGAATTGGCGCGACGCTTTGCCGCCCGGATTGAAAACCGTTTTGAAGGCGTGCCGTATTCCCTCTCCCGTTCCGGGATTCCGGTGCTTGATGGCGTGGCGGCCTGGTTTGAGTGCCATAACCGTTCGCGTTACCCGGAAGGCGATCATGTGATTTTTGTCGGCGAAGTTGAGAATTTTGCCGTTTCGCCGCAGCCGGCTCTGATATATCATGGCGGCCAATTCAGCAGCACCCAATGCAACCTTGAGCAACCCTAGCAAACGCTAAGCAGCCGCTTTTGAGCTGTTCCCCCCGTATCAGGAAAACAGAAAGAGATAGACATGTCGAACTTGCATAACACCCCCGTAGGCAAAATTCCATTTCACTGGGAAGATCCGCTGCTGTTGTCGCAGCAATTGAGCGAAGACGAGCGCATGGTGCGCGACGCCGCCGCCGCCTACTGTCAGGACCGCCTGGCGCCGCGCGTGTTGAACGCGTTCCGCAATGAGCAGACCGATCTGGAAATTTTCCGCGAAATGGGTGAGCTGGGCTTGCTCGGCCCCACCATTCCCGAGCAATATGGCGGCCCTGGTCTGAACTATGTCAGCTATGGCTTGATTGCCTATGAAGTGGAAAAAATCGACTCCGGCTACCGCTCCATGATGAGCGTGCAGTCTTCTCTGGTGATGGTGCCGATTTATGAATTCGGCACAGAGCAGCAAAAACAAAAATATCTGCCCAAATTAGCCACTGGCGAATGGATTGGCTGCTTTGGTCTGACCGAGCCGAATCATGGCTCCGACCCGGCCTCGATGGTGTCGCGCGCGCGCAAAGTCGATGGCGGCTACAGCCTGACCGGCAGCAAGATGTGGATTACCAATTCGCCGGTGGCGGATGTGTTTGTGGTGTGGGCCAAGGACGATGAAGGCGCGATTCGCGGCTTTGTGCTGGAAAAAGGCATGCCTGGCCTGAGCGCGCCGGCGATTCACGGCAAAGTGGGTCTGCGCGCCTCGATCACCGGCGAAATCGTGATGGATAATGTGTTTGTGCCGGAAGAAAACGCCTTCCCTGATGTGCGCGGTTTGAAAGGCCCGTTCACCTGCCTGAATTCGGCGCGTTACGGCATCGCCTGGGGCGCACTGGGCGCCGCCACTGCCTGCTGGCATACCGCACGCCAATACACGCTTGACCGCAAGCAATTCGGCAAGCCGCTGGCGGCCAATCAGCTGATTCAAAAGAAGCTGGCCGATATGCAAACCGAGATCACGCTCGGCCTGCAAGGCTGTCTGCAACTGGGCCGCATGAAAGACGCCGGCACCGCCGCTGTCGAAATCACCTCGATGATGAAGCGCAATTCCTGCGGCAAGGCGCTGGATGTGGCGCGCATGGCGCGCGATATGCTGGGCGGCAACGGCATTTCCGATGAATTCGGCATCGCCCGCCATATGGTGAATCTGGAAGTGGTCAACACCTATGAAGGCACGCATGATATTCACGCCCTGATTCTGGGCCGTGCGCAGACCGGCATCGCCGCCTTCTGATTGACGCCCTCAAAAAAGCCGCATGCGCCAAACACGCATGCGGCTTTTTTATTTCAGGCGTGCGAAATTGCCGCTGCCGCCAGCAGCAGACGTTTTTGCAAACTCATCGCGCCATCTTGCGCTTGCGGCTGTTTGGTCGCCATCTTGGGCGGCGGCGCCATATTGAAAAAGCGGAAGTATTGCGAGATATGGGTGGCTTCCAGGGCCGCGCCCAATTCTTCCACCGTGCTCAGCGGATTTTGATCGGTGTACACCGGGAAGCTGACCCATTCTGCCGGATATTGGTATTGCTGCGTCGTCGCGTCCCAGGTGTTTTGCCAGGTTCCCCATTGCGGCGCAAACACGCTTTGCGTCAGATTTTGATATTCCAGACTGCCGCCGGACAAGGCTTCTGCCGCAATCACCGCATCGCGCAATTTACTGCCGATCGCTTGACTCAAGACGCCAAAGAAAGAGGGGTAATTGCCGGCTTCGTCCTGCGGCTGCACCACATTGCTCAATTGGTTCCAGGCATGCGGCACGACATCATTCTGATTGGCAAAGTCCACATTCCAGAAGCCGTAAGGCTGATTCACGCCCTCAATCGCGGTTTGCGGATACGCGCTGACGAATAATTGCGCAAATTTGGCGTTGCCGGGCGAGGCGCCAGCCGTCGGCAGCACAAACACATTTTTCCAGCCGCTGGAAGGCGGATCAGGGTACAGATACAAAGCCAGCGTGGGCGAGAGTGCGCCCGCCAGGCTGTGTCCGGTAAACACCAGGGTGGCGTTGGCGTCGGTTTTGCTCTTGAGGAAGCTTTGCAATGTGCCTTGATTGGCAGGATCGCTCATTTGCGTGAGCAGATTGCTCAAACCGCGCGCGGTGGCGGCGGAGATATAGGGCTTGAAACCCAGTGGCGGCAAGTGGGTGCTGACACTGAATGGCAGGCTGGGCGGCCATTCCGCCATGCGCAGCGGGCTGACATCGCCGTCTTCCGCCACCCAATCGTAAATCGAAGCCGGATTGGTGGCGGCAATCGCCACCACATACATGGCCAGATTCGCGCTGTAGGCCACATACATCGCATTCGCGGCTTCCGCCTCGCTGTCCGGCTTGGTGGAATACACCACCGGCCCCCACACCACGCGCCAGTCGCCGCCGGCCAATTGGCTGTTCATCTGCGGGAAAAAACCGGCAAATGGGGTGTTAATCGGTGTCGTGCCGCCATTTAAATAAGTTTGCAAATAGCCTTGCAACTGGCTTTGTGTGGCGGAAATACTGGATGCGCCATTCGCGGCAAAATTCAATAACTCAACCGTCTGCGCCAGATCATACGTATCAGCCATGTGAACTCCCGGAAAAAGCCGGCCAACATGGCCGGGTTGCCGGGCATTCTATGAAAATTGCGGGAGTGCGCCAGCTGTCACAGCTGACAGCTGGCGTATGGCATGGCGCTTTAGAAAATCACAAAATCACTCGCAATCAAACTGCCAGCAGCCACCCCGGTCAGGGTGATGGTATGACCGCCGCCCAGATCAATCACGGCATTCGTGGCGCCGCTGGCGCGGCTTAAGACATCCGCCGCGTTCACAATGCCGGAACTGTTCAGATTGCTCTTCAACCAGATCTTGTCGCCCTGCGCGCGGTTGAAGTCGGTCAACACGTCCTGCCCTGATGCGGCATTGAAGCGGAAGATATCCGCGCCTCCGGCGCCTGTGATGGTGTCATTGCCAGCCCCGCCGTCCAGCGTATCAGCCAGCGCGCTGCCGCCCAACACATCATTCCCATTCAGGTTCAGATTACGCCCTGCGGCAAAGCCGGTGCTGATGAAGTGCTTCGTCGCCGCTTCCTGATCCACGCCATGCGCGCTGCGCACATCGGCGTATTTGGCCAGATAAATATCCGGGTCAAAGCTGATTGTGCGCCCTTCTTTCAAGGAACGGCCCAGGTAGTGGGTTAGTGCAGCGTCCGTATTCACCCCGATTCCATTGATCAAATCACCATACGAAGCGACATAGCGCAAGGCGTTCAGATTGGTGACATCCATGGTGCGGTCGCCGAATTGCAAGCGCTCCACATTGCTGACGCTGTCCAGTCCTTCATTCCCATTCGGCAAATAATTATCGCTGATGCTGATCACCCCTTTGCTGACGCTGATCGAATAATCCAGCAAATTATCCTTATACACTGCCGTATCGATACCGGCGCCGCCATCAATCACGTCATTGCCCAGGCCGGCGTTGATCGTGTCATTGCCGCCATACGAGAGGATGCTGTCATTGCCGGCTGTGCCGCTCAAACTATCCGCACTGTTCATACTGGCATTGCGGTTTTGATTGTAGCCAAGCGCGATAAAGTGGCGCACGGCAGCTTCAAGATCCGCCCCCACTGCCGCACGCACATCGGCATATTTATCGATATACACCTGGGTATCAAAGCTTATGCTGCGCGCTTCTTTGACCGACCTGCCCAGATAATGCTGCAGGCCGGCGTCCGTATTGACGCCAAAGCCACTGATCAAATCGCTATATGAAGCCACATAGCGCAGCGTGTTATAGGCGCTGACATCCATTGTGCGGTCGCCGAATTTCAGGAATTCGACACTGCTCACACTGTCCGTCCCTTCATCGCCATTTTTGAGGTAGTTATCAGTCACGCTGATCACGCCTTTGCTGACGCTGAAGCTGTAGTCGCTCAAATGATCTTGATAAACCGCAGTGTCAACCCCTGTCCCGCCATGAATCTGGTCATTCCCCAAACCGCCGGTGATACTGTCGTTGCCGGCGCCGGCTTGTACGGTGTCATTACCCCCGTATGCAAGGATATTGTCGCTTCCGTCTGTGCCACGCAAATCATCGTTGCTGGTTTTGCTGTCATTACGATTCAAAGCAAAGCCCGCGCTGATGAAATGCCGGGTCGCTAGTTCCAAATCATTCCCGGCCAGGGCGCGCACATCCGCATATTTTTCCAAATAGGTTTGCGGATCAAAGGTGATGCTGCGCCCCTCCTTGACGCTATTATTCAAGTAATGAGTAAAGCCGGCATCCACATCGGTTTTAAACGCATTGATCAAATCGCCATACGAAGCGATATAGCGCAAGTGATTCAGCATATTGACCGTCACATCACGATCCGTAAAGCGCAAAATCTCGATATTACTGAGGCTGTCAGCCCCTTCATCGCCATTGCTGAGCGTGATATCGCGGCTGCTGATCAGACCTGCCTTAACGTTAAAACTGTATTCGCCCAGCTTGCCATCAAAGCGCACCAGATCCACGCCTGCGCCGCCATCCAGCACATCATTGCCGCCAGCGCCCCGGATCGTGTCATTGCCGCCATACGAGAGGATGCTGTCATTGCCTGCCGTGCCATTCAGATTATCCGCGCTGCTCATGCTGTCATTACGGCCAAGCGCAAAACCGCTGTTAATGAAATGCAAGGTTGCCGCTTGCAGATCATTGCCTCCGGCTGCGCGCACGTCTGCGTATTTGTCCAGATAAACTTGCGGATTGAAGCTTTCCGTGCGCCCCTCGAACACCCCCCATGTCCAATAGTGCGTCAAGCCGGCTTGGGCATTGCCTTTATATGCATGAATTAAATCACCGTAGGAAGCGATATAACGCAAACCATCCACCACCATCACGCTGCGGTCTGTGAATTGCAACGTTTCGATGCCACGCAAAATGTCTTTGCCATTCGCATCGCTGTTGACCGTCAACACATCGCGCCACCAGTCAAAGTTGTAATCGTTCAACTTTCCATGGAAAATCGCGCGATCCAGACCGGCGCCGCCATCCATGGCGTCATCCTCAAAGCCGGAAACCAGGGTATCGTTACCCCCGCCGCCATTGACAACATTCAAGCCGCCGCCGGCGTCGAGCAGATCCGCTCCATCCGTGCCATACAGAATGTCATTACCGTTCTTGCCGGTGCCTTGCAAGCGCGCCAGCACCGCTTGCTTATCCAAGGTAAACCCGCGTTCAAAGCGCAATAACTCAGGGCGGTAAGCCGGATTGCTTTCAAAGTTGAAATAATCGCGCAACAAAATGCTGTCACTGCTGTTGCGCAGACTGATCTGCAAATCCTGTCCGCTTCTTTGCAACACCATCCGGGACGGGATGATGCCTGCGCCGAATTGCAAGACATCCTGCTCATTCAAGCCTTGCGTCAGGCTGTGTTTGATTTCATCTTGGCCAAACCCGGTTTGAAACAGATAGCTGTCATTACCGTCCCCGCCATCCAACTGGTCATTGCCGGCGCCGCCGCTGAGCGTATCGTCGCCGCCAGCGCCAAACAGCGTATCAGCTCCGGCGCCCGCGCTGATCTGATCGTTTTGCTCGGTCAGCGTGAACTTGCCGCCATTGCCCGCCTGCAAAATCGCTTGCACGATCTCAGTGCGCTGCCACACCTTGCCATCGGCAAAGCGCATTTCCTGTGGCAAAGTATTCTGCCCGCCATTGAAGTACAGCACATCACGATCATTGCCTTCAAAGGAAATAAGCAAGCTGCCGTTATTAAGCTTGAGATGGACGACGTCAGGCGTCACTGCCGCGCCCAGAATAATGCTGTCCAGCGCATCCGCATTATCAATCGTGTCGCGCCCGAAACCCGCGCCAAATTCAAAGCTGTCGCTGCCTGCCTCGCCTCCCAAAATATCATTCCCGGCGCCTCCGGACAGGGTGTCATTGCCGGCCCCGCCGTACAGCACATCATTGCCTGCAGCGCCGGACAGATTGTCATCTCCCACGCCTCCCGCCAGCGTGTCGCTCCCTTCGCCGCCCAGCAAACGGTCATCAAAGTAGGAACCTGAAATCGAATCATTCCCGGCGCCGCCATTGATGGTCATGGCCGGGCCATAATGGAAGTCAAAAATATCGTCCCCGACTCCGCCTTGCAAGGCCTTTTCCCTGATCTGCGCTGCACTCCAGATCTGTCCATCAGCAAAGCGCAAAGATTGCAGCATGCCTTGATAGGCATAGCTGCCTTTATTATCCGGGTAGAGGTAGTTTTTCAAGCTGATGCTGTCATTGCCGCCTTTAAAGGTGAGGCGCAAATTTGACCCATCCGCCACAATAATCACGTCTTCAGTCTTGAACCCTGCCGCCAGTTGCAGCACGGCTTGCACATCTTCAGCGCCGACGCCGGCTTGTAATTGAATCGCATCTCTGCCATCGCCTGGCGCGAAACGATAGATGGGCTTGCCCTTATCCAAAATCAACAAATCATTACCAGAGCCGCCTTCCAAGGTATCATTGCCGCCGCCGCTTTCCAAGGTATCATCACCAGTCTGTCCCGATAAGAGGTCATCCCCCAGCCCGCCCAGAATTTGATCATTGCCAACCCCGCCTTGCACGCTGTCATTACCGCCGCGACCATCCAAAACGTCATCACCGCCCTTGCCATTGATCAAATCGGCAAGATTGCCGCCAATCACTGCATCCCGGCTTTCAGTGGTTTGCATCAGATTATTTTTAATCTGTCCCACAGTAAGACTGCCGCCATCGGCGAAGCGCAACAAGGTCTGCGAATCGGACCAGCTCTGCTGGAAAAAGCTGCGCAGCGTCACCCGTCCCTTATCGCCATTAATGCTCAATACCAGGTGATCATCTTCGGTTTGCCAGATGCGCAGTTGATCTGCTTTGATGCCCGCGCCAAATTCGACCGCATCCTGTGCGCCATCGGCAACGCGGATCTCATCAAAACCATCCCCGGCAACATAGCGGTAAACATTTTTGCCTGCGCCGCCCTGCAATTGGTCGCTACCCTGGCCGCCCTCCAAAGTGTCATCTCCGCTATCGCCGTACAAGAGATCGTTGCCAGCCAAGCCTTTGAGGTAATGCTTGCCGCCATTCACCGACATCCTGTCATGGCCACTGCCGCCGACCAGCGCCTCCCCCTGCAGATCGCCAACCACATCTTGGTAGGACAGCACTTTTGCTTTCGCACTCATATCACTGGCCGACCAGATCACGCCATTAGCGAATTTGACCTGGTCAGCTTGCCGCGCGTTTTCAACATAAAATTGTTGAATACGCAGCCGATCCGCGCCTCCAGCCAGCTCCAGCCATAAATCATTGCCTTCTTTCCACAATGAGACATCGCTTTCAGCGATGCCCGTCTGCAGTACAACTGTGCCACGAACGCCAGTCGAATCACGCCATCCGGAAGGAATCCAGTCTTGCCCGGAACCTCGTCCAAACAAAAACACATCGGCGCCACCACCGCCATCCAATAAATCAGAACCTGAACCGCCATCCAGGGTATCCGCCCCATCATAGCCAATCAAAATGTCATCCCCGGCAGCGCCTTGCAAGAAATCGTCGCCCATCACCAGCCCATGAATCCTCTCATGCGAAGCGCCGCCTTGAAATAATTTCTCGCGCACCTTCGCATCATCCCAAAATGCGCCGTCAGCAAAGCGGATGCCTTTGATTAAGGGACTTCCTTCAAAATAATTCTGCAGATATACTTGATCATCGCTATTCGCAATTTTCACAAGCAAGTCACGATGAGAAAAGTTCACAAGCTGCAATGACACATCAGCAGTTTCAATCCCTGCCGCCAATTGCAAGATGTCTTCACCGCGCTGATCAGTCTGATCCCAATTCAGAGAAATCTGATCTTGACCATCTCCACGTCCAAACAGAAAAAGATCGGCGCCAGCGCCGCCATTTAATGAATCATTGCCTTGCCCGCCTTGCAATGTATCGTTGCCGGCGCCGCCATACAGTCCGTCATTGCCTGCATTGCCATTCAACTGCGCCCCTTGCGCCGGGCCATAGATCAGATCCGCAGCGCTGCTGCCCTGGGCCAATTTTTGCAAAATTTCGCTTTGATTCCACACTACGCCATTAGCAAACTGCATGCTGCCAAACGCATGTAAAGGCTGGCTGTAATCCTCATAATTGTAAAATCGATCTATTACAATTTGATTCTTTTGATCCAGGGTGGAAAAAATCACGGTGCTTGCGCTGACTCGTTTGATTTGTATGTCTTCCGGACTGATGCCGTCTCCCATCACCAAGCTGGTGCTTGCAGAAGGCGTTAAATAGTCAGTCCCCCAGCCCTGATTGAAATACACTGTGTCGTTCACACCACTGGCGTAAATCGTGTCATTGCCGCTGCCGCCATCCAAGAGATTTTCGCCATCACCGCCATCCAGCTGATCATCGCCTGCGCCACCTTGGACATTGTCGTTGCCATCCTCTCCTGAGAGCCAATCATCGCCACTGCCGCCCAGCAAAGTGTCGTTATCATTGCCGCCTGACTGGGTATCATCACCACTGCTGCCGGATAAAAAGTCATCTCCGTCATATCCTTCCATACTGTCATGACCAGCCCCGCCCAGCATCTGATCAGCGACATTCCGGCCGATAAACTTGCCATTAATTTGCGCTTCCCTGGTAACCAAGTCCTCGATCTGTATATTGCTCAATGTCAAGCCATCGGCAAGACGAATACCCGCCACACGCCCAATCGCAAAATCCGGATTGGTTTTATCTCCACCGCTGAAAAATTCTTCGATACTGAGTTGATCCAAGCTGCCACGAATGCCGACTGTTAAGGCGCGATCATCGCGCAGCATCACCAGATCTTGTATCTGCACACCTGCAGTAAACTGCACCCAATCCTCGCTGGAGTCTTGCCCATTGGCCGGTTTCGGGATCACATCGCGCCCATCACCGCGCCCGAAGAAATACACATCCGCCCCACTTTCGCCAACAAGATAGTCATTCCCTGCACCGCCATCTATCCAATCATTGCCTGCCCCGCCATACAGATAATCATTGCCGCCACGCCCCAGCAGCCAGTCGTGCGAAGATAAGCCTGAGAGTGCATCACTCTGACCTTCACCAATCATCAAATCACTGCTGACTTTTCCATCATCCCCTTTCGCCCAATGGGCAAACAGTTTCACATGCCAATTAGGCGTACTCAACACACTGGCATCCATATCAGGCAGCTGCGCCAGAGTTTGACTGATGAAATTGCGCCCATCCCAACTGCCCACCTTGCCAGGCGTAACGCCCATGCTGTCAAGATGTTGCAATAGCAAAGGCAGCGTTTGCACCGGATCCAAGCGTACATCCTCGCTGATTGCGCGTTCCATTTGACTGTAATCCGTCACCACCTTGCCATCCACGATTTTGCTTTGGATATAGCCGCTCCATGTGCTTGGCGTTGAGGCAAGCACAGCGGTTGCGTTCATTGTGTGTGCGGGCGCTTGTGCAAATGCCTGCATGCTGCTGATCTGTGACTGATGAATGCTGGAGATTGTTGTCGTCATCTGACTCGGCCTGAAGTAAGCAAGAAATAAAGGAAGAGGGTCGCCAGCACCTTAAGGGACGTGAGGCGACACAGAAGAAAAATGCCATGCAAAATTATAATACAACGCCAAAAATGCAAAGCATTTATATTATTATATCATGCCAAAATGGCAATTTTAAAGTTGCATGCAATCTCTATTTTGAAACATATTATTTCAACCTCATGCATGAGCAGAAAGATGGCGTGCTTTCATTGCCGCCTTCATGTGCGCGTCTCCACTCTTCCGCTCAGACTGATGTTGCATAGCCGGCCGGGGATAATGCCAAGCTCCAGATCCATGCATGCGGCCAACGCAAGGCCATACAGCAGCATTCCGGGGTGTAGCAACATAGCCCAAATAAGTTGCCGCCTCGCCCGTTTAATCAATAAAAAAGCCGGCATTTACATGCCGGCCTGGAAAAAAAGCGCCTACAGATTTTCAGATCAGAAAATCACAAAATCACTCGCGATCAAACTGCCCGCCGCCACCCCGGTCAGGGTGATGGTGTGGCCGCCGCCCAGATCAATCACGGCATTCGTGACGCCACTGGCGCGGCTTAAGACATCCGCCGCGTTCACAATGCCGGAACTGTTCAGATTGCTCTTGAGCCAGATCTTGTCGCCCTGCGCGCGATTGAAGTCGGTCAACACATCTTGACCTGAGGCGGCATTGAAGCGGAAGATATCCGCGCCTCCGGCGCCTGTGATGGTGTCATTGCCAACCCCGCCGTCCAGCGTATCAGCCAGCGCGCTGCCGCCCAACACATCATTCCCATTCAGGTTCAGATTACGCCCTGCGGCAAAGCCGGTGCTGATGAAGTGCTTCGTCGCCGCTTCCTGATCCACGCCATGCGCGCTGCGCACATCGGCGTATTTGGCCAGATAAATATCCGGGTCAAACGTCACGCCGCGCCCTTCGCGCACTGCATTGTTCAGATAGTGCGTGAGGCCAGAGTCGGCGTTCACGCCAAAGGCGCCGATCAAGTCAGCATGCGAGGCGATGTAGCGCAAGCCTTGCAAGCTGGTGGCGCTCATGTCACGGTCGGCGAAACGCAAGGTTTCGATGTTGCGCAAACTGTCCACACCTTCATTGCCGTTGGCGCCGTTGTTGTCGGTGATGCTGATGACACCGGATTTCACACTGTATAAATATTCGCCCTGCTTGCCGTCATAACGCGCAATGTCTGTGCCGTCGCCGCCGTCCAGCACGTCATTGCCCAGGCCGCCCCACAAGGTGTCATTGCCGCCATACGACAACACGCTGTCATTGCCGCTCGTGCCGGTGAGATTATCCGCGCTGAATTTATTGTCGCTGCGGCCCTGGCCAAAGCCGGTGCTGATGAAGTGGCGCGTAGCCGCTTCCAGGTCGCTGCCGACTGCCGCGCGCACATCGGCGTATTTGTCGATATAGGTTTGCGGATCAAACACCACGGCGCGGTTTTCTTTCACCGAGCTGTTCAGGTAATGCGCCATACCATTGTCGGTGTTTACGCCAAAGGCGCCGATCAAGTCGGCATGCGAGGCCACATAGCGCAACACGTTCAAAGTCGTGACACTCATGTCGCGATCAGCAAAGCGCAGGGTTTCCATATTGCGCAAAGCATCCACGCCTTCATTGCCGTTGGCGCCGTTGTTGTCGCTGATGCTGATGACGCCGGCTTTCACGCTGTATAAATATTCGCCCTGTTTGCCGTCATAACGTGCGATATCTGCCCCGTCGCCACCGTCCAGCACGTCATTGCCCAGGCCGCCATACAGGGTGTCATTGCCGCCAAAAGACAGCACGCTGTCGTTGCCGCTCGTGCCACTCAAATTGTCCGCGCTGAGTTTGCTGTCATTGCGGCCCTGACCAAAGCCGGTGCTGATGAAATGGAGCGTGGCCGCTTCCAGATCGCCGCCCACCGCTGCACGCACATCGGCGTATTTGTCGATGTAAGTTTGCGGGTCAAACGTGACGCCCCGGTTTTCTTTCACCGAGCTGTTCAGGTAATGCGCCATGCCGTTGTCGGTGTTCACGCCAAACGCGCCGATCAAGTCAGCATGCGACGCGACGTAACGCAAGGCGTTCAAAGTCGTGACATTCATGTCTCGATCAATGAAACGCAGGGTTTCCATATTGCGCAGAGCATCCACACCTTCATTGCCGTTCGCGCCGTTGTTGTCGCTGATGCTGATGACGCCGGCTTTCACGCTGTACAAATATTCGCCCTGCTTGCCGTCATAACGCGCAATGTCTGCGCCGTCGCCGCCGTCCAGCACGTCATTGCCCAAACCACCCCACAGCGTGTCATTGCCGCCATAGGACAGCACGCTGTCGTTGCCGCTCGTGCCACTCAAATTGTCCGCGCTGAGTTTGCTGTCATTGCGCCCCTGGCCAAAACCGGTGCTGATGAAATGGCGCGTGGCCGCTTCCAGATCGCCGCCCACCGCTGCACGCACATCGGCGTATTTGTCGATATACACCTGCGCATCAAACGTGACGCCCCGGTTTTCTTTCACCGAGCTGTTCAGGTAATGTGCGGTGGCGCTATCGGTGTTCACGCCAAACGCGCCGATCAAGTCGGCATGCGAAGCGACATAGCGCAAGGCGTTCAAAGTCGTGACACTCATGTCGCGGTCTGAGAAACGCAGGGTTTCGATATTGCGCAGCGTGTCCACGCCTTCATTGCCGTTCGCGCCGTTGTTGTCGGTGATGCTGATGACGCCGGCTTTCACGCTGTACAAATATTCGCCCTGTTTGCCGTCATAGCGCGCGATGTCCGTCCCGTCGCCGCCGTCCACCACATCATTGCCCAAACCACCCCACAGCGTGTCATTGCCGCCGTAGGAGAGCACGCTGTCATTGCCGGTGGTTCCACTCAAATTATCGGCGCTGAGTTTGCTGTCATTGCGGCCTTGCCCAAAACCGGTGGTAATGAAGTGGCGCGTGGCCGCTTCCAGATCGCCGCCAACCGCTGCGCGCACATCGGCGTATTTGTCGATATAGGTTTGCGCATCAAACGTGACGCCCCGGTTTTCTTTCACCGAGCTGTTCAGGTAATGTGCGGTGGCGCTATCGGTGTTCACGCCAAACGCGCCGATCAAGTCAGCATGCGAAGCGACATAGCGCAAGGCGTTCAAAGTCGTGACACTCATGTCGCGGTCTGAGAAACGCAGGGTTTCGATATTGCGCAGCGCGTCCACGCCTTCATTGCCGTTCGCGCCATTGTTGTCAGTGACGCTGATGACGCCGGCTTTCACGCTGTATAAATACTCGCTTTGTTTGCCGTCATAACGTGCGATATCCACACCGTCGCCGCCCTCCAGCACGTCATTGCCCAGGCCGCCATACAGGGTGTCATTGCCGCCATATGACAACATACTGTCATTGCCGCTCGTGCCACTCAAATTGTCCGCGCTGAGTTTGCTGTCATTGCGGCCCTGGCCAAATCCAGTGCTGATGAAATGACGGGTGGCGGCTTCCAGGTCGCTGCCGACTGCAGCCCGCACATCGGCGTATTTGTCGATATAGACTTGCGGATCAAACGTGGCGGGGCGGTTTTCACTCTTCGCAGTGTTCAAATAGTGCTCCATGCCCTTATCTGCATTCACGCCAAACGCGCCGATCAAATCAGCATACGAAGCCACATAGCGCAAGGTGTGCAAGGTGGAGACATTCATGTCCCGATCTGCAAAGCGCAAGGTTTCCACGTTGCGCACGGCATCCACGCCTTCGTTGCCGTTGGCGCCGTTGTTGTCGGTGACGCTGATGACGCCGGCTTTCACGCTGTATAAATATTCGCCCTGCTTGCCGTCGTAGCGCACGATGTCCACACCGTCACCGCCATCCAGCACGTCATTGCCCAGGCCGCCATACAGGGTGTCATTGCCGCCGTAGGACAGCACGCTGTCATTGCCATCAGCCCCGCTCAGATTATCCGCACTGAGTTTGCTGTCGCTGCGCCCCAGGCCAAAGCCGGTGGTGATGAAATGGCGCGTGGCCGCTTCCAGATCGCTGCCAACCGCCGCCCGCACATCAGCGTATTTGTCGATATACACCTGCGGCTCAAACGTGACCGCGCGTTTTTCCTTGACCGAGCTGTTCAGGTAATGCGACAAAGCATTGTCGGTGTTCACACCAAAGGCGCCGATCAGATCAGCGTGCGAGGCCACATAGCGCAGGGCGGTCAAGGTGGTGGCGCTCATGTCGCGGTCGGCAAAGCGCAGCGTTTCCACATTGCGCACAATGTCTGCGCCTTCATTGCCATTGTCGCCGTTGAGGTCGCCGACGCTGATGACACCCGCTTTGACACTGAACAGATATTCCGTGCTCTTACCTTCATACAGCACGATGTCCGCGCCGTCGCCGCCATCCAGCACGTCATTGCTCATGCCGCCCCACAGGGTGTCATTGCCGCCATACGCCAGAATGCTGTCAGCCCCCGCTGTGCCATACAAAGTATCGGCGCTGGTTTTGCTATCGCTGCGGCCCTGGCCAAAGCCGGTGTTAATGAAATGCAGGGTGGCGGCTTGCATGTCGCCGCCCACCGCCGCGCGCACGTCGGCATATTTATTCACATACACTGCCGCGTCAAAAGTCGCGCTGCGATTTTCCAGTGCGCCGGTATTCAGATAGTGCGTCAGTGCGGCGTTCACATCTGTTTTGTAGAGCTGCAGCAAATCGACATTGCTGGCCAGGTAGCGCAAGCCATCGACCATGGTGATGTTGCGGTCGGTAAATTGCAGGCTTTCAATGCTGTTCAAATAGCTGACGCCATTGGCGTTGGTGGCGGTGATGACGCCATTGCTGTAGTTGAAGCTATAGTCGCCATGCTTGCCGCTGAAGAGCGCTTTATCGTCGCCCGCACCGCCCAGCATGAACTGATTACTGACGACTTGCAGCGTATCATTTTGCTCTGTCCCCACCCTCACCGCCAGAGTGCGGTCGGCGAACTGCAGTTGTTCGATGCGGGTCAAATGGTCAGTCTCGCCCTTGGCGCTGACGCGGATCACGTTATCCCGCCCGGCCAGCTGATAGTCCGCCAGTTTGCCGCTGAAAATCGCCACGTCATTGCCTGCGCCGCCATCCAGCCAATCAGAGCCGGGGCCTGCGATCAGGCTGTCATCGCCCGCCGCGCCATTCAATGTATCGTTGCCTACGCCACCGTCCAGGCTGTTATTCGCGCCGTCGCCATAGCGCAGATTGTCGCCATAATTCGGGTCATTGTCGATCAGTTTGGATTGCACTTGTGCGCGATTCCAGATCTGACCATCGTCAAAGCGCAGGCTGACGTTGTACCAATCCCCGAAGAATGAGGTGACTTTGATCTGGTCGGCGCTGTCCCGGTATTGGATCAGCAAATCATTATTCACCATGCGCAGCACAAGATCTTCCGGTTTGACATCGGCTTTGAATTGCACGGTATCCTGCGCGCCATCAATCGATGCCGGGCTGACATAATCCACACCGTCGCCATGCCCGAAAATATAGACATTATTGCCGCTGTAGTCTGATAACCAGTCATCGCCGGGGCCGCCGATAAAGGTATCATTGCCGACAAAACCTGTCATGGTGTCTGACCCCTCGCCGCCTTGCAGCAAGTCATTGCCGTAATAGCCATCCAACCAGTCGTTATTGTCGCCGCCAATCAATTCATCGTTGCCAGAGCCACCGTTCAGGCTGTCGAAACCGGCGCCGCCCTGCAATGTGTCATTCGCACTGCCGCCACGCAAAGTGTCGTCGCCAGCGCCGCCTTGCAACAAGCTGGGCGTATCAATCGCCATCAAATTGTCATTGCCAGGACCGCCGATTTGCTTGGTCTTGGCCTGCGTCAGCATGTCGCCAATCGCTTTCAGGTTCCACACCGTGCTGTCAGCAAAACGGACTTCAAATTGGCCGTAATGGTTGTTATACCCCGAGACGGCAACCCGATCTTTGCTGTTATTGAGTTGCAGCACCAGGTTGGATGAAAACAAATCGGTCAAGGTGATATCGGCAGGCGTAATGCCCGGGCCAAATTGCAGGATGTCGTAACCATTGCTTTGGATGTAATCGTCGCCACTGCCGATATTGAACATATAGATGTCCTGGCCGACGCCACCCTGCATGGTGTCATTTCCAGCGCCGCCGTCCAGGGTGTCGCTATCATCCCCGCCCCACAGGTAATCTGCGCCCGCGCCACCCAGCAATTTATCCTGCCCGCCGGCGCCGAACATAGTGTCGTTGCCATCGCCGCCGTCCAGCGTGTCGGCCATGTCGCCACCGCTGATGGAGTCATTGCCGCCCAAACCGGACAGTTGATTGCTGCTATAGCGCAAGCCGGTAAGGTTTTCATTCTGCCACTTATCAGCGTTTAATTTCGCGGCAATGCCGGCTTTGTCCCACACGGTGTTATCGGCAAACTGGATTTTCTGAATGGCTTGCGCGCCGTCCGCGCCACTGAAATAATCCTTGACCAACACCAGCCCGTCACTGTTTTTGATTTGCAGCAGGAAATCAAAGCCATCGCGCTTGAGCAGCACATCGCCAGTGCTGATGCCGGCGCCCAGGCGCAAGGTATCCACATCGGCATTGCTGGCGCCCAGGTTGTCAATCGTATCTTTGCCTTCATTCAGCTCATATACATACACATCATCGCCCAGACCACCCAGCAAAGAATCGTCGCCGTAGCCGCCACGCAGCACGTCTGCCCCATCATGTCCAATCAGCGTATCCCTGCCGCTGCCGCCCTCAATTGTGTCATTGCCAGCTTCGCCTATCAGCTGATCGTCGCCACTCTGGCCTTGCAGGCTGTCATTGCCATCGCCGCCGGACAATACGTCGTGCCCCGAGCCGCCATCCAGCAGGTCGTTGCCTTCGCCGCCATTCAGGCTGTCAGCGCCTGCCCCACCTGCCAGGGTGTCGGCGCCGTTTTTGCCGTTGATCCGGTCGGAACCCGCCATGCCGTTCAGGTTGTCTGCAATATCCGTCCCGAAAATAACATCATCGGTTTCGCTTGCCTGCATCAATTTGGTTTTGATGGTGGCGCTGTCCCACACGGTATTGTCGGCAAAACGGATGCGTTGCACCGCCGCCTCGCCGCTGCTGAAATACATGTCCAGGTTAATGCGCGCGCCGTTATTCAGGCTGAGCAGCGCATTGGAGCCATCTTGCATGCTCAAGCGCACATCCGCCGGCGCAATGCCCGCCCCCAAGCGCAATTCATCAACTCTGCCCTGCGCACTATCATCGGCGGCAATGTAATCGTCGCCATCGCCAAGCTCATACACAAACACATCATTGCCGGCGCCGCCATACAAATAATCATTGCCAGCCTTGCCTTGCAACACATCCGCGCCATCCTGGCCATTTAAGACGTCATTACCGGCGCCGCCAAGAATGGTGTCCGCTGCATTCGTGCCGGTCTGCGATTGCGCATCAGGATAGGCCTGTATGTGCGACTGGATTGCAGCCTGGTCCCACACTGTGCCATCGGCAAACTTCAGTTGCTTGATCGCCTCCCCCAGCACGTTGCCGAAAAATGAGTCGTAAAATTTCGTGCGCAGGGTGTCAGTCGCGCCATTTATGCCAAAAATGAGAGTATCGTAGGATTTATAGATGAGCAGGTTGGCGGGCGTAACGCCAACGCCAAGCTGGATAGTGTCTGTCCCGCCACCATAATTATCCACATAGTCGCGCCCGGAACCCAAGCCAAACAGATAGACGTCGTTGCCATCGCCACCGACCAGGCTGTCATCGCCAGCGCCGCCGTCCAATGTGTCGTCACCCCAATTACCATACAGCGTATCATTGCCGGCGCCGCCATCAATCAAATCATTGCGCTCCGCCACACCATAATTTTGGTCCAATTCCCCGGTGATTCTGTCATTCCCGGCGCCGCCATATAAGGTGTCATTGCCCGCACCACCGTCGATGGTGTCATTGCCCAGATTGCCTTGCACAATGTCATTGCCACCGTAAGCATAAATTCCGTCATTTTCCTGTTGGCCGCTAATATTGTCGGCAAAATTCGTGCCAGGCAGCGCGCTGCGCTCATTGCTTGGCAGCAGCGCTTGCTTGAGCATGTCTTGCCACGATATGAAGCTGTTATCAGCATAGCGCAGGCCGGAGATGACTGGCGGGGGGGCGCCCAATGCGCCACTCGCGGTCAAGATGTCACCTGTTTTCAGCTGCAGCAAGATGCCGCCATTGAAGTTGGACATGGTGACATCCGCACTGCTGATGCCTGCTTCAAGCTGAATTACGTCGTTTACTGCGTCTTCAGTATTGCCAATGATGAATATGCTGTCCTGCCCATAGCCGATGCCGAATTTAAAGATATCGGCGCCTGGGCCGCCCAGCAAGGCATCGTCGCCCGCCCCGCCGCTCAGCACATCATCGCCGTCGCCGCTATACAGGCTGTCATTGCCACTGCCGCCGGACAGGGTGTCATTGCCAGCCAAGCCATGCAAGGAGTCATCGCCGCCGCCGCCATCCATGTTTTGCGCAGTCTCATAGCCCACCACATAATCCGCGCCGGCGCTGGTTTGCAGCACTTTTAGCCGCACATCCTCAAACGTCCACTTCTGTTTGTCGGCAAAAATGAAGTTTTCCACGGCGGCGCGCTTATCGTCCGTAAAGAAATTCTCTACCCGCAGCACATCATTGCCGGTCATGCTGGTTACGAGCAAGGTATTATCGTTGCGCGTAAAGCTGGCGTCGGTGCTGGCCAGGTCAGTGAAAACAATGCCGTCCGGGTTGACGCCAAATCCGTCCACATCGACATTTTGAATGGTCAGCGTCCCCCAGTCCTTGGACACCAGGTAAGTATCCGAGCCTTTTTCGCCACGCAACACATCCTTGCCGCCGCCGCCCTGCAACACATCAGCGCCATCGCCACCGCTCAAGTCATCATCGCCCGCGCCGCCGTGCAAACTGTCATTGCCTTCGCCGCCAAGCAAGCTGTCATTGCCTTCGTCGCCGCTGATCTGGTCATTACCTGCCTTGCCATCGAGCATGTCGTTGCCAGCCAGACCGGCTAAAGTATCATCGGCGCTGCTGCCAAACAATCTGTCTTTACCCGTGCTGGTTTCTTGCAACGCCAATGCGTAAATTTCCTGCAAGCCAAAGACATGGCCATCGCCTGCCACGATCTTGAACTGGCTGTTGACGTTATCGAAAAAAAAGCTGCTGATGGTGAGGCTGTCGCCACTGTCTTTCAGCACCATGCGCAAGGATGAATCATCCACTTGGAAGAAGCGCAGGTCGCTGGCCTTGATATCGTTTGCCATGCGCACCGTTTGCGAGGAGTCCGGCTGGTTGCCGCTGACGATGGTGTCCCGTCCCGCACCACGATAGAAAAGGTATTGATTGTGGCCGCTACCGCCGTTCATGTTGTCATTGCCACGCCCGCCGTCCAGCCAATCATTCCCGGCCCCGCCTTGCAAATTGTCGTCGCCACCCAAGCCGTACAACATATCATCGCCGGCGCCGCCGTTGATATAACCGGCAGCGTCATTGCCCATCAGGATTTCGCTGAGATAATTACCATTGATGGACTGATTTTCTTTTTGCGCGACAAATGACATGTCCCAGGCGCTGAAGATTTGCCGGCCCGGCTCCAGCGCCGGCACGCTGCTCAACTGCTGCGCCAGAAAGCTCTTGCCATCCCAGCCCAACAATGGATTTTGAACGCCGAGCACACTGACCAGCTCTGTCACGTCCAGCGCTGCTTCGCGCGGGTTGAAATGCAAGGCGTCGCTCAGGGCCTGCTCCATAGCGCTGAAATCATGCTTCAACTTGCCATCCACCATGTCTGAACGGATCAGATCAAGATAGGTGTGCATGCGCCCGGCGCTGAACAAGCCTTCATGCACATCGGATTTGAGCAGGGTATACGCTTCTTCAATATTTTTGATTTGGGCGGCGGATAAATGCACATTCAAAAGGCCAGCATTGGCGTCCAAAGGCGTGAGGCGCATTTCGCCTTCCGGGCCGGCATAGGTAAAGCCCATGAAACGTTCCAGCACGCCCAACTTACGCAGGAAGGCGTTGGCGGCGTCTGAACCCGCCGTCATGCCATCCAGCTGATACGTGAGGGTGACGCCATTCGCGCTCAAGCTTTGCGCCTGTGCGCGCAAACTGCTCATGCTTGAAGTGTCGGCCCATTTTTCCACCAGGTTGTCGAGCATGGCGATTTCATCGGCGCGCGTGCTTTGCTGCAGATAGCTGGTCAGCAGATTGCCCAATTCCGGCGACAGGCTGACGGCTTGATTCAAATCGCGCACCATGCCGGAGCCATGTAAATTCGGCAGGCTGCGCGCCTGCTCGCTCAAGCTGATGCTGTCAGTAAACTGGTGGCGGTAGGTTTGCTGTAATTGCGCGTCTTGCATGGACAGCCCTTGCAACATGCCGTAGGTGGATGCGGAAAAGTAAAAATCCTCCACCCCGCCTATTTGCGCCATCGAGTTGCCATTAGCCAAAGTAACATTGGTTTTCTGTGCGCTTAAATCGATGCTGCGGATCCAGTCGCCCACTTTGCCCAGTTCTGACGGCTGGCTGACGCCATCGCCATTCCGGTCATACCAGCGTTGCAGCTTGTTAAAATCCACGTCGGCGCTGGTCAACTTGCCATCTTTTGTCGTATCCAGCTCCTGCAACGCCAGCATGCCATTGCCGGCCGGGCTGCCATTTTTCAATAAGGTGTAGGCGCCAAACAATTCGCGCCCGGAGTCGATCACGTCATTCTGATTCCTGTCATACACCAGCCAGTTGTTGCCGGCGCCAATCCAGGGGGTCAGCTCTTTATTGCCGTCGCCATCCAAATCAAATTCAACCCTGCTGCCTTCAAGCAAGCTGGAAGTATTGAACACACTGCTGTAATACGAAGGCTGAACATCAAACACCAGACCGATCACTTTTGCAGGCTGAGCGGCGGACAGGGCCAGTTGCGCCATGCGCTCACCCGGCATGCCGGCTGCGCCTTGCAGGCTGCCGCTGCCTGCGCCGCCATGCTCGACATATTCAGATGCGCCAATATCGGCCTGGGCGCGCGTTGGAAACTGGTTTGCATTCTCCGGGTTAAGCGCAGGCAGGCTGTAATTAAAATTCTCTGCGTCGCCATATACCTGGAACAGGAGTTGCGGTGCGGCGCCCGTGCTGCTGTTGCCAACTGTGCCCAGCGCTGCGCCAAGGCTGATCTGGGCGCCAACTTCCGGCATGGCGCCATCCAGGCTGCCATACAGGGTGTAGGCTTTTTGATTATTGAAGGTGTGCTGCAACACCACATGATTGCCAAAATCTTTATGCCACCCGCTGCTGACCACCACCCCGTCGGCGGCAGCTGGCACGAGGGTTCCGGCTTCGGCCCGGTAGGTATTGCCCGTATGTTGGCGTGCGCTATTGCTGACCGGATCTTGCCACCCGCCATATGCGGTCGTCATTTCAAAACGTGGGCCAGGATGGTAAGTCGGCATACATGTCCTTTCGATCAGCTCCGGGGGGGAATGCTCAGAAAATTGCGTTAAGAATCAATTCGACCAAATTTTTCAATACATTTAGTCATATTCATATTTGAGGTGAATATTTAATCGGATTCACCTTGAAATGTCAAAGATTTTTCCCTGAAGAAACATATTTTCGGCCTTTTTTTTCATTTCATTTATATCCCCTTATTTTCCCCGATTCCTGGCATCCATTTGATGCCGCTGCGCCCGGTGGCGAACCGTACGCACGAGGCAAAGTGTGCCTGCCATCCATCAGAAATCCCCAGCCTTAATGCAGGCAGAGGAGTTATGACAGCGCCAATAAAAAGGGCCGGCAAATGCATGCCGGCCCTGAGCGCACCCCGAGTGCTGTGCTGTCAGAAGATCACGAAATCGGAGACCAGCAGATTCGCCGCCGCCACCCCGGTTAAAGTGATCTTATGCCCGCCACCCAGATCAACCACGGCGTCGCTCGCGCCGCTGACACGGATTAACACATCCGCCGCAGTCAAAATGCCGGAACTGTTCAGATTGCTCTTCAACCAGATCTTGTCGCCTTGCGCGCGGTTGTAGTCTGTCACCACGTCCTGACCTGATGCGGCCTGGAAGCGGAACACATCGGCCCCGCCGGCGCCGCTGAGGCTGTCATTGCCGGCCCCGCCGTCCAACACATCGGCCCCGCTGCTGCCGCCCAGCACGTCATTGCCGGCCAGGCTGGTGTTGCGCCCGGCGCCAAAGCCGGTGCTGATGAAGTGGCGCGTCGCCGCTTCCTGATCCACGCCATGTGCGCTGCGCACATCGGCGTATTTGGCCAGATAAATATCCGGATCAAACGTCACGCCGCGCCCTTCACGCACAGCATTGTTCAGGTAGTGCGTGAGGCCGGCATCTGCATTCGCGCCAAAGGCGCCGATCAAGTCAGCATGCGAGGCGATGTAGCGCAAGCCTTGCACGCTGGTGGCACTCATATCGCGGTCAGAAAAGCGCAGGGTTTCGATATTGCGCAGGATGTCCACGCCTTCATTGCCGTTGGCGCCGTTGTTGTCGGTGATGCTGATGACGCCGGCTTTGACGTTGAAGATGTATTCCGAGTTTTTACCGTCATAACGTGCGATGTCCACACCGTCGCCGCCGTCCAGCACGTCATTACCCAAACCGCCATACAGGGTGTCATTGCCGCCGAATGACAGCACGCTGTCGTTGCCGGTGGTGCCTGTCAAATTGTCGGCGCTGAATTTATTGTCGCTACGGCCCAGGCCAAAGCCGGTGCTGATGAAGTGGCGCGTAGCCGCTTCCAGATCGCTGCCGACTGCCGCGCGCACATCGGCGTATTTGTCGATATAGGTTTGCGGATCAAACACCACGGCGCGGTTTTCTTTGACCGAGCTGTTCAGGAAGTGTGTCATGCCGCTGTCGGTATTCACGCCAAAGGCGCCGATCAAGTCGGCGTGCGAAGCAACGTAACGCAAGGCGTTCAAAGTCGTGACATTCATGTCGCGATCAGCAAAGCGCAGGGTTTCCATATTGCGCAAGCTGTCCACGCCTTCATTGCCGTTGGCGCCGTTGTTGTCGCTGATGCTGATGACGCCGGCTTTCACGCTGTATAAATATTCGCCCTGTTTGCCGTCATAACGTGCGATATCTGCGCCGTCGCCACCGTCCAGCACGTCATTGCCCAGGCCGCCATACAGGGTGTCATTGCCGCCAAAAGACAGCACGCTGTCGTTGCCGCTCGTGCCACTCAAATTGTCAGCGCTGAGTTTGCTATCATTGCGGCCCTGACCAAAGCCGGTGCTGATGAAATGGCGCGTGGCCGCTTCCAGATCGCCGCCCACCGCTGCACGCACATCGGCGTATTTGTCGATGTAGGTTTGCGGGTCAAACACCACGGCGCGGTTTTCTTTGACCGAGCTGTTCAGGAAGTGTGTCATGCCGCTGTCGGTGTTCACACCAAACGCGCCGATCAAGTCGGCATGCGAGGCCACATAGCGCAGCACGTTCAAAGTCGTGACATTCATGTCGCGGTCAGAGAAACGCAGGGTTTCCATATTGCGCAAGCTGTCCACGCCCTCATTGCCGTTCGCGCCATTGATGTCACTGACGCTGATGACGCCGGCTTTCACGCTGTATAAATACTCGCCCTGTTTGCCGTCATAACGTGCAATGTCGGCGCCGTCGCCGCCGTCCAGCACGTCATTGCCCAAGCCGCCATACAGGGTGTCATTGCCGCCATACGACAAGATGCTGTCGTTGCCGGTGCTGCCTGTCAAATTATCAGCGCTGAGTTTGCTGTCGTTGCGTCCCTGGCCAAACCCGGTGCTGATGAAGTGGCGCGTGGCCGCTTCCAGGTCGCTACCGACTGCAGTGCGCACATCGGCGTATTTGTCGATATAAACCTGCGGGTCAAACGTGACGGCGCGGTTTTCTTTGACTGAGCTGTTCAGGAAATGCGTGGTGGCGTTATCGGTGTTCACGCCAAACGCGCCGATCAAGTCAGCATGCGACGCGACGTAACGCAAGGCGTTCAGGGTGGTGACATTCATGTCGCGGTCAGCGAAACGCAGGGTTTCCATATTGCGCAAGCTGTCCACGCCTTCATTGCCGTTCGCGCCATTGAGGTCGCCCACGCTGATGACGCCGCCTTTCACGCTGTATAAATATTCGCCCTGTTTGCCGTCAAAGCGTGCGATGTCCACACCGTCGCCGCCGTCCAGCACATCATCGCCCAGGCCGCCCCACAGGGTGTCATTGCCACCAAACGACAACACGCTGTCATTGCCGCTCGTGCCGCTCAAATTATCGGCGCTGAGTTTGCTGTCGCTGCGGCTTAACCCAAAGCCGCTGCTGATGAAGTGGCGCGTGGCGGCTTCCAGGTCGCCACCTACTGCTGCGCGCACATCAGCATATTTATCGATATAGACTTGCGGGTCGAACGTAACGCCTCGGTTTTCTCTGACTGCGCTGTTCAGGTAGTGGGTAGCCGCGTTATCGTAATTCACGCCAAAGGCGCCGATCAAATCGGCATGCGACGCCACGTAGCGCAACACATTCAAATTGGTGACAGACATATCACGCTCGGCAAAGCTCAGGATTTCGATATTGCGCAAAGTATCCACGCCCTCATTGCCGTTGGCGCTGTTGGCGTCGCTGACGCTGATCTCGCCGGACTTCACGCTAAAACGGTAATCGGTATTCTTACCGTCATACAGCGCCATATCCAAGCCCTCGCCGCCATCCAGCACGTCATTGCCCGCGCCGCCCCACAATTTGTCATTACCGCCAAACGACAACACGCTGTCATTGCCATCCGTGCCGCGCAGATTATCCGCGCTGGTTTTGCTGTCGCTGCGTCCCAGCCCCCGCCCCTGGGCGATGAAATGCATGGTGGCGCCTTGCAAGTCGGCCCCAAAGATTGCGCGCACATCGGCGTATTTGTCCACATAGGTTTGCGCATCAAAACTGGCGTTGCGTCCTTCTTTGGCGCCGGTTGTTAAATAATGCAGCAAAGCGGCGTCCGCGTCGGTCTTGAAGGCATCCATCAAATCGTTATGGCTGGCGAGATAGCGCAGACCATCCGGCACACTGATGCTGCGGTCGGCAAATTGCAAGGTCTCGACATTGCGCAAAATGTCCTGGCCATCCAGATTGCTGCGGGTGGTGACAATGCCGTTGAAGACTTCAAATCTGAAATGGCTGTAATTGCCCTTGAACAGCGCAACATCCTGCCCGGCCCCGCCATCCATCGCGTCAGCGTTGTAGCCTGATTGCAGGGTGTCGTTGCCTGCAGCGCCATTCAGGGTGTTGACTCCGCCGCCGGCTTCCAGAAAATCTGAGCCATCCGTTCCATACACTATATCCGGGCCATTTTTATTGTCTTTACTGACCATACGCGCCAGTACAGCGTTTTTATCCAGCGTGAAGCCATCCTCAAAGCGCAAGAGCGCAGGCATACTGCCTTGATTTGTTTCAAAGTCGAAATAGCCATGAATGGTGACTTGACCTGTCGGCATCATTATCTGCAAGCTGCTGATATCACGCACGAACTTCAGCTGGCCAGGCTGGATGCCGCCTTTGAGTAAAAGCACATCCTGCTCGCCGGCTGCTTGCAACTGCCAGTAATATCGATCAATGGTGTCCAAGCCATCGCCGGCAGTATAGATAAACACATCATTACCTGGGCCGCCGTGCAATACATCGTTGCCCGCACCGCCTTCCAGCGTATCACCCCCTTCATTGCCTGCCAGGAAATCGCTGCCTTCAGCGCCAAGCAAAAAGTCAGCCCCGGTATCGCCAGATAAGGTGTCATCATCCTCGCCACCATGAATGGTATCGTTGCCGCCGCCGCCATAAACAGTGTCATTGCCCGCGCCAGCAAAAATCAGCTCGGATTCGTCGCCAGTCCTTAGATTCATTACCCCAGGATCAGCGGCCTGCAGGATTGTTTTCAGGATTGCGGCCTGACTCAACACAGCGCCATCGGCAAACCGGATTTCAGTCGGCGCTTGATTGCCAATATTGGCAGTTGACATGCGCCACGATAATACATCTGCTTCATTCCCCTTGAGCTTCACGACCAGGGCGTCGCCATTGAGCTGCAAACTCACATCTTGCGGCAAAATGCCGGGGCCGAGTTGCAGCACATCGCCGATATTATTGGCGTACTCAGGCTGCACCAGATCGCGCCCATCGCCCAGCCCGAACCTATAGATGTCAGCGCCTTCGCCGCCAATCATGGTGTCATCGCCCGGGCCGCCATACAGCGTGTCATCGCCCTCGCTGCCCAGCAGGCTGTCGCGCCCTGCGGAGCCGAGCACCAGGTCATTGCCAAGGCCACCATCCAGGTTGTCATTGCCGGTTCCGCCATCAAGACTGTCGTTGCCGCCGTAGCCCCGCAGCGTATCATCGCCAGCCAAGCCATTCATCACATCGCCAAACTCCCGGCTTATCAGGTCGTCATGCGCGGCAGTGCCGATCAGCAGTTTCTGAAAAATTTCAGCGCTATTCCACACTTCGCCCGTGGCGAACTGAATCGACTTCAGCAAATCTGTGTATTGCGGGCCGGAATAGATGTTCGGTTCAAAAAAACGCTGAAACAGAATGCTGTCAGTCGTGCCTTTGATTTCCAGCGTCAGTGAGTTGCCAATTTTTTTGATGTCAATATCATCAGGGACAATGCCCGCCCCCAATTGCAACATATTGTTCTGATTGTAGTAGGGATAGTGATCCGGGTCAGGCGCCACGATATCCTGCCCATCGCCTCGGCCAAACTTATAGACATTTTCGCCCTCCATCGGATAAATGGTGTCATTCCCACTGCCGCCTTCCATGGTGTCATTGCCATTGCCACCGTTCAGAATATCAGCGCCGGCGCCTCCCTGCAGCAAGTCATTGCCATCCCCACCCAGCAAGGAATCGTCGCCGGCGCCGCCCTGCAATGTGTCATTGCCCGCGCCGCCGTCCACCGTGTCATTGCCATCCAGCGCGGCAATCAATTCGCCGGCATCCATGCCGGTTATGGCATCGGCGCCATTGCTGGCTTGTAAGATGCGGCTGATGATTTGCGCCACGCTCAATTGGCTGTTATCCGCAAAACGGATCATGTCAATGCGGCTCCGGTTGGCGGCAGACGCATCCAGGTAGAAAAATCCTACAATTTCCAGGCGGTCTTCTTGACCTGACACACTCAGCCAAAGATCCGATCCCATACGGCGCAACACTAAATTGTCGGCATTGATGCCGGCGCCAAATTCAAGAATATCCGTGCTGTCTGTGCCGTCGGCATTAATGATTTGATCGAAGCCATCGCCCAAATTGAAGCGATACACATCATTGCCATCGTTGCCAAATAAAATGTCATTGCCCAGTCCGCCTTCCAGGGTGTCATTGCCAGCCCCGGCGGTCAAAGAGTCGTTGCCTTCCAGTCCTTTAAGCAAATCATTGCCGTCCAGCGCGTTCAAGGTGTCGTTGCCAAACCCGCCTTGTAAAAAATCAGCACCCGTACTGCCCGACATATTCTGGTTATAAAGTGACACAGCACGTGACACCACATCGGAAATTTGCCAGATCTGTCCGTCGGCAAACTTGATGTTCCTCACGGCATAATTGCTGCTGGCGTTTTGACTGAAATAGTAAAAAATTCTGACGCTATCGCCACTGTCCTTGATACGCAACAACAAGTCATTCTGATCACGCAGCAGCAGCAGATCGGTTGGCAAAATGCCGGCGCCGAATTGCAAGGTGTCCTGGTTACTTAGCGCGCTTTCATACTCAGCATTGTTAATGCTGTCCTGCCCAGCGCCCCGTTCAAACAGGTAGAGGTCTGCACCTTCATTCCCCACCAGCGAATCATTGCCGGCGCCGCCGTGCAATGTATCGTTGTCAAAGCCACCGCTCAGTACGTCATCGCCGCTACCACCCGACAGGCTGTCGGCGCCATAGGCCGCCGACAGCCTATCGTTGCCAGCGCCGCCGCTCAATACATCATCTGTTTCAAAGTCGTGGATGTAGTCATTCGCATCGCTCCCGGTGAGCATGCGTTGTTTCAGTCCAGCCCAATCCAGGTATTCGCCATCGGCAAAACGAAAGCCCTTAAGCTCGCCCAATGAATTCGCATTGACGCCAGAAATCTGCACGCTGTCTTCCGTGCCATGTATCTTGACATTTAAAACGCCGTAATAAATCGAGAAGTCCAGTTCAGTGCTGCTGATGCCTGCGCCAAACTGTAAAACGCCTTCCCGCATTTCAGTGCTGGAACCATTCCAGAGGATAGTGTCCTGCCCGTCCCCCCGCCCAAACAGGTACACATCTGCACCGCCGCCGCCGCTGATGAGATCATTCCCGGCGCCGCCCGATAAGGTGTCTGCACCTGCGTCGCCATACAGGGAATCATTGCCCTTGCCCGCTTGTAAAACGTCATCGCCATCCTCCCCGCGCAATACGTCATTATCTTCACCGCCCAGCACAAGATCGGCCCCGGCGCCGCCTTCCAGCGTGTCGTTGCCGACGCTGCCTTCCAAGGTATCCGCGCCCGCCGCGCCATGCAATTCATCATTCCCCTCCAAACCGGCCATCAGCTCAGCGGCATCCGTTCCGTATAGAACATTGTCCAGCGCATTCCCGTGCAAGGTCAGTTGACGGACTTGTTCACCCGTCAGCTCCGTCCCGTCGCTGAAAATAATGCGACTCAGATTAACCGGAAGCTGTTGCTGATAGGAAAAGAAATTGTTGATGCGGATTTGATTTGCGCCATTTGAACTGGCGATGAGCAAAGCATTATTATCGTAAAAATAATTGGACAGGGTGCGTGCGAAGCTTAAATCGGCGGCACTGATTCCCGGCCCCATTCTGAGCACCAAATTGCTGGAAGACGGATCAATTTGATCTACGCCCCAATCCGCCTCCAGGTACACGGTGTCGTTGCCTGAGTCGGCTGAATAAGTGTCATTGCCCGCGCCGCCAGCCATGAAATCATTACCTTCGCCGCCGCTCAGCAAATCATTGCCGCTGCCGCCTTCCAAGGTGTCATTATCGGCGCCGCCATTCAGCACATCGTAGCCATTGCCACCCGAAAGCCAATCTTTACCGCCCTGTCCTTCGACGGTGTCATTGCCATCCAGCGCGTCGATCCGTTCATCGCCATCGTAACCGTAGATGCGCTCGCCCTCCCCTGTGCCGCGCAACACCAGCTGATCGAGTTCAGCCGCGCTCAGCTGCGAGCCATCGGCAAAGCGCAGCCCCATGATTCTGGCCGATGGGTTCCACGGGAAAAATCCATCCAGCACCAATTTATCCTGGCTGTTTTTGAAGCTGATGAGCAAATTTTGATATTCGCGCTTCACCAGCACATCGGATTGCAAAACGCCCTTGCCGAATTGCACCCAATCTTCTTCGCCCATTTGCTCCACGGTGCTATAGCTGATCGTATCCTGACCATCGCCGCGATCAAAAATATAGGTGTCATTCCCCTTGCCGCCATTCAGCGAATCATTGCCTGCGCCGCCCGCCAGCACATCATTCCCGCCGCCACCGTACAAGGTATCATTGCCGCCACGGCCAAACAGCCAGTTATCGCCAGCTTTGCCTTGCAGTGTGTCACCATTATTGCCGCCAATCATCGCATCATTCAAATTGACAGCGTTGATGCTTGCCCCCGGCGTCTGCGTGCTGGCAAAACGCACGGTATGGGTGGTGGTTTGATATTGCTGCACATCCCATTCAGGCAGGGCCGACAGCTCGCGGTTCATGAAATTCATGGCTTGCCAGGCGGCGCGCTCGCCGCCCATATTGCTGACAAATTCCAGCAAATCCGGCAACGTCTGCTTCGGGTCCAGACGTAATTCGGCGCTGATCTGTTTTTCCATCAAACTGAAATCATTGACCAGTTTGCCATCCACCACTTTGCTCTGAATCGCATCGGTCCAAAGATGTAAGCGCCCCTGCGTCAAAAGGGACTCATGGATATCCAGCTTCATCCTTTGATACGCTTGCTCAATGCTGGCAATTTGCTGTGCGCTGAAATTCACCAGCAGCGCGCCTTCGTTGGCGCTCAAGGGACTGCTGCGCATTGCGCCATCCGGGCCGGCATAGGTAAAGCCCATGAAGCGCTCCAGCACGCCCAACTTGCGCAAAAACGCCTGTTGCGCCTCTTGCGTGCTCAACCCTTCCAGGTTGTAGCTCAGCGTCACGCCCTGCCCGGCCAAGGCCTGCGCCTGTTTTTGCAGCGACTTCATGCTGGAGGTGTCGGCCCACTTTTCCAGCAAAGTATCGAGCTGCGTCATTTCCGCTGCGCGGCTGCCGGACTTCAGATAGGAAATCAGGGTTTGTCCGAGTTCCGGGGCCAGACTGATTGCCTGATTCAAATCACGCACCTGACCGGAACCCAGCAAATTGGGTAAATGACGCGCTTGCTGGCTGAGTTCGATGCTGTCATTAAAACGATGCCCCCAGCTGTCCTTCAGCTGCCGCAGGTCGATCGTGCTTTCATAGGCCTGCGCGGAGATGCGCGTATACTGCGGACTCCACCAAGTCTCCACCAACACTGGAGCGTGCAGGCCGAGCATTTCACCATTCGGCAGGCGGTAGTCCACCGTTTTTTTATCAGTCAGCAAATTGCTGATATTGAAGTTATAAATTGAAGCCTGTTCGTCGGCTTGGCTGATACCGTCCTGGTTGTAGTCGCTCCACAATATTAATTCGCGGAAAGCCGGGTCATGTGCATTGACCTTCCCATCTTGATTGGCATCCAAATCACTGAGCGCCTGATAGGCATCCACAGCCAGTTTGCCGTTAGCCAACATCGTGTGCGCGCCAAACATTTCGCGCCCGGAATCAATCAGGCCATTGCCGTTCAGATCGCGCACCAGAAAGTAATTTTCCGGCCCGTACCATGCGCCAAACTCTTTATTGCCATCGCCATCGCGATCAAAGGCCATGCCGCCGCCATTATCAATGGTATTGACTTGAATACCATCCAGATTGGCATCTTTCAGGTTCAGCACCAGGACGCCCAGTTGTGGCTTGATGCTGCCCTGCAAAGCCAGGATGGCGGCATGTTCACTCACCATACCGGGGGACACAGCAACCCGCGCGTGCAGGGAATCAGGCCCGCCCAAATCGCTTTGCTCACGCAGCGGAAATTGATCGAAATTGGCCGGATTCAGCGCCGCATTGCTGTAATCAAAACCGTTGCCGCTCATGACTTTGAATTGCAGTTGCGGCGCGGCGCCGGTGCCGCTGTTGCCGGCCAAACCGATGGCGCTGCCCAGTTTGACCTGGACGCCCACCGCCAAATCCGCCTTTTCGAGATTGCCATACAGGGTGAATGTCTTTTGCCCGCCCAGATTATGTTCCAGCACAATGTGGTTGCCATACGCTTTATGCCAACCACTGGCCACCACCACCCCGTCTGCAGCAGCTGGTATCGGGGTTCCGGCTGATGCGCTGTAAATATCTGCTTGTTGCGGGGTTTGCTCACCAGTGTGTACATTTTGCATCACACCAAATTTATTCATCAAAGTGAATTGTGGCCCTGGGTTGTATATCGGCATGCCCATCCTCTATGAAAGCGCAAAAAATATATTTGGAAACATGCATTTACCTTGTGAGCAAACGCCTGATTCTGTTTCCATGTCAACCCGATATTACACATGAGCAACTCAGCAATGTCAAAACAATTCACCACCTAGAATAACAATTTTATATATTTTTTATTGATTATTGGCATTGAATTATGCGATAGCGCTTCTCATGCTGCGCAGGCTTCCCGCGCATCACGTTTTTGCATGCAAAAAAACGCCGCCTGGCTTGCAAGCGGCGCTCCAAGGGTTAATGGCGGCTTCAGAAAATCACAAAGTCTGTGGCTTGTAAGTTAGCCGCAGCCACCCCGGTCAAGGTGATTTTGTTGCCACCACCCAGATCAACCACGGCGTCGCTCGCGCCGCTGACACGGCTTAACACATCCGCCGCAGTCAAAATGCCGGAACTGTTCAGATTGCTCTTCAACCAGATCTTGTCGCCTTGCGCGCGGTTGTAGTCTGTCACCACGTCCTGACCTGAAGCGGCCTGGAAGCGGAATACATCAGCCCCGCCGGCCCCGCTGAGGCTGTCATTGCCGGCCCCGCCGTCCAACACATCGGCCCCGCTGCTGCCGCCCAGCACGTCATTACCGGCCAGGCTGGTGTTGCGCCCGGCGCCAAAGCCGGTGCTGATGAAGTGGCGCGTCGCCGCTTCCTGATCCACGCCATGCGCGCTGCGCACATCGGCGTATTTGGCCAGATAAATATCCGGGTCAAATGTCACGCCGCGCCCTTCACGCACAGCATTGTTCAGGTAGTGAGTGAGGCCGGCATCTGCATTCGCGCCAAAGGCGCCGATCAAGTCAGCATGCGAGGCGATGTAGCGCAAGCCTTGCACGCTGGTGACGCTCATATCGCGGTCGGCAAAGCGCAGGGTTTCGATATTGCGCAGGGTGTCCACGCCTTCATTGCCGTTCGCGCCGTTGTTGTCGGTGATGCTGATGACGCCGGCTTTGACGTTGAAGATGTATTCCGAGTTTTTACCGTCGTAACGTGCAATATCCACCCCGTCGCCGCCGTCCAGCACGTCATTGCCCAGGCCGCCCCACAAGGTGTCATTGCCGCCATACGACAACACGCTGTCATTGCCGCTCGTGCCGCTGAGATTATCAGCGCTGAATTTATTGTCGCTGCGGCCCTGGCCAAAGCCGGTGCTGATGAAGTGGCGCGTAGCCGCTTCCAGATCGCTGCCGACTGCCGCGCGCACATCGGCGTATTTGTCGATATAGGTTTGCGGATCAAACACCACGGCGCGGTTTTCTTTCACCGAGCTGTTCAGGTAATGCGCCATACCATTGTCGGTGTTTACGCCAAAGGCGCCGATCAAGTCGGCATGCGAGGCCACATAGCGCAACACGTTCAAAGTCGTGACACTCATGTCGCGATCAGCAAAGCGCAGGGTTTCCATATTGCGCAAAGCATCCACGCCTTCATTGCCGTTGGCGCCGTTGTTGTCGCTGATGCTGATGACGCCGGCTTTCACGCTGTATAAATATTCGCCCTGTTTGCCGTCATAACGTGCGATATCTGCCCCGTCGCCACCGTTCAGCACGTCATTACCCAGGCCGCCATACAGGGTGTCATTGCCGCCATACGACATGATGCTGTCGTTGCCGTTCGTGCCACTCAAATTGTCGGCGCTGAGTTTGCTGTCATTGCGGCCCTGGCCAAAGCCGGTGCTGATGAAGTGGCGCGTGGCGGCTTCCAAATCGCTGCCCACCGCTGCGCGCACATCGGCGTATTTGTCGATGTAGGTTTGCGGGTCAAACACCACGGCGCGGTTTTCTTTGACTGAGCTGTTCAGGTAATGCGCCATGCCATTGTCAGTATTAACTCCAAAAGCGCCGATCAAGTCGGCGTGCGAAGCAACGTAACGCAAGGCATGCAAAGTCGTGACATTCATGTCGCGATCAGCAAAGCGCAGGGTTTCCATATTGCGCAAGCTGTCCACGCCTTCATTGCCGTTGGCGCCGTTGTTGTCGCTGATGCTGATGACGCCGGCTTTCACGCTGTATAAATATTCGCCCTGTTTGCCGTCATAGCGCGCAATGTCTGTGCCGTCGCCGCCGTCCAGCACGTCATTGCCCAAACCACCCCACAGCGTGTCATTGCCGCCATAGGACAGCACGCTGTCGTTGCCGCTCGTGCCACTCAAATTGTCCGCGCTGAGTTTGCTGTCATTGCGCCCCTGGCCAAAACCGGTGCTGATGAAATGGCGCGTGGCCGCTTCCAGATCGCTGCCCACCGCTGCGCGCACATCGGCGTATTTGTCGATGTAGGTTTGCGGGTCAAACACCACGGCGCGGTTTTCTTTGACCGAGCTGTTCAGGAAGTGTGTCATGCCGCTGTCGGTATTCACGCCAAAGGCGCCGATCAAGTCAGCGTGCGAAGCGACATAGCGCAAGACGTTCAAAGTCGTGACACTCATGTCGCGGTCTGAGAAACGCAGGGTTTCGATATTGCGCAGCGCGTCCACGCCTTCATTGCCGTTCGCGCCGTTGTTGTCGGTGATGCTGATGACGCCGGCTTTCACGCTGTACAAATATTCGCCCTGTTTGCCGTCATAACGCGCGATGTCCGTCCCGTCGCCGCCGTCCAGCACATCATTGCCCAAACCACCCCACAGCGTGTCATTGCCGCCGTAGGACAGCACGCTGTCATTGCCGGTGGTTCCACTCAAATTATCAGCGCTGAGTTTGCTGTCATTGCGGCCTTGCCCAAAACCGGTGGTAATGAAGTGACGCGTGGCCGCTTCCAGATCGCCGCCAACCGCTGCGCGCACATCGGCGTATTTGTCGATATACGCCTGCGCATCAAACGTGACGCCCCGGTTTTCTTTCACCGAGCTGTTCAGGTAATGCGCGGTGGCGCTATCGGTGTTCACGCCAAAGGCGCCGATCAAATCGGCGTGCGAAGCCACATAGCGCAATGCGTTCAAAGTCGTGACACTCATGTCGCGGTCTGAGAAACGCAGGGTTTCGATATTGCGTAGCGCGTCCACGCCTTCATTGCCGTTCGCGCCATTGAGGTCGCCCACGCTGATGACGCCGGCTTTCACGCTGTATAAATACTCGCTTTGTTTGCCGTCATAACGTGCGATATCCACACCGTCGCCGCCCTCCAGCACGTCATTGCCCAGGCCGCCATACAGAGTGTCATTGCCGCCGTAGGACAGGATACTGTCATTGCCCGCCGTACCATTCAGCGCATCCGCGCTGCTCATGCTGTCTGTACGTCCCTGGGCAAAGCCGGTTTGAATGAAGTGCAGTGTCGCCGTTTGCAAATCCGTCCCCGCCAACGCGCGCACATCGGCGTATTTATCCAAATACACTTGTGGGTTAAAGCTGGCTTTGCGGCCCTCGTTTGCGCCCCGATTCAGATAATGATTCAAACCGGCGTCACCATCGGTTTTAAAGACATTCATCAAATCGCCATATGAGGCGATGTAGCGCAAGCCATCTGGAACACTCACGTTACGGTCGGTAAATTGCAAGGTTTCGATATTGCGCAGCAAATCTTTACCATCAGCGTCACTGCTGATCGTAATCACGCCATTAAAAACATCGAAGCTGTAAGCATTGAATTTGCCGCTGTATACTGCGCTATCCTGCCCGTCGCCGCCATCCAAGGCTTCATCGCCAAAGCCGGATTTCAATGTATCGTTGCCGGCGCCGGCATTGATGATGTTCTCACCCCCGCCTGCGTCCAGCGTTTCAGATGCGGCTGTACCATAAATAATGTCTGCACCATTTTTATTGCTGCTATCGATCAGGCGCGTCAACACCGCTGCACGGTCGAGCGTAAAGCCATTTTCAAAACGCAGCATCTCAGGGTTATATTCCTGATTTCCAGAATACCAGAAATATTTACTAATAGTTATTTGATCAATCCCAATTTTCACAATCAAGTCATTGAAACTTTTTATGAGATTCAATTGACCTGGGTGGATTCCGCCTGCAAACAGCACGACATCCTGATCGCCTGGTGCTTGAGCGTCAAAAATTCCATGGTCGATGTTATCCTGTCCAAAGCCAGGTTTAAATTTGTACACATCATTACCCAAATATCCGAGCAGCATGTCATTACCGGGGCCGCCTTCCAGCGTGTCATTACCTTCGCCGCCGCCAAGGTTATCGTGGCCAGACTGACCAAACAGCGAATCATCTCCCTCCTGGCCATACAGGTTGTCATTGTCAACACCGCCATCCAGCGTATCGTTGCCGGTGCGTCCGTAGATTTCATCCGCACCGCCGCCACCAAGAATTAAATCCGGCCCCTCTAAACCTTCCAATCTTGTGCCCTCGTTTTCGGCGCTCTGGAAAAATTTTTGCTGCAACAGCGCCTGATCCCAAATTGTGCCATCGGCAAAACGTATCATGGCTGGTAATTGTTTGACAGAAATCCAGTTCCAGTACAAAACATCTTCAGCAAAACTCAGCGTCATTATCTCCGAATTGAACCTAAGATGCACATCTTGTGGTGTAATTCCGTCGCCAAGCTCAATCACATCCAAACCATTGCTTAATGACCACCTTACAGTATCGCACCCCGAACCCAGACCAAAGCGGTAAGTATCTACGCCACCATCACCATAAAACCAATCGTCCCCCGCGCCACCTATCAACGTATCATTACCATCATCACCATGCAAAAAATCCCTCCCAGAACCGCCGATCAGCACATCATTACCATCACCGCCTGTCAACTCATCATTATCACTACCACCATTAAGGGTGTCATTGCCGCTAAACCCGATAATCGTATCTGCGCCATCAAAACCACTCAGCAAATCATCTGACTCCCTTCCAAACAACAGATCGCCACCAGAGCCTCCCGTTTTGAAAACCTGGAAGATATCATTCAGCCCCCAGCTTTGACCATTAAAGAATTTGATCGACTCCAATAATCCATAATTCAACGATTGCTTGTCTTCATAATTAATATATTCATAAACGACGATGCTTTCGGAGTGTCCCTTAATTGCGATGCGCAAGTTTTCATTTTCCATGGACAAGCGCAAATCTTCCGGTGCAATACCGGCGCCAAGAACGAGGGTATTTTTCCCTGTGTAAGCAAGCCCGGCCTGACTTTGATTGGCGATAGCATCCTGCCCATCGCCTAAATTAAATAAAATCACATTCTCGCCCGCGCCAGGATAATACAGATCATTCCCGGCGCCGCCTTCCAAGGTGTCATTGCCCGCCCATGCAACCAAGATGTCATCCCCGCCTAAACCTTGCATCACATCATCTTGGGAATAGCCGACCAAAACATCATCTTGCGCACTGGCCTGCAACAAATGATGCTTAATTTGTTCTGCGGTCATGGTGCTGCCATCGGCAAAACGGATTGCGTCCATCCGATATGCATTCCCTTCTGCTGCATCTTGAAGGAAAAATTTAGAGACCATCACTTGGTCGCTGCTATCATTCACGCTCAGTACAAGATTCAGATTATCACGAACCATATGCAGATTGCCCAGACTGATGCCTGGGCCAAACTCCAGAACATCGATGGCACTGGCCGATGTATCACTATTGACAATAACATCCTGCCCATCACCCAGCTTAAAACGATACACATCATTACCGTCGCCGCCATCAAGTTGATCTGTTCCTCCACCTCCTTCCAAGGTGTCGTCGCCGCTATTGCCTTTTATCGAGTCATCTCCTTGCAGCCCTGTCAAAATATCTTTGCCAGCTCCACCGGTGAGCGAGTCATGCCCGACGCCCCCCTTAATATCATCATTGCCATCGCCTCCTGCCAAGGTTTGGTTCTGAATTGTTACGGTGCGCGCCAATATATCGGCAAAATCCCACTTTTGCCCATTGGCAAAACTGATGTACTCAAGCGCTTCGGTTCCACTATCATTTTGTGAAAAGAAATTTCTGATGCGGACATTGTCGTTAGTATCTTTTATTTGCAGCATGAAATCATCTGCACTACGCCATAGCAATACATCATTGGGCGTGATTCCATCTTTGAGTTGCAAGGTATCTGGGTTTAGCGTAGATGATAAATAATCATAGTTTGAAATCGTGTCTTGCCCGTAGCCACGTCCAAACAGATAGACATCAGCCCCCAGATCACCGACAAGATAATCATTGCCAAAGCCACCATCCATGGTATCGTCACCACGCTCGCCGGTTAAGCTATCATTACCGCCGCCCGCATGAAAAATATCATTCATATTCGTCCCTCTTAGTACATTACTCCCATCAGTACCAGTGAGATAACGTTCACGAATATTATCAACATCCCAAAATTCACCATCTGCAAAACGAATGCCACGGATACTGGAGTAGCCCTCCCAAAATAAGGAGGTAAGCATAAAACTATCCGTGGAGCCAGCAATTTTTATTTTCAAATCAGCTTTATAGTCATCATTACCGAATTCAAAAATAATATCCGAGCCGCTCACCCCTGCATCCAACTGCAAGATGTCTTCCCGTTTAGCTCCGAAAAAAAACGGAAAAGGGATATCGTCTTGTCCATCGCCACGCCCAAAAAAGTAGACATCCGCACCATTACCGCCGTCTATCAGATCATTACCCGGACCGCCCCGCAATTGATCCGCGCCATCGCCCCCAAAAATAAAATCTTTGCCAGCGCCACCATCCAGCGTATCGTTGCCACCACCACCACTCAAAACGTCGCCACCGCCAAACCCTTGCAGCAAATCTGCTTGATCGGTTCCTACTCTGTAATTAATGTCATCATTTCCCATCTGGATCCGGTCTTGAATTTGCTGCCGGGTCATGACAGTACCATCAGCAAATTGGATATGCTTTATGCCCTGGATTTCATTGGTGTCATAGCTTTGAAAAACGCGGTCAATACTGATTTGACTCTGACCATCCGTGGTAGATATTCTAAAATCAGGGTGATAATTATTGGGCAACCTGGTAAAGCGCAAATCTGCAGCAGTGATGCCAGCCCCCATACTCAACACCAAGTCCTGCGCGTATTGCTCAACGACATCCAGTCCCCAATCCTTTTCCAAATACACTGTATCGAGGCCGCTATAAATACGATACACATCATTTCCGGGACCTCCGATCAACACATTCGCACCGCCTCCTCCTTCCAATAAATCGAAGCCAGGGCCGCCTTCCAAGGTGTCATTGCCACCGCCGCCTGTAATTACATCATTGCCCAAGCCGCCAAAAATTTTCTCACTACCATTCCACCCCTGCAGTTTGTCATTCAAGTGAGTGGATTGTATTGAGATAGCAAGCAATTCTGCACGGCTGAGCGCACTGCCATCGGCAAAACGCAGTCCCTGCACACCGGATGCGCCATTGCCGGTATTGAAGCCCGAAATAAGCAGATTGTCTTGTGTGCCTCGAATGTTAATATTCAAACCATTCACGACATGTGAGATAATCAAATCGCTTGGCTTAATACCTGCGGACAATTGCACCCAATCTTGCCCCAGGGCCAGATCAGACTCTCCATCGCCAATAACGTCGTAACCATCGCCGTAACCAAACACATAGATATCGGAGCCTCCTCCACCGTATAAGTTGTCATTGTCACCAGTGCCACCAACCAATACATCATTTCCATTATCGCCAAATAATGTGTCGCTGCCAAGGCAACCAAACAGCCAGTCATCGCCCCCCATACCATGCAATCGATTAACCGTAGATCCGCCAATGATGACATCCGCTTGCTCATTACCGCTGACTTGAATGACATCTTCAGCTAAATACTGCACCAAGTGAGTTGCAGTCTGAAATTGATGCGCCCCCAAATATGGCAAAAGGGTTAATTCGTGACTGATGAAGTCATGTGCAGGCCAGGGTGATGCTTGCTTTCCTGTCATATCCTGTGCAAACGCAATCAGATCAGGCAAAGTCTGTTTTGGATCAAAGCGCAAATCTGCACTGATCGCCTTTTCCATCAAACTGAAATCCTTCACCTGCTTGCCATCTATGACTTTGCTTTGAATCAAGTCCGCCCAACGATGCAGGCTGCCATTGAATGCGGAAGATGCTTGCTGGCTGGCGTTTTCCACACTGACTTGCATGGCCCCGGCTTCGCTTGACATGCCAGCGGCGCCAGCCGTGTGCGCGGCGGGAAGTGCGCTGGCGCTAAGCTCTGCTGGCGCAGGTGGCGGAAAAAGCGCCACGCTGGCAGGATCAAGCGCCGGATTGGCATAGTTAAAGCTGACCCCGCTCATCACTTTGAATTGCAATTGCGGCGCACCGCTTACAACGCTGTTGCTCACCAGACCAAGTGCGCTGCCAAGGCTGACCTGAGTCCCGACAGTGAGCGAAACCGAATCCAAATTGCCATACAAGGTGTAGATCTTTTTCCCGCCCAAATAGTGCTCAAGCACAATGTGATTGCCATATTCTTTATTCCAGGCCGCCGCCACCACCATCCCATCCGCTGCCGCAGGCACGGGCGTGCCGGCTTCCACCCGGTATGTTTGCGCTTCATGCTGACGCACCTGACCGCTGACCGGGTCTTGCCAGGCGCCGAAACCATTGATCAGGGAAAAACGGGGGCCGGGGTTATAGATTGGCATAACTTTCCTTTTAAGAGTTTAGGGCTGACGCCTGCATGTTGCGGCGCAAACTGCACGCATCGCAAGTCCACAATAAAAATCACAGAATTAAACCTACGCAACTGAAAAATGTCAAAAAAATTTCTAAAAAGAAATAAATATTTAATGCCGCATTTACACTATATGTACTAATGATTATTTTTTAAATAAATTTAATAACCAAAAATGTTCACATGTGAAAAAGCCGGCATCAATAATACCGGCTTGAACAGATACTACCGCTGATTTTTTACATCAGAAAATCACAAAATCACTCGCAATCAAACTGCCCGCCACCGCCCAGATCAATCACGGCATTCGTGACGCCGCTGGCGCGGCTTAAGACATCCGCCGCGTTCACAAATGCCGGAACTGTTCAAATTGCTCTTGAGCCAGATCTTGTCGCCTTGTGCGCGGTTGAAGTCACTGATGACATCCTGACCGGATGCCGCGCTGAAGCTGTACACGTCGGCCCCGCCTTCGCCGATCAGCGTGTCATTGCCGTCCATGCCTTCGAGTTTGTTGGCTGTGCTGTTGCCAACCAGGGTGTCGCCAAAAGCTGAGCCGCACACGTTTTCTATGTTCAATTAAAAAACGTCGCTTCTTAAAGCACTGACGCATATGCAAAGCCTCATCAAACATGCCAGCTTAAATTCCTGATCTAAACCAAGGCTGGCGCCATAGCAGCGCATTTGCCGATATACGCCTGTCTATCAAAGCTCACGCCCCACTTTTTTGACCGGTTTGTGCAGATAATGCAGCCGCCCGACACATCCTTGCCTGCCAAACTGATATGTGAGTTACATGAAAGAAATAAAAAACCCGGCGCGCAGCCGGGTTTTTACTGGGACAGACTTACCTCAGAAGTGATATCCCACTGTCGCCATCACCGAGGAGGGGTCCAGGCGCATCGAGATCTTCTGGCCGGTCGAGAAATGGGAGGTGGTCTTCACATATGTCTTGGCATAAGACAAACCGACGAACCATTTTTCATTCAAGGAGTAAGTCGCGCCGAGCTTGAAGGTGTGCCCCCATGCGGAGTCAGCCTTGAAGGTCGTCGGCTTGCCGCCGGTGTCTGCCAGTGCGGTCAGGGTGCTGGAGCCGGTTTCATTATTCAGATAGGCATAGGTAATCCCGAGACCGATATACGGACGGAATTTTGCTTTCGCTTCAAAGAAATGATATTGCACCAGCAGCGTGGCCGGCAAAGCGTCCACTGAGCCGAGCTTACCGACGCCGTTCAGCGTGCCATCGCCGATCTGATCATGCTTGTACGGCGTACCGATGAAGGTGGCCAGCTGGATATTGTCGGTCAAGGCATAATTAATCGCCAGCACCGGCTGGGTATCCGTGCCGACGGCATTTTTCACGCCGGGAATGGTCGGTGCGGACAAGGTGCCGCTGTCCACATTCGGCTTGATGTAGTTAATGCCGCCAGCCAGCGTCCAGCTGCCGGCTTGTTGCGCCAATGCGGCATTGCCTGCAAACAGCAGACACAAGGCCGACAGCAATTTGACAGAAGTCAGGGTTTTCATGAGGTCTCCAATCCTGTTAAATGTTGCAGCGGCTTACAGCCAGCCCTTCATTGCCAAGTCCCTGGAGACATAGCGCGCCAACAGCCAATAGCCGTAAGGGGTCGGGTGCACATCGTCGGCGAATTGGTAATGGCTGATATCGCCCGATTTGACATTCGATGCGTTACAGATCAGCGACGAACCGAAGGGGTTCTTGGCTTCGCTCAAATCACACGCGGTTTCCATCACGTTCGTCAGACCATAGATGTCTTTGTTGACGAATTCGTCATGGCTGACGGTGTAAGCATCCACCAGCGCAATCCGCGCATCGCCGCTCAAGCCGGCGGAGAGTTGGGAATTAAAGGCTTTGACCATCGTGTCAATCAGGGCCGACACTTCCGCACCTCTGGCGCGGCCACCCGGGGTGGTGGCCAGATCAGGCAGATTCACCACGGCGACATACTTGGCGCCCTTGGCGATGATCTGGTTTTTCACCAGGGCCACCAATTCTGCGCCGGCTTGCGCCATTGCAGCGACCTTCAGCGGCGCATTCGCGGTGAAATAATCTTTACCGGCTTTTTCCCCGGCGGTTTTGCCAGCCGCAGTTGCCTTGGCTTGCGCAGAAGCGACCATTGGACCATACACAGCAGGCGAACCCACTGCCTGATTGCCCGGCTGGCTGGCAGCGGCTTGCACCGCGGCAGCGACAACGGTTTGATCGGTGTGGCCGCTGCGCGCATTCTCTGTTGCGAGCGCCAAGCCAATAGCTTGCGCTGCAGTTTGCGGATTGGTGGCGCCTGCCGCCAAGTCTGTCACCAGACTCTGGGCAAAAGTGGCTGCGCCAACCCGTGCGCCTTCCGCCGCGCCTGCCGCTTCAGCGCCCTTGGACAGTTCAGCCAGGCCGATCAGCGCATCATTGCCGCCGGCCATCACGAACACCATTTCATCGCCCTTGAAACTGCCGCCGACCTTGGCCAGATGGTTCGCCACCTGGGTCACCACCGGCACAGTCAATTGCCCCAGCGCGCTGCCGGTCATCTTATGGCCCGGGCCAACCGGGTTGGTGACGCGCGCGCCGCCCTGGGCATAGCCAAAGCAATTCGCGTTATTGGTGACAGGCACCGAGAAGCCTTTGGCGGCATCGCCGTCCAGACCGGTCATGGCCGGACATGGCGCCGGCAAGCCGAGCTGGGCCGCCATCAATTCGGTCCAGTTTTTACCGGTCAAGACATCGGAGGTTGCGCCATTGATATTGTATTTGCCACCCTTCAGAGCAGCCACCGTACCCACAGCATAGGTGCCCACATCGCTCAAGCTGTCGCCAAACGACACCTGGGCGCTGAATTTCATTTTGGGGGTTTGATCGCCAGCGCCGCCACCGCCGCCACAAGCTGTCAGTGCAGCAGCAGCGAGCAGCGAAAGCGCAAATTTAATATGACGCATTTTGTCTCCTGAGGGGTTGGTTATCCAGCCTGGCGCCGGAAAAAATCCACTCGGCAAAGACTGTTTCCAGCAGAATTTGACCGAATAATCGAACGGGCGTGCTATTCGCAACCGGAATAATATGCCACCGAACAAATGCTTTGTATAGCGGATTGCATAAAACCGGGTTATTTACGCAACAGATTTGACAAAATTCCAATCGAATCATGTGCAGCGCGCCGCAGTCTGTCATTCACGCCATGCCAGGCATGGGTATCGGGCGCTTGCTCGACCAGAATCAGCTCCGGTTTTGCGTTATCCAGCCGGCGCAATGCGGCGTACAAACCATGTGCAAAGCCATGCGGTCTTGGCGGCAAATGAATGCGCGCGCACAAGCTTTCCTGCAAAGCAGTATCCAAATGATTGCTGTGATGCAGCAGTGCGATGCGGCGCCCGGATTGCAGCAGCGCTTGCAGCGTGGCCGGCAAGCTGGCGCTGTCAATCAGGGCCAAGGGACTGCGCGGCGCGTAATGCGACGCCAGCGCACCCGAAACGCGCGGCGCAGCCTCATCGGCTGGCAGCGGCATGTGCTCCAGATGCAGCGCCAATTCTTCGGCGCTGATATGGCCGGGACGCAGCAATACCGGGCCGAGATAATCCAGGCGCGACAGGTCGAGAATGGTGGATTCAATGCCGACTTCACTCTGCCCGCCTTCCAAAATCAAGTCCAGCAGAGGGTGCAAGCCGCCATCGGCTTCGGTGAATTCCTGCCGCACATGTTCGCTCGCGGTCGGGCTGACCTGGCCGAATTTATTCGCGGAGGGCGCGGCCACGCCGCCGCGTCCATGTTTAAATTCCTGCAATAAAGCCTGCGCCACCGGATGCGAGGGACAGCGCACCCCTATCGTATCCTGGCCGCCCGCCACCGCATCAGGAATATGCGGCGCACGCGGCAAAATCAGGGTCAGCGGCCCCGGCCAAAAAGCGGCGATCAATTTTTCCGCCTGCGCCGGCAATTGGCTGACCCAGTAACCGGGGTCGGCCTGCGGCGCCAGATGCACAATCACGGGGTGGCCGGAGGGACGGCCTTTGGCGGCGTAAATCTTGGCGACAGCCTGCGGGTTTTCCGCATCCGCGCCCAATCCATACACTGTTTCAGTAGGAAAAGCGACCAACCCGCCTGCTTCGAGCAGGCGGGCGGCATGCGCGATTTCCTGCGCATTCAAGTCTGAACTCATGCGGTCAACATCTGCAAAGCTTGTTCATACTTGGCGGCGGTTTGCTGCGCGACTTCGAGCGGCAGGCGCGGCGCCGGCGCGGTCTTGTTCCAGGGCTGGGTTTCCAGCCAATCGCGCACAAATTGCTTGTCAAACGAAGGCGGCGAACAGCCCACGGCATAGCTTGCCGCCGGCCAGAAACGCGAAGAGTCCGGGGTCAGAATTTCATCAATCAGATGCACCACGCCCTTGTCATCAATGCCGAATTCAAACTTGGTGTCGGCAATGATAATGCCCTTGCTGGCGGCGAAATCGGCGGCGGCGGTGTAGAGCTGGATCGCGTAATCGCGCACTTGCGCGGCGATTTCCGCCCCCACGATTTGCTCAGCCTGGGCAAAGGAAATGTTTTCATCATGCTCGCCCACCGGCGCCTTGGTGGAAGGCGTAAACAGCACTTCGGGCAGCTTTTGCGCTTCCTGCATGCCAGCCGGCAGGGGAATGCCGCACAGACTGCCGGTTTTCTGGTAATCCTTCCAGCCGGAGCCGATCAGATAACCGCGCACAATCGCCTCGATTTTCAGCGGGGTGAATTTTTTGGCGACAATCGCGCGTCCGGCGACCTGCCCGCGCTCATCCGCCGCCACCACATCTTCCGGCGCAATCCCGGTTTCGTGATTCGGCATCAGATGGCCGAATTTCTTGAACCAGAAATTCGACATCGCAGTCAGGATCTTGCCCTTGTTGGGGATGGGATCATCCAAAATCACATCGAATGCGGACAGGCGGTCGGTTTGCACCACCAGCAATTTGTCCTCGCCCACAGCGTAAATGTCGCGCACCTTGCCGCGATGTAAAAACGGCAGGGATTTGATATCGGTTTGCAGCAAACCAGTCATGCTTTTTCCTTCAAAATGGATGCCGGGCGCAGCCGGCAAAGCAGCGCGCCGCCGCAAAGGGCGGCGCGCATGCACGGCTTACTTGACGATTTGCGCCAGCTCGCCCTTCTTGTAACGCTCTGCCATTTTTTCCAGCGGCATGGCTTTGATTTTCGCGGCCTGGCCTTCGCAGCCGAAGGACAGGAAACGCGCTTTACAAATGCCCTTGGCGGCTTCGCGCGCCGGCTTGAGGTATTCGCGCGGGTCGAACTTGGACGGATTTTCAAACATAAAGCGGCGGATCGCAGCCGTCATCGCCAAACGGATGTCGGTGTCGATATTGATCTTGCGCACGCCATGACGGATGCCTTCCTGGATTTCTTCCACCGGCACGCCATAGGTTTCTTTCATGTCGCCGCCGAATTGACGGATCTCGGCCAGCAATTCCTGCGGCACGGAAGAAGAACCGTGCATCACCAGATGGGTGTTCGGAATGCGTGCGTGGATTTCCTTGATACGCTCAATCGCCAGAATATCGCCGGTCGGCTTGCGCGAGAATTTGTAGGCGCCGTGCGAAGTGCCAATCGCAATCGCCAGCGCATCGCACTGGGTCAGCTTGACGAATTCGGCAGCTTGATTGACATCGGTCAAGAGCTGTTCGCGCGTCATCTTGCCATCCGCGCCGTGGCCGTCTTCCTTGTCGCCCATCATGGTTTCGAGCGAACCGAGCACGCCCAATTCAGCTTCAACGGTGACGCCGATGGCGTGCGAAAATTTCACCACTTCGCGCGACACTTCGACATTGTATTCATAGCTGGCCACGCTCTTGCCGTCTTCCATCAGCGAGCCATCCATCATCACCGAGGTGAAGCCGGAGCGGATTGCGCCCATGCAAATCGCCGGCGACTGGCCGTGATCCTGGTGCATCACCACCGGGATATGCGGATACGCTTCGACTGCGGCGTCGATCAGGTGGCGCAGGAAAGCTTCGCCGGCATACTTGCGGGCGCCGGCGGAAGCCTGCATGATCACCGGCGCGCCGACTTCGTCAGCGGCGGCCATGATGGCTTGCACCTGTTCCAGATTGTTGACATTGAATGCCGGCAAACCGTAGCCGTTTTCAGCGGCGTGGTCGAGCAGTTGACGCATCGATACGAGTGCCATGGTTTTCTCCCTAACAATAAAAAAACTGTGTGCCGCCTGCGGCGCCATGCAGCCAGCAGGCCGGCCTTGATCTCATCAGATTTGGCCCACTTTCACGATCTTCATCGCATTCGTGCCGCCCACCTGTCCCATTGGTTCGCCCCAAGTGACTACCATCATGTCGCCTTTTTGCACCATGCCGCGCTCTGTCAGCACCGTTTCCACTTCGCGCAACACCGCTTCACTGTCATTCGACTGCGCCAGGTTATAGCCGCGCACATTGCGGAACAGCGCCACTTTGCGCTGCGTCGCCACAGATGGGGTCAAAGCAAAAATCGGCGTGTCGATATTGTGCCGGCTCATCCACAGCGCGGTGGAGCCGGACTCGGTCAGCGCCACAATCGCCTTCACCGGCAAATGGTGCGCGGTAAACAGCGCGGCATAGGCGATGGACTGATCAATCCGGGTGAATTGCACATTCATGAAATCGGCATCCAGCTCGCTGCGCTCGGATTGCTCGGCGGCGGAGCAAATCGCCGCCATCATTTCCACCGTCTCAACCGGATATTTGCCGGAAGCGGTTTCCGCCGAAGCCATCACCGCGTCGGTGCCATCCAACACAGCGTTGGCCACGTCCGACACTTCGGCGCGGGTCGGCACCGCGTTGACAATCATCGACTCCATCATCTGGGTCGCGGTAATGGCCAGCTTATTGGAAGCGCGCGCCATCTTGATCATGCGTTTTTGCAAGGCCGGCACGGCAGCGTTGCCGACTTCCACCGCCAAATCGCCGCGCGCCACCATGATGCCGTCCGAGGCGTTCAAAATCTCTTGCAGCACCGGAATCGCTTCCGCACGCTCAATCTTGGCGATCATCATCGGCTTATGGCCCCACGGCTCGCCGGCGATATTCGCCAATTGGCGCGCCATTTCCATATCGGTTGCGCTCTTGGGGAAGGAAATCGCCAGATAATCGGCCTGGAAGCTCATCGCGGTTTTGATGTCTTCCATGTCCTTGGCGGTCAAGGCCGGCGCGGTCAGGCCGCCGCCCTGACGGTTGATGCCCTTGTTATTCGAGAGTTCGCCACCGATTTTGACGGTGGTGAAGATTTCATTTTCGCGGATTTTATCCACCGTCAGCACGATCAAGCCATCGTTCAACAGCAAAATATCGTCCGCTTTGACATCGCGCGGCAGCGCTTTGTAGTCCAGGCCGACGCGCTCTTGATTGCCCAGTTCGCCGTTGGCGCCCCAGGCCGCATCGAGGATGAAGGAATCGCCCTTGGCCAGCTCAATCTTGCCGTTTTCAAATTTGCCAATGCGGATCTTGGGGCCTTGCATATCGGCCATGATCGCCACTTCGCGCCCGCATTCGGCGGCGGCCTGACGGATTAAGCGCGCGCGTTCGATATGGTCTTGCGCCTTGCCATGCGAAAAGTTCAGGCGCACCACATCGACGCCAGCGGAAATCATCCGCACCAGGGTTGCCAGATCGCTTGAAGCCGGGCCGATAGTGGCCACGATTTTTGTGCCGCGAGACATGCGTTTCCTTCCGGTGGTTATTGGGTTGTGCTGCCACCGGGGCCGGCCACGCCAGCCCCGGCTGGCGTTTTCAGTCGTTGGCGCGCTGCAGCAGCACTTCCACTGCCGGCAGCGTTTTGCCCTCCAGGAATTCAAGGAAGGCCCCGCCGCCGGTCGAGATATAACCGACCTTCTCAGCGATGCCGTATTTGGCAATCGCCGCCAGGGTGTCGCCCCCGCCGGCAATCGAAAACGCGGCGGAATCGGCAATTGCTTGCGCCAGCACCTTGGTGCCATTGCCGAACTGGTCAAATTCAAATACGCCGACCGGGCCATTCCAGACAATCGTGCCGGCGGCGTGCAATTGCTGCGCCAGCGCGGCCGCGCTTTGCGGGCCGATATCCAGAATCATTTCATTTTCAGCGACTTCCGTGGCCGGCTTGGTGATGGCGGCGGCGCTGGCGGAAAACTCGGTGGCGCACACCACATCGACAGGCAGCGGCACACTGGCGCCGCGCGCTTCCATGGCTTGCAAAATGGCGCGCGCTTCTTCCACCAGATCGGCTTCGGCCAGCGATTTGCCGATCGGCATGCCACGGGCCAGCATGAAGGTATTGGCGATGCCGCCGCCGACGATCAGTTGATCGACTTTGTCGGCCAGCGATTTGAGAATAGTGAGTTTGGTTGAAACTTTGGAACCGGCCACGATGGCGGCCAGCGGACGCTTCGGCGCGCCCAGCGCACGGCCCAGCGCATCAAGCTCGGCGGCCAGCAAGGGGCCGGCGCAAGCGATTTTGGCGAATTTGGCGATGCCGTGGGTGCTGGCTTCAGCACGGTGCGCGGTGCCGAAAGCATCATTTACATACACATCGCACAGCGCAGCCATTTTTTGCGCCAGTTCATCGCTGTTTTTCTTTTCGCCCTTATTCACGCGGCAGTTTTCCAGCAAAGCCACCTGACCGGCTTGCAGATCTTGCAAACAGGCGCCGTCCACCCAATCCTGCTTGAGCAGCACCGGCGCGCCGAGCAACTCGCTCATGCGCGCGGCCACCGGGGCCAGGCTGTCTTCCGGCTTGAACTCGCCCTCGGTCGGGCGGCCCAGATGCGAAGTCACCAGCACGATGGCGCCGGCGTCGCGCGCCATGCGGATCGCCGGGATCGATGCGCGGATGCGCGTATCTTCAGTAATATTGCCGGCATCGTCTTGCGGCACGTTCAGGTCAGCGCGAATGAACACACGTTTACCCGCCAACTGTCCGAGCAGATCGGAGAGGCGTTTGAAATTCAGTTCAGCTTGCATGGAATCGCCAGTGGAGTGGGTGGAAGAAAGTGCGCTATTTTACCGAAATCCGCGCATCTGACCAAGCCCGCCGGCCTTATGCATACAACCTGAGCACGGTAAACAGCAGCATGCCGAGCAAAATCGCGCCCAGCATATTCCGTTTGTAATGGAAAAACACAGCAGCCGGAATCGCCGCCAGCAGTTGATGATTCTGAAAACTTAAGTAAATCTGCTGTTGCCCATCCAGCAATAAATCGGGCACAACAATCGCCACCAGCGCGCAAGCCGGGGCAAAGCGCAGCGCAGCGCGCACGCGCGGCGAAAACTCGACATCGCGCCCGAACAACCAAAAGCCGCTGCGCGTGAGCAGCGTGGCCACGGTCAGCAGCGCAATCGTCAAATACACATAACCATCACTCATGCTTGCCCTTGCCTTGCCAATATTCTTCCGCCGCCAGCGCCACCAGCATGCCGCCCAGCATCGCCAGCAGCAAGCCGAGCTTATACGGCAGACTGTGCGCCGCCAGCGCAATCACCGCCGCAACCGCGCAGCCGATCTGCGCCGCGCGCCCGGCCACCAGCGGCACTGCGACGCAAATAATCGCCAGCGTGCCGGCGAAGCTCAAACCCCACTCCATCGGCACCTGGCTGCCGGCGAAAATGCCGATCAGGGTGCCGGCCTGCCACGCCACCCAGCTGGGCAAGAGCAAACCGCGCAGATAAGACAGCTTGCCGGTATCCGGGCTGCCATCCGGGAAGCGCTGCATAAACAGGGCCACCGTCATATCGCCGGAATAAAAGCCATACACCAGACGGCTGCGCCAGGACAAATGGCGGAAATGCGGGGCCAGCAAAGCGGAAAAAATCACGAAACGCAAATTCACCACCAGGGCGGTGGCGAAAATCACCCACACCGGGGTATGCGCCATCATCAGCGGCAAGGCGGCCAGCTGGGCCGACCCGGCATACACCAGAAAACTCATGGCCAGGGCTTGCGGAATGCTGAGCTGGCTCTTGATCATCGCCACCCCCACCACCAGCCCCCAGGCGGCAAAGCCGAACAGCGCAGGCAGGCTGTCGCGGAACGCCTCATTGAAAAATTGGCGTTCAGTCTGGCGGCTTGGGCTTGGAGTGTGGTCTGTCATGGCGGCTGCGCGAAAACGCGTATTTTACCGGGGATTTTAAAGACTTGCCTTTGCGGCAAGAGCGGATATGGGGCCACACATGGTCAATACAGCCCAACTTGTGGGAGCGGCTTTAGCCACGAATGGCGCTTGCGCTGTGGCCAGACCTGATTCGCGACTGAATTCGCCCCACAATGAAAATGCGGCTGCGCCTTTGCCACCGGCTGCAGTGTGCTTGTGAAAGGAAATGGCGATGGCGGGACTGAATAGTCAGGAAAATGCCGTCGCAATCGGCAGCATCAACGCGCCTGACCGCTTGTCTTATTTACCCGGTTTGGGTTTCTCATCCAAACCCGCTTCGCGCATTTTTTTAAGAATATCGAGGAATTTATCCAAGGCATCCAGCGGCAAGCTTTCTTCGCTTTTTGCCGCGCCCGATTCCGGCAGGGCGGTTTGCCAAAACACTTGCTGGCGGATATATTCGCGGTCTTTTTCGTCGTAATTCAAGAGCAATTGCGCGCCCCGGTCGGCAATCACCAATTCCAGACTCGTGATGCGGCGGTGACAGGATTGCTGCGCCGCCCAGCTTTCAGCAAACCAGCGCGTAAACCAGCGCAAGCCCCAAAAAAAGGCAGTGAATAGAAGCAGATACAGCGGCGCACGCTCCAGCCAGGTGGCCCAGTTGATCTCTTTGCCCTGACTGAGCGGGCCGTAGTGACTGTGCGCCGCCAGCCAAGCCGCCACAAACAAGGCCAACCAGGCCAATAACATTGTGCCGATTTTCCAAAGCAAAGCCTGGTTACGCGCCGCTTCATTGTGCAGCGCCTGCAGCAAGTGATGGCTGCTGCCCTGGCTTTCCTGCCAGCGTTTGAAGGCTTGCTGCTCTTGTTGCTGCGCTTGCATGATTTGCATATCAGTCCAGGCGCGCCGGGATTTTTCCTGATCTGAGAGAAACAGCTCTGACAGATGTTCAGTGGCTTGAGCCAATTCGCCAAGTTCCTCCATCCGCTTTTGCCAGGCCTCGCGGCCCGCGCTGATTTGCGGCGCCTCCGCAGCTTGCACGGGAAAATGCAAAGCCTGCGCCAACATGCCCAAGGCTTTCAGCGGGTTCGCTTCTTCCTGCGCAGCGCGGACGATGTGATGCGCCGCCACATCCTTGAATGCATAACGGTCTTGCTCAAACATGGCGCGGTTTAATTCCGCGCGCAAGACGCGCTCTTGCGCCTCATCCAACGTTTCGTCTTGCGCCGGCAACATGTTTTGCAGAAGATACAAGGGTTGCAATTGGCGCGCCAAAGCGGCTTCCCATAATGCATTCTGAGACAAATCCATCTCCGCCAGCCAGGTCCAGGCTTGCAACTCCTCTTGCAGCCAAGCCTGCAATTCCGCCAGGCTGTTAAACACAGTATTCGGGCCATTGCGGCGCAAAACCTTGATTGGAAACCCCATGCCCAGCCCTCCTGTTTTGTGTTTTTTCAAGCAAGGGCAAGCCTTAGCCACAGCGGCCCCTTGCCAGCGACGCTATTCGCGGCTGAAGCCGCTCCTACCCGCCCGCTCTTCCCATTCGCGCAATATCTGTTCTTCTGCTGCACTGCGGGCATGGCGTCGCCAGGCTTTGAATACATGCTCATTCAAGCGCGCACCCAGCGCAGTGCATTGCTCAACCATGAGCAGCGCGGTGGCGAAATCCGGGGCTTTTTTGACCAGCGCGGGCATGGTGTAATGATCCGGTTTGAGTTGCGCCGCCAGCAATTCATCCAGCAAAGCTTGCGCCTGGCGAAAATCCAGGCAATGGCTGATCAAGGAATTAAAGCAAATCAAGTTCGGCGCCACATTGTCGCGCCGCATGGTTTGGCGTAAACCTTCACATTCCGCCCAGCTTTCAGCATGCTTGATCAATGTGCCAAAGGTCGTCACATCCGCCACCACGCCCGCCGCTTGCATTTGCCCAAGCAGCTCCCGCCTCTCCTGCGCATTGCCGGCTTTTTCCAACAAGGTCGTAAACGTCACCACATTCGGCGCCACGCCCGCCGCTTGCATTTGCCCAAGCAGCTCCCGCCTCTCCTGCGCATTGCCGGCTTTTTCCAGCAGACTGTTATACGTCACCACATTCGGCGCCACGCCCGCCGCTTGCATTTGCCCAAGCAGCTCCCGCCTCTCCTGCGCATTGCCGGCTTTTTCCAGCAAGGTCGTAAACGTCACCACATTCGGCGCCACGCCCGCCGCTTGCATTTGCCCAAGCAGCTCCCGCCTCTCCTGCGCATTGCCGGCTTTTTCCAGCAAGGTCGTAAACGTCACCACATCCGCCGCCACGCCCGCCGCTTGCATTTGCCCAAGCAGCTCCCGCCTCTCCTGCGCATTGCCGGCTTTTTCGAGCAGAATATTGTAAGTAATCACATCCTCCGCCACGCCCGCCGCTTGCATTTGCCCAAGCAGCTCCCGCCTCTCCTGCGCATTGCCGGCTTTTTCCAGCAGACTGTTATACGTCACCACATCCGCCGCCACGCCCGCCGCTTGCATTTGCCCAAGCAGCTCCCGCCTCTCCTGCGCATTGCCGGCTTTTTCCAGCAAAATCGTATAGGTGAACACATCCGCCGCCACGCCCGCCGCTTGCATGTGCTGCAAAATAAGCTGGCGCTGGCTGGCGCCGGCGGCGCCCGGCGCAGATTGCGCCAGCAGGGTGTTGAAAGTATAGCTGTCCGCCCTCAAGCCCAAATGCTGATACAAGCCCAGCACTTGCGCCAGCGGCATGCCATGAAAATCCGCCAATAATTGATTCAAGCTGATTTGCAAGCCCGCGCCGCCCTGTTGCGGCGGCAGCAGGGCCAATATCTCTGCACGCAAGTCCGGCGTGGCGCAAAAATATAAAAACAGCAGTGCGCGCTGCGCGGCGCGGGCAGGCAAGCCCGTTTCTTGCACTGCGCTTTGCAAGCATGCGCATTGCGCTTGCAGTTGCGCCATGCTGTCCCGGTCTAAGCGCCAGCCATGGCGCGCGGCTTGCTCGGCCCAGCGCGCAATCGCAGCCGGTTCTTGCAACCAGCGCTGCTGCGGCAAGGCGCTTTGCAAGCGCGCCAGCCAATCCACATGCAATAACTCGCCGCCGGGGTCGATCACCTGGTCGGCAAAGACCGGCTCCAGGCGCAAGCGCCCATTCACCGCCTCATGCTGCCACCAGCCGCGCCCCTCGGCGATTTGGTCCAGGGCATGGCAGGCGGCGTCAAAATCCGCTGGCGCCAAACTGGCTGGCAAACCCTGGCTGGCGCAATTCCGCACCAGGCTAAGTTGCAGATTGTCCAAGTCACTGCTGGCGCCAAAGCGCATGCACAGTGTGGCGGCGCGCAGCGCGCTTTTTTGCGCCTGGCTCAAGCCCTGATACACATTGCGCCAGAGATTGACCGCCTTTTGCATGAAATAAAAGCCGATGTTTTGCGGCAATTGGCGCTGCCCGGCCTTGGGCTGCAATTGCAATTGCGCGGCCAGTTTTTCCGCGTCTTGCGGGGTGAGGCGGCCAACCAGGATGTTGTGCAGATATTCGCCCTGGCTGCGCGGCGGCAGCGCGGCGCAGATTTTTTCATAGGCTTCGCCGCTGCGGCATGTCGCCAGCCAGCGCCCATGGCGCGCAATAAAGTCGAGAAAACCCGCTTTGAATCCGGGCTGATCCAATAACAAATCCAAGTCATCGCACACCAGCCACAGCGACTCCGGCCAATCGGCGGGAAACTGGAATTGTCCGCTGTCCGGGCGCGCCACCAACAGCGCTTCGCCGCGTGTGCACAGGGCGCGCAATAAGAGCCGGGTTTTGCCGGCCAGCGGCATGCCGACCAGCAGAAAGGGAGCGCTCTGCTGCAGGGCGCCGTGCAATTCGTTTTCCAGCTGCGGGCGCGGATAGTAAAGTTGCCGCCCCTGATTATCGTGCCAGCGGTTGTTGTAATCATGCTGGCGCCACAGCAGCCGGGCCAGCGCGTCTTCCGCCGCTTCTTCATCGCCGCGCCAGAGCGCGAAGCCGGAATCCGGCGCGGGCCGAGGCAAAAGGTTGAGTTGCGGCTCCAACCATGGCAGCGCTTGCAAGTCCGCGTCTGGCGCATCGCTGTACAGGCAGATTAAAAAATCTCTGGCGGGCTGTAATTCATGATGCAATTGGCTGCACAATTTGCGCAGCCAGGCTGCGTCTTTACCGCGCGCATCCAGCCAGGCGCCTTGCACCGCATTGCGCAGATACAAGCCGCGCAAGCTGGCGACCCACAGCGCGGATGGCAGTTGCGGCTTGATCGACGGCTGCACCAGCGCACGCGCGGCGCGCAATTCCGCTTGCTGGCAGGGCAAGCGGGTGCACACAATGCGCAAGCCTGGCGGGCTGGCGCCGGCCGCCTTGGCTGCGGCGCCCGGATTGCTGCTGTTTGCGACTGTCGCCTGCTCTTGCATGGTCTGCTCTCCTGTTTGCCGTTTTCCGTCACGTCTGCAAGCTGACGGGCAGTTGTTGCAGCTATTCTAATGCCTGCAGGAGGCGGCGGCGCCAAGGCTGTCTTGTTTCTGCATCATTGCTGCGCTTGGGGCCAGGGCGCGGCGCCAGGGCAAACCAGCTCTTGGCAAGGCGCACGCCAAGGGCGCACGAGAATACATGCTGCGCCTGCCCGGCTACAATACCGGCAGCGGCATCCGAACCGCACCGCACCACACACCCGCCCACGCAAGGAGACCCCATGGCGCTTTCACACCTGAGCTTAAGCACGGTTTTGCACGTTGCGGAAGTGGCTGGCATTTTGGCGTTTGCCGTCTCCGGCTTTGTCGAAGCGCGCAACAAGGAGATGGATTGGGTTGGGGTGTTTACGGTCGCCTTCATCACCGCATTTGGCGGCGGCGCCTTGCGCGATATTTTGCTCGACCGCCGCCCGCTGTTTTGGGTGGAGCACCAGGAATACCCGATCATGATTTTTGTTCTGACGCTGCTGGCCTTCCCTTTGCGCCGGCGCATTCTGCCGGTTGCGGCGGAAAAAACCATTATTGTGGCTGATGCGCTCGGCCTGGGTTTGTTCAGCGTGAATGGCGCTTCATTGGCGCTTGAAATGGGGATGCCGATGTTTGTCTCGGCCATGATGGGCGTGATCACCGGCATTTTCGGCGGCGTGCTGCGCGATGTGCTGTGCAACCAGATTCCCATGGTGTTCCGGCGCGGACAGCTTTACGCCACTTGCAGCTTTGCCGGTTGCTGGGTGTTTTTATTATTGAATTGGCTGCAAGCCGGGCAATCTGCCGCGCTGGCGGCAGGCGTGGCCAGCACCTTTATCATGCGCATTTTGGCGGTGCGCTTTAATCTGATTTTGCCTGATCCGGAAAAGGATTGAGTTTGCACCACACCGCCTCAACAAACCAGACCGGGAATTGATCAGTGCGCGCAATCAATTCGCCATCGGCAAAATCAACCAGCAGAATTTTATCTGTGCCGGAATTATCAAAAATATAGGCCTCATCGCAATGCCGCAGCGCTGGCAGCAGCAAACCCAGGCTGCGCTGATAGCGTTCGCGGATTTTATCTTCCGGCACAGGGTGGCCACCCAGTTTGACACGGTTGGCCACGCGGGCCACATTGATTTCCACATCAGCCGTGGCGACAAAATACAGGGTGGTGTGAAATCCAGCTTGCTGCGCCTTCTCCAGAAATTTCACCTTATCCGGGCTGGACATCACCGTTTCAAAACTGAAGGTAATGCCTTGAGCCAGCAAGCAATGGCGTAAAAAGTCAGACAGCACCGAGGCGATATAAGAATCAATCGCCAAGCCGCCACAACTCAGATAATTGTCATTACACTGCAAGTTGGCAATGATGGTTTGCGCTCTTTCCGCTCCCAACAAGGTGGATTGCTTGAAAAAATCGTTCAATGCCTGGGTATCTGCGCTTATTTTGAAGTCAGCAAAATGCAAGCCTCCCTGGGCTTTCAAGCTTTTTTCGATTTCATCGGGGTTGACATATACGCCAAGATTTGCTCGCAACAGGTACGCTTTGAGACAGCTTTTGCCGGAGCCGTTTGGCCCGGCGAACATGTGCAATTGCGGTATTTGCGCCATGCAGGAATTGAGATGGGTTAAGGAAGCAATCTTCTACGGGCGCCGGGTGTGACTGCGAGCGGCGCCGGCATGGGTTTGATGACAGTTTGGCTGCCATCGGCATGGGTTTCGACAAGCTGACCATCAACAACTTCGTGTACGCTCAAGCCGGCTTGTAAGGCTTGTTCGCGGGCTTGTGTAAATGCCGCTGCAGCTTCGCGTTCAAGAGAGTACGCCATGGCGGTACGCTGCATTTCCCCCGTGCGGCGCAATTCATCTACTTTCTGCACAATGCGGGCTTTGATTTCATCATGATCCAACTGATAAGATAAAAATTGCGATCCATCTTCAGCCGGATTAAAGAATGGCGGCGAAAAACCCCGTCCGGCAGTCGCCAAAACGGCATTTTGCCGCTCTTGCTGATCATTTTTTTTCCACCCGGACATAAGCCGCCTCTTGCCATCACTTCAATGCAATCATTTTAGCACTGCCATGAACAAGACTGAAATGACTTGTGACAATATGCCGCTTACGCATTTCAGCGATAGCAGATGGCGTGGCCGGCGCATATTCCTTTGCGGCGCCAACGGTGTCGGACGCCGGGTTATCGCTTCGCTCAACTCAGCCTTCTACGGCCTTTGCCGGAATGCGGGTGGAGGTTTTTCGGCTTTTGTTTTTTGCGGTTTATTCTTTTTTCCCCGCCACCAACATCACATACGCCACCGAGGCGCTGCGCAGCGGCTGCACTTCGCCGGTGCCGATATGCATGGTTTGCGCAATATGCTGGCCCTGGATTTCGCCCTGCTCGGAAGTCCAATACGGCCCCCACACATTGCCGGGAAAGAGCGGGAATGGCAGCCGGGTTTCGCCGCCGTAGCCGTGTTGCAGCAAGAGGCTGCGCCATTCGGCCACGTTGGGCAGGCGCCAGTCGCGCGCGCCGCAAAAGTTTTGCGCGCGTAAGGCGGCTTGCAATTCGCTTGTATCGCAAGGGACATAGCCGACAAAGGGCATTCCGGGTTCGTCTTTGGCGCAGGAGCCGCCTTTGGCCCGTCCCTGTTTGCCGTCATACCAGGAATACGATGAGAGCGCAGAACGCAGCCCTTCATTCACATCTTTCACTTCCCACAACAAACCGCTTTGTTTATCCCACACGCATTGCCAGGCGCCCTGTCCCGGCGTAGCCGGCTGGCCGTCGGCGCGCAGCAGCACAAAACGTTGCGCCGGATAGGCCGGCGGCGGCATGTCCGGCGCGCAGGCGCTCAGGCAAAGCGCGCACAGCAAGGCGCTGAGGGATGGCAGCTGGGGCGCTTTCATTTTTTCTCCACGGCGGCGAATTCCAGACGCAGCGGGCGCAGATGCCAGGCATGCCGCGTTTGCGTATGGTCAAATACGGCAAACCACAGATTGACGCCATCTTGCAGCGCCACATCGTAATTGCTGCCGGTGTTTAAGGCGCGCACGGTTTCCAGTGTCCAGCGTCCATCGCGCCAGGCGCCGGCGGCGCGCACGTCGGCGCGGTCGCCCTCGTTTGCATGCACTTGCACCACCGAGGGCAAAAGCGTGCCCAGGGGATAGTGATCCAGACTGGCATGCCAGGGTTGGCTGTCGTGCCAATCCAGCGCGAACACCGCATCCGCCGCACCTCCTGTCATCTGCTGAAATTGCGCCAGCGCCGCCGGATCGCGCGGCAGGCGCAGGGGCTGCAGCGCGCCGCGCATGCCGTGGCCACGGAAGTTTTCTTTAAAGCCGCCCGCGCTGATCGGGTCAGACGCATAACCCCAGGCATAACGCCGGCTGCCGGGCAAATGCGGCAGCAAGGAGCCGAAGTAAGCATCATCCAGATTCGCAAAACCATGATTGCGCACCGATTTCCAATGCCAGAGATCGAGCAGGCGCCCATCCGGGCCATGATGGCCGCCGCGCATCTTGCCATCCGCGCCATTGTGCAAAAACACGCTGCGCAGGGCGTCCCAACGGCCCGTCCCCAGCATCACCGCCAGCTTGTCTTCGTAGTAAGTCAGCTCATCATTTTGCGTCCAGCCGTCTTGCAGCATCTGCCAGCCGTGCGCCGTTTTGCGCAGCGGTAAATGATTGCGGCTGCGCGTGGCGTCCGGCCAGGAGATTTGCATGAAAAGGGAATAGCCGTCGTGCAAAAGTTTGATTTGCAGCGGCACACGCTGGCGCTGCGGGGCGCCATACCAGGTTTCGATTTCGACTGAGGCCGCGCGCTGCCAGGCTGCCTCATCCGGCTGGCCATCAATGATGATTTCCTGCTGCACATAAGGCACGCGCACGCTGCGCGCGCCCTGCCACCCATGCAGGCCCACCAGCGCCACGCCGGCGCACAACAGGATTGCGCCCGCGCTTTGCCACAGGCGCGCCGGCAGGGCCAGCCAGATCGCTTGCAGACGCCGCCAGCGCCCGGCGGCGCCAAGTTGATTGCAGCTGTGCCAAGCCACACCGGCCAGCAACACCAGCGCGCCGCCCAGATGCGCCAGACGCCAGAGCGCGCCATCTGCTGCGCCGCTCCACAGCAAGAGGCCAGTCGCCGCCAAGCCGCTCATGGCCCAGCGCAAGAGGCTGAAGGCGGCATGCACCGGGCCGGCATGGCGCGCGCGCCAAAACAGCCAGGCCAGCGCCAGCGGCAGCAAAGCCGCCGCCGCCAGCACATGCCAAAACAGGGGCGCATCCATGCCCGGCCACCAGGCCAGCAAGGGACGCAAGGCCGGCAGTTGGTCGCGCGCCGAGAGCATGCCGCTCCAGGCGCACAATAACAATGCCAGCGCGGCCCACCAATGCGCCGCCGTTAGACAGGCGCGCCGCCAACTGACGCGCCATCCTGCCGCATCACTCATTTACCAGTGATGGCAAAGCGCATATCGCGGCTTTCGGAGGTGCTGTTTTTATACAGTTTGCCGCCGGCATACGCGTCGCCGCTGGAGGTTTCTGCATACCAAGTGTGGGTGCTGTTGCTCGGCGTGATGCGCAAATAATAAGTCACGCCTTGTTTCAGCGTAACCGCTTGCGGCAGACTCAAGGTGAAGCTTTGCATCGTGCCGCTGACCGAGCTGGCCGGCAGGCTGAGGCGCGAACCGGCCACTTCACCACTGCTGCTCAAGCTGGTGCTGAGGTACACACTGACGCTGCCGTTAGCGCTTTGCGAGGTGGTGCGGGACAGATTGAAGCCGACTTTTGAGACGGTGTATGTGCCGCTGCTGCCGTATTTAAAGCTTTGCGAGACAGTCGAGGTGGTGAAGTCGCGCTTGCCGCCGCCGCTGGTGGATTGCACCAGAATCGCATCGTTGCCGGGTGGCGTGCCACCGCCATCGACGCGGGTGGTGCGGCCATTGGCGTCACGTCCCAATTTATAGCTCGTGCCCAATACCGGCAGGCTGCGCAACGGCAAATCAGCCGGCAGCGCAAGCGGATCGGCGGCGCGCTGTTCGCGCGTCAAGGCGGTGGCACTGCCGTTATTAAACAACACGGTGCGCACGATGATGTTTTCGCCGGAAGTTTGCAGCACATTGAAATGGGACAGGCTATCAAGATCCACCAGCCAGTTGGCAGAGCGGTCAGCGGGACGCTTCGGCGCGCCCCAGGCGCCTTCTCCCAAATACACGGTGCCGGCGCTGGCGACTTCATAATTGCTGCCGCTGGCCGCCGGTTTGACCGGGGTGCTCATCTTCAGGATGTGTGAATCAGACTCGAACACGATATTCATTTTCAAGTCATAAAACGGCTGCGCCCAGGAGAACAAGCCGCTGTTGACAGTGGGCTTGGATGAGGTGCGCGGCAGCGCCGGGCGGTGGTAACCGCCGATACGCCATTGCGCGCTGGCGCCGGCGCTGCTGAGGTCGTTTTTCAGCCAGGTGGTTTGCGCGCTGAAGTCAGCGCCGGCCCAGTCGAATTGCGAATTCAGGTTATACAGGCGGATTTGATTGCCATTGATATTGAAGGCGTTATAGGTGTCGCGATTGCTGCAGACGCCATTGCGGTCGCTGTCGGCGCCGAATACTTTGCAGACAAACTGCACATCATTGTCTTCATGGTTGCCGACATTCACCACCAGGCCGGGAATGTATTGATAGGCAATGCCATTGATGGTGTCTTTGGAATAGGTCATCTGCCAGTCCGACAACCATTCCATCATTTGCGATGCGGTGTTGTTGTCGGTCAAGTCGCCGCCAAAGTCGATGAAAGCGGGACGGATCTTGGCCACCATTTGATTCGCCTGCTGGCGCTCGCCGCGATTGGTGCGCGAGTCGCCGCCGGAAATGAAGGTCATATTCGCCGGCGCATTGCTCATGGTTTTAAACCAATACGGGCTGCCGCAGCCGGAATCATCGCAAGCGCGGAAATAATAGGCGGTATTCGGGGTCAGATTGCGCAGAATGGAAAAATGGCTGACCAGTGAAGAATTAAAGGTGGCGCTACGCGCCGGATTCACCCTTGTCCACAGGCTTTCATCAGTGCCCGTACCGAATTTGACATAGGGATTGGCCGCGCTGGCGGAAAAGCCGATGGTAATCGTTTGCGAAGGGTCCGCATCCCACAGTACGCGGGTATATTGCGTCGCGGCTTGGGAAAAGCTGGAAAACAGGCATGCGCAAGCACATGCCGCAGCAAGGCGGGTCAGTCTCATTTCAGTCTCCATGGATTTTACGGCGATGCAGGGGATGCTCGCACTTTTTATGAAGCTTGCATTTTAGCTCAGACCATCCCCGATGAATGAATACAAAAGCAAAATATTAAGCAGGCCGTATGACTTTGCGATGACAGAAAATCTTGATTGCCCGCGCGCCTGCCCGATAGTCTGCCCTCCTGCATATCAGCCAGCCCCGTCACCTGACATCAGGCTGTCACAGCAAGGCTTTACGCTTGCCGTTTTTTGCTTATGAAAAACAGAAGTCCATCGGGTTTGCAGCGCGCCTTGAAAACAGCGCTGTTTGGCGGCGCATTGCTCATTCTGAGCGCTTGCGGTGGCGAACAGATTCAAGTCGCCAGCCAAAACACCCAAAATCTGCCCGCCATGGTGGTGATCGGCCATCGCGGCGCCTCTGCCTTGCGCCCGGAACACACCTTGGCCGCCTATACCAAAGCAATTGAAGACGGGGCAGACATCATTGAGCCGGATCTTGTCCCCAGCAAGGATGGCTTCCTGGTGGCGCGCCATGAAAATGAAATTTCCGGCACCACCAATGTGGCTGACAAACCGGAATTCGCGGCGCGTAAAACAACTAAACTGATCGACAATGTGAGCGTCACCGGCTGGTTCACCGAAGACTTCACGCTGGCCGAATTGAAGACGCTGCGCGCCAAAGAGCGGATTCCGCAAAACCGTCCTGGCAATACGCAATACGATGGCCAGTTCGAGATTCCCACACTGCAAGAAGTGATTGCGCTGGCGCAGGCGCAAAGCAAGGCTAAGGGACGTGTCATCGGCATCTATCCGGAAACCAAGCATCCAAGTTATTTCAAATCGATCGGACTCCCGCTGGAAAAACGCCTGGTCGATGCCTTGCACGCGGCGGGTTATCGCGGCCCCAAAGCAGCGGTGTTTATCCAGTCGTTTGAAGTCAGCAATCTACAAGAAATCCGGCAAATGACGGATCTGCCGATAGTGCAATTGCTGTCCGCCAACGGCCAGCCCGAGGACTTCCGCTTACGCGGGGACACACGCAAGTATGCCGACCTGGCGCAGCCCGCCGGCTTGCGTGAAATTGCGCGTTACGCCAATGGCATCGGCCCATCCAAAGACATGATTATTGCGCGCACGGCGCAAAACCGTCTGGGCGCGCCCAGCGCCCTGGTCGCCAATGCGCATGCTGCCGGCCTGTTATTGCACCCATACACCTTCCGCCCGGAAAACCCTTTCCTGCCAGCCGATCTGCGCAGCGGCGATCCAGCTTCCCCCTCCACGCGCGGCGACATGGCGGCGGAACTCAAGCTGTTTTTGCAAGCCGGGATTGATGGCTTTTTCACCGATGATCCAGCAGTGGGACGGGCCGCGCTGGATGCTTACTTGCGCACAAAGTAAGGCAGCTTGGCGGCGCTGGCAAAACCAGGCCGCCACTGGTGACAGGCTTATTTACCGTACACCGACTTCAAAAAGTCCATACTCAACTTCGCCACTTGCGCTCCATGCGATTCGAGTACGAAATGGCCGCCGTCGAGGTAGTGGATATTAGGACGCACCAAATCTTTCTTGTAGGCTTCGGCGCCCTGGAACGGAAAGATCTGGTCATTGCGGCCCCAGACGATCAAGGTTTTCGGCTGATAGCTGCGGAAATACGCTTGCACACGCGGATACACGGCCAGATTGGTGCGGTAGTCGTAAAACAAATCGAGTTGCACCTGCTTGTTATTACCCTGATCCAGATAATACTGGTCTGTCACAGCAGGATCGGGGCTGATCAAGGCTTGTACTGGCTGGCCATGCGTGTATTGCCACTGAGTGGCGCCCAGGTTCAAGAAACCGGCCAAGGCATTACGGGACGCGGCGTCGTTGTTTTTCCAATAAGTGCGGAACGGGTCCCAAAATTCACGCAGCCCTTCTTCATAGGCGTTGCCGTTTTGGATGATGAAGGAATCCACACGGCTGGGGTTGGCCAGGGCCAGACGCCATCCCACCGGCGCGCCGTAATCAAACACATACATGCTGTAACGCGCCACACCTTTGGCTTGCAACAGGCCCTCCACCACTTTGGCGATATTGTCAAAGCTGTGCACATAACCCGCCGGTGTTTGGGTTTTGCCAAAGCCAGGGAAGTCGGGAGCAATCACATGGTATTGCCTGGCTAATTGCGGGATCAGGTTGCGGAACATTTGCGACGAGGTCGGGAATCCGTGCAGCAGCACAATGGTTGGCGCGTTTTTGTCACCGGCTTCACGGTAAAACACATCCACATCGCCCACTTTGATGTTTTTATGCAATACAGAAGTCTTGCTTACAATGGGCGCTTCGCCTGGCGGCAAGGTGGTGGCGATTGTGGCGCTGGCGTTGCTGACTATCGCACCGAAACTTAAAGCAGCCAAGCTGGCGGCGAGCATGGTTTTGATGCCTTGACGGCGAGAAATGTGTTGCATGATGAGACTCCTGTCATATGTGGTTGATTTGGCTTTCTTGCTTGCCGCGTTTTGTGTTGTGCGGCGAGTGAGTGCATTATTCCAAATTCCACTTTTAGAATGAATCATCATTCAATTCAATTAACTATTCCAATCAATGGAATAATCAATACATCAGAATCAATGGGGTCAGACTCGATTGATTTGAAATTCCTTTGATTTTCTGTCGCCGCCTCTTGGGCTTGGCATAGCGCGCAAGCCCAAATTCGATTGGATCATTTGCTTGAACTGCTCAGAACCGATCGGCCATCCTTTATTGCCGGCTTCGCGAATTGCAGTCAAATTCGCTTCGGATAAGTGACTGTCAAACAATTCCTGATACGCTGACAGGCGCTTGTTGACTGTTTTTCCCAAGCGGAGATATTCATCGTGCGGCGTCAGCAAATCGTTTGCGCTTCCCAATGCGTTACATGCATAGCTAGACCATGGATACTCTCCCGGATTGGCAACCATGTTTGCGCGCACCGGATTCATTTCTATGTAACGCATACAGATCAAGAAGTATTGCTCTGTATCGATCATCGTTGCGCGATACCTGCCTTCAAACAGCGTGCCGGTGCGCTTGTGACGAAAGTTGAAGTACTGAACGTAATACCGCCCCAGCATCTGCATTGCTTTCGAAAAAGCGCTTGAGTTGCCGGGTGACAGCAAGAAATGGACGTGGTTGGTCATCAAAACATAAGCATGCAGCGCACAGCCGTGCTTCTCGCAGGCAGCTTTCAATTTTTCAAGAAAAAATCGGTAATCGTCCGGTGCGGCAAAAATGGGGGAACGGTTATTGCCGCGCAAAATGACATGCTGAGGAACGCCAGGAAGAACAAATCGGGGCAATCGCGCCATGGTTGACCTCGCGAATGTATGGGTATGGAAATCTTATGACAAGCGTGCTGCAAAATCAATCGAGTCTGACCCCATTGATCCAAAATCAATCGAGTCTGACCCCATTGATCGATCTGATTAAAATACTGCCCGGTGTATTTCGCTACTCTTCAGTAGAATTTTTTTCAAAATGGTATTAGCATGAGCGACAGAGTTAGCCGCACTTAACGCTTACCATCTTCAATATAGGAAAAAACGCCATGCTCTTTGCCAAGCGCCAGCGCATCGCCTTCACAGCGACAGGAATTTCCGGTCTGAACAGCGCCTATGTTGTGATGCATCACCATGCTGGCGTTCTGAATGAAGCCGCTTCTTGCTTGGGCCGCCATCGCAGTGCAAGTCCGTTAAACCGCTAGGGGTCAGCAATGGCGGCAATCAGCCAAGGCATGGCGCGCGTAATATGAAGCAGGACACGCGCCATTTCGCCCATGCCAGTTACGGCTTGCTTGGCCTGCCGCTGGCGATGGCCGCGCTGCCGGTATATGTACAGATTCCTGCGTACTACACCACGCAACTTGGCGCACCACTGGCCGCCACTGGCTTGCTGCTCTTTTTTGCGCGCCTGATTGATACCGTGCAAGATCCCTGGCTCGGGCGTTTAATCGACCGCTACCCGCAACACCTCAAAGCATGGCTGATTTGCGCAGGCTGCATCCTGGCTGGCGCCTTCTTCGGTCTATGGTTACCGCCCCGCTTGGCGGCTGACAGCAGCTTGCTGGCATGGCTGGGCTTGATGCTCATCATCGCCTACACCGGGCACAGCATGCTCAATATTGCCTATCTCGCCTGGGGCGCCAGGCTTGGGGAAACGCAGATGCAATTGCGCGCCAGCGCCTGGCGTGAGGGCTTGGGTCTGCTGGGAGTAATCAGCGCCAGCCTGATGCCCTTCTTTATTTTGCAAGGCGCTGCGGGACAGATACGCGGCAGTTTGCTGGCTTACACCGGAGGCTTCGCGCTGATTTTGCTGCTCGCCCTGCTGATGCTGTGGAATTTTGCGCCACGTTGGCAAAGCCAAGCGGAGGAACACAGTATCGCCTGGCGCGTGGCGTTTGCGAATCCCGGGTTCACCGGCTTATTGCCTATCTATTTCCTGAACAGCTTAGCTGCGGCGATTCCCGCCACGCTCGCCCTGTTTTTTATTGCCGACCGTATCGTCGCAGAAAAATATGGCGGCTTGTTTCTCGCCTTGTATTTTGTCGCCGCCGCCATCGGCCTGCCAGCCTGGGTCAGGTTGGCGCGGCAATATGGCTCGCAACGCGCGTGGCAAGCAGGTATGTTATTGGCGATGTCGGGCTTCATCGGCGCTGTGTTTTTAGAGGCTGGCGATATCTGGCCGTATGCCATGGTTTGCCTGATCTGCGGACTGGCCCTGGGTTCTGACCTGGCCTTGCCGCCCGTCATGCTGGCTGCGGCAATCCCGCAAGACGCCAGCGCCGCCAGTTATTACGGGGTATGGAGTTTGCTTGGCAAACTGGCGCTGGCATGCGCCGGACTGGCCCTGCCCCTGCTTGCCGCGCTCGGCTATCAACAAGGCGGCAAAGAAACCATTGGCTTGTCTATTGTCTATGCCGCCGTACCATGCTTGCTGAAACTTTGCGCATATCTCTTATTGAGAAGGTATCGAATCAATGGGGTCAAAATCAATGGGGTCAGACTCGATTGATTTCTCTTGATTCCAGACGAAGGCAACGCTCCCAAAGCACACGAAATGGCACTTGTGGCACGACAAAGCAAAACGCCGGCCCCTTAACGCCAAGCTGGCGCAAAAAATCGCCCGGATCGGCCGCGCTCATGACAGCCGGCTGCACCTGCGGCAAAGGAATCGGCAAATCAATCCCGGCATGCGCAATCAGCGCTGCGCCAGCCACTGGCGACAAGGCGGAGTCTTGCTGCGTCAGGGCGTCCACCGCATGTTCCCAGGTCGGAAAAAACGCCTGCATGGATGGTGGTAATTGTTTGCCGCCGCCCAGCGCAACTTCAAGCGCGAACGAAGGGGCGCTACCGCTGCCGCCATTGATCTGAATCTGAAATCCCTGCGCCGTTTTCTGATGCACAAAAGTCTGCGCCACATGTGAAGGCAAGGCGTCGCTGAACAGACGCGAGCCGATGCCATACATAGCGCTATCAAAAATATTTTTAATAAACAGCACCACCTTGCCCACGCCGGAACCATCTGGCATCTCTTGCACATATAAACGCCAATTGCTTTGCAATGGCGAAGGCAGCATGTGGCGCAGAGGGCCAAGCAAAGCCGGGCCGAAATGCCCATGTCGATACGTCAGCACGGTGAGAATGGTGTGTTGCGCCGCTTCCTGTAAGCGCAGCTGATCCGGTAAAAGGTGACGCACGGCATCCAGCGGCACGACCCAGTTGGCGTACACCACATCCACCACATCGCTGCGCAGTTGCAGAAATGGCAGTTTGGACAAGAGGCGACGCCGCCATCCCGCCAGCGCGGCGCTATTCGCCAACCGTTCAAGCCAGCGCGCCGCAAAACCCTGCCATGGCAGGCGTAATTGATTATGGAACATATGTCAAAGCAGGGATAAAGGGATTTAGATTATCTGACGGTTAGGCTTGAGAAATCAATCAAGTCTGACCCCATTGATTTTGTTGATTTTGATTTTGAGGCTTGAGAAATCAATCGAGTCTGACCCCATTGATTTTGTTGAGAAATCAATCGAGTCTGACCCCATTGATTTTGTGACCCCATTGATTTTGGTCGCTGCTGCCGCGCGTCATGGCGCCAAACATGCCAGCGCCGCATCAAAATCAAATTGCTGTAAAGCTGCTTCCAATGCGGCGCATTGCGGCAAGGTGGCGAAGGCGCTGCGCTGTTCGGTGAAATAGGCTGGCGCGTCTGCGCTGCCTTCTTGCAAGAGGCGGCGCAACTCGGCTTGCGCTTGCGCCGGCGCAATGCTCTGAGCGACAGCCTCAGCGCTGACCGGCGGTTGCTGCGCGGCCAGCCAGGCGTCAATCTGCGGCAGCAAATCTTGCAATTGCGCCGCCAAAGCTTGCACATCGTCGGCAATCTCATGCTCATCCAAATGCGGGGCTTGTAAGCGGTATTCCAGTTGCCGCGCAGCGGCGGACAGGGCGTCGGCGCCGATATTGCCGGCCACCCCGCGCAGGCTGTGCGCCAGGCGCGCGGCTTCGGCGCGGTGGCCTTGCGCCAGTTCGGCGCGCAACTCGTCAATACAACCACGCTGACTGTCGGCAAAGCGGCGCAATAATTGCAGATACAGACTGCGCCGCCCCGCCACGCGGGACAGGCCGGCTTGCAAATCAATGCCGCGTAAGTCCGGCCAGGGCGGGGCCACGGCTTTTGACGCGCGCACAGGTTTGGCGCCGCGCGGCACCGCCGCCGGCAACCAGCGCGCCAGCAATGCATACAATTGCTCCGGGTCAATCGGCTTGGTGAAATAGTCTTGCATACCTTCGCGCAGACAGCGCTCGCGCACTTCCGCCACTGCATGCGCGGTCATCGCCAGCACCGGCACATCCTGGAATGCGGTTTCCTGGCGCAGGGCCAGGATAGCCTGGTGGCCATCCATTTCCGGCATTTCCAAATCCATCAAGACCAGATCAAAGCCTTGCGGCCCGGCGGCCAGCAGGCAATCCAGCGCGATGCGGCCATTTTCCGCCACCCTGACCTCGACCCCGACTTCTTGCAAGAGTTCAAGCGCAATTTGCTGATTGATTTCATTGTCTTCCGCCAGCAGAATGCGCGCGCCGCCGAAATAGTGCTGGCTTGGGCTGCGCGCGCCGCTGCGCAGTCGCGGGCGTGGCGCCAGCAAACTGAGCAAGGCGTCTTGCAATTGTTTGCGCGCAAACGGTTTGCACAAACTCAGCAGGCCGGCTTGCTCGGCGGCGCGCAAAGCCTGTTCCTGGCCGGCGCAGGCCAGCATCAAAATGCGCGGCGGACTCGCTTCTTGCGCCTGCGCCGCCTGCGCCAGTTGCAAGCCGCTGTCTTCGCCCAGACAGACATCGCACAGCAGCAATTGAAACGGGTCGCCGCTGGCGCTGGCCACGCGCAGCGCCAGCAAGGCGGCGCTCAGATTGTCCGCCGCCTCCACCCGCAAGGGCCAGGCGGATAAGGCTTCTTGCAAGGCGCCGCAAGAACGCGGATTGGGGTCGGCCAGCAAGACCCGCGCACCATGCAAATCGGGCGGCAATTGCACATGGCTGACGCTATCCACCGTCTGCAACGGCAAGGTGAAATAAAAGGTCGAACCATGGCCGGGATTGCTTTGCACGCCGATGCTGCCGCCCATTAATTGCACCAGATGGCGCGAAATCGACAAACCCAAGCCGGTGCCGCCATATTTGCGGGTGGTTGAACCGTCGGCCTGGGAAAAGGCTTGGAACAGGCGCGCCTGTTGTTCCGCGCTGATGCCAATCCCGGTGTCGCGCACCGCAAAGCGCAGCTGCAAGACCTGGCCGGCCTGCTGCTGCGCCGCCGCCGCCAGTCCGCTCATGCGCACTTCCAGCCAGACTTCGCCGCGCTCGGTGAATTTGATCGCATTGTTTACCAGATTAATCAATACCTGTCCCAAACGTAAGGGATCGCCCTGCAGCCGCTGCGGCACATGGCGTTCGATATGAAACAGATAGCTGAGGCCTTTTTCACCGGCGCGCTGGCTGGTGACGCTGGCCACATTCGCCAGCACATCATCGAGTTCAAACCCGGTTTGCTCGATTTCCAGGCGGCCCGCTTCGATTTTGGAAAAATCCAGAATGTCGTTAATGATTCCCAGCAGGGACAGGCCGGCGCGATGAATTTTGCCTAAATAATCCTGTTGCTTGGGATTGAGTTCGGTGCGCAGGGCCAGATGCGCCATGCCGATAATCGCATTCATCGGGGTGCGGATCTCGTGGCTCATATTGGCCAGGAATTCCGATTTCAGGCGGGTTGCGTCTTCCGCTTTTTGTTTGGCCTGGCGCAAGCGCTCTTCGTTTTCCTGCAGGGTTTTATTGGCGCGCGCCAGTTCGCCGGTCTGTTGCCGCACTTGCTGTTCCTGCAAGCGCAATTGCGCTTCGGTTTCGCGTAAAGCCGCCAGCGCCTGCTCGACTTGCGAATACGCCAGGGCGTTATCCAGCGCCACGGCGGCATAGGCGGACAGGGTTTGCAGCATATCGATATGGATGCGGCGGTACACATGCTTGCTGTAGCTCTGCACCCCGATCATGCCCAGCACCCGTTCTTGCAACACCATCGGCACCAGCAGCAGGGCTTGCGGCATCGAGCGCACGCCGAGTTTTTGCGCGCGCTGCCAGGCCGCTTCCGGGTCGCGCACATACAGCTTGGCTTCCTGTTCGATGTCATTCACAAACACCACGCCGCGCTCACGCACGCACCAGACCGCCGGCAAATCATCTTCCATGCTGCAGCTGTAGGCCGGCAGAAAATTGCCGAGGTGGATATTGAAAGGAAATTCGAGGCGGTTTTGTTCTTCCTGCACAAAGCCGACCACGAAATTCGAGGCTTCCATCAAGTCATTCACATGGCGGTACAGGGTTTTGACGATATCGGCGCGATGCAGGCTGGCGGTCAGTTCGCGGCCGATTTCCGACATTACCGAAATATTTTTGTGCGCCAATTCGACTGATTCTTTTTGCTGTTCGACTTCCTGCTTTTGCCGCAGCATTTCCAGGGTGCGCTCGTGTATGGTCACTTCCAGCTGGTCGCGGTGTTCCTGCAAGGCGGCTTCGGCGCGTTTGCGGTCGGCGTTTTCGAGTTGCAGATTGCGGTACAGGGTGGCGTTTTCAATCGAGATGGCGGCTTGTGAGGCGAGCAGTTCCAGCACTTCCAGCCGGCCCGGGGTGAACACGCCGGGAGTCAAACGGTTTTCCAGATACAGCAGGCCGACCAGCTTCATTTGTTTGAGCAGGGGCAGGCAGAGCACAGATTTGGGACGCATGCGGTACAAATAACTGTCTTCGGAAAACTGGCTGTGTTCCGAGGCGTCATCAAGCAACACGCGTTCACTGGTGCGCATCACATATTGAATCAGGCTGAGCGGCAATTTATCGCTTTGCTGCAGCGGCAAATGCAGGTTCTGTACGCTCAGTCCTTCTTGCGTGGTGCTGGCTTCGGCCACAATCTGACAGCTGCCGGCCTGCGGCAAAATCAGCAGGCCGCGCCCGGCTCCGGCGTTTTCCAGCACGATTTTGAGCAGGGATTGAATCAGCGCGTCCAATTCCATCACGCCGGACACCACTTGCGATGCTTTCAGCACAGACAGCATATCGAGCTGGGCTAAGCGGGTGCCGGCAGCGGTGCCGGCGGCTTGTTGCGCGCTCAGGGCGGCGCGCGCCTCCAGCCAGGGAAAGCGCGCGCCCAATTCGCGCACCTTGCCATCCGCGCCCAGATGCTGCCAGGCGGCGCGTGCTTCGCGCAAATAATTGTGGGCGATTTTTTCGTGATCAAGCTGGTGGTAATACACCGCCGCCCGCTCATACGTCAGCGCTTCCACCACATGAAATTTAGCGCTTTGCGCGGCGTCAATCGCGGCGTCATAGGCGCGCATGGCGGGCAGTTGACGCCCTTCCAGGCGTGCGATTTCAGCTTGCAGCAGCAGGTGGCGGGCTTGGAAATTGTGCGGACAGTGTTGCGCCCAGACGCCCAGGCGCGCTTCAATCTCATGCAATTGCGCCAGCGTTTGCGGATCTGTCCCGCGCTGCTCCTGGCAGGCGCACAAAGCCAGCGCCAGATAGGAATAATGGGTGGTTTCTGAATAAGTGGCGCGTAAAAAATGCATGCCTTGCGCCGCCTGGCGCGCCGCTTCCAGCGATTGCTGATAGCGCCCGAAGTGATAATGCAAAACCTGCTGCACCAGATAAAACAAGGTCAGTCCGGGGCCGTAGGCGGCTTCGGTGAATTCGCGCAGCGCGCGCTGGCTGTCATATTGCGCATCATCCAAGCCGCCCGGGCTGTCAGTGGCGCCGGCCAGCGCTTTGCATAATTGGCGGTACATGCGCAGCAGGCGGTCGGGCCAGCGGCTTTGATTGTGTTTTTCCGATGCGATGTATTTTTCGCAGATCTGGCGGCAGTGTTCCAGGTTATCGGTTTGTTCCAGCAGCATCACCAGGATATGCGGCGCACAATAGCCGGCCATCGCCATATTCCCGGCTTCCATGCAGCGGATATAGGCTTGCTCCAGCAGCTCGATGCTGTTGGCCAGCGGTTTGCGCCAGCTGCTGAAAAATGCGCCGTGGGTAAACAGCAGGCGTCCGCTGCGCACTTGTTCCGGATAGCGCTGATACAGCGCCAGCGCCATATCCGCCAGCGCCACCGCCTGCTCAATCTGGCCGCGCTGCACCAGTAAAATGCCATATCCCATATAGGCTGAACAACCGGCTTCGCTGTTGCCGTATTGCAGCAGCAGGGCCATCGCTTTCACGCTCAAATATTGATACAGCATGGGGCTGACGTTCCAGGCGATGGCGCGCACTTCCGCCAGCAATTCCAGCACCATGCGGATTTCCTCATCCTGCATTTGCGGCAAGGCGGCCAGGCTGGCGATATCGCAATCGGCCAGTTGCGCGTCCAGCGCGGCCTGTTCGTGCGCGAGCGCCTGGGCGAGCACGCTATCCTGTCCCGCCATGCAGCCAATCTCAAATTCCTGCAGGATTTGCAAGGCGACTTGCAGCGCTTCGGCAAAGCGCGCCGAGAGCTGGTACAGCTTGACGCGCAAGGTGGCGATGCGCACCCGCTGCAAGCGGTCGGGCGCATGCGCGTGCATCTCATGGAAAAACTGTTCCACCAGCCCGGTGTGGCCGAGCTGGTATTCACATTCGCAGCGCAGGAATAAAAGCGCCATCTGATCGTCATACGCCTGGCTCCATGGATCAGGCGGCATCAGACTGGCGGCCAGGCGCAGATAATCGACGGCGGCGGCGTAGGCGATGGCGTCGCGCGCTTTTTTGCCAGCCAGGAAATTGAGCTGGCATAACAGTCTTTTTTCCTGTTCCGCGCTGACCAGCTCCAAGCCGGCATTGCAGTGGTTGACGATGTGGAAGATTTCTTCTTCGATTTGCTGCGTGCTGCCGGCGCCGGCCAGGAGGCGTCCGATTTGCAAGTGCAGGCCGGGCAATTCCTGCGGCGATAATAATTGCACCGCCGCCTCTTGCACGCGGTCATGCGCAAACACATACTGATTGCGCTGGCGCAGCAGCAAACCGGCCTGCTCCAGCGCCTGCGCGCAATGGCGCACGCGCTCCAGGCTCATGCCGCTCAATCGCGCCAGCAGGGCATGCGGGACTTGATGGCCAATGCAGGCGGCCAGCGCCAGCAGGCGCGCTTGCGGCGGCCCCAGGCGCGCCAGTTTTTCACTCAATAATTGGCGCGCGCCGGCCGCTTCATCCACATTGCGCGGCGGCGGATAGCGTTGCTCAATTGCGCTCAGATCCCAGCGCCAGCAGGCCAGTTCAGCTTCGTAATACAGGAGCTTTTCTTCGTCCAGGGTGCGCAAAAATTCAATCGTGAAATACGGATTGCCGGCGCTTTTGCCATACACCAGTTGCGCCAGCGGGGCGCATGCGTTGTGCGGGCAATGCAGGCTGGCGGCGATGAGTTCCTGCACTTCTTGCAAGCTGAGCGGGCTTAGGCGCACATGGCTCAGGCGGGCGCCCTGGCGGCGCGCATGGCGCATGCGCGCCAAGGTCAGACTGAGCGGATGGGCCGGCCCGGCCTCTTCTTCGCGAAACGCGCCGATCAGCAGCACATGGCGCGGCGTATTGTGGGCCACGATGTCGGCCAGCAATTTCAGGGTGGCGCCATCGACCCATTGCAAATCATCCAAAAACAGCAGCAAGGGATGGTGCGGGGTGGCAAAAACGCTTAAAAACTGGCGGAACACATTTTGAAAGCGGTTTTCCGCTTCCACCGGCGGCAAGGCCGGCGGGGCCGGCAGTTCGCCGCAAATAAAGCGCAGTTCCGGCGCCAGCTCCAGCATCAGGCCCAGGTTCGATCCAAGTCTTTGTTGCAATTGCAGGCGGTAGTGCTGCACCTCGTCTTCGCTCATGCACAGCAATTGGCGCACCAGCACGCTGAACGCCTGTCCCAGAATCGCATACGGAATGCTGCGCTGGAATTGCTCGAATTTGCCTTCCAAAAACCAGACGCGCGGTTGCAGCGCGACTTTGTGCAATTCATTGATCAAGGAAGATTTGCCGCTGCCCGAACTGCCTGAGACGAGCAACAGCTCGGGGTTGCCGCTGTTTAAGACGCGCTGCAGGGATTGCTGCAGCTGGCGGCTTTGCTGCTGCCGGCCAACCAGATTTTCCGCCACGCACAGCCGCAGCGGCGCATCGTGCTGTCCCGGCGCAAACATTGGAATCGCGCCGCGCGTCTGCCACTCTTGCAGGCAGCGGCGCAAGTCGTATAACAGTCCGGCTGCGCTCTGGTAGCGTTGCTGGGCGTCTTTTTCCAGCAATTTCATGACGATTTGCGAAAGCGCCAGCGGCAACACGGCTTGCCGTTTATGCGGCGGCACGGGGCTGCGCGCGACATGGCAATGCACCCATTCCAGCGCATCGCCGGCTTCAAACGGCAGGCTGCCGCTCAACATGCGGTAAAAAATCACGCCCAGGGCATATAAGTCGCTGCGCGCATCAATGCAGCGGTTCATGCGTCCGCTTTGCTCCGGCGCCATATACGCGAAATTGCCGGGCAATTCCTGCAGCGGTAAATATTCCTGCCGTTCGCGCGGCAGGCGGCTGGCCAGGTGAAAGCCGAGCAGACAGGCCTGGCCGCTGCGCTGATCCACCAGAATATGCGCCGGACACAGGCTTTTGTGCACGATGTCAGCCTGATGCACGCTGCGCAATGCTTTGGCGATGCCGCAGGCGATGCGTAATGACTGTTCCAATGGCAGCGCTTCTTGCAGCAGGGATTCCAGGGTCGGCAGACCGGGGTCTTGCAACACCAGCGTGGGCGCGCCTTCATACAGGCAGACGGCGCGCGGCAGGGCGACGCTTTTTTCCGGCAAGCCGGCGCATAAGCCGATCTGCTGGCGCAATTGATCGATTTGCAGCAGCGCATCGCCGCTATTGCGGTCTTGCAACAGCAGCACGGTATTAATCGGCTGCTGTGCGGCGTCATTGCCGAGCGCGCGCAGAAGACGCACGCCGCCCTCTTCCGCCAAGACTTGCAAAAGCGTGTATTCGGCGCTCATGCGCATTCCCGGTCCGGGCCAAGCAAACGCGCCGCATCTTCAAAGCGGTAGCTGCGCAACATTTGCGCGCATTGGCTCAAATGCGTGTGCTCCATGATCTGCGCCAGTTGCGGGCGCAGGCGTTCAAAGCAGGCCAGCGCATCGCTGCTGCCTTCGTGCAGCAGGCGCAACATTTCCACACGCGCTTGTTGCGGGTCGCATTCACAGGCTTCGGGCGGCAGATTGGCCAACCCCTGCAGCGCCTGCTGCATGGCTTCGCGCAATTGGCGCATCAAGCCGCCGCTGCCTTCCAGATGTGAGGGGTCTTCCAGACTATGCTCCAGCACGCCGGCGGCTTGCGCCACTTGCAAGGCGCCCAGATTCGCCGCCACCCCGCGCAGGCTGTGCAACAGGCTGCGCACCTGGCTTAACTGGCCGGCGGCGAACAGCATGCCGAGTTGCGCCATCGTGCCCTGATGGCTGTCAGCGAAGCGGCGCAATAATTGACGATACAGTTTTTGATTGCCGCCGACTTGCTGCAAACCGGCCTGGCGATCGAACCCTGGCAAGTCCGGCAAATCTTGCGCGCAGTGCGGCGCCGGCGCGCTCTGCGGCAGACTGAGCGGTGCGGCTGACAGCCAGCGCGCCAGGGTGGCGTAGAGTTGTTCCGGATCCACCGGCTTGGATAAATAGTCTTGCATGCCCTCTTGCAAACAGCGCTCGCGCACTTCGGTCAGCGCATGCGCGGTCATGGCGATGATGGGCAGCGCGCTGTATTCGGGGTCGCGCCGGATCGCCAGGGTGGCGGCGTGGCCGTCCATTTCCGGCATTTCCAAATCCATCAAGACCAGTTTGAAAGCGTGCGGCCCGGCGGCGCGCAATTTTTCCAGCGCTTCTTTGCCATTATTCGCCAGCACCGTGCTCAAGCCCATGCCTTCGAGCAGTTCGACGGCGATTTGCTGATTGATTTCATTGTCTTCCGCCAGCAAGACGCTGGCCGGGGCCAGGCGCGCCGGGGCCGGGTGATTCGCCCCGCGCTGGTGCGGCGCAAACACCGAGGCCAAGGCCTGTTGCAAGAGTGAGAAATTGAGCGGCTTGAAAATGCAGGCGGCCACGCCGGCGGCTTCCGCTTCGCCCTGCACTTCTTCGCGCCCGAAAGCCGTCACCAGCATCACTTCCGGCTTGCGCTGCAAACTTTGGTCTTCGCGGATCTCGCGCGCCAGCGCAATCCCGTCCTGGTCGCGCAAACGGTAATCGGTCAACACCAGGTCATATGGCTGGCCGGACTGATCGGCGCGCGCCAGCGCCAGCAAGGCGCTCTCGGCGTCTTCCACCGCATCGGCCTGTCCCAGCATGGCTTGCAGGTTCTGGCACAGAATTTCGCGCGCCGCTTCATTATCATCCACCACCAGCGCACGCAAGCCGGCTAAGCCTGCCGGCAAGACCCGCAGCTGACTGCCGCTGACGGCAAAGCGCAGGGTGAATTCAAAACTGGAGCCGCGTCCCGGCGTGCTGCGCACGCTGATCATGCCGCCCATTAATTGCACCAGATGCTGGGAAATCGACAAACCCAGCCCGGTGCCGCCATATTTGCGCGTGGTCGAGCCATCGGCCTGGGAGAATGGCTGAAACAGACGCGCCAATTGCTCGCTGCTCATGCCGATTCCGGTGTCATGCACCACAAATTGCAATTCCACCCGGTCTTCACTGCGGCTGCGCTGCCGGATCGCCAGGCGCACTTCGCCGCTGTGCGTGAATTTGATCGCGTTATTCGTCAAATTGATCAGCACCTGTCCCAGCCGCAAGGGATCGCCCTGCAATTGGCGCACCACATCCGGGGCCACGTCAAACAGATATTCCAAGCCTTTTTCCGCCGCTTTCTGGCTTGATACGCTGGCCACATTGGCCAGCACGTCGTCGAGCGAAAACGGGCTGGCGTCGATTTCCAGATGGCCGGCTTCGATTTTGGAAAAATCCAGAATGTCGTTAATAATCCCCAGCAGGGACAGGCCGGCGGTGTGGATTTTGTTCAGATAATCCTGTTGCTTGGGGGTCAGGCCGGTGCGCAGGGCCAGATGCGCCATGCCGATCACCGCATTCATCGGGGTGCGGATCTCATGGCTCATATTCGCCAGGAATTCCGATTTGAGGCGGGTAGCCTCTTCCGCTTTTTGCTTGGCCTGGCGCAGTTTTTCGGCATTTTCCTGCAGCGCGCGATTGGCTTGCGACAGCTTTTCCGCGTGCTGGCGCACTTGCCGCTCTTGCGCCATCAATTTGCTTTCGGTCTGGCGCAGAGCGTCCAGCGTATCGGCCAATTGCTGATACGCGTGCGCATTGTCGAGCGCAATCGCGCCGTATGCGCACAGGCTGCGGAAAATCATGCGTTCCCGTTCGCCATAAGCATGCCGGCGCGGTGATTGAATCGTCATCACGCCCAGCACGCGTTCGCCCACCATCAGCGGCGCAAACAGGGCGGACAGGCAAATCAGGGTGCCCGGAATATGGGTTTCCTGCATGCTGTCGGCGTCAATCAAAATCTCGCTGCGCTCGCGCACACAGCGCACGGTGAGCGAAGTGGGATGGCTTAATTGCAAAATCGAGGCGGCCAGGGTTTCGCCGGCTTCAATATCAATTGCGCTGACCAAGCGTTCGCCATCCGGCTCCATCAGATAAATCGCGAATGCGGTGGCGTCCAGCAGGCTGTGCACATGGCGGTTGAGCGCATCGAGCACCGCATTCAAATTCAGCTGGGCCGTGATTTCCTGTCCGATCGCGCCCAGATTGGCCAGGGTGGCGTTGGTTTGCTGCAGCACTTCGGCGCGGCGCGCCTCGGCTTGCGCCAATTGCTTGTGGTGCACGCTTTCGGTGCGCTCGCGCTCGGTCTGCTGCCGTATCTGAATCGCCAGCGCGCGTTTGCTGGCGTACTGGCTTTGCATTTTCTGGCGCGCTTGAATCGCCAGCAAGCCGGCTTCATATGCTTCTTTCCACGCGCCGACGGCAGCCCAGGCCCGCCCCAGATCCTCATACAGTTCCGCCGGCGGCAAAAAGCCGTCGATTTTGGCGGCGTCTTGCAAGGCCAGTTGCAAATAGTGCAAGGCCGGACTGGGCGCGCTGATCGGCTCATCCGGCGGCAAAGGCCAGGCCGCATGCAATTCCGCCATGCCCCACAATGCGAGCACCTGACGCATCGCCGCATTTTGCTGGCGCGCAATCGCCAGCGCTTCGCGCGCCGCCTTCAAGGCGTCTTCAGGCCGCGCCAGATGTGACAGCGCGCGGGCCTGACCGCGCCAGGCTTCACAAATAAAATCGCGCTGCGAGAGCGCGGTGGCGCGGGTCAGCAATTGGCAAAAATATTCATGTGCGCCCTGCCAGTTTTTACGATCCAGCGCGAGTTGCCCGGCATAGTTCAATGCCAGCGCATAACTGCGCGAGCCGGGCATGGTGGAAAGAATCGACAAAGCCTGGGTTTGCATGCTTTCCGCCGCTTCCAGCCGCCCCAGTTTGCGCAGCGTTTCCGCAGTCTGATTCAAGCAACCGCCGATGCGCGCCGGCCAGCCGGTGCGGCGCGCCAGATCCAGCCCGGTTTGCATCCACTCCAGCGCGCTTTCGTGGTCATTTAAATTATTGAAACTGTCGCCGGTGTTGGTGGCGGAAATAATCGCGGTGCGGATCTGCCCGGTTTGCAGCGACAGATGATGGACTTGCATGCCATAACTGATGGCGCGCCCGAAATCGCCCTTGATCGAGGCAGCGGTGAATTGATAATCGGCGATACAGGCCGCCAGCGCCGGCGGCAGGCCGTCCAGCTCCTGCGGGAATTCCTGCGCCCAGATTTCCTGTGCGCTTGGCAGGTCGCGCAACACCGCCCAGGAAGCGCGCAAGGCGCGCGCCATTTCCGCGCGCATGGTGTCGCCGGCGCGCAACGCCGCCACCGACACTTGTTGCATATGGGAATTGAAATCATCAATCATGCCCTGTTCAGAGCAGATATACGCCAGCAGCCAATGGGCGTCGGCCTCGCCCAGCGCGTCGTTGGTTTCGTAAAAAACCTGCAGCGCCTCATCCGCCTCACTGTGTGCGCGCACCAGTTGCGCGCCCAGCCACAAGCTTTCGGCGCGCACCAGCTGCAGACGCGCGCGCCAGGACTGCGCCTGGCGGTCATCGGCCTGGCAGGCGTCCAGCAGTTGGGCCGCTTGCAGCGCCAGGTTTTGCGCTCTTTGGCTGTCGCGCTGCCGGATCAGCCAGATCAAGTCGATCAAGGGCGGTAATAATTCACCTGGCGTCTCTTGGGCCAATTTCACGCGGGTCTCACAGGCCGCCAATTCTTCGTCAGTCACGAAGATTTCCATCCGCCCTCCCTGTTTGCCGTGCTTGCCGCACGGAACTTTGCCGCCAAAGCGCCATCATAGCCGACCATACCGGCTGCATACTGCCGGATAAAAGAGGCGCCTGCCTCTGTCCGCCAGCGACAGGGTCAAGCATACACTAAACAGAGGGGCCTACACACCGACTGCGGTGCGTCCTGGCATCACATAAAATTCGGATAACAATGAAAAATTCACAATTTGCTTTGTCGGCGCTTGCCGCCAGCTTCTGTCTCGCATTCGCCGCTCACGCCCAGGAAAGTCCGGCCCCGGCGGCTGGCGCCGCCGCTCCCGCCGCTGCAGCGCGCCCGCCAGCCCCCGGCGAAGCCAAGCCGTTCAAAGATGTCATCAAAGACGCCAAAGAGCAAAAAGGCTTTTTCAATGTGTATCAGAAAGACGAAAAAGTCTGGATTGAGATCCGCCCCGAGCAATTCGACAAGCCGTTTTTCTTCAGCGCCAACGTGCCGCACAGCATCGGCGAACGCCGCCTGTACTCCAGCCAGATGGGCCCCTCGCATGTGGTGAGTTTCAAAAAAATCGGCAACACCGTGCAATTGCTGGCGAAAAACACCGAATTCAGCGCCAAACCCGGCACCCCGCAAGCCGTCACCGTGTCGCAGGCGTTTTCTGACAGCCTGATCGGCTCGGCGGCGGTGGCCTCGGCCCCGCATCCGGAGAGCAAGGGCATCCTGATCGATGCCTCGCAACTGCTGTTTGGCGACCTGGTGGGCTATTCCACCATTCTGGAATACGCATTCCGCCTGCCGTTTGCGCCGGATGCGCGCAACTCCAGCTTCAGCCGCGTGCGCAGCGCCGAGGATTTGACCGGTTTCCTGGTCAACACCCATTTCGCCACGCCGCGCATTCCGGCCCCGCCGCTGACCCCGCCGCCGGTGGCGCTGCCGCCGCCGCCGCACACCACGCCCGATCCGCGCAGCATGTTTGTCGGCTTCTACTACAGCTTCCGTCCGCTGCCGGCCAGCCCGATGGCGGCGCGTATCGCGGATGACCGGGTTGGCCATTTCGTCATGACCCAGTACGACTACACCGAAGATCTGAGCCCGAAGGCGGCGCGTCATATGGTCAAGCGCTGGCGTCTGGAAAAGAAAGATCCGCAAGCCGCGCTGTCTGAGCCGGTGACCCCGATCACTTATTGGCTGGATAAAAACATTCCGCACAAATATCGCAAATCAGTCACCGAAGGCGTGCTGGAGTGGAATAAAGCGTTTGAGCGCATCGGCTTCAAGAACGCCATCGTGGTCAAGCAGCAAGCGGATGACGCCGATTTTGACACCATGGACGCCAGCCACGCTTCGATCCGCTGGTTTGTCGGCGCGGATGTCGGCTTCGCCATCGGGCCGTCGCACGCCGACCCGCGCACCGGCGAAATTCTGGATGCGGATATCGGCATGTCCGATGTCTTCACGCGCGGTTCGCGCCGCTTTATCGCGGAAGACAGCATGCCTTTGAATGGCCATGGCAAGCATCAGGAACATTGCCAATATGCACATGGCGCCGCGAATGAAATGGGCTTTGCCATGGGGCTGCTGGAAGCGCGCGGCGAGTTGGAAATGGACAGCCCGAAGGCTGAAGCGCTGGCGCAAGCCTATATGAAAGATGTGATCATGCATGAAGTCGGGCATACGCTCGGCCTGCGCCACAACTTCCGCTCTTCCACCATTTACAGCTTGAAGCAATTGTCGGATCCGAATTTCACCAAACAAAACGGGATGTCCGGTTCGGTGATGGATTACAACCCCTTCAACATCGCCACCAAGGGCGAGCCGCAAGGCGAATATGTGATGTCCACCCTTGGCCCTTACGACTACTGGGCGATTGAATACGCCTATCGCCCGCTGCCGGCGGACAAGGAAAAAGAAGAACTGGCGAAAATCGCCGCCCGTTCGACTGAGCCGCAACTTGCCTACGGCACGGATGAGGATGCCTACACCTGGGCCGCAGACCCGGATGTCAACGTGTTCGATCTGGGCACGGATGCGCTGGGGTATTTCAAGCGCCGCCTGACCAATTCGCGTGAATTGTGGGACCGCCTGCAAAGCAAGCAATTGAAGAGCGGGGAAAGCTATGAAACGCTGCGCCGCAGCTATGAATTCGGTTTTAACCAGTTCGCGCGCGCAATTCCGTCGCTGCTGAAATATGTGGGCGGCGTGACCTTCCTGCGCGACCGCGCCGGCGGCCGCGCCACTTTCACGCCGGTGGATGGCAAACAGCAACGCGAAGCGCTGGCGCTGCTGACCAACAACCTGTTCAAAGCAGACAGCTTCCGCATCACCCCGGAACTGGCGGCGCGCCTGGCCCCGGATCATTTTGAAGATCGCGGCCAGCGTGGCGACATCTCGCTTTCGCGCAGTATTTTGAAACTGCAAGCCGGGGCCTTGGATCAATTAATGGGCGACAGCGTGGCGCTGCGTTTGCTGGATTCGCCGGAAAAAGTGGCGGATGCGAAAAACCTGCTGAGCCTGGCGCAACTGCATGAAACTTTGCAAAACGCGATCTGGTCTGAACTCAAGGGCGGCAAGGATATTCCCGCCTTGCGTCGCAATTTGCAGCGTGAACATCTCAAGCGCCTCGCCAATGCCTTGCTGAAACCGGCCCCCGGCACGCCGGCTGATGCGCGCAGCCTGCAGCGCATGACCGCGCAAAGCCTGCTCAAAGACATCAGTGCGGCAGCGGCGCAAATGAGCAGCAAAGAAGCGCGCGCCCATCTGGCGGAGTGCCAGGCCACCTTGGCCGAAGCGCTCAAAGCCCCGCTGATGCGCGCTGGCGTGTAAGCAATCTGTGTGTGGCAGCCGCTTGCTTGCCAAGCGGCTGAATACGGCGGTCTCCCCTCCCCCGACCGTCGTTGTTTGCGGCATGCTGCGGCATGCCGCTTTTTTTTACTGTGAGGCAATTGCACAAGCAGCGCATCAAATACGCATGGGTAATTTATGCGCCAGGCAAACTTTCCTTCAGCACTGCCGCCGCCCGCGCAATTCACGATACCAATCTGACACACTCCGCATGCAAAAACTGGGCGCTACGACGGCCCTGGCCGCCGCCTCCTTGTTTGACACGCCGCCGCGCCTGAGGCGGCGTGTTCCATGCGTCACACCCTGGTCGCAGTTTTGAACAGGCGCAATGCGTTCAAATCAAAATTGCGCGCATTCGGCAAGACCGTGCCGAGATTACTGGCGGACACGCCAAACCAGGTGGCGATGGCGGCCCCGAGCTGATCCACCGATGTGGTAGGCAGCAAGCGGCCCTGTCCCACATCATCCGGCCCATTCACCGCCACTGCCGGCAATTTGCCATGAATCTGGCGGCCATTGACGGCCCCGCCCATGATGAAATGATGACTGCCCCAGCCATGGTCGCTGCCATCTTCATTCACCGCCAGGGTGCGGCCAAAGTCTGATGCGGTGAAAGAAGTCACGGCGTCATTCAAATTCAACTCTTTCATGGCGGCGTGGAAGCTGGCCATCGCGCTGGCGGTCTGGCGCAGCAGCACCGGGTGCGCCGCAGCCAGATTGTCATGCGTGTCAAACCCGCCCATGGAGACAAAAAACACTTGCCGTTTAGCCCCCAGCTGGCCCCGGTTGGCGATCAGACGCGCCACCTGTTTCAATTGCTGGGCGAGCGGATTGGCGGCCTCGAACACGGTGGTAAACGGCAAGCTGCCATTCGGGTCCAGCACGCTTTTCAAGACCGCATTCCCGGCCAGACTGCGATTGGTGACTTTGACATAGGCGTTTTCCAGCTGATGCGGACGGCTTTGCGTGATCAGGCTGCGCAGGGCCGCACTGGCGCGGGTGGAGCCGTATAAATTGCCTTCCAGCGCGCGCATGCTGAACGCGCCCTGGGTCGAAACAGCATATTGCGAGACTTGATTGCCGCTCAGATACAAGGAATTGCCGGAAATCGACATCGCAGTAAACAAGGAACCGCCATTGCCGGACAGCATCAAATCGCCCATCCGCCCGCCCCAGCCGCTGCCGGCGCCTTCCGGCCGCCCGGCTTGCCAGAAACTTTGCTGGTCGTTGTGTGAAAACAGCTTGGGCGGCAAAGGCACGCTTTGCGCTTTGTACTGCGCCAGGGTGGTCGGCACAATCAGGGTGCCGATATTGGCGATGATGCCGAGATTGCCGGCGTCAAAAATCGGCTTTAAGGCCGCCAGCGCAGGCGCCAGCGCCATTTGCCGCCCGTCCGGCAGGGAATTGGCCGGATTCAAGACGGTGGCGCTCAAATCGCTTTGCCGGTAAGCCAGCTTTTGCCGGATCGCCGCATACGCGTTGTAATTCGCGTTGTCATAGGGTATCAGGGTATTGCCGTAGTCATTCCCGCCTTGCAAAAAAATGCACACCACGGCTTTGTAATCGTTGGCGGTTTGCGCCGCCGCTTCGCCGATTGCCGCCAGATTCAAGGCCCAGGGCGCCGCGCCGGCCAGCATACCGCCCATCATCCCCGAGCGGCGCAGGAATTCGCGCCGTTTGATATCGTTTACGCTCATCACAACTCCTTATTTTTGTACCAGGTATTCGGGGGCGCACATCACCAGCATGATGGCGGCTTTGATGCGGTTGAGGCGATCCGCATCGGTTCTGATGACGATATCGCTGATGCCGTTTTGGATCGTCGCCAGATTGCTGGCCGAAATCTGGCCAGCCGCCAATACCGTATTGAGTTGCGTGGTGAGCGCCACCACATCCGCCGCCAGCGGCAGCCAGGGCGTGTAATCCGGCGTCAAATCGCCGTAGCCGCCATTAATCGCGCGCTGCATGAAATTGGCGTAGCCGATGATGGTCGATTCAGTGGTGATTTGCAGCTCCGGCGCCACCAGGGACGGATCAGTCATCACACCGCTGGGCGGGACATAACCGGGGCGGAAGAAGTTGAACACAGTGGGCGAGCGCAGCGGACTTTGCGCCAGGCCGGAATCCGGGTCGGATGTATTGCGCAAATTCCAATTGCCGCTGGCGGAGACTGCATTAAAGGTGCGCGCCCATTGGAGCAGGCGCAACATCGGTTCACGCAATTTGCCGCTGTAGTTGTTTTGCGGCAGGCTGCGCGCTTCAACGTCAGTCAAAATGGCGCGCAGCACCGCTTTCATATCGCCGCGCACCCCGCTGCCATTGTTGGCGAAGGCTTGCGCCACTCTTTGCACATATGCCGCGCTGGGGTTGCTGCTGACCAGGCGCTGAATCAATTGCCGGCCAATAAAGGGGCCGACATTCGGATGATTGAACAGGGTGTCGAGGGCGATTTTCAAATCGCGCACGCCAGCCCCGGCGCCGCTGTCGGCGGCGATCGTCACGCCTAAAAAGCTCTTGGCTTCAGTGGCGTGGCTGGCGTCGCGCACCACCATTGGCCGGCGCCAGTATTCCGGGCTGGTCGGGGACTGACCATCAAAGCCCCAGCCGGTGAAAACTTTGGCCAGTTCGCTGACATCGCGCAGACCATAACTTTCCAGCGCCTTGCCGCTGGCGTCGGTTTTCACGCTGCCATCCGGGTTCAGCTTGTACAGGCCGATGCTGAACAACTGCATGATTTCGCGCGCAAAATTTTCATCCGGCTGGCGGCCGGTGGCGGGATTGCCTTTTTGATTGCCGCGCGTGCCCAAATACACGCCCATCACCGGGGACAGGGTGACAGCCTCCAGCAAAGCGCGGAAATTACCGAAGGCATGAGCAGCCAGCATGTCCATATAGCCGGCGGCGCCATAGCCGCTCCACAAACTGGTCACGCTGACCATGGAGACCACAAAAATTTCAGACAGCGCCAGCGCCACGCGTTGCCGCAATACGTCGGGGGAACGCATCAGCTTACGCCACAACACGGCTTCAGCGCCATTGTGCACCGAGGGGTTGGAAGAAGTCGCGGCATAGCCTTTAGACAACATCCAATCCCAGTAGCCGATGTCGGTGCTCATGGCGAATTGCTCATTCAGCCAGGCGTCATAGCCTTTGGCTTTCAAATTGGCGATTGATTTGGCGTCGCCGCCAAAGGCCGCCTGCGCCAAAAAACGCGCCGCTTCCGCATCGTTTGCGGGTGTCGCAAGGCGGACTGGCGCTATACGGGGGGTAATACCATTTGTCATTATCAGTCCTATGGCAAGAGTGGGACATGCCCGCCTGATCAAGGCGGACAAGCAGGGGTTCGCTTTATCAGCGAAGCAAAACCATACTCCAATTATTTAAAAAACAAGTTTTGATGTTACAAAAGTTAACATTATCGTTAAAATGTTTCCTAATAGAAAATTTACTTGCAAGAAATGTCAGCGCTTCCATTTCACAAACTTTGCGCATGCCGATTGCCAGTCAAGGCCGGCATGGGTAGAGTATGGAAAAACCCGGCGCTGCCGGCCGCACATGCCGCCCGGGTTTGCATGCGCAGCACAAGAATGCCGTCCCCCACATGCCCGCACGCGGGCGACACCTCATCAACCACACAGGAGCGCACAGATGGAAGCTGATTTTGAAACAGCATTGCAATTGGTTTTGGTGCATGAAGGCGGCTTTTCCAATCATCCGCAAGACCCGGGCGGCGCGACCATGAAGGGCGTGACATTGCAGGTTTTTCAAAGCTATTTCGGCGCGGACAAAACGGTGGATGATTTGAAAAACATCAGCCAGGCCCAGCTGGAACAGATCTACCGCAGCGGCTATTGGGATAAATGCAGCGGCGACGCCTTGCCCGCCGGCTTGGATTACGCCATGTTTGATTTCGCCGTGAATTCCGGCCCGGGTCGGGCGGTCAAGTTTTTACAGAAAATTCTCGGCGCGCAGCAGGATGGCGCAATGGGCCCGGCCACTCTGTCCCTGGTGGCGGCGGCCAACCCTGCAGACATGATTAATCAGCTGTGCGATGCGCGCCAGGCGTATCTGGAAAGCCTGTCCACTTTCGCCACCTTCGGCGCCGGATGGAGCAAGCGGGTGCGCGATGTGCGGCAGCAGGCTTTGGATATGCTGGGCGGCAATGCCCCGGCCAGCCAGGCGGCGCCAAGCCTGGTCACAGTGCGGCTGGGCTCCAGCGGGGACAGTGTGCGGGCCTTGCAAAGCGCGCTCGGGATTGCGGTGGACGGCCAATTCGGGCCGCAAACCGAAGCAGCGCTCAAGGAATACCAGGCCAGCCATGGCTTGACGGCTGACGGCATTGCCGGACGCAACACCTGGCGCGCGCTGGGCTTGATGGCATAAGGCCGGGCCGGCGCTGGCATTATCCGGCGCCGGCTGGCGCGGTGTTACGCCGCAACCGCAAGCCTGATCAGCCTGCTGGCAGAGCGCTTCACGCGGCGCATGTTTGCCTCATACGGCGCGGCAAAAAACGCTTGCCGCATCAAGACTTTCTGCTCATCTTGAAAGCGGATCAAACAGCAGATTGCGCGCAGCGCCTTAATCGCTGGCTAACTGTCCCCAGATTTGCTTCATATGAAAACGGATGTCAACTTCATCCTGATGCAAGCAATGATGAATCTCAAATGGGCCGCTGTTGCAGACCCGCTCCAGATTTTGATACAGCACGGCATGCCCGGCGGCGTCAAACAGAATGTGCGCGCGCTGGTCTTGCGCCGCCTGATGCGAGACCACCCCGGTTTCGCCATTCGCCAGACGCACCAGGGCGCCGGGCGGATACGGCCCGAGTTCGCGCGCTAAAACCTGCCAGATGCGGGTATCTTGCGGGTGGCCGGTTTGCAAGGCTTGCAAAGCCATATCGGGCCGCATGCAACGGCGGTAATTGCGCGCCGACACTTGCGCGCAATAGCGGTCGCACATGGCCAGCAGTCGCGCCGCATACGGCACCTGCTTTTCTTCCAAACCATAGGGATAGCCGCTGCCGTCTTCCACTTCGTGATGGTGCAACACGCAATCAATCCACAGCACATCGGTCACGCCGGCAGTGTGCAAAATCGCCACGCTGCGCTCCGGATGGTCTGCAATCGCCTGTTTTTCCAGCTCAGACAAGGCATTGCGGGTTTGCAATTGCTCGTGGATATCGAGCATGCCGATATTCATGGTCAGCGCGGCGCAGGCGATGGAAATGCATTCCGCCTCGCTCATGCCATCGGCGCGCGCAATAATCAAGGTCAGGAGGGCGGTTTCAATGCAATGCCGGATCGCATACGCGCCGGCGATCTGTTTTAAGAAAATACAGCCCAGCGCAATATCGCGCTGCACATCAAGCGCGGCTTGTAATTGCGCCACAATGGCGCGGATTTTGTGCGCCGCTTTGGGCGCGGCGGCCAGGTCTGGCAGCAATTGCTCCAACTGGTCATTGCAGGCATTGATGGTTTGCAACACAGAATGAATTTCAAGCACTTCCAGGCCGCCGCTGGCCGGCCCTGCCACAGCGGAGGCATCACCGGCCATGCCACCCGGCGGCGCATGGGCAAACAAGCCCTCTTCAGCCAGCGCCACCAGCTCCGCCGCGTCAATCAGAAATTCGCCGGCTTGCATCACCTGACGGCCAGCAGCGTCGTACACATCCCACATCAGCGCGTGGGCAAATTCCAGATCCGCCAAGCTAATCCGCTTTTCACTCATATCCGGCTCCATCCTGCGTGACAGCAACGGGAAGACGCCTGCGGCTGCATTGTTTAGGCGTGGGCACAGGCTGTTTGAGTATATCGGAATTTTTCGGCCGCGCTGCAGTGCCGGTCTGATACCTGGAACGGAGATTGCAGAGCCGCCACAGATAAGCAGGACTGGAGGATATGCCGGTACTGGTGCGGGCTGAGGTGCGAAATGCGCCCTGCCGAGCCAAGCTGCACCAGCCATGCTCCGGCAGGGGAATTTTTGGCGCAGGCTGTGCAAATGGGCTTTGTTGCGCAAATAAAGTCAGCGCATAAAAGCCCATATTCAAAACAGATTCAGGGCATGGCCACCGTGGTGGACACGCCCAGGCGGGTGAAGCGATTGAGGATGGCAGCGCGTACTTGCAACTCGACGAGCTGCCGCTCGAAGTCGCGCGCCATCAGCCTTTCAGCCAGGAGAATGTGCGTACCGCCATGGACAGATGAAAAAAGGCAAAAAAGCCCGGCATGCCGGGCTTTGGAATCAATTCGGCAGCGTTACAGGGCAAACAATTTTTCTGCGCCGGGCCGCCAAATTGAAATGTTTAATGGATAAAACCACTGCTCCACTCTTCAACCACAGAGTACTTTCCGCATGTTCCCAACCCCTCTGCAGTGATCTTGGCATTGGCGGCTTTAGCCTGCATCACCATCGCGTACACTTCACGTCCTGATGCTTTTGCCAGATCAAATGACAGCGCATTCTTTTTCGTAGCGCAAGTTGAATTCACCAGATTTTCGGTAAAAACCACAAACCCGCGCCCATCCGCATCCACCCGGATTTCGCTGACAGTGCCAGCAGTAATTGAAGCTGCGGCTTGCGCCTGTATGCAACATACTCCCAGGAGTGCTGCAAAAAACCATGATTTCATTCTCTTATCCTTCACCGATTATCCTCATTCAAGCGGGGGGTGTCTGCGCTGCAATCATTCTGCAACGCTGCGCCCCGCCCCAACGCAGGCAGTCATCATAACTTGCGTCAGATACCGCCAGGCGGCTCGCCAGAATCAGGAAATTGCTCCATATTTCCATGCTTCAATCGTATTGCCGTAATGCAGGCAATCACCTGTGCCAGTCGCCCAAATTCTGGCGCCAGTGGCTTTGGCTTGCATGACCATCGCATAAACGGCACGTCCGCCGACACTGTCCACATTAAACGAAAGTGCGTTTTGCTTCGTTCCACAGGCGGTCGGCGTATTCAGGTCTTTTGAGAAGACAACAAAACCATTGCCCGACGCATCAACCCGCACCTCCGTCACCTCGCCTGCGGCAATCACAGCGGCAGCATTTGCTTGCAAACAAGCCATGCTCATTAAAACAGCGATCATCCATGATTTCATACCATTTCCCTTTACAAAATTCATCAAGACTCAAAAAGCACAAACTGCGCTTCCTCATTACAATCGCCCGCCCTCCGGCATAACAGATGACGGGCATTTTTATCAATTCAGCATCATATCCATTAATGTCGGCAACCAATCAAGACTGTTGACATTGATATCCATGCTCGATTCTGAGCTGCTGAAATTGGCATTGCCTGCATATACCACCCGCACTTTATGCTGTCCGGCCGGGAGCGAATTCTGCAAACACGTCGCCGCGCCATTCACCAGTTGCAGATTGCTGCAAGCGCTGATGCCAGAACCATTCAAATAAAAACTGACACTGCCGGTTGGCGTTGCATTCGCGCTGGCGACAGTGGCCGTGAATGTCACCGGCTTGCGCACCATGATGCGCTCAGGGTTCACACTCAGTTGGGTGGTGCTTGCAGGCAATCGCACTGTCATACTGCGTGTTACACTGACAGCGGCATCATAGTCCGCATCGCCTTGCTGAGAGGCAGTCACCGAACAATCGCCCACACTCAACAGATTCAACTGGTTGCCGCTCAGGCTGCATACCGTCGCCGGCGTGGCGCTCAGCGTTAAAGGCAAACCGGAAGAGGCGCTTGCGCTAATCGTCAACTGTTTGCGATCCAGGGTTTCATCCGGCAAGGCGGTGAAGTTGATGGTCTGGCTTCCTTTCACTACAGCCAAATCCATGAAGTAATCTTCTGAAGGCGCATAATCATTATTGCCGGTCAGGCTGGCGACCAAACGGCATGCTTGCCCGCTCGGTGTGAGCTTGATCGCCATCACTTGATACTTGCGCACATCCGTCTTGAGCACATTGCAGTATTCCGGATTGCGCGAATGCAGGGTCGGCTCAATCTGACTGATGGTGGGTTTGAGATTAACTTCAAGCTGCGCCCCCATGCCAATCTTGGTGTAAGTATTTTCGAAGCCGACAAGCTGATAATACTTCACATCAAGCGGGATGTTTATCGAGCCAGGCTCCCAATCATCATTACCAGCTTGAGAATAGTAAACAGTGCATGTGCCACGACCAATACCAAGCAATTTCACGGTCAGCGCATTTTCAGTGCGCAGTGGATTAGACATTGAGCAACGTGCATTGGCGTCAGGCAAAACCGTCAACTCAACCGGATTGCCAGAGGCGCCGCCGGTCACTTTCAGATCGTCGTATATACCATCGCGCATATAACCCAAGCGCCCCATGAAAAGCACCTGAGGAGTTTGCAAACCTTTGGCCGTCAGGATGGAGCGCGTGACAGGGCCGGCGGCATACGCATACCCATCATCCGGACGATCCGCTTCGAGAATGCAAGTCTGCGCTTTCAATGGATTCAGCAGAAATCCGTCATTCGGGCCTGGCACGACTGTGCACACAGTCGGGGTTTTGCTGATCAGACGCACTCTGCTGTTGGGCGTGTCGCCACTTACCTTGACCTCTACCGCAGGCCCCACTTTCAGGCCAAGTGGCGGCACAATATCAATCGGAATTGTTTTCTTAACAATTTGCACCGTATGGATTGCTTCAGCTTTGACATATTCGGCGTTGCCAGCCAGCAGCGCGCTCACCTTACAGGAATTTCCACGCAAGGCTTCAAGTCGCCACGCGCCTGTTGCGCTGTTTCCTGTAAGACGGCAAACACTCGGATCACTGCTGCTGATCAACGGTGATACACCCGGTGCGGCATCCGCCATTACCGTAAAGTTCACAGCAGCGCCAACATCCAAGCTGGCAGGCAAGCCCACAATTGAAACTGATTGTTTTTTCTTTATTTCGACCTGATAGGTATTAATCGCATTCAGATAGTTATTATCAATACTATCTCCTTTGATTGGATCAAGCTTCAAGTCAACTGTGCAAACACCTGGAGCCAATGCTTTCAGCAGGTATGAAAAATCATTAATGCGGGATACCTCGCAAGCGCCAGTGGGAGAAGCCGAGCCGCCAACGCCCGGTTTGGCTTTTGAGCCAGTGGTTTGAATCGCGAAAGAAGCCGATTCGCCAACCGCCATTTCTGACTTGATATTGCTTGAGCTAATCGTGCTTATACCTTTTTCAATCGTGATACTGAAGGCTTTGTTTGCATCAAAGTAGTCCAGATTACCGATGTTTTTTGCATTCAAGGTGCAAGTCCCGATGGCTTTTGGCGTAACTGTGACTGTGTTAGCGTTTTGGGTAAAGGAACACACCGTAGTGTTGCTGGATGTGACCTGCAGCGGCGTATTCAGATCCGGTGAAGAATTGATAGTGAAGGTTTGTGGCGCAGAACCATACTTTATGCTCGAACCGCCCGCATCAGAGGTAATATCGCGCGGAGTTTTCTTACCTACAGTGAATGATACTGGATAGTCTGCAGGTGAAAACGCACCAAACGCCGGACGAACCACGGCCAATTTGCAAGTATGAGTGGCATCCGTGCCGTGCAAAAACTCGACAACCACTGAGGCGTTCGCCTCACTTCTATTTTCATTCGTCAAATTACAAGCTGAAGGCGAACCAATCATCTGGGACATAAAATCCACTGGATTGGCGGCAGAGATTTCAGCCCCAGGCGAAGTCGCTGCAACATAGACTTCAACTTTCTGACCCCAGACATACTTGGCTCCGACCCCAAAATCAATCTTAGTATCAGGATCACGGACACCAATAACAAAACCTTGCGCCGTAAGCGCCATGGCATCCATGCTCACCATACCCATGAGCATCGCCGCCAAGGTCAGCCTGCCAATACTGTTTTTAATAACCATATTTAACATTCCCCCTTCATTAAAGGAATAGCCTTTACACCAAAAAGACATTGCAAGCATTCTATATTTTACTCACAGCAAGAAGCAAGCATTTATAACATCAGGATCTATTTTTTTATTAAATAATTATGCAACGGGAGAAATAGTGCATTTTTTATATCAAAAAGTAGAGAAAATTCTATTTCTGTTTTTGCATCTTTAATGCTGGTTTTAAATCATTAAAATTTTTAGATTAAAATACAAAATTCACTTCGAGCAATTCATGATCTCCCTATGCAAGAACAAAGATGGGATGAAACATAAATCATATTTACAAATGGTAAATTTACTCAGATACAGAGTTTTTGCTATTACATATGCGATGCAGGCAGCTGGGTATAGGCATGTGTTGCATGAATACTCTTGCGCACACAAAGTTCGATGAGCTGAAAAGACTTGTGCATAAAATCCATCCGGCATACGCGTCGCAGACTCTGCCAGCACTGTGGCATGCACAATAGATCGCCTTGATCCAACTGTGTACATAGGAAAACGCGCCGCCGGCGCTGGGGCAAATAAGGGGAGATCAGGGTGGAACGCTGTGCACGATCTGCTGCGCGCAGAAAAAACAGGGGCAACCGTGAACAATCCAGCTTTAACTTATTGATAAAGCGATTGCATATATTGCCCTCCTTCGCATTGGAAGGAGGAACATAACTGATGCATAGCTGCGCGAGTTGTCAACCGAATTTACCAACAAAGGGATTGTGCTGTTTTTCCCAGCCTATGGTGGACATCGGCCCATGGCCGGGAATGAAGCGGTAATCATCCGGCAGGGTGAATAATTGGCTGCGGATGGCGTGCAATAATTGCTCATGGTCGCCGCGCGGAAAATCGCTGCGGCCAATGCCGCCGTGAAACAAGACATCGCCGACAATCGCCAATTTGCCGGGATGATGGATGAACACCACATGGCCAGGCGTATGGCCGGGACAGTGCCGCACTTCCAAGTTCAGATTGCCAACTTGCACGCTATCGCCAGGCTCCAGCCAGCGTTGCGGCGCAAACGCCTTGGCCGGCGGGAAGCCGAACATGGTGGACTGGGTGGGCAACATATCCAGCCAGAACGCCTCTTCTTTTTGCGGGCCTTCAATCGCCACGCCAAAATGCTGCGCCAGCTCCAACACGCCGCCGACATGATCCAGATGGCCGTGCGTCAAAATCAATTTTGTGATGCGCACCCCGCTTTGCCGCACCGCTTCGAGCAATTTGGGGCAATCGCCGCCAGCGTCAACCAAGGCGCCTTGCATGGTTTCATCGCACCACAGCAGGGTGCAGTTTTGTGCGAAGGGGGTGACGGGAATAATGTGATATTGCAAGGCCATGGCGGATTTCAAGGCAAAATAAAGCCCACATGATACGGCAGTTTTGCGCCATGGCGGCGCCCGGCCCGGCATCCGCGCATGCATTCATGCGACAGCCATGGCGGCATCTTGTATGCCGCCAGACCGCCTCAGTTTTTCGCAAGCGGCTTCAGGCTGCTGAAAAAGACCATCTTAGCGCAACGATATTTTTCCCCTAAAGCAAAACAGCCGGCCCTGATGCCAGGCCGGCTGTGTTGGCGCGGTCAGACCTGTACGGGCCTGCTCAGCTTATTTGCGCCAGATTGCCGAGCGCACATCACCGCAATACCACCATTTGTACAGATAGAAACCTTGCGATGCGTACAGCAGTTTCTTGGATTCAAAGTCCGCCACGCTCATGCCAAAGTTGGCATACCACGGGCCGGTCGCCGGCACCCAGTCAGTGTTATAAATCTGGCCATTATTGGTGCAAGACATGTTTTCCGCCATCTCGCCGGAATCCGCCATATGGTTGAACCAGCTCTGCATGTTTTCATCCTGGATATTGTTGACCGTCCAATAAGCAGTCGAATGCGGGGCCCAGACCAGAATCGGGCCGTCCGGCAGCGCCGCGCCTTTGAGCAGCGTCCAGGGTCCGTTCACCGGTGCATTATTATTCGGATTCGGCGTGGTCATGCCGCGATCAAATTGCATCTTTTTCGCCACGCTGTCTTTCGCCATATGCACATGCAGATGCGGGCCGGTCGAATTGCCGCTGTTGCCGACATAACCGATGATCTGGCCGGCGTTAACACGCACGCCGTTGGTCACCGCTGCTTCCGGCGCAATCCAGCCGGTGCTGCTTGGGTTCTTGAATTTGGTGGCGTTGTGCGGGCAAATGCTGGCCGGCACGGTGCCCGGAATCGCATGTGCATGCAGGGCATAGGTGCCGTCATCGCCCAAAATCCAGACGTGGTTGCCGGCCACGCCGATATAACCGTTCACCACATCAGCGTCTTTCGTGCCGGCCTTGGCATTATCCGGCGCATTGCGCCAGCAACCCACCACCGTACCCGAGATCATGGCGCGGATCGGCTTGTTATAAATCAGGTGGTTTGCGTTCACGGTGGCGTCAGCGCCATCGCTGACCAGGGCGCTCCATGTGCCATTTGCGGTGCGGCGGCGCGCCACGATGTCTTTTGCCTCTCCCTGCAGATAACCGCCACCGTGCGTGGTGGTGCTGTAGCGGTGATTCAAATTCAAGTCGTCAGCGCGCAAGGGGAATTGCGCCGCCATGCTGGAAGTTGAAAACAGGGTGAAACCTGCCAGCAGACTGATGCTGAAAGCGGAAAGAGCGTTGTTCATGTTTTTCTCTCTAAATAGATTTTGACATCCCGGTCAGAGCCGGATAGATACCCTCAGATACGCGCGCTTTTCAGTTGTTCAGGAGGATGGCCCTCTGGCTGCGCATCCCCTGACTGTCCTGCTTGTTTTGCGCTTAATTGCGATCTGATGTAAGCATCTTACGCCCCATTTTTAAAACAAAACAGATACAGATTAAGTCTTTTTTAATAGATACAGTTTGCACAAATGGAAACTGATCTTGCTTTTTGTTATGAAAACGAAGGTGTTTGCTTCCATTAGGAAATCAATTTTGCAATAGATAAACATATTCATTGATAGCATCAGGAAATGAGAAATCCTGAAAAATCAAGCCCTTGCCATCACAAAAATAAAAACAGCAAATCATGCGCCACAATTTTTCCAACCCCCTTTCCATCACCATCAGACAATCCGGCGGCGCCTCCTCTGCAGATAAAAAAAGCGGCTGCGCAGTGTGGCAAAAGCAGCAATCCGGCGCATCACGATGCTTGATGCCGCCCGCAGCAGCAGCCCCGCCTCCCCAATTTCGCGAAAGCCGCCTAGATTGAATACACGCCAGCGCCGTCAAAGCATAAAAAGGCGATTGCAACACTGATAAAGCTGACAGCTACCATGGAAGGCCAAGGCCGCCGATGATTAGCTGCAAGCCGACACCCACGGCTGTATAAGGCGGCTGTAGCGCCGATAAAACTGACCGGACTGCATGACTCCTCGCACGATAAAGATGAGCATGCCTATTAGCTTGCGCCCCGACTATATGCTGGATATCAAATACCCTCTTGCGCGCAAACATCTGCCAGCTGCGCGCCTGGCTATATTCATCTGTTTACTGCTCGTGCTGCTGGCGTTTGGCGCCGGCGGCTGGCAGTTGGATGCGTTCGCCACTTTGCTCTGCCTGTCGCTGGCGCTGCCGCTGCTGGCCTTGTTCGCCTGGTGGCAATGGCAGGATATGCGCCGCATGCGGCGTCAGCTGGCGGCGGCGCAACACAGCAATCAATTGCAGTTGGGCGCTTTGCAGCACAGCCGCAACCCGACCTTTATCGTGCAGTGCGATGAGCGCTACACCCTGAGCTTTGTGAATGCCGCCTTGCTTGAAATCTGCCAGCTGCCGGCAGCTTCTTTATTACAGCAAGACATGGCGCAACTCTCGCCGGATGGCTTGCCGCCCGGTCTGCAAGCCGGCCCCGCCACGCTGGAGCTGGAATGGCGCTTGCGCCGCAATCATGCCGATGCGCTGCCGATGCGGCTGCGGCTGCAAGGTTTGTACGACAGCCATGGCGCCCTGACCCATTACTGTGGACAGCTGGAAGAAATCAGCGCCAGCCAGAACTGGCGCCTCAGCCTGCAACAGCAACGCGGGCGCGACGCCTTAACCGGCCTGCCGAACCGCACCTTATTGCTGGATTTATTGAGCCAGTCAATCGCCTACGCCAGCCGCTATCAGCATCAGCTGTGGGTGATGTGCCTGAATCTGGACCGCTTCAAACTGATTAATGAGAGTCTGGGCCATCAAGCCGGCGATCTGGTCTTGCAAATCATTTCCCAGCGCCTGCAGGCGGCGGTGCGCGACACCGACACCGTGGCGCGCATTTGCTCTGATGAATTCGTGCTGGTGTTTCCTGAACGCAGCCGGCAGCAATCTGAAACCCTGTCCACCCGCATTCTGGAGCGCTGCCTGCAAGCGCTGGCGCAACCGGTGGAAGTCATGGGCCAGCGTGTATTTCCCAGCGCTTGCGCCGGGGTCGCAACCTGGCCGGCGGACGGCCAGGATGGCGAAACCCTGCTCAAACACGCCGACATCGCGCTGGACCGCGCCAAGCAGAGCGGACGCAACCGTTTTCAGTTTTACACCCCTGCGATGCAGGATAAAGCCTTGTTGCGCTTGCATCTGGAGAGCCGCTTGCGCATCGCGCTGGAGCGCGGCGAATTTGTGCTGTATTTCCAGCCGCAAGTTGAATTGCACAGCGCCAGCGTGGTCGGGATGGAAGCGCTGTTGCGCTGGAAACACCCGGATCTGGGCATCGCCCCGCCTTCGCAATTCATTCCGCTGGCGGAAGAAACCGGCTTGATTGTGCCGCTCGGGGCCTGGGTCTTGCAACAAGCCTGCCGTCAGGCCAAACAATGGCTGGACGATACGCAACGCCAGGATGCGCCGCCGCGCATCGCGGTGAATATCTCCGCGCGCCAATTCAGCGACAGCGATTTGCTGGCGCAAGTTGAGCAAGCCCTGGCCGACAGCGGCTTACCGCCGCATCTGCTGGAATTGGAGCTGACGGAAAGCCTCTTAATGCAGGATGTGGACAAGGCCAGCAGCGTCTTGCGCAGCTTGAAGCAACTCGGGGTGCAGATTGCGATTGATGATTTCGGCACGGGTTATTCCAGCCTGGCGTATTTGAAGCGTTTTCCGATTGATGTGCTGAAAATTGATCAATCTTTTGTGCAAGACCTGGGGCGCGAGGCGGATGGCGCGGCGATTGTGCGCACCATTATTTCGCTGGCGCACAGCCTGCGCCTGGAAGTGATTGCGGAAGGGGTGGAAAACGAAGCACAGCTGAGTTTTTTGCGGCGTCACCATTGCGAACGCATGCAAGGTTATTATTTCAGCCGCCCGCTGCCCTCCAGCGAATGCGAGCAGATGTTGCGTGCGGTCAAATTGCTGCCGCCCAAGGCCGGCGCAAGCCAGGCTTGCCTGCTGAGCGTGGGCGGGCCGGCCCCGGCGGATGTGCGCTGGCGTTTGCAACAAGTGGAAGACGGCCCTGCCGCCCTGCAATTCCTGGCCCGCCAGACGGTAGCGCTGCTGCTATGGCACGCCCCGGCGCAAGGCTTGCGCGCCGCCGCCGACTGGCTGTTGCAAGCGCATGCGCTATACCCGCAGATGCAAATCGTGGTTCACAGCGCCAGCCCCGAACTGGGCGAATGGCAATGGCTGATCAACCAGCTCGACATCTGCCGCTGCCTGGGGCCGCAGGACGATGCGCAAAAGGTATTGCAAGCGCTGCAAGAAGCACTCGCGCGCAACGCAAGGGAAAGCGGGAGCGGCTTGCTGGTGGCGTGAAAAACGCCCGCGCACAGCATAGCCTTGCGGGGCGCGCGCCGGAGACGGACTTGAGACTTATACGCCGTTCTCCCTGAGCCTGTCGAAGGGCATGCTTGCGCAAGGAAAATAACAACGCCGTTGAAAACATGCGTAACGGCAAGCCCCTGCAAGCTTATTTCTTTTCCTCCTCTTCCGGCTCTTCTTCCTCCAGAATATTCAATTCCGTTGGCCCGGCGGCATGGTTTTGGCTGCCCGGTTCGCCCCGGCTGGAGTTGAGTTTAATCGCCAGACGCAGGCCATTGGCGGAATCAGCGTTGCGAATCGCTTCGTCGTAGGAAATAAAGCCTTTGTTATACAAATCGTACAAGGCTTGATCAAAGGTGCACATGCCGAGTTCGCGCGACTTGTGCATGACTTCTTTGATGCCGTGGAAATTGCCCTTCATAATCATATCGCTGATGGTGGCGGTATTGAGCAAAATCTCAATCGCCGCCTTGCGTCCCTTGCCATCTTCAGTGCGCACCAGACGCTGCGAAATGATGGCGCGCAAATTTGAGGACAGATCCATCAATAATTGATTGCGCCGCTCTTCCGGGAAGAAGTTGATGATGCGGTCCATAGTCTGGTTCGCATTGTTCGCATGCAAGGTGCCAAGACATAAATGGCCGGTCTCGGCAAACGCAATCGCATGCTCCATGGTTTCCGTGTCGCGGATCTCACCGATCAGAATCACATCCGGGGCCTGGCGCAAGGTGTTTTTCAAGGCATGATGCCAGGACAGGGTATCCACCCCGACTTCGCGATGGGTAATCAGACAGCCTTTATTCCGGTGCACATATTCAACCGGGTCCTCTACAGTAATGATATGTCCCGCTGAATTGGTATTGCGGTAGTCAATCATCGCCGCCAGCGTGGTCGATTTACCTGAACCGGTGCCGCCCACCACCAGCACCAGGCCGCGCTTGGTCATGATCACATCTTTCAAGACCGGCGGCAGATCAAGTTTTTCAAAAGTCGGAATCTCCGATGCAATGGTGCGGATCACCATCGCCACCTGCTGCTGCTGCACCAGCACATTCACCCGGAAGCGACACACCCCGGGCAGCGAAATGGCGAAATTGCATTCCATCTCCGCTTCAAACTCATGCTTTTGCTTATCGTTCATCAAGGCATACGCCAGCTTGCGGGTAATGTCCCCGGTCAGGCGCTGCTGACTGAGCGGCTTCATCGCGCCCTGCGCTTTCATGCTGGGCGGAAAATCAGCCGAGATAAACAAATCCGAACCGCCCGCATGGTGCATCACTTTCAATAATTGATGGATGTAATTTAGCGCCTCTTCGGGGCCGAATGTGGACATGGCGATCTCCTGTCTTGATGGCACGCAAGGTGGATCGCCTGATTATCCAGCCAGCCCGGTCAGTACGCAAGCACATGTCCTGCAGCGGATTTCAATGCTGCAGTGCAAAAGTTGCATTTCACCAGCAAAAACCGCGCATCAATGCTGGCGACATCTAGTAAAAATCACAAAGAACTGTGCAAAATCTTGTTGGATGCACCGGACAATCGCCCGCTTTCTCTCTCTAAAAAAAAGAATATCGCATTGAATCCTGGTGATTCCCCGGCAATGTTTCTGTATGGCATCAACTGTCATCCAGCTGTCACACAGGCTGCCTAATATTGCGCCGCGCAAATCATAATAAGGGGTCAAAAAAATGAAACTCTCATCCATTCTCAGCAAACTTGCCGCACTCTTTCTGTGCGCAGGCATGTTGGCGCCGGTGGCCGGAGCCGGTGAAAAAACCATCCTGATCAGTCAAAGCATCGACTTGAGCGGGCCGAATGGCGCCTTGGGGCGCGACTATGTGGCCGGCATCACCACCTGCTTTGACGCAGTCAACGCACAAGGCGGGGTGCTGGGCAAACGCATCAAATATGTGGTGCAGGATGATCGCGGCGACCCGCAGACCGCCGCCAAAAACGCCGCTGAAATGGCGGAACGCACCGATTACATCATCGGCGGCATCGGCGATGAAAGCACCAACGCCATCCTGGCGCTGCCCGGCATGCGCAATCACTTGCTGTTCGCACCGCTGGCCAATCCACAGAAAGAGTGGGAGGGACGGGCCTTAATCTGGCGTCCGGGACAAAGACAGGAAATCGAATATCTGTTCGGCTGGTTTGAAAAACTCGGCATCCGCGATGTCGGTTTAAGCTATCAGGAAGAACATGTGAACCGCCAGCTATTGCAATTTGTACAAGATCAAATCAGCAAACGCGGGCTGCGTTTAAGCGGCGTGGCGCGCGTGCACAGAGACAACGCCAGCACCGAACGGGAAGCGCGCGCACTGGCCGAGCGCAAGCCGAATCTGGTGTTCTCACTCTCAGACAGCATCGGGGCCGGCCTGTTTTTGCGCCAATTCCGCAAATATGCGCCCACCACCTTTGTCGCCGGCGCTTCACTGATCAATCTGCCGACCCTGGTTGAAATCGCCGGCCCGCGCGCCACCGACTGGGCGGTGTTTTCACAAGTCACGCCCAATCCCGGCGCCCCCGTCACCCCGCTGCAAAGCGAACATCTGGCGATGATGAAACGCTTCCGCGATGAAGAAGCCAACAGCATGACGCTGGAAGGATATGCCGTCGCCAAGTCGCTGGTGAAAGCGATCAGCCTGGCGCGCGGCGGCAGCTTGCAAGCCGCACTGTCACGCAAACAAATCGACCTGGGCGGCTTCAATGTCACCTTAACGCCACAGGGCGGCATGTCGAATTATGTCGATATCGCCCTGCTGCGGCGCGGGCGCAGCCTGATGTTTTAAATTTGACCCGCAGCCTGCGCGCGGCTACCATGAAGAGCGGCCAATCCTGGCCACACGGCTGTGACAGCCGGTATTTTCTGTGAGGTAGCCGCGTGAAGCTTTCCTTGCGCGCTAAATTCCTGCTGCTGGCGGGAGTAGTGCAATTCCTGCTGGTGGCGCTGCTGCTGGCCAACAGCGGGCGGCTGTTGGACGACGCCATCATGCAAAACGCCAGCCGCATCGCGCAGGAGTATGCGGTGACGCTGAATTTTTCCCTCTCCCCCTATGCACAGCAAGCGCGGCTGGATCAGGTCAAACCCTATCTGGATGAAATGCTGGCCACCCCGCAAGACAGTTATCTGCGCTATCTGTACATCAGCAATGCCCGGGGCGAACGCATTTTCAGCGTCGGCCAGCCCCCGCCGCAAGACGTGATCAGCGGCCAGGAATTGGCGCGCCAGGCCGGGCTGCAAATGCGCAATCGCGGCTTGCTGCTGCACGCCGCCGCCCCTTTTCTGCTGCAGCGCGCCGAAATTGGGCAAATGCATTTCGCCATTTCCACCGAAGAATTAAGCCAAACCCGCCGCAATCTGCTGTGGCAGGGGATCGCCATCGCCTGCGTCATCGCCCTGCTCAGCTGGATGTTGCTGTTGCTGTTTACACGCGGCATCGGACGCCGCCTGCAGGCCCTGCATGCGCATGCGCAACGCCTGCAACAAGGCGAATACGGGGCACGCTTATCGACCCGGGGCGGAGATGAAATCGCCACCCTGGCGGAAGTCATGAACCGGCTCGGCGGCGCACTGCAAGAGCGCATCGCAGTGCTGGAAGAATCGCGCCGCCAACTGGGCAAATCCGAAGCGCGCTTTAAAACCCTGTTTGAACTTGCGCCCGCGCCCCTCACCGTGACCAGCATCGATGGCCGGCTGCAAGCGGTCAACCAAGCCTGGCAAAACTGCTTCGGCTACAGCCCGGCGCAAGTGCTGGGCCGCACCTCGCAAGATATTGGCTTCTGGGACAGCATGGAAGAACGCGCCAGAATCTGGGATCAGCTGAAAAACGAAGGACAGGTGCAAGGCATCGTGGCCTGCGCGCGTACCGCGCAAGGCGTGGTGCTGGAAGTGGCGGTCTGGTCGGCCCGCACCGATGAAGGCAATCTGGTGTGGGCCTTGCTGGATCTGAGCGCGGAACTGCAAGCCCGCCGCGCCCTGCAGGAACTCAACGCCACCCTGGAATTACGCGTGGCCGAACGCGCCGCCGCGCTGCAAACCGCAAATCAGGAACTATCGCAAACCTTAGCCACCTTGCGCCGCACCCAGGCCGAACTGGTGACTTCAGAAAAGATGGCGGCGCTGGGTTCGCTGGTGGCCGGCGTGGCGCATGAAATGAACACCCCGCTTGGCAACAGCCTGTTAATGGCCAGCGCGCTGCACGATCAAAGCCAGGAAATGGAAAGCGCGGTGCAAAACAATGTCTTAAAGCGCAGCCAGTTACTGGATTTTTTGCAAAACAATTTGCACGCCACCCGCACCATGCTGCAATCCCTGCAAAAAGCCGCCAATCTGGTGGCCTCATTCAAACAGGTGGCGGTCGATCGCAGCCAGGATGCGCGGCGCAGTTTTGATTTGCGCACCGTATTGCAAGACACCTTGAGTATGTACGGGCCGCGCTTGCAAAGACAGAACTGCCGCCTGGAATTGCAACTCGCGCCGGATCTGAGCCTGGATTCCTACCCCGGCAGCCTGAGCCAGGTGCTGGACAATCTGCTCGCGAATGCGCTCCTGCACGGACTGGAGGGACGCAGTGAGGGACGCATCAGCGTCAGCGCCAGCGCGCCCGATGCGCAATCCGTGCGGATCAGCGTGCGCGACGACGGCAACGGCATGTCAGCAAGCGTATTGCAGCATGTGTTTGAGCCATTTTTCACCACCCGCATGGGACAAGGCGGGAATGGCTTGGGCATGCACATTGTGTACAACCTGGTGCGCAATGTGCTGGGCGGACAGATTGTATTGGAATCCAGCCCCGGACAAGGTTGCTGTGTCACACTGGAGCTGCCGCGCATTGCCCCAGCGACAGACACAGCAGCGCAAGTGATGCCGCAAGACAGTCCCTGAAATGGCGTAAAGTTGCTATTAAACAACAACTTAATGCCAGAATTCAGGCTAAGATATAAGAAATAAGCAGCGCATGCCAAGTGCATGCAGACTGCAATAAACGCCGGAGAAGCCCTCCATCAACCGGCGCTTGAAGCAAGCAGCAAGACCACCGGAGCGCCCCGGCGGCCTTGCCAATACACCGCATTTTATGGAAGGTGTTTGACATGCGCATCAAGACGAAAATTTGGGCTTTGCCGCTCCTGTCCACTGTGATTTTTGTGATCGGATTGGCAATTTGCATCCCCTTCTCCCTGTCCGCCCTGCGCTCCATCGAGCGCACCGAAAAAGTCGATTATCAAGCCCTGGACAGCGCCAAACAACTCAAGCTGGACGTGCAATCCCTGGTGGATGGCTTCAAAGAAGCTGTTTCAGAAGGCGATAAAAAACGCCTGGAACAAAGCACCGCGCAAGCCGATAAAGTGCGCGCCGGCATCCGCCGCCTGTCCGCCCTGCCGGGTCAGCAAAATCAAGCACAACGCCTGCTGCAGGAATTTGAAGCCTATCTGCAACCCGCGCTGCAAGTCGCGCGCAGCATGCTGGGCGTGCCGGGGGCTGAAGGCGACCCGCAAGAGCTGGTCAAGCGCATGCAAGACGGTTTAAAAGTGCTGGAAGACGATTTGAACCGCTTAAACGCGCAGGCGCAAAAGGATTTTAATGAAGGCATTGCAGACAGCAAACAAGGGGTGCGGCAAACCCTGCTGACGATTATTCTGGTGGCGCTGGGGGTGGTGCTGGCGAGCGTGACGGTGGCGTTTTTTGTGATCCGCGCGATCTGGCAAGAGCTGGGCGGCGAACCGGAATACGCCGCCAAAATCGCGCGCAGCGTGGCTGATGGCGATTTGAGCATGCGCATTGATGTCAGCGGCAGCGTGCACAGCCTGCTCGGCGCGCTGCACGATATGCAAGTCAAGCTGCAGGAAATGATGAGCGGCATTAAACTCTCCGCCGACACCATCCGCCACGCCAGCGCGGATATCGCCAGCGGCAACGCCGACCTGTCCGCGCGCACCGAAAGCCAGGCCGGCAGCCTGGAAGAAACCGCCAGCGCGATGGAAACCTTAAGCGAAGCAGTGCGCCACAATGCCGACAATTCGCAACAGGCCGACAATATGGTGCAGACCGCCGCCGGCATCGCCAGCCGTGGCGGCTCCGTGGTGCAGGAAGTGGTGCACACCATGGGCGGCATTCATGACGCCTCACGCAAAATTGTGGACATCATCGGCGTGATTGACGGCATCGCCTTCCAAACCAATATTCTGGCCTTGAATGCCGCAGTGGAAGCCGCGCGCGCCGGCGAGCAGGGGCGCGGCTTTGCCGTGGTGGCGGGCGAAGTGCGCAGCCTGGCGCAGCGCAGCGCAGCCGCCGCCAAAGAAATCAAAAGCCTGATCAATGACTCCGTGCAGCAGGTCGAGCGCGGCAAAAACCTGGTCGATCAGGCCGGCCAAACCATGCAGGAAATCGTCAGCTCAGTCGAACATGTAACCGGCATCATGCGCGAAATCAGCGCCGCCAGTCAGGAACAAAATGCCGGCATCGCCGACATCAGCCGCGCCATCAATGAAATGGATCAGATGACGCAACAAAATTCCGCGCTGGTCGAGCAAGCCGCCGCCGCCGCCGAATCGTTGAGCGAACAAGCCGCCACCCTGACCCGGTTGCTGGCGGTATTCAAATTAGGGGACAGCCCAGCGGCTGCGCCGCCGCGCCGGCTGGCTTTACGTTAAGCCGGTCCGGTTGGGCGCAAAACCGTTTGCGCCGCAAGCTCAGTATTTTTTGATCAGGAGCTCAGTATGCGATATTTCTTGATGCAAAGCTTAGCCGCGCTCAGTTGCTGCGCGCTGTGCGCTTCGGCGCTGGCGGCGGAAATTGTGCTGGTGGTGAATCCGAAAAATCCAGCCACCAGTCTGACGGTGGAACAGGTGTCGCAAGTGTATCTCGGCATTTCCAACAGTTTCACCCCGCTCGATCAGGTGGAATCGCCCTTGCGCGCCGAATTTTACAAAAAAGTCACGAATAAAGAACCGGGACAGGTGCGCGCCATCTGGGCAAAACTGGTATTTACCGGCAAGGGACGGATGCCGCGTGAATTGGCGGGTAATGATGACGTGAAAAAAGCCGTGGCGGCGGATCCGAATGCGATCGGCTATATCGAGAAAAGTGCGCTGGATGGCAGCGTCAAGGCTGTGCTGAGTGTGCCTTGAGTGGGCTGCAACCCGCACCATTGATCCGATTTGAGGAGAGCATCTGATGAAATCGAAATTCTTGCTTGCGCTGGCTGCATTGCTTCCCGGCTTTTCGCAGGCCATCAACCTGGATGATAGCGGCAGCCTGACCCTGACCGGCTTTTACAGCCTGACCGCCGGCAAAGTCTTGAGCGGCACGGCGCAGGGCAGCTCGACGCCGTGGACATATCAGAATTGGAAATGTCCCTGCATGATGCAAAACTGGGAATACACCGGAGTCTATCAAAAAGAAAAAGGCTGGCAGCTGGATCAGGAATCGCTGCTCGGGGTGCAGATCAAAAAAGAATTCTCGCCGAATTTTTCCTTCACCACGCAACTGGTGACGCGCGCCTTAAACCCGAATCGGGGCAGCAAACCGACCATAGACTGGGCTTATTTCAGCTGGAACCCCTGGCCGGAACAACCGATCACGATCCAGGCCGGGCGCTTCCGCATTCCCCTGTATTACTACTCCGATTATCTGTACATCGGTTACGCCTATCCCTGGGTCAGACCGGCGCCGGATGTGTATGGCTGGCCGATTTACGCCTATGACGGGGTGAATATCGGCTATAAAACCCAGCTAGGCAAAAGCGACTGGTCGCTCGCCGCACAACTCTGGTATGGCGGCTTCACCCAGCGCAATAACGCCTACGACACCCTGATTTATTACACCACGCCGACCCATGAAAAATGGAAGCAGATCACCGGCGGCTGGGTGACCTTGAACAATGGCGTGCTGGAATTGCGCGCGATGTTGATGAAACACCGCGCCACCGTCTGGCAGGAAGATGCGAGCGGAGCCAAAACCTATTTGCTGAATAATCAATTCACCCGCATCGCCGGCCTGGCGGCGAATCTGGATTACAACAATTGGATTGTGAAATCTGAATTCGACCGCTTCGAGCAGATCAACCCGGAAGCCGGCATCCGCAATATCTATAAATACGCCCTGCTCGGGGTCGGCTACAACTATGGCAACTGGACGCCGATGTTCACCATGTCGCGCTACACCACCGTGACCGAGCCGATTGAAGCGCGCAGCAGCAAATATTTTTCGCTGCGCTGGGATTTCCGCAAAGACACCGCGCTGAAGATCCAATACGACATCACCAAGGATAAATCACATTACCCCTACCCCTTCTTTGGCGATGCGCGCATGCTGTCGGTTTCCTTGCAGGGCGTGTTTTAAAGTCAGCGGGCGCGGCAAACGCCGCGCCCGCTGACTTGCAGCGCTATCGACGCATCATCAAGTGCGCAAAGCGCGCAAGAACTCATCTGAATCAAAGCCGTTTTTCATCAAATATTCTTTATCGCCGCGCCGGATCACCAGAAAAGGCGTACCGTTCGCGCCATACGCCGCATACTCGGCCTCGCAATGTTTTTCCTTGCGCAAATCGCACTCAGTGAAAGCAAAACCGTTTTGATTCAGCCAAGCCTTGGCTTGATGGCAGTAGCCGCATTCTTGCGTGCCGTACATCACCACTTCATGCGCCTTGACGCTGGCGGCGAGGGTTTGAATTTGCTCCGGGCCAGGCGCTTTTTTGATAGTGATGGCCTCATCGCGCTGGCTCCAGCCATACCAGGCGGCAGCGATAAAAAACAGGATCAGAAAGAGTCTCATAAGCAGCTTGCAGGAAAAAGAAGGAAGAGCGGCAGCCTTTGCATGTATGCATAAGGCCGGCAATTATAGCAAAGCCACGCAAGCGTCAAGGCAAACAATGTGTATAAACTGTGCGGCAAGCCACAGGCCGGCTATGGCGCCGGCTCCACAGCCTGGGCATGCCACGACTGCAAACCCGCCGCCAGCCAACTGCCCTGGCTTTGATTGAGCGAAAGAATAAAGCGCTGCCGGCTGGAAAAAAACAAGGGGCGGCGGCGCAGAATAAAGAGTTTATAATCCGGCGCCGCGTGATCCACCGTCAGCTCAAGCGGCGACTCAGATTTCCCGCTGAACGCCAGTTTTTGATGTCGTTGGTAAATATAGCGATGCTGCAAGAACCAGGCATAGCGCACCACCACTACCAAATGATCGGGATACAGGATCAGCGCACTCACCCGGCTGCCGACATGCAACAGGGCAATCGAGAGAAACACAAAAATCAAGCCCATCAGATATTCACCCACACCGCTGTTGCGCCACACGAACAAGCCATATAAATACAGCGTCAGCAAGGTGCAGGCAGCGCCGGCCAGCATGCAGATTTTTTCAAAAAACAGAAAATTGACAGGGATATGCAAGATGCTTTTTTGCGCATCATCTTCCAGCCGCAAGCCGAGTTCCGCATCCGGCTTGCGCCAGCGCCATGCAGCGTCGTTGGCTTGCGAATGCCCGGTATAGTCGAAGACGGGATGGCGGGCTTGCGCATCACGAAAGATTTTGATGGTGTAATACATCCCGGCAAGCGCCGCCAGCAGTTTGAGCAAGGTCAACACAATGTCCATCCCGCCCCCTTTTCAGATTTTCCGCAGCGCTCCTGCCACTGCGCATACGGCAGCGTGCTAGGGCGTGTTGACAATTAACAGCACTTTGGATGGGAATTTTCAAAAAAAGCTGTTAACTTTTTGCCACTTGTGTTTACATTCTTGTTTTTGGGCAAAACAGAATGGCACGGATGATGTTACGGGACGATCAGTGGGCAAGAATTGAAGCCTTGGTACCAGGAAAGGTTGGCGATAGAGGCAGAACAGGCGTGAATAATCGGCTGTTTGTGGAAGCTGTTTTATGGATAGCAAAGACAGGCAGCCCGTGGCGGGATTTGCCTGCTGAATTTGGCCCATGGAACAGCGTCTATGTGAGGTTTGCGCGTTGGTCGGATAAGCAGGTATGGCACAAAATCTTTGCCGTGCTACGCGAGGACGCGGACTTTGAGGAAGTTTTTCTTGATAGCACTATCGTGCGGGCGCATCAGCATGCAGCAGGAGCCGCAAAAAAAAGGGGCCGCAATCCATTGGCCGGTCTCGTGGGGGATTAACCACCAAGATTCATGCTTGCGTTGAGGGCTTGGGCAATTTGGTTCAGTTCATCCTGACAGGCGGAGAAGTTCACGATATAACCCAGGCAACCGCGTTACTCAATGACGTCGCGCCACAAGCGGTGCTGGCAGATAAAGCCTATGATGCCAACACACTGATTGATTGCATTGAGGGAAAAAATGCCAAGGTCGTGATTCCACCAAAGGCGAACCGGAAAGAACAGCGGGATTATGATCAGTTCCAATATCGAAACCGCAATCTCATTGAGCGCTTTTTCGCCAAAATTAAGCAATTTCGACGGATCGCTACCCGCTACGACAAACTGGATACCCGTTTCTCTTCGTTTGTAACCTTGGCGGCATCAATGATATGGTTGAAATAAATGTCAACACACCCTAGTTTTTTTTCAACCAGTGTGAAGCCAGCACATCATAGCGCAAGCCATCTTCCGCCTGCACCGATTGCACCAACACCACTTGTTTCGCATGCCAGATGATGGGCGGGAAATCGAGCGGCGGCGGCGGCTGATCGACATCGCGCGCCAGCGTCACATGCGGCTTGAACAATGCATGGTCGGCGAACGCCACCCCCATTTGCCGCAGATCCGCCACCAAAGCCGCCTGCATCTCTTTCAAGGTCTGCGGCTCATGACGGCAACCGGCCCAGGCCACGCGCGGCTTGGCGAAATGCCCGCGCTTATCGATTTGCATCTCAAAATAATTCCCCTGCACCCGCTCCAACGCTTGTTGCAAGCGCGGCAACAGCGCCGCATCCTGCTCCCCCAAAAAAGCCAGGGTCACATGAAAATTGCGATAGCGCGTCTTCGCGCCGGGCAAATCAAATTGCAGGCGGGTTAAGGCCGAGCGGCAGACATCATCCGGCATCAGGGCATAAAACAGGCGAAGCGTCTTGCTCATATTGATTTCAAAAGTTTCCGCAGGGATATATTCATATACAGTATAGAGCAAAGCGCGCTTTCCCTGAATTTCTGCAGAAAGCACGCGCCGGCGCAAGCCTGCGCCCGGCATTCCCCTATACTGCTGCAACATGCAAAGCGCTATGCGGGGCAGACAAGGCCCCGCCTACCCCCGGAGAATAAACATGATGATGCAGCCCCCCCCTTCAGCCCAGGTTTTACCCTATGCAGACCCCGACCCGCAAGAAAGCGCCGAGTGGCGCGAAGCCTTCGCCAGCCTGCTGGCCAGCGCCGGCCCGGCGCGCGCGCGGCAAATTTTAGACATGCTGGCGGCGCAAGCGCACGCCGCGCGCCTGGACTGGCAAGCGGCACGCAACACCCCATACTGCAATACGGTGGCGGCGGAACAGCAAGCGCCCTTCCCCGGCGACCTGGAGCTGGAAACCCGCCTGTCCGCCTGGATGCGCTGGAATGCCTTGGCAATGGTAGTGCGCGCCAACCGCCTGCATGGCGAGCTGGGCGGGCACATCGCCAGCTACGCCAGCGCCTGCGATTTATTTGAAACCGGGCTGCATCATTTCTTCCACGCGCGCAGCGCAGATCATGGCGGCGACCTGGTGTTTTTCCAGCCGCACAGCGCGCCCGGCATCTACGCGCGCGCCCTGCTCGAAGGGCGCTTGCAAGCGCAAGACCTGAACCACTACCGCCAGGAAATCAGCGCCAAAGCCGCCGGCGCGCAAGGTTTGTGCAGCTACCCGCATCCCTGGCTGATGCCGGATTTCTGGCAATTCCCCACCGGCTCAATGGGACTGGGGCCGATCAGCTCAATTTACCAAGCGCGCTTCATGCGCTATTTAAGCCATCGTGGTTTGCAAGACTGCGCCGGGCGCAAAGTGTGGGGCATGTTTGGCGACGGCGAAATGGACGAACCGGAATCCATGAGCGCGCTCACCCTGGCCGCACGCGAGGGACTGGACAATCTGGTCTGGGTGGTGAACTGCAATTTGCAGCGCCTGGACGGCCCGGTGCGCGGCAATGGCCGCATCATCGACGAACTGGAACGCCTGTTCGCCGGGGCCGGCTGGCATGTCATCAAACTGCTGTGGGGTTCCGACTGGGACGGACTGTTTGCGCGCGACCACGACGGCGCCTTGCTGGCCGCGCTGGCGCAAGTGGTGGACGGACAAATGCAAACCTTCGCCGCCAAAGATGGCCGCTTTAACCGGGAAAACTTCTTTGGCCAAAATCCGCAATTGCAACGCCTGGTGCAAGGCATGACGGACGAACAAATCGACCGCCTGCAGCGCGGCGGCCACGACCCGGTGAAAATCCACGCCGCCTATGCCGCCGCCCTGGCGCAACGCGGCAAGCCCTGCGTGATTTTGGCGCACACCAAAAAGGGTTATGGCATGGGCGAAGCGGGACAGGGCAAAATGACCACCCACAGCCAAAAGAAATTTGAAGACGATGATTTATTAGCCTTCCGCGACCGCTTCAAGCTGCCGCTGACAGACGCGCAGGCGCTGAATCTGGACTATATTTTGCCGGACGCAAACAGCGCGGAAATCCGCTATCTGCACGCACGCCGCGCCGTCCTCGGCGGCTATCTGCCGCAACGCCACAGCGGATGCGAACCCGTCCCCGTGCCTGAAATCCATGCCTATGCCGGCTTCGCCCTGCAAGCGCAGCAAAAAGAAATGAGCACCACCATGGCCTTTGTGCGCATGCTGGGCAATCTCTTAAAAGACGCCACCCTGGGCGCGCGCATCGTGCCGATTGTGGCGGATGAGGCGCGCACCTTCGGCATGGCGAATCTGTTTAAGCAGGTAGGGATTTATTCCAGCGTGGGCCAGCAATATGCGCCGGAAGACATCGGCTCGGTGCTGTACTACCGCGAAGCGAAAGACGGCCAGATATTGGAAGAAGGCATCAGCGAAGCCGGCGCCATCGCCAGCTGGACCGCCGCAGCCACCAGTTACAGCGTGCACGGCCTGGCCATGCTGCCTTTTTATATCTACTACAGCATGTTTGGTTTTCAGCGTGTGGGCGACGCGATCTGGGCCGCCGCCGACCAGCGCGCACGCGGTTTTTTGCTGGGCGCAACGTCAGGCCGCACCACCCTGGGCGGCGAAGGTTTGCAACACCAGGACGGCTCCAGCCATCTGGTCGCCGCCACCATTCCCAACTGCCGCGCCTGGGACCCGGCCTATGCCTGTGAAATGGCGGTGATTGTTGACCACGGCATGCGCGAAATGCTGCTTGCGCAACGCGATGTGTTTTATTACATCACGCTGATGAATGAAAACTACGCCCAGCCGGACATGCCGGACGGCGCCGCAGAACATATTCTGCGCGGCGCCTGGCGCGTCTGCAGTGTTGGATCTGAGGACGCCGGGCAATGCATCAGCCTGCTGGCTTCCGGCGCGATTTTGCCGCAGGCGATGCAAGCGGCGCAGGCGTTGGCGCAAGACGGGCATGCGGTGGAAGTGATCAGCATCACCAGCTGGAGCGAACTCGCGCGCGAAGGGCAGGCCTGGGAAGCCGCGCAACTGACGGGGCAGGAAGCGCACACGCCATGGTTGCTGGAATTGCTGGGAGATGGCGCCGGACCGATTATCGCCGCCAGCGATTATGTGCGCGCCGTGCCGGAGACAGTGCGGGCGTATTTGCCACAAGGGCGGCGGTATTTGACGCTGGGGACGGATGGCTTTGGGCGCAGTGACACCAGGGCGGCGTTGCGGGGGTATTTTGGGGTGGATGCGGGGAGGATTGCGGAGGTTGCAAGGCGGGTGGCTGGGTGATGTGAAGGCGGCGCGGATTGGTAAATGCGCGTGAGAGCCGGGTTTTGCTGGCGCTCCGTACCGGCGCAGGCTGACGCTGGTACTGAGCGAAGCCCGGCGCCTGACAGTGCAGGCAAGACATAGGACTGTTGCAGGAGGGGGAAAAATTTTTGCAAAACTGGCGGTGATTTTTGTCACTTCGGGTTTGGGTTTGGTATATTGGGGTTTCTGCCTGCTTGGCGGTCTGTTTTTTGGGAGAGATTAAATTTTGCAATGTTAGAACTGACCTCATTGTCTCGTTTCTTACCCATTGGCTTCACGGCGATAGAGTTATTTTCATTTCTTGAAACATTCATTCAACAACCTCCAATAAATCACTAATTTCCGCTATGTCAGACGACTTGAAAAATATTTACAAGAATGAAAACAAGTTGCACTTCTACTTTGATGATAAAGTTCCATGCAACTTATTTCGAGGCCAAAGAGATGTTGACGCAAAGAAAGGCTTGCCTCGGATTTTTCCTAATCCTGGTTTCAATCGCGGTAATGGCCAAATCCGCCCTGCGGATGTAAAAATTGTCGAGCGCGATGGCATGCAATTTGTTCTAGGCTGCCGCACGACGTCAGGCTATTATCGTGGCGTCTCAACTTTTGACCGGAAAAATCCAGATTTATCCGGTTTTCGCTGGTATTGCCTGCCAGTGGGAGTGAAAATTCCTGAAGCACTTGCCATTACACAAGAATCTGCCCATAAAGATAAGGCTAATCATTATACAATTGCACCAAAAGATGATATGCCACTTGATTTATTTCTTGCATGGCTAAAATCATTAGATAATCAACTGATTGACGCATAAAAGGATTTACCATGAATATATCAATGAATGCAATAATGCTTTCCCTATTTGCAATTAACCGCGATATTCAACATTTTACAAGACTGAACAATGATGAATCGCTGAGCGAAGAGGAACGTGCAGACCATGGCCAATATGTTCTTGATTTAACTCAGGTTTTTGGAGAACTGGGTATGGCCTACAAAGAAGCCTGGAAAGAATATCCTGAATTTCCTGATTTTGACGAGTTAACAAAGAATATGTAATCCCTATAAAAGACGGAATAAGATATAACAGGCACATATTAAGGAAACACCATTAAGAACACTAACGCAGGCATGTCAGTAATCATACAAAAACCGCCAGCCATTAGCTACCTTTAAACATTAAACGAGCCTTGAATGACGAATTACACTTCTGATGAAGTCAATGCCTACGCCAAAAGCAAGCGTCTGACACCGGGAACATTGCTTTGGGCTACTGATGTGCCACTTTCTGAAGAGGCATTCAGGTCAGGCGGAAAAAATGCACCGGGGGTTGATTTTTTGAGATGGCAAGATATTGGTCTTGAAGAAACTAAAGGACGAGGGCGAATTCCACAAGAGGAGTGGGGGAACTTTGTCGTCGGACCAGGCGATGGCATCTCTTTGTTCATCAAACGAATGATTCCTCAAAGCACTGTGTATCTGGGTGATGGTATAGAAAAGACAAAGATCAAAGATTTGAAAAATGACTTCAACCCAATCGACGAAAGATTCTGGTGGCAAATTGAATCAGGGCAACCGCTACCTACTGGTTTGCAGCTTATCTATGATGGTGTTCCGCCAGGGCATTGTACCTTGACTGTGACAAGGGAAATGCCTGTCAATGCCTTCATGCAACTTGTGCTAACGCTTAAATTTATTAGTGCTGGCACTAGTTATTACGGTAAAAAAATCTAAGGAGAGGATATTCATGAACACCGAATTCAAAACGATCTATTTAACCCGATTGCAAATTTCCAATGCAATCATTGCCATGCAAGAATATATAAAACAACTGCAACGCGAAGCCGCTGAAGATCCACAAGGCGGTGAACATGAAGATATTTTGATTATCGAAAGTGTATTGGCAGAGATGTCGCGTGCTAAAGCTGCCCCTGGTATAACGGCCATTCCCTAGCAATCTGGTCGGAACGGTTTTTTTGAGAAAAAACGGGGTCAGTTCCAGCAAACAAACATCATGAGAAATTTGTTGGAATTTTAGAACTGACCCCGTTGGCTTGTTTTACAATTGGCTATTATTTTATGTAGATTTTTTGAGGGGGGAGTTATGCACTATCGCTCATCAAACAGATTAAACGTTCATTGTAGTGGATCGCCATTGGCTCCCTCTAAACTCAAACGTTGGGCAGCTTGATCCATGTCAAAACCCAAGCTACCCGCACCGAATTTTCGACTCGATAAGCTCCTGGCATCAGCAGCCGATCGCATGAAGGCAGACCTTCGCGAACGGTTAATTGCACATCCAGGTGAGCTTGGTACAGACCGCGAGGAAGTGGTGCGGTCATTTCTTAGATCCTACTTGCCGAAGCGATTTGAAGTATCGACGGGGTTCGTTTTCGACGCGAGCGGAGCTGTGAGCAAACAAATCGATGTAATCATTGCCGATTCGCTTGCCTGCACGCATTTCGAAACATCCGGAGGCACACGGTACTACCCGTGTGAGTCTGTGGTTGCAATAGGCCAAGTTAAATCGTCCCTCACCTCTGAAAAAAAAATCCTTGACTCCTTAGATAACCTGGAGTCGGTAAAATTACTCGATCGTTCAGCTCGCGGTAGGGCATTCGATAAGCGCTTCAACGAGAAGATTGACCATAGATTCAATCACCTTCATCAAATTTTTAGCTTCGTATTAGTGACTGGGAAGGCCATTTCGGGTGCAGTTATTCAAGAGCACGTTCTTGAATATGTCATTTCTCGTGAAGCCCATCTGTGGCCAAATGTATTTCTCGCATTGGATCAATATCTCGTAACCTTCTGTTGTGATGATGGTGTGTGCCCAAACCCCATGCACGCGCGCGGAATTGCGCTCCAAAAAGCTGAAGATTCACCCGACTTGATTATGAGATTTTTTCTACTACTTGGCCAAGCAATCGAGGAAATTCGTGTCGCAGGGCTACCGTATTGGGAGTATCTGAACGAAATACACAATTGGACTGCTGAAGTCATGTACTCCTGCACTGATGATCCCCCCCCATACTTGTCGGCCCTCTGAAAAACAGAGTCATGAAAAAAGTGAATTGGCATTGGAAGATCAACTGATCTTTCGCAACACAAGCAACGATACCGACTTACCTTGGAACAACAAGAGTAGAAATGTTGGGCTACCACGCCCGTAACAACGCCATCAAGTCGGACGTGCAAAAGCGCTGCTTCGCTCTGCCTTGCACTCCAGCTATGGCGAACATAAGGTGGCATTCTGTTTTGGCGTGTTTTACGTCCATTAGTAAAAACACCGACTTCAATTTTTGTGATGATTTCGCCGCAATTTTCAGATTTCGCAATCAGCAGGCACGCGCATGCTCATTGCCATTTCCAAAGCGGCGCTTTACAATCAGCCATCATTATTTAGTTTGGGTTCAAGGTGTGTTATGCGTCATCATTTTTCAACGTGCCTAAGCCATCGTGCAGCGGATCGCCTACGGTGCCCGCTAAACTCACATGTTAGTCCAAAATCCAGTCATCTCTCCATATGAGCATCATTAAAATTTCGCACGAAGAGTTCGATTCACTCGATATCGAACGAACTGCCTTCGTTCCCGAGCAAGCTTGGTTTAGAAGCACGGAGCTTGATCTTGCTGGGACCGTCATTAGGGATCCAGTCGACAAGGATTGGGCCTATGTCCTCTTGGCCAAAGATGAGGACGGCTTTTACAGGTATACGGGAGGAGAAGATAGCTTACCTACTAAGCAGGATGCAGAGTCAAAGTTATACGCCTCCGCGACTCGCATTGAAATCGTGGGATATTATGAAGAAGAGCTATACACGGAGCCAGAGACGATAGCTCAAAACGAGGCTACGTTAGTCATCACATCCATTGACGACGAGATAAAAAAGTACCTTAAAAAGCATCCGCAGAAGCTCTATGAGTTATCGCCAAGGCAATTCGAAGAGCTTGTGGCAAGCATTTTGAAAGACTTGGGCTTTGACGTAGAGCTTACTCAGGCAACCCGAGATGGTGGAAGAGACATCATCGCTCAAGTGAGGACTGCAGTTAGCAGCTACTTAACTTACATCGAGTGCAAACGCTATGCTGCAGACAATAAAGTTGGTGTTGCTATCATCAGGGAAGTAATTGGTGTCCATCACATACGCAAGCCTTCAAAAAGCATCATCGTTACGACTAGCTTCTTCTCTAAAGATGCAATGAAGGAGGCCGAAAAAATGGAAAGCCAACTGGATCTAAAAGATTTTACCGATATAAAGTCATGGCTCCAACGATATTAACGAAAAACGGGACAGTTCGTTTATCCTGGGGACGTGCGCAAAATCATTTACACCACCAACGCCATCGAGAGCATGCAATTGCGCAAGATCGTCAAAGACCGGGGGCATTTCCCAAGCGATGACACCTCCAGCAAATTGCTCTCCCTGGCCTAGCGTAATATCGGATCAATGAGGTCAGACTTGATTGATTTGAAATTCTTTTATCTTTCCACCTTTACTCAGCATCAAAAAAATTGCCAATATATCAATTATGCAAATAGCTGCGTATATGACTTTTCTGGCAAACTCTCACCAAAATCAATCCAGTCTGACCCCATTGATCCTAAACAAGCCCAGCACGAAGGAATCTGCACACCGCTTATCAGATCGCGTCAAATTGTGAGCTAATCCGCTGAATTGGCGCCCGATTGCAGGGATAATGCGAGAGTCTCCTCTCCTCAAGAAAGCCCATGATGGCCAAAAAACAGCAGCCGCTCGATGAAGAAACCCTTGCCCTGATCCACTGGTGTATCGAAGTCGAAGGCCATTTGGTGGCTGGCGGCGCGACCGTGGAGCAGGCTCAGGAATTTATCGAAGAAGAAATCGAGTTGCTGACCGACTATTTTTATGACGGACTTTCGCCTGAGCAGGCCGCGCAAAAAGTACTGGATGAATAAAGTCCAGGATCAATCCAGTCTGACCCCATTGATCACTGGATGAATAAAGTCCAGGATCAATCCAGTCTGACCCCATTGATCCCAGTCTGACCCCATTGATCCCTGACCCCATTGATCCCCATTGATCCTGAGGCAGCAGCGCAGATAGCCCAAGCATCCAGAACGCCGTCTTAACCATTTCCCTTCTGTCTTATGCGAATCCTCAACACTGCTGTTTGCACCCTGGAGCCGCTGGTGGCGGCGCATGCACAGGAAATGTTCGGGGTGCTGAGCGACCCCGCAATCTATGAATTCGAGAATGCGCCGCCAGCGTCTGCGGCCTGGCTTGCCGAGCGCTATCGTGTGTTGGAGCGGCGCGCCTCCCGGGATGGCAGCCAAATCTGGCTGAACTGGGTTGTGCGCCTGCCGAATGGCGCGCTGGCCGGCTATGTGCAAGCGACCGTGCTGGAGTCGGGCGTGGCGCTGGTGGCGTATGAATTGGCCAGCCGCTTCTGGCGCCAGGGCATAGGCAGCAATGCCGTCAGCGCCATGCTGCAAGAACTGCATGCGGCTTACCGCGTTGATCTTTTTTGCGCCATACTGAAAGCCGCCAACTACCGGTCGGCTGGCTTATTGCGCAAGCTGGGCTTTGTCTCAGCCAGCGCGGCTGAGGCAGCCGGGTTTCAGGCGGAGCCGGACGAAATCGTCATGCGCAAGCCGGCGCGCTGAGCTGCGCTTGCAGCCCGGCGCGCAAATATGATGGCGTGGCGTGTTGGCGGCGCCACATTCTCAAACAATCCAGGCAGAGAAACCCTATGCAAAAGCCCAAACGCGAACTTCTTTTAGCGAATCACCCCGATGGCCATCATCACATCAAGGGACAAACCCTGGTTGGCAAACGGATTGAAATCGGCAAAGGGAAATCGCAGGACTTTATTCTCAATTGCACGCTGCTGGATTGTGAAATCGCGATTTTTTGCGGCGCTTCGCATGTCAATATTTTCGCTTCGACGCTGCAGCAATGCACCATTCAAGCGCGCCGGGAAATGAAGGGCTGGCGCCTGACGGATTGCACGCTGCAGGCTTGTGTTTTCGAGGGAAAGTACAGCGGCTGCCGCTTCGGCGCGGAAGATGAAACAAGTACGTTCAGCATGCAAGATTGCGATTTCTCTGCGGTGCGCCTGCTCGATTTCTGCGAATTCGGCGAAGGCGTGATGCTTAAGCAGATTAAGTGGCCGGCCTGGCCGCATATTGTGATCACAGATCTGCCGCAATCGCGCGAAAACTGGCTGGCCTTGGCGCTGCCCGCTGCGCTTGCCTCAGCCCAGCAAATCATCGGCGAGGAAGACGCACCCTGGCGCGCGGTGTCATTGTATTTGCCGGCGCATCTGGCGCAGTTTGACGCCTTGCGCGAGTCACTCGCGACAGAGCCTTATATCATCAAGGCCTGAGCAGAAATGCGGCTTGATCAGGATCTGCAAACGGTCGGCAAGCGGCGCCTCAGCCAGCTGCCGGCAAGCAAAAACGGGCCGCAAAGCATGCTATCTTAGGCTGCCGGGAAATTGCTGTATTTCCCTCGCCCCGCCATATCACCCAGGAGCCTTGCATATGTCTTCCCTGAAACACATTCAATTCAACATCACCATCCACGCGCCCGCCTCAACGGTGTGGCGCACCGTGACAGAGGCGGACAGCTACCAGCGCTGGACATCTGCATTTTCCGCCGGCAGTTACTATGAAGGCTCGTGGGAAGAAGGGGCGAAGATCCGTTTTCTGGCCCAACCATCCGGCGACGGCATGCTGTCCGAAATCGCGCAAAGCCGGAAAGATGAATTCATTTCAATCCGTCACTTGGGAATGATCTCGAATGGCGTGGAAGATACCAGCAGCGATGCGGTGCGCGCCTGGGCCCCATGCTATGAAAACTACACCTTCGTCAGCATTCCCGCAGGCGTCAATTTGCTGATCGAGTTGGACGTGCCGGCAGAGTGGGAACAATTCATGAACGAAGCATGGCCGCAAGCCCTGCTTTTGCTCAAGCAGTTAAGCGAGCAAGGCGCTACGGGCTGATTTTCAGGGGGACATGGCCAATAGGCGGCGCTGGCGCCAGCAAGGCCGCCTCAAACCACGCCCTCACTGTATTTACCAGATTATCGTCCACATCCACTCCACACAAAAAACGCTGCCTCAAACGCTTTACAAAATGCGCTGCGGCAAGCGGCAATATTATATTTGCATACCATCAAGACGCCATTCTATCTTTTGTGGGGAAGTTCCGCAGGCTGGCATGGTCTGCCATCAAGGCCGATAAGCCAGCCCCAGCATCACCACGGTTTGCCGCCCCTGCTCTGCTGGCAAGCCTTGCACTGCATTGCTGCGCCGCTGCAAGGCCAGATTGGCCGACCAGCGTTCGCCCTGCCATTCCAGGCCCAGGGCCAGCCGGCCTTGCCAGCGCTGCGGTTTGACTGTGTGCGGATTGTCATGCCGCCATACGCCGCCCTGCAAGGTGGCGTCGCGCGCCACCAGATGCGCGGCGCCGTCCAGATAGGCATACAAGGCCGGTTCATCCGGCAGGCGGTTTAAGCGGCCAAAGCGGAATATGCCGCCCAGATTGGCGTCGCTGTGGATATTGCCCAGGCGCAGACCGGCGCTGCTTTGCCAATCGGCGTTTGGGCCCAGCACGCTGCGCGCAAACTGCCATTGCGCATCCGCCACCAGCCCCCATTCCTGGCGCATCTGGCGCGACCAGGCTTGCGGCTCCGGTTGGCGCAACAGGCGGTGCAAGCGGGTTTGCACTTTTTCACCGCCGGCGCAGGGGCCGAGGCAGCCCCAACTCAGGCCATAGCCAAAACCGCTGCCATCGGCCATCTGTCCCTGATGCCCGACCCGGGTGTAGAGCCAGGCGGCATACGGGCGATCCGGCGCACGCACGGCGGCGGGCGGCAACTTGATGTCGAGCGGGGTGTACATTTGATGCCCAAGCGACCATTCGGTCATGCGCCAGATCTGGCCCTGGCGGCGCGCGGCTTGCACGCGCCAGCGCGCGCCGCTCGAATACAGGCCGTCAACTTTATTCAACAGCAGGCTGTCGTTATCAATTTCCAACAGATGGCGCTGTGCGCCTTGTTGCCAGGTGGCGACTAATTGGGTCCAGCCATCATCTGCAGCCTGTGCGCTGCAAGTGAAACTGCTGATTGAAACAATATAAAGAATCGCGCGACTGGCGCGGCGCAAGCGGATATTCATAGACGTTTTGGCAGAGGAGGCACAGAGTGCGGGGCGGTCAAAGCGTCATTGTCGCTTTTTTTGCCGCTGCATGCTGTGGCAAACACGCCACGCGCAGCAGTCTTGCCCGGCCAATCTTGCCAAATGGAAACAGAAGCCTTTCGCCCCGCCTTTTCCCGGCTTTACCTGCTCCCCCCGCCTGATACGGTAGCAACATGGCAAACCGGTTTGCGGCGACGCAGGCCAGAGTAAGGGAGGCGCATATGGAACAGCTGAGTCTGCAAGGCGGCAAATATGAACTGCAAGACGCTTTGGGAGCATCCGCTTTTGGTGAGGTCTGGCGCGCGCAGGATGCGCAAGGGCAGCACTGTGCTATCAAGCGTGTGCGGCGCGATAGCGCCAATGCGGCGGCGGCCAGTGCGGCGCAACAGGAATTGGCGCTGCTGCAACAATTCATGCCCTGGGACAGCGCCCACCTGCCGCAATTACTCGATCATGGCCAGGATCAGGGCGGCGCGGTGCTGGCGCTGGAACTGGCGCACACCGATTTGCATGCCCATATGCAAAGTTTGAAAGCCGCCGGCCGCAGCCCGGATTTTCACGGCGCCACGCTGTGGCTGCAGCAAGTGAATCAGGCTTTGCTCAAATTACATGAACGCGGCCTGTCCCATCTGGATGTGAAGCCGGCGAATGTGCTGCTGTATCGCACCCCGCAGGGATTGCGCGCCAAGCTGGCGGATTTCGGCAGCGTGCGCGCGGTGACGGCGGCGGGCGGCGCGGAATTTTGCGGCACGCCGGGCTGGCAGGCGCCGGAACAATTTTTCCCGGATCAGCATGGGCGCTATGCGTTCAGCGCGCAAAGCGATTTATTCAGTTTGGGCGCGCTCTGGTTTTGGCTGGTGTGCGGCGGTTTGCCGCTGGCCTTTGGCATGCAATGCCAGCGCGCCTGGAAACAGGATGGCTGGCAGGCCGCCAGCCGCCTGCAGCCCGGCGCAACGCCGACCTTGAGCGCGGAAGAAGCCGAATTATTCGCCGCCAGCGTGCGCGCCCAGGCCGGCGCCCAAAGCGCGCAAGCCGCACTGGCCCTGCTGCAAGATCTGTTGGCCGCCAATCCGGCGCAACGCCCCGGCCATGGTTTGCAAGTGGCGCAAGCCTTACAGAAAATATTGCAGCTGTGCGCGCCCGCCGCAGACAACGCAGCAGCGCCGCCGCCGGCCAGCTGGCATGAGCATGCCATGGTGGCGGCGCTGATTTTATGCAGTTCCTGGCTGCTGCTGGCTCTGGCATGGCCGGCTGGAAAATATTTGCAACAGATGCTGGAAAACGCGGGGGTGGCGTGATGCAAACCTGGCTGCACAGTTTTTTATTTGAGGACGTGACTGACCCTCTGCATGCCGCCGCCGTATGGCAGGCGCGTAATCTGCCGCTGCTGCCGCGCACGCGCCGTCTGCGCGATGTCTTGCAAGAACATTTGCAACATTTGCGCCATGGCTATGCCTTTGCCCATGTGCGCTTGCATCTGTGCGCCGATCTGCTGCAACAGGATCGCTGCCTGTACCGTGGCGCGCAGGCGGCGCAATTGCTGCAGGATTTGGCAGATTTGCACAGCAAAGCGTTCAGCCTGCCGCCGGGTGTGCAGGTGCGCTACCAATTGCGCGCCGACAGCCGCCTGCAAGCGCATCAGCTCGGGGTGCAATTCGGCCACGCCCTGTATCTGCCCGGCCCGCAAGAGCCGGCGCAATTCCAGCTGGCGCTCTCTCTTGACCGCATGCATTGGCAGGATTGCGGCCCGCTGTGGCGCGATCAGCGCTTGTGCCTGCTGGGGGCGCATGCGGATGACAACAGCTTATGCAGCCCGCTGTGGCCGGCGGCGTTCGGCGGCTCGCTGCTGCTGTTGCAGGAAGAGGGCGAATTGCAGCTGCAGGCCGAGCCGGCGCAGGTGTTTCAGATCACTCAGCAAGGCGCGCGCGAATGGTTGCTGCAAGCATGCGGCAACCGCGCCGGCGTAGAAGCAGGACAGGTGCGCAGCCTGTGGCTGCAAGCGCGGCAGCAGCACGCCAGCGTGCAAACTGCGCGCCAGAACGCGCCGCGCACGCCGCGCGCCACCCCGGCCCCCGCCGCTGCCAGCATGCCGGGGCCAGCGTTGGCCGCGTGCAAGCCGGCGCAAACGGCGCCGCGCCAGCCGTGCGCTGCTGCGGCGCCCGCAAGCGGCAGCGGGCCGCAAGCCTTGGTGTGGAAATTGCGCGATCAAGCCCAAGCCTGCGCTTCGCCGCAGGCATTGCAGCTGTCTGTGCGCACTGCGCAAACCGATGCGCCGCGCACACACAGCGTTGCCCGGCGCCCTGCCGCGTCCCCTGATAACGGGACAGGATTGGCCGGGCTGGCCGGTTTCAGCGCGCATGACGCCGCCACCATTTTGCCGCAACGCCAGGCCGGCATCCCCGTGCTGTTGCGCGGATTGGCGCTGCCGCGTCTCGCCTGCTATCAACATGCCGGAATCGCACAATTGGATTTATTTTTCGGCCCCGGCATGCGCCTCATGAGCCATGGCCCCGGCCTGCTGCATTTGCGCGTGCAGGCCGATGGCGCGCTGCAAGCCTGGCAGGCGGGGCAATGCAGCGTACTGAGTTTGCCGGCGCGGCTGGAGCCGCAAGCCGGCGCGCCGCTGCATTTGCAAGCGCCGCCGCCTGCCATGCAAGAGCAATATTCGGCCCTGCTGTGGCTGGCCCAAACCCCGCAGCAAATTTTGCGCCCCGGTGAAAGTCTGCGTTTCGGGCGGCAGCAACAAGGCTTGGCGGCTTTACGCATTTTGCAGCGCGCCGCCTGCACCCAGGCGCAGCAGCGATGCAGCGCTGAACGCATCGGTCTGTCACGTCATGCGTTCGATTTGCGGGTGCAGGATGGCGGCTTTTGTGTCACGCGCGGTGCGCCGGAACAAGCGCTGTTTGTCTTGCAGGAAAATGGCGGCCATGCGCAAGCGCTGGCGCAAGAAGCTCAGTGTGCGCCCGGCGCCTTGCTGGCAGTCGGGCCGTATATCTTGCAATTGGGACAGCACAGCGGCAACGCCTGCAAGGAAGCGGCATGAATCCGACTATTTTCTATCCCCTCTCCGGCGGCGTTGCCTGGTTTACGCCACTGCTGTGCATCAGCCTGGGCTTGCTGCTGGCGTTTCCTGCCTTGGCGCTGACCACCCCGCGCCGCTGGTGGCGTCAGCCGACCATGGCGAATGGCGCGCTATTGCTGGCGGTGAGTATGTTGTGCAGCTGGCTGGTGCTGCAAGCGGCGCAAGCCTGGCGCGAGGAAGATGCGCCGCCCGCCAGCGCGCCGCTCACGCCGCCGCCGCGCGCCGCCAGCGCTGGCGGCTGGTATGTCACGCATCAAGGATTGCATCTGCGCAGCGCGCCAGCGACCAGCGCGCCGCGCATCGCCACCCTGCCCGCCGGCTTGGCGGTCTGGCGCAGCGGACAATATAGCGGCGATTGGTGGCGGATTTGTTATACGCGCGCCGAAGACGGCGTGCTGCAAAGCGGTTGGGCCAGCAGCTTATGGCTGCGGCGCCCGGATGAGCGCCAGCCGGGCGGCAAAGGCGCAGGCAAAGCCCTGCAGTGCGCTGCGGATTGATTGCGGCGGCCCGCGCTTACAGCTGCTCGACAATCACGCGCCGCTTGGCCTGGTATTCCTCTTCCGTCAACAAGCCCTGCTCACGCATGCGCTTCAAACTCTTTAAACGCATTTCCTGCTCTGCATAAAATTTCTCATCGCGCACTGGCGGCGCGACTGCGGCGGGGGCGACTGCGGCGGGCGCGGCAAGCGGAACCACGCTCAAGGGGGCCGGCGCAGCCTGGCGCGTTTCCTGCAAGGGGATGTAGAGCCAGTCAGCGCGTCCCTTGTGCTGCCAGGGTGAGCTTAAACGCACATTCGAGGCCTGTTGCCGGCTGCCGAATTGAAAGGCGCGCTGCATGCGGGTGGCGCGGTAAGCGCTGATGAAATCCACCCCGCTCTCGCCGATAATCAGATGCACCCCGCCGGCGTCGGCAAACACGCGGCCACTGACGCCGTTGCGATTGGCGATAAAACCGCCGGCGCTTTTCACGGTCAGCAAAAAGACGCCATCCCGCTGTGCTTGATCTTGCGCCAGATAGGCCGCCACGGCCTGCGCCAAGCGTTGCGCAGCTTCTGCATCCAGCCAGGGTTTGCCGCCGGCTTGCACTTGCATCAAAGCGGGAACCAGGGCCGCGCCATCGATTTTGCGCGCCGGCGTGGCGAGCGCGCCGGCCTCTGCCGGCACGCGCCGGATCTGATCAAACTCGCCCTCACTCCACAACACATCGCCAGGCGCGCATTGGGCGCAAATTTCATACAGAAAATTGACCGGGCTGGCGGCTGAGGCGGCAGTGCTGAAGCTGAGCGCAGCGGCAAGTAAAACGGCGGGCAATGGTTTAAGCAGTGTCGGGGCGGGCATGGGGTTCTCCTGAAAGTGGCATGGCGGCGATTGTAGCGCATGTAGTCAAATATCATGTAGTTTGATTACATGCATCATGCTTGACATCTGTTTTTTGCATAAAAGCAACAGGCCTCCACTGGTAATGCAAAAAAATTTCGGACTTAAAGCGCTTTGAGTATGGTTTTTTCTATATCCATATGCCAGAATGGCAACCGGAATGAATTAAAACTACATGAATCAAACCCTTAAAACATGTCTTGAAACTACATCAAGCCAGCGGTTCATGCAGCGCAATCAGCCATCGCTCCCTGCGCGGGACACAGGCCGGGATTGCCAAAGACAACACATTCCCGGCGCCAGCCGATGAAAAATAACCATCCAGACCTTGGGAAGAATGAAGATGAAAAAAATGATGCAAAAAAGTCTGCCTGCAGCCCTGCTGCTGGCCCTGAGCGCATACGCTAACGCCGGCCTGCCTATCGATTTCGGCGGCTATTTCCGCTCCGGTTTCGGCACCAGCAGCGATGGCGGCAAAGAAGCTTGCTTCGGTTTGAATGGCGCCAGCTCCAAATTCCGCTTGGGCAATGAGTGCGAAACCTATGGCGAATTGAAATTCGGCGGCGAAGCCTTCAAAGCCAGCAACGGCATGACCATGCGCATCAACACCCTGGTGGCTTTCGCAGTGAATCAGGAACACGATTGGGAAGACACCAAACCGGCTTTCCGCGAAATGAATGTGGTGGCGGAAAACATCGGTTCCGGCGCACTGGCCAAGGCCAAAGCATGGGTCGGCAAACGCTATTACGACCGTCATGATGTGCATATCAGCGACTACTATTTCTGGGCCAACACCGGTCCTGGCGCCGGGATTGAAAACATTGATCTGGGCGGCGCCAAGCTGGCGTATGCGATTTTGCGCACCACCGCTTACGACGACACCCGCCGCACCGGCTTTGCGCACGATGTGCGTTTCTCCGGCATCAAGACCAATCCGGATGGCGAACTGACAGTCGGCGTGCAATTCAACCAAAAACGCGTTGGCAGCAACGCCAAAGACGTGGCCAGCGGCTATTTGCTGAATTTGATGCACACCCAGGGCAATCTGTGGGGCGGTTTCAATAAGCTGAGCCTGGCGTATGGCAAAGGCAGCGGCGTGGGCACCGGCGGCATCAATTTTGATGCGGGCAAAGATGATTCCGTGTTCCGTCTGGTGGAACAGATTCAGGTGCAACCGTCCGGCAGCCAATGGTCGGCCATGGGCACGTTTGTGTATGAAGACAAGAAAATTTCCGGCAAGCACAGCAAATGGACCTCGATCGGCGTGCGCCCGGTGTACCACTTTGCTGACAATATGAGCCTGGCGATGGAAGTCGGCCATGACAACGTCAAGCAAGACGGCATGCCGAGCCGCAATCTGACCAAGTTCACGATTGCGCCGCAACTCTCCGCCGGCAACAGCTTCTGGTCGCGTCCGGTGCTGCGCGCTTACTACACCTACGCCCGCTGGAATGACGCCGCGCGCGGCGCGGATAACCGTGGCATCGCCAACGGCACTTTCGGCACGGCGAATAACGGTTCGACCGTCGGCGTGCAAGTCGAAGCCTGGTGGTGATCGCGCGCATGCGGCAACGATGCGCCGCATGACAGTTTGAAGGGCGCTGTACGCGCCTGGCAGGAAACCGGGGGCCGGGTTTGCATGGTCCGGCCCTGGTCAGGCGCCTGTTTTGCAGGCGCCGGTTGAGGCAATTCAAGCCCGGCTTGGGCTTGGGCTGTTTCGAGTACGTCGGCCCGTGTTGGGGTACATGGGCTGACTCGGCGACAGGCGCATCGCGCCTTTATGCAGGCGCTTGCCGCTCCAGGCAAGCGCCTCTTTTTTTGTGCGCGCCGGACGCCGGCATGCCACCCCTTGCCAGGGAAACAGGTATCATTGCGCGATCCACCCGGCTTTACCATGAAACGCGATGAATCTGAAAAACCTTGCCAAAACCCTGGGCATTTCTGAAACCACGGTCAGCCGCGCCTTGAATGGCTATCCGGAAGTCTCGGAACGCACCCGCGCACGCGTGCTGGCGGCAGCGCAGGCTGCAGGCTACCGTCCGAATCCGATGGCGCGCAGTCTGGCGGTCGGGCGCACCAATGTGATTGGCATCATCTACCCGCTGCAGCCGAATGATTTAAGCGACCCGATGTTTATGGAAATCGTCGGCGGCATGTCGGAAACGCTGGATGCGCGCCAAATGAGCCTGGTCTTATCGCCCGTGCCTTCGCATAAAGAATTCGCCGCCTATGAACGGCTGGTGCAAAGCCGGCGCGTGGATGGTCTGGTGGTGGGGCGCACCCGCATCACAGATCCGCGCATCAGCCTGCTGCTGAAATCCGGCCTGCCCTTTGTGGCGCACGGGCGCACCCAAATGGATGAGGAATACGCCTGGTTTGATTATGACAATGAAGCCGGGATGCGGCTGGCGGTGAACCGCCTGCTGGCCTTGGGACACAGCAAAATCGCTTTGATTTCGGCGCCGCTGGACATGAATTTTGCGCGCCAGCGCTATGACAGCTTCCTGCACACAATGCGCCAGGGCGGGCATGAGCCTGAGCCGGCGTTTTTGCTGGAAAACACCATCGACCGCCGCAGCGCCTACAAAGCAGCGCGCATGCTGCTCGAAAAACACCAGCGCCCGACCGCCATCATTGTGGACAATCATATGTCCGGCGTAGGCGTGATGCGCGCCCTGCTCGACGCCAAGGTGGAAATCGGCAAAGAAGTGTCGCTGGTGGTGTGGGGGGAAATGGAAGATTCGCTGGCCGGTTATAACGTGACCACGGTGCACCAGCCGGAACCTGCGCGCGCCGGCGTCAAAATGGTGGAAATGATGCTGGCCCTGCTGGACGGCGCCGCCCCCGCCAGTTTGCAGGTGCTGTGGCAGCCGGTGCTGTTTTTGGGGGAAACGGCGGGGCCGTGTTTGGATTGAGTTCAGGATTTTGCGACTTGCAATACCGCCTTCACATTTGCTGAAGGCGTCGCTGCTGCGAAAATTTACTTTTGTTTTAGAGTAACTTGTTTTACTTCTTCTGCATACTGCTCCGTTCGCACTTGCATGAGCAAAAAATTCAGTTCATGCATGATTTTTCCTTCCATATTTTTCAACCTTGCATGCGCCTCTTCAATTGACCTGACTTCGTCAATCTCATTTTTCTTCATGATCAGATTCCCCTCGTACTTCTTTCATCAAGCGATGGAAAGACAATTCATCTTTTGGCCCGTGCAGAATAGGATTGTTACCGGCAATTTCTGTCAGATCAGCATCCAATCCTTGCAACCTGGCCAAATCCTGCTGTAATCCCGACATGTTTTTTTCCATCCACTGCTTCAATTCTTCCTCAGTCATAACTCAACCTCGCTGACAAATATGTGACCACGCCCATGCGGTTCCTGTGAGGGGAAAAACCCCGCTCCTGATATTTTCCAGCCAAGCGCTCATTCATCGGCTCACACAACAAGACTTCTTTACATCCTAACAGGCGGGCATATGCGAACGCAGCAAACAGGATAATCGTCAGTGTATGGCCCGAAAGAGGATTATCAAGCGGATTGCGCGCCAATAGATGAATTTTCAAGCTCAATTTCTTTTTGGTCGGCACGCCATAGCAGAGCGCGCATAAGCATCCACCTGAAAACAGTGCTGCATCAAATCTTTTACATGCATTTTTAGCCTGATAATTATCGTAAGCTGCAACCCAGCTCCAGCTTGCCTGCTTTTCATGTGCTGCCCACTTCTTGCTCCACTGATCGCCTTCAACTGCATTGCCATAGCTGATTTCTTGCAGCTTCACGCCAAGCGCATGAAAGTTCTTCTCGGTAATCTGGTATGCAATACGCCTCAGCTGTTGATAATGCTCAACCGTGGCGGAAAAACTTCTGTTAACTACGGATTTATCTACTTTCTCCATGCAAACTCTTTTCGATTATAAAAAATATCAACCAAAAATAATGAAACATAGCCGACAATAGTTTTACAGAACCAGTGCGCTCACGCCGCTCTCGGCTGCAACATGCGCACGCGCGGATCAGCCCAGGCCGGCAAATCTTCCTGCTGCTGTTGCTGCAAAACCGCTTCGATGCGCTCGGATGGCAGCTCGGTGCGCCAGGCGAAAGCCTGTTCATTCAGATGCCGCACCAGCGCCCACATTTCATCGCGGATGTCTTGCGGGGTGGATTTGGGCAGGGTGCGGATGCGCGCCAGCACTTCCTGTAATTGCTCGCGGTTTTGCTCCAGCATGGTGGCGCGATGACCGCGCAAGCTGTGCATTTGCAAGAGCACGGCGATGATCACGCCGCAGGCGCACAGCAAAATGGAAAGCACCAGCGCCGGCAATTGCAAGGCTTGCGCCAAGCCCCAGGCCAGGCATAAACCGCCCAGACCGCCGGCCAGACCGGCCAGGGTAAGGTGATGTTGCCGGCCCAGGCCGCCGGCGCGTTCCTGATATTCCTGCAAAGCCTGGCGGCTGGCGCGGTTGGTTGCGGCCAGGGTTTTCAAGTCGATTTCGGTGACAGCCATTTGCTCGCCTCCCCATTCAATAAGTCACGATTCAACACCAAGCGCCGCGCTCTTTCCTGCGCTGCGCGCGACAACGCCACATCGGCGCGCAATTCGCGCAAACGATGCAAATAAACCAGGGTGGACGCCATGGCGAACAAACACAGCAAAAGCAGCGCCGGCACCCAATCCAACCAGGCCGGCGTGGCATACTGCGCTGCGCTTTCAGCCATGGGGACAGGTGAAGTCATTTGCGCTGGCGCATTCAGGGCTGCGCTGCGGGTTTGCGCCGTGCGCGCAGCAGCGCCGGGCGGCCCCGCCTGGGTCTGCGCTTGCAATGGCGCGGTGGCGATCAGCGGCGCCGGCTGCGCCGGCATGCTCATGCTGCGCACCATGTGCAAGAGCATGGGCAAGGCCAGGGTGAAGGCAGCTAAAGCCAGCGCAAACACAATCCAGCTGGCGGCGGCAATCCGCATGCGCAGACGCTCCAGCAGCGCGTCAAAGGCAAACAACTGCCCCTCGGCCACCGTCAGATTGGTGGTGATTTGCTTCCAGTCTTCAAAATCATGCCAGTCATGCATCGCCGCGCTCCCCGCCTTTTTCACACAGGCAGTATGCAAGATGGGGCGGCGGGACAAAACGCGGAGTAAGCGCCAAAACCGGGGCTTGCTCAAGATTTTGCCGACAAAAGGAGCAACCCGACTAATCGCTATATGCCACAGCAACAAGCAGCCAATCACCGAGTGCTCTCACTGACTGTCGAATACAGCTGATCCGCGTGTCAGAAACCGGCTTCCCGCTGATGCCGAACCCGGAGCAAAGTTATTATCTCCGGCCCGCCCCTATAGCGCACCACATAGCCACTGGCGCCGAAATCAATCAACCAATCCCGGAATTCTGCAGGTAAATTGTCAATCTGCCGGCCCATCTCCGGCTGGTGACTCAAGATGTTGACCCCGGCCCGCAGTGCGCGGATGGCGCGCTTAGCCACGGCAACATCTTTATTGGCAAGGAAACGGTAGTGTCGCTGCATATCCTGCAACGCTGCAGGCGACCAGATCAAACGTGGCATACAGGCGGCTCGCTATCCTTGCCCTGCTCCAATTCAGCCAACCAGGCATCCGCCTCTTCCGCACTCACGTGCAAACCGCTGCTGCGAAAATCTTCCCAGGCTTGCAGTGCGTCTTGACGGAATGTTTCGCGCTTTTCTTCACGCTCGACATATTGGCTGATCGCCTCGTGCATCAAGCCTGAAGCCGGGCGCTGTTGGACATCAGCCAAACGCTCAAGGCGTCCATTCATCTCTGCATCCAAGTGCAAAGTTATCCGATGATTTGCGGTGCTCATAATCGCCTCAGTCGATTCTATCCATTCACCAACATAGCACATTTCCCCCACCCGCCAAAATCCAAACTCTGCCGTCATCCGGATGAAATAAGCCACTGCCATGATGTGCGCATTTCCGCAGCTCATCATTTCATCATGACACCTCAACGCACCATTTTTGCCGCCTTGCTTGCGGCCAGTTTCGCCGCCAGCTTGAGCGCATGCGGCGGCAGCACGCAAGTCACGCCGGCGGCGCAAAGCGGCAGCCAGCAAAAAAGCGCCGCACTGAAAAGCTTGAATCAGCAAACCCCGCTGGTGATTGCGCATCGCGGCGCGTCGGGATATTTGCCGGAACACACCTGGGAAGCCTTTGTGCGCGCCATCGAACTGGGCGCGGATGCGATTGAACCGGATCTGGTGTCCACCAAGGATGGCGTGCTGATTGCGCGCCATGATCCGAATCTGGCGTACAGCACCGATGTCGCCAACCGCCCTGAATTCGCCAGCCGCAAGCGCAAAATGAGCGTCGATGGCGAACAGCAGGAAGGCTGGTTTGCCTCTGATTTCACGCTGGCGGAAATCAAAACCCTGGGCGGCATCAGCACTGACGCCGAGCGGCCACAGCAATTCAATGGCTTGTACAAAATCCCCACGCTGCAGGAATTGATTGATCTGGTGAAAGCCAAATCGACTGCGGCGCGCCCGATTTTGCTGTACCCGGAAACCAAAAACCCCAGCTTTCACCGCGCGCTCGGTCTGCCGCTGGAAGAAAAACTGGCGCAAACGCTGCAAGCCGCCGGCTGGATGGGCAAAGAGGCGCCAATCTTTGTGCAAAGCTTTGAACCGGGCAGCTTGAAACGCCTGCGCCAACTCGGCGTGCAAGTGAAAATGGTGCAATTGATCGACGCTGACGATGTGGATTTAAGCAGCGGCAAACTGACTTACGCCGCACCATATGACCGTCCCTATGACTGGCATCTGAGCGGAGACAAGCGCGGCTTTGCCGATATGGTGACGCCAGCCGGATTGGCCGAAATCAAGACTTATGCGGATGGCATCGGCCCCTGGAAACCATATCTGATCCCGGTCAAGGGACAGCTTGGCGCTGACGGCAAAGCCAAGGACGTGAATGGCGATGGCAAAGTGAATTGGGCCGACGCCAGCATGCAAGCCCCCACCAGCCTGCTGGAAGATGCGCATAAGGCCGGCCTGTTTGTGCACCCTTACACCTTCCGCAATGAAAAGCGGCGCCTGACGGCGAACTTGAACAATGACCCGCTGGCCGAATACAAGCAGTTTTACCAGCTGGGGGTGGATGGTTTGTTCACTGATTTCACAGACACTGCCTTGCAGGCGCGTAAAGATTTCCTCTCCGGAATCGGCCAATAAGCCTGTTCCCCCGCATATCCGCACTGTCCCTCTACAGCCCTTCTCTGCCCCGCGCCCGCTGTCCGCAGCGCGTGCGGGGTTTTTCATTGCAGCGGCAGGGCCTGCTCCCGCCGCATCATCCAGCCTGCGCCACATTAAAACCAATGCATTACCAAACAAATACCAATTTACATATTGGTATTATCATGCCAAAATCCCCGCGCCGCCCGGCATACGGCGGCGCACGCAGATAAGACCAGGCGCACATGCGCCGGGTCGCCATAATCAAGGGGACAATCATGCATCAATCAGGAACACGGCAGCGCGCTCAGGCCTGGCGCCTTTGCGCAGCATCTGTCGGTCTGCTCAGTATTTTGCCGGCAGCGGCCTTCACTTCCGCCAGCAGCGGCATCATTGTGGACGGTTATGACCGCGCCGGCTTATTCGGCCCGGCGGGCGCAAGCTTGAACGGCAAGCCTTACCGCCTGAGCCAAGAGGAACGGGCGGGACAACTCCATGTGCAAGTCAGTGTCGATGGCCGCAGTTTCAGCTATCAATTGCCGCTCAGCGCGCAAAGTCTGACGTTTGCGCAATCGCTCAGCATCCGTGGCCACGGCGGGCCGGATGTGGTGGACAGCTTGCAGCATGGCGCCACCGGCATCGCTGCCGCAACAGGCGGCAATTTGCATCTGCAACATATGCACGGCATGCAATCAAATGACACGCCATTGAGCGGCCTTGGCCCCCAGGATCAGGCGCGGCGTTTGCAAGGTTGGCAAGCCAAGACGCAAAGTTTTGCGCTGTTTCGCGCAGAACGCGAACATGAGCCGCAAGCGCACACTTTTTTCATGGCCGGATTAGACCGCTTGCAATGGAATGAAGCGACGCCGGGACAGGCCAAGATTCAATTTGTGGATACGCACGGGCTTTCTTCCGGCAGTCTGCTGCAAATTGGGTGGACGAAATGGTGGGGTGCGCCGGCCCAACGCTGGCAATTACTGCGCAACGGGGTCGAGGTCTGCCACGGCGTATTGCCAACCGAGGCCGGCGCACAGCAGATGCAGCAGGCCGGCTGCGCGGCGGCGGCGGGGCCGGGAATCAATCAATTTGTGGTGCGTTTATGCCAGGGCGATTTGTGCAGCGAGAGCGAAGCCTGGCTCGGCCACTGGCCAGGCGCCAGTCAGGATGCTGCGGCGCCGGCATGGCAGGCCGGACAGGTGTATCTGGCGGGCCAACGCGCACACCAGAATGGCCGGCTGTATCAGGCGAATTGGTGGACGCAAAGCGCGCCAGAGCAAGATCAAAGCGGGGCCTGGCGCATGTTGTCGCCGCGTTTCAGCGCCAGCGCCCGGGCGCAGGTGACAAACTGGAAAGGCGATGCGGCTGCGGCCTATTCAATTCTGTTTGATGATTATTGCGGCTGGAGCAATGACGCCGGGCAATTGCTGGGAGAGCGCGAATTGGCGGCGCGCGGGCTGAGTGCGGCGTTCGGCGTGATGCCGGGCGCTTGCGGCGATGAAGCCTGGTCGCCGCATTGGCCGAATTTGCGCGCCTTCATCGCACGCGGGCATGAGGTGTTTAACCATTCCTGGGACCATGGCCACCCGCTGGATGCGGATTGGGCCTGGAAGAAATGGGGCGGCAATGATCTGGAAATTCTGCAATCAACCCGCATGGTGGAGCAAAAACTGGGCGGCTATAAGATGCGCTTTTTTGCCTTTCCTTATGATGTCGCCAGCGAAGAGCAGTTGCGCTACCTGAAAATGCGCGGGCAATATCTCGGCTCGCGCACACCGAATTACTGGCAGGCAAATGGCGTGAACCCGGCGCAGATTGAAGACCCGCTGCGCTTGCGCTTCCAGGTGTACGCCGCAGCCGATCAGGCTGCCGGCAATCCGGCTTCGCTGGAAGGCTTGTTGCGCGACACATTGGAGCTGGGCGGCTGGGGCATCCGCGTATTCCATTCGGTGCAAGATGAATATTACGAATCTGTGCCGCTGGCGCCATACCGCGCCCATTTAGACCAGCTGCAAGCATTGCAGCAAGCCGGGCGCTTGTGGGTGGGGACAGTCAGCGATGTGCTGGAATACGCCATGGCGCGTCAGCATTGCCCGCTGGCCCCGCTGCAAGCCGGCGAACGTGCGCTGATCTTGGGCTTTGCCGCACAGTCAGACGCCTGCCGGCGCTATGCGCGGCCCTTGAGCATCAAGCTGCACGGCGCGCCTGGGGCCCTGGTGAAACAGGGCGGGCGCATTTTGCCTGCGCGCGCGGCGGCTGACGGCGGCTTGCTGTTTGAAGCCCATCCGCTGGAGGGCGATGTGACGCTGGAGTAAGCTTGGCGGGCGGCGCGGCTGCAGCTGCGCCGCTGCTGGAATTTGCACTCTACTCAGAAGCCATTCCCCTGCCCCCGCACTCTCCCTACAATACGCGCACTTTCAACCTTTGGAGCTGTGCATATGCGTCTTGTGTCGATTCTTCTTTCCAGCAGTCTGTTGTTCGCGCTTACTTCCCCGGCGCAAGGATCGACCGGTATGCCTGCTTGCAATGCGCCGTCGCAGTGCGCCGCATTCGCCTTGACTGAATATGCCGCGTTTGCGCCGGCTTGCGCGGAAATGAAAAGTCCGCATGCTTCAGCGCTGCAGCAAGCCTGGCAGAGCTGGAAGCTGAATCAATTGCCGCTGGCTGAATTGAAAGCGCTGCAAGACGCTGGCAATCCGCAGCGCCAGCAAATCTTTGCCGCCGTCAACGCCCATCTGCGCGCGCTGACGCCGGCGGATGCGCAAACCGAGTGCCAGGGCCGGCTCGAAATCATGCAGGCGGAAGATCTGGAGCTGTTCAGCGACCATTATCCCAAGGCCGGCATCTGGCTGGTGCAGCAAATCAAGGCGCATCAGAAGTAAGCCCCCTGCCTTGCGCCGCCCAGCCGGCGGCGCGAAAAAAATCCCGCCAGCAGTGCACAGAAGCTCGCACACAGGCACAAAATCTATGCAGAATTCGTCATACGTCTGGCCACATTCCGGCAAGACGGCAAACCGTCTGCTTGCTATTCTGTGCTTATGAAAACCATCACTTTTATTGATTCCCACACCGGCGGCGAACCGACCCGTCTGGTGCTGTCCGGCGGCCCCGATCTGGGCGACGGACCTCTGGCCGAACGCGTCACACGCTGGCGCGAGGATTTCGACCATTACCGCAGCGCTATCGTGTGCGAGCCGCGCGGCTCGGATGTGCTGGTGGGTGCGCTGTTGACTCAAGCGCATGCGCCGGAATGCAGTTTTGGCGTGATTTTTTTCAATAACGCCGGCTATCTCGGTATGTGCGGACACGGCATGATAGGCGTAATCGCCTCCCTCGCCGCTCTGGGCAAAATCCAGGCCGGCCAACATCAGATCGACACCCCGGTGGGCGTGGTGCAAGTCGAATTGCACGCTGACCGCAGCGTCACTTTGCGCAATGTGCCGGCCTACCGTCTGCATCATGCGCTGCAAGTGGATGTGCCGGGCATCGGTATGGTGAGCGGCGATGTGGCCTGGGGCGGGAATTGGTTTTTCCTGATTGCTGAACATGGCCAGCGCATTGCGCTGGAGAATGTGGAGGCGCTCACCGATTACAGTTGGCGCGTGCGGCAGGCGCTCAAGGCGCAAGGCGTGTGCGGTGCGGATGGCGCGGAAATCGATCATATCGAGTTATTCGGCGCGCCGGATCTGGGCTTGAGCGCGGCGGACAGCCGCAATTTTGTGCTGTGTCCCGGCAAGGCGTATGACCGCTCGCCCTGCGGCACCGGCACCAGCGCCAAGCTGGCTTGTCTGGCGGCGGATGGCAAGCTGGCGGCGGGCGACTGGTGGCGCCAGCAAAGCATTACCGGCAGCGTGTTCAACGCCTCGTATGTCGCGCTTGAAGATGGCAAGATCCGTCCCACGATCCGGGGCAGCGCGCACATCAATTTGCGCGGGGAATTGCTGTTGGATGAAAACGACCCGCTGTGCTGGGGTTTGCGGCCATGAGCGCGCAGCGCGCCACGGCGGATGTGCTGGTGCTGGGCGGCGGCATTATTGGGGCCGCGCTGGCGCAGCGTTTGTCCACGCTGGGTGCGGATGTGCTGCTGCTGGAGGCCGGCAGTTGCGGTAATCAAGGCGCCACCGCCGCCGGTATGGGGCATTTGGTGGTGATGGATGACAACCCGGCGGAGTTGGCCTTGAGCGCCTGGTCTTGCGCGCTGTGGCGCGAGTGGACAGCGCAAGACCCGCAAGCGCATGAGTACAGCCGCTGCGGCACGCTGTGGATTGCCGCTGATGCGGAAGAAATGCAGGCCGCGCGCGCCAAGGCGCAGCTGTTGCAAGCGCATGGCGTGGCGTGCGAGTTGTTGGATGAGGCCGCCTTGCGTGAGGCCGAGCCGCAATTGCGCCATGGTCTGGCGGGCGGTTTGCGGGTGTGCGATGACGGCATTGTGTATGCGCCGAAAAGCGTCAGCTGGCTGTTGGCGCACAGCGGCCCGCGTTTGCGTCTGCGCCAGGGACAGGCGGTCAAGCTGTTATGGGATGCGGCGCAACCGGCGCGCGCGATCGGGGTGGCATGCGCCGATGGCAGTCAGATTCATGCGGCCCAGGTAGTGTTAGCGAATGGCATGGGGGTATTGCAATTGGCCCCGGAACTGCCCTTGCGCGCCAAGCAAGGCATGCTGGCGATTACTGACCGCTATCCGGGCTGGGTGCGGCATCAGTTGGTGGAATTGGCGTATATCAAAAATGCGCACGCCAGCAGCGGCGATTCTGTCGCCTTCAATGTGCAGCCGCGCCCAAGCGGGCAAATGATGATCGGCTCTTCGCGTCAATATGACCGGCAAGAGCGCAGTTTGAATCATGCTTTGCTGGGACAGATGTTGCGCCTGGCGTGCAGCTTTTTGCCGCAATTGGCGCAGCTGAATATTATCCGCTGTTGGAGCGGGGTGCGTTGCGCCAGCCCGGATGGGCTGCCTTTGCTGGGGCCGCATCCGCGCCACCCCGGTTTGTGGCTGGCTTGCGGACATGAGGGTCTGGGCGTGACCACCGCCCCGGCCAGCGCGCATTTGCTGGCGGCGCAGATCATGCAGCTGCCATGCGAGCTGAATCCGCAAGACTATGCGCCGGCGCGCTTTGATGCGCTGGCGCCAGCGCTGGCGGCTTGAAGCAGATGACGTCACAGCCGCCGGCTGTTTTTATTTCTCCCCTGTGCAGGAGGCCGCCATGAACGGGCCATTTGAGATTTTTATCAATCAACGTCCGCATCAAGTCATGCCTGGGCAAACGGTGGCGGCGGCGCTGGCCATCCATGCCGATGGCGTGACGCGCATTGCGCCGGATGGGCGCCGCTGCACGCCTGTCTGCGGCATGGGAATCTGTCAGGAATGCCGGGTGGAGATCAATGGCGCGGGACAGCAATTGGCTTGCCAGACTTTATGTGCGCCCGGCATGCAAATCCGGCAGGCGGGACATGACACGGCGCCCGCGACAGCGCAGCCCTGGGCAGGCGCTGCTCCGCTTCCTGCGGCGCTGGCGCAAAGGCATTATCAAGTGGTGGTGATTGGTGCCGGGCCGGGCGGGCAGGCGGCGGCTTTGCACGCGGCGCGCGCCTTGTTGCCGCACGGCGGCACGGTGGCGCTGGTGGATGACAATCCCGCCCCCGGCGGCCAGGTGTGGCGCGGCGCGCTGCAGGATGCGCAAGGCGATGCGGCGGCGCGCCAGAGTTGGCAAGCTTTGCAGCAATTGCCGAATCTGGATTGGTATCCGGCCTGCAAGGTGGTGCGGGCGCAAGCCGCCAGCCAGCGCGCGGCGGATCGCCACAGCCTCTTATTGCAAAGCGCAGCGCATGCGCCGGCAGATCCACAGGCGCGCCTGGGCGCGGGCCAGGCGCTCGAATTGCAGTGTGAAAAATTGATTTTAGCCAGCGGCGCGTGCGAACAACTGCTGCCTTTTCCGGGCTGGACTTTGCAAGGCGTCAGCGGTCTGGGCGGTTTGCAGGCGCTGGCCAAAGGCGGCTGGCCGGTGGCGGGCAAGCGGATCGCGCTGGCCGGCAGCGGCCCGCTGCTGCTGGCGGTGGCGGCTACCTTGCGCGCACGCGGCGCGCACATTGTCTTCATCGCAGAACAATGCGGCTGGCGCCAGCTGGCCGGCTTTGCGGCGGGGCTGCTGGCCACGCCAGGCAAATTGGCGCAAGCGCTGCGTTTAGGCTGGCCAGCGCTGCGCGAAAATTGGCGCAGCGCCTCTTATGTGCTGGCGGCGCATGGCGATGCGCAAGGGCGTTTGCAATCCATCACCATTCAGGCCGGCCAGGCCCGCTATCAAATCGCTTGCGATTATCTGGCCTGCGGCTTTGGCTTATTGCCGAATACGCGGCTGGCGCACACGCTGGATTGCGCTTTGCATGAGGGAGCGGTGTGGGTGAATGCTTTGCAAAACACCAGCCAAGCCGGGATCTGGTGTGTGGGTGAAGCCTGTGGCGTGGGCGGTATGGATAAGGCGCGCATTGAAGGCCGGATTGCCGGCCTGGCTGCCGCTGGCGATCTGGCAGGCGCGGGCGCTCCTGCCTTGCAGAAAGAGCGCCTGCGCTGGCAGGGATTTGCCGCCCGCTTGGCGCAGGCGTTTGCGCTGCGTCCGGAGGTTTTGCAATTAGCGCAGGATGACACCCTGATTTGCCGTTGCGAAGCCGTGCCGCTGGCGGCTTTACGCCCGCATCACGAGTGGAAAAGCGCCAAAATGCAGCGCCGTTGCGGCATGGGCGCTTGCCAGGGACTGGTGTGCGGCAGCGCGCTGCAAGCGCTGAATTGGCCCGGCGCCGGGACGATTGAGGCGCAATGCCGCGAACCGCTCGCGCCGTGCCGGGTCGAAACCCTGGCGCAGCAAAGCTGATATGCGCAGATCTGCACATCAAGCGGCGCCGCCCGCTTGATGCAAGCGCTTTGACGTTTTTTTGAAAAACCTGCTTGCTTTACGGCAATCAATTCCTTATAATTTCCCGAGTGCAATAAAGCACGTCTCAACAAAAAGCCAGACAATCAGGTTTGCCCCTTGCAGTTTGCATCCCTGTATTACTCTATAAATCTCCCGCACAGATGCTGCGGCATTTTTATGGATGTCGTGCGTTTTAAAAATACAACCTGAATTTTCTTTCGCAAAGCTGTATTTCCCGGCTTATTACAAGCCGATGGTTGCATATTGCCTGAATAAATATTTCTTCAGTAAATACATTATTTATTTACTGCTGCAGAACGCTATATTCCGCGTCTGTCCGGCAAATGTTGCGCAAACATGTTTTATCAAGCTGAAAATGATTCCGGCTTTTATCAGCCGGATTACCCCCCACTGTTTTCATGGAGTAAATATGATCGTCAAGAAATTACTGGCTGCTGCACTCTGTCTGAGCGCTTTTGGCGCTGCCCACGCTGAATCGCAAATCGTCAATCTGGACGCCTGGTACAATGGCGGCCCGTTTGACCGTGAAGCCCACCTGCGTAATCCGGTGCTGTTTCAAGCCACCCAAATCGGCCAATATAAAATCGATTTTCTGAGCCCGTCCACCAGCGGCGCATCGCATACCGCCTGGAATGCCTGGGGCAATGTGCAGAACTGCAATGCGCAAGGCGGCGCTTGCAGCAATGGCTGGATGAATTTTTTCCGCTATGACGAAGTCGGCAATACCGATATTAATCAGGTTAAAACCGTTGGCGATTATGGCCGCTGGTCTTCCGCTGAACTGTCTTTTGCCAAAGCACAGGAATTGGGCCCGCAATTTATCAATGTGACAGCGCCGACCACGCTGCGCTTCTTCATCGCTGATAACTGGCACAATGATAATAATGGCGGCGTTTCCTTCATGATTTCCACTCCTGTGCCGGAAGCTGAAACATATGCCATGATGCTGGCCGGCCTGGGCGTGCTTGGCATGCTGGCGCGCCGCCGCAAATCGGCACAAGCGATCAGCTGATCTGTTCGCTATCCACAAAAAAGCCGGGCTGCGCGCCCGGCTTTTTGCTATGCAGACAGCAAACGCGGCATCGCGTTAAAATTTCATTTTCTCTCATCTGGCCGCGCTCATGAATACCACCCTCTCCCCCTTGCTGCAAACCCTGTCGCAATGTCTGTGCCCGCCGGGTGAAGGCGTGTACACCGTGCATACCGGGCGCGAGCGGCGCAATGCTTTGCAGGAAAAACTGTTCGGCGCGGCTGCCCTGGCCAATGGTCAGGTGCGACAAGCCTGGCTGGATGGTTTGCAAGCCAATCTGGCGCAAGCTTCTTGCGCGGTGCTGGGCATTGCGTCTGACTGCGGCGGCGGGATTCAACGCGGGGCGAATTGGGGACCGCTGTTTTTACGCTCGGCCATGTTGCAGGCGCAGGATATGCCGCAAGCGCTGGATCTGGGCGATGTGCGTGTGATTCCACATCTCTTGCACGATAAATATTTGAATACGGAAACGCTGGCGGCGTGCCGCGCCGCCTTGTATCCAACCCTGTCCGCCGAGGCCGCTGCAGATTTGCCGGTGGCGCCGCTGTCGATTGCGGAACGGGTGGCGCACGATGTGCAACAGGCTTTGCCGCATCTCAAGCTGTTTATGATAGGCGGCGATCATTCGGTGAGCTATCCGATGGTGCGCACCTGGCTGGCAGCGCGTCAGGCGGGCGGACGCGCGGCGCTGATTCATTTCGATGCGCATACCGATTTATTGCAAACCCGGCTGGGGATTGATTTGTGCTTTGGCACCTGGACCAGCCAGATTTTCCCCTGGCTGGCGTCGCCGCAGCATCTGGTGCAAATCGGCATCCGCGCCAGCGGACGCGAGCGCGGGCACTGGGAGAGCACCTTCGGCCATGTGCAATATTGGAGTGAAGAGACGCGCCAATTGGGCGCGGCGCAGCAGGCGGCGCAAATCTGTGCGCATCTGCACAAACTGGGCGTTGAGGAAATCTATATTTCTTACGATATCGACTGCCTGGATCAATCTTTGGCCGGGGCCACCGGCACGCCGGAAGATGGCGGCATGACGGTTGAAGAATCGCTGCAGATTATTCAAGCGCTGTGCGCGCAATTCACCCTGAGCGGGGCGGATATTGTGGAAATTGCGCCGATGGTGAAAGCGCCCGGCGTGGCGCAAAACGAACCGGAAACCACGCTGGCCTCGGCCTGTGCGCTGGCGCGGCCGATGTTGCAGGCGATGGGCGCCTGATTATTTTGAATTTGCAGGCGCGTTTCATGCGTCTGCAAATCCCCCGGGTTTATCGCTCTACTTCCGCCTTGGGCGCTGCTCCTTGTTGACATTCCTGATGAAATTGTACAAACCGCTCAATATTCTCAAACATCAATTCAGCACGCCCGCTATCTTGAGTACATCCCCTCACCACAAGATCAAAACCCGGGTTATTAAGTAATTTATGCAACTCCATTGCAAGAAAGCCCTGCATTTCCAGCCCGGCTGAATTCAGCTCATCAAATATTGTGCTGCGCCCATCAAACAATATAAGCAAATCTTCAACATCCGTGCTGCCAAGGGGATCATTATTGCCACGCCCCAGCCATGCCTCAAGCTTGGTTGCAACAAAATATTGTGGTGAAATTAAACGTATTTTCTGCTCCGGCTCACCCGGCAAACAGCGCCACGCAGCGTCACGCAAGGCTGGCCGATACCAGCGATTGGAAAAACCTAATATACCTTCATCATCAGGCATAAAATCCACCCTGAGTTTTTCCGTCTTCAACTTCATTGCACAAACTGGCGCATCCGCATCTATGCATTCCGAAAAACCGCATTTTCTCAATTTTTCTTGCAACTGATACCAGCCTGCACGGCCAATAATGTTGACGATCACATCCACATCTTTAGTATGTCGGACATGCTCTTTTGCCAGATCGTCATCTAAAAACAAGCTTGTGGTTGCGCCGCCCACAAAAGCCAAGTCCTTCAATAAATCTTCACCAAGCGCAGCAGCAACCGTTCGCAACATCCAAACATTATCCGCCAAGGCGCTCATCCAGCCCCCTTCATGATTTCTACCAATTTATCTGCAGCAAGCTTACGTTCTCTGGCCATACCAACTCTGATGGAATCGACCAACGCCAGCATAGAATATAAATATGGATCAGCCTTCACTGCATTTGGCGCCGTTTTAAACAGCGGCGCCAGAACTTGCCCCTTGGTCTGCCCTCGCGGGTCCGGCCAAATCAGCGGCGTATCGCCACCGCTGACAAGCACCTCCCGCAAGACCGGCGCGGCCCATGTGGTGGCAATCCCGCGCCCTATCTCGGCAGGCTTCACCGGGAACACATAACGCAGCCCATGAATAATAAACTCAGTCAAGCCACTGATATTTACACGCGGCGTTCCACTGAGGCGATCCTGGATCGCCAAACCTGAGAAATAACTCCGGTGCAAGGCCACACTGACTTCTGACTTGCTGACACCGGTACTTTCAGCCAATGAACGAATACTGCGCAGAGACTCATAATAAGTTTGCCCTGCATCTGAATCAGCCTCATGCAACGCGCTCTTGTAAGCAAAGCGCAATTCGCCTTGTGTAATCAACTCAACTTCCTCAATCTCCCAATCTTCCCAAGCCCCCGCTTGATAGCTGACTATCTTTTTTTCTTGCAGAGAGATACTGGCAAGTTTGAGTAATATAAGAATATCTTGACTTTTCATTTCAGCGCCACATCAATCGTCCTCAGTCCCAAAACAAAGGACACCCGACATCGAAAAAAATAATAATGTCAACCTCTTTCCGCGTCAAGCGGGTGCAGACAATTCAAAGGCGCTCGAACCAAACACTCAGCTGCGTTGCGCCAGCCCCGGTTTGCCCGCCGCCGCGCCACGCCCGGCGTGGTCGGCCAGGACTTGGCGGTACAGCGCGACATAGCGCTCGGCCATTTTGTCGGCGGTGAATAATTGCCAGTAGCGCTGTTCTGCGCGGCGGCCCATTTCTTGCGCCATTTGCGGGTTGTCCCACAGCGTTTGCATGGCGGCGCGCAGGGCTTGCGGGTCGCTCGGCGGGGCCACCAGGCCGGTTTCCTGGTGGTTGTTGATATAGCTGGTGCCGGTGCCGATTTCACTCGACACCATGGGCTTGCCGTACATCGCCCCTTCCAACAAAGAAATGCCGAAGGCTTCTGAACGCAGGTGCGAGGGAAACGCCAGAGCGTAGCAAAGTTTAAGCAGGGCCACTTTGTCTTCTTCCGGCACGGCGCCGACAAAGCGCACATTGTTCAACTTCAAGCGCGCCGCGTGTTCTTTTAATTCTGCTTCAATCGGCCCGGCGCCGACGATCACCACCGGGAACGGCGCGCCGGCGGCGGCTTCGAGCAGGATGTGCAAGCCCTTGTAATAGCGCAGGACGCCGACAAACAGGAAAAAGCGCTCGCCGCATTCGGCGCGCCATTTCTGCATCAGTTCCGCACTTGGCTCCGGGTAAATGCTCTTGTCCAGGCCGTAGGTGATGACTTCGGCCTTGTCGCGGTATTGCGCCAGCACCGGGCTGGAGGCCATATAGTTGGGCGAGGTGGCGATGATGCGATCGACATTGCCCAGAAAACGCCGCATCAAAGGCTGATACAGGCGCATTAAATTTTTCTGGCGCACGATATCTGAGTGGTAGGTCAGAATGCTGGGTTTATTCACGCGCGCCAAAAAGTGCGCCAGATCCATGAAGGGCCAGGGAAAATGGTAGTGCACCAGATCCGCTTCACGCGCCAATTGGCTCAGGCGCATGATCGAGCGCGCGGAAAAGCCGGTCGAGGCGATTTCAAAATCAAGCGGCACGCGCTCGATTTTGTGGCCTTCATATTCCAGGCTGAAATCCTGTTTGGCGCGGGTCAGCGTCAAGACGGTGTGATCGATGCCAAGGCGGCCTGAGCCGACACACATCTGGCGTATCACTTGTTCGATGCCGCCAAAGCTGTCCGGATAGTAGGTGCGATAAAAATGCAAAACCTTCATCGGTATGCCGCCTTATAAACATTGACAGTATTGCGCACGCAGGCGTCCCAGCTCAATTCCCTGGCGCGCGCCAGGCCGCGTTCTCGGGCCGCTGCGCGCCAGTGCTCATCTTGCAGGCCGCGCCGCAAATTTTCTGTGATATCGCGCACATCCGCCGGTGTCACCAGCAAGGCGGCGCCGGCCGCCACTTCCGGCATGGAAGAACAGTTCGAGGTCAACACCGGCACGCCGCTGGCCATCGCTTCCGCAAGCGGAATCCCGAATCCTTCGTACCAGGAAGGATAGACAAATAAACGGCTGCCGGCGTACAAAGCCGGCAAATGGCTTTGATCGGCGAAACCCAGATAATGCAACCAGCCTTCGCTGTGCGCTTGCTGCAGTTGCTGGTGGATGTTGTCGCTCAACCAGCCGGGGCCGCCAGCCACCACCAGCGGCCATTGCTGCCGCTCCGCCGGCGGCAGGGCGCGATAGGCGGCCAGCAGATTTTCCAGATTTTTACGCGGCTCGATGGTCGAGACAAACAGGCTGTAACCGTCATGGCGCAAGCCATATTGCTGCAACACGGCGGCGGTTTGCTGCGCGCTGCGCGGCTGGTAGGCTTCGTCCACGCCGACCCATACGGTATGCACTTTCTGCGGCGGCAAATTGAATTGCTGCAAGACTTCCTGCCGCACCGCTTCGGAATCGGTAATCACGGCGGCGGCGCGCTGCAGCGCTTGCGGCACGTCGCGTTTCATGCGCTCCACGCGCAGGCGCGGATGCCAGTCGGCATGCCGATACACCGATAAATCGTGAATCGTCACCACGGAGGGGATGCGGGATTGCGGCACAAAGAAATTCGGGCCGTGGAACACGCCTTCGCGCACCTGGTTCAAGCGGCGCGCCGCCAGCATCGGGCGCACCCGCTGATACAGCGCGGAGGCTGCCGGCAGTCGTGCGGCGATGCGGCGCAAACCGGCTTTCAAGCCGCCCGCGCTGCCGGCGGCAGGCGCGCCGCCGCGCAAACTTTCCAGCGGCGGCAAGCCGCACCAAAATCCATCCGACATATAGCGCACTTGTTCGACATCAGCGAATTGCGGCAGGCGCGTCGCCAACTCCCAGGCATAGCGCCCGATCCCGGCCAAGGGAGGGTGAATTGCTTCAATCGACAGCACGACTTTCATGCCGGCTCCTGCAACATCCATTCCAGGGTTTCGCTCAATCGGGGACTGGGCGCATCATCCAGGAAATGACGCAATTTGCGGTTATCGCCAGCTAAGCGGTACACCTCATTACTGCGCACAAAAGCAGGGTTGACTGCAACTTCCAGACTGTGACCGCTGAATTCGCGGCACAAGTCCAATACCTGTTGCAAGCTGGTGGCGTGGCCTGAGCAGACGTTAAATGTCTGGCCGGCGCTGTGCGGATGTTGCAATAAGCTGTGATAAATGCGCACCAAATCGCGCACATCGGAAAAATCGCGCGCCACCGCCAGATTGCCCAGCTCAATGCGGCTGGCGCGACGACGGAAATGTTGCACGATTTTGGGAATCAAAAATTGCTCAGACTGGCCGCGCCCGGTGTAATTGAATGGCCGCACAATGCACAGCGGCAGTTTGTCTTGCCACAAGCGCGCCATGTATTCCATCGCCAGTTTGCTGACGGCGTAATCATTGGCCGGGGCCGGCGGCTGTTCTTCGGTAATCAATCCGGTATCCGCATTGCCGTAGATATTCGCGCTGGAGGCCAGCAATACGGCTTGCGGGGTTTTACTTTGCGCCGCCAGCGCCGCCAATAAATTGCGGCTGCCGATCAAATTGGTTTGGTACAGCGCATCCGGTTTGCCGTGACCGACAAAGGCAATCGCGGCCAGATGCGCCACCCAATCCGGCTGCGCCTGCTCAAGCGCGGCGGCCAGGCTGTCCGGGTCGCCCAAATCGGCTTGCAAATGGCGCGCCGCTTGCCCCGGGTGTGCGCTCAAGCCCCAGACTTCATGCCCGGCGGCTTGCAAACATGCTTCCAAATAGCGGCCAGTAAAGCCGCTGATGCCGGTAATTAATACCCGTTTCCCGCTGCTGGCTGTATTCATGGCTGCAAAGGCGCGTGGCGCCTGTATTTGGTTTTAGAAAGAAAAACCGGCCTGATTGCGGCGCAGGTCGGCCTGCACCATCATCTGACACAGTTGCTCCAGACTGGTCTTGGGTTGCCAATCCAGCACATCCTTGGCTTTTTGCGGATCGCCGATCAGGAGATCGACTTCAGCTGGCCGATAGTATTTGGGATTGATGCGCACCAGCACCCGGCCACTCTTGCTGCAGTGCCCGGTTTCCTGCTCTCCACCGCCTTGCCATTCAATGTCAAGATTGGCGGCTTTGAAGGCCATGCTGACAAAATCGCGCACCGTTTCGGTGCGGTTGGTGGCCAGCACAAAGGTGTCCGGCTGCGCCGCCTGCAGCATGCGCCACATACCTTCCACGTATTCCTTGGCGTATCCCCAGTCGCGTTTGGCGTCGAGATTGCCCAGTTCCAGCACTTGCGCCTTGCCGAGGGCGATTTTGGCCACGGTGTCGGTGATTTTGCGTGTCACGAATTCACGTCCGCGCAGCGGCGATTCGTGGTTGAACAAAATCCCGCTGGCGCCGAAGATGTCATACGATTCGCGGTAATTCACCGTGATCCAGTGCGCATACAGCTTGGCGACGCCATACGGGCTGCGCGGATAGAACGGGGTGGTTTCGATTTGCGGAATCGACTGCACTTTGCCGAACATTTCCGAGGTTGAAGCCTGGTAGAAGCGGATTTTCGGGTTGACGATGCGGATCGCTTCGAGCAGATTCAGCGGGCCGATGCCGGTGATTTCGGCAGTCGTGACCGGCTGCTCAAACGAAACGCCGACAAAGCTTTGCGCCGCCAGGTTATACACTTCCTGCGGCTGATGTTGCTGCATCAGGCGGATGCTGGCCGACAGGTCGGTCAGATCGTATTCCACCAATTGCAGATTGGGGTGATTGGCGATGCCAAGTTCTTCAATGCGCCAGAAATTCACCGAACTGGTGCGGCGATATGTGCCGACCACACGATAGTTTTTTTCCAACAACAGTTCTGCGAGATAGGCCCCATCCTGGCCGGTAATACCTGTGATGACGGCTGTTTTTTGTTGATTCATGGCTGCACCAGCTTGTCAATTATTCCTGCGCCGCGCTCAAGCGCGGCCATAGTGATCTTCAAAACGGACGATATCGTCTTCGCCCAGATATTCCCCGCTTTGCACCTCGATCATCACCAGATCCGTCACGCCGGGATTGGACAAGCGGTGCTTGTGGCCGGCCGGAATAAAGGTGGATTCGTTGGTGCCAACCAGGAATTCGCGTTCGCCATTGACCACTTTGGCCATGCCTGACACCACAATCCAGTGCTCGCTGCGGTGGTGATGCATTTGCAAAGAGAGCGAAGCGCCGGGTTTGACTTCGATCCGTTTGATCTTGAAGCGGCTGCCTTCTTCCAGCACGGTGTAAGTGCCCCAGGGGCGATGCACTTCACGGTGCAATTTATAGGCGTCATGCGAATTCGCCTTGAGCTGGGCGACGATTTGCTTGACATCCTGCACCCGTGAGCGATCCACCACCAGCAAGGCGTCGGAGGTGTCGATGATAATCAGATTGCGCACGCCGACGGCAGACACCACCCGCTCATTGCTCTGGATATAGCAGTTCGATGAGTCATGCAAATACGCTTCGCCCAACACGCCATTGCCTTGTTCATCGACTTCCACCAAGTCGCTGATCGCGCTCCAGGAACCGATATCGCTCCAGCCGATATCGCAAGCCACCACCGCCACCGCACTGGAACGCTCCATCACGGCGTAGTCGATTGAAATATCGGGGGTGTTTTTGAAAGAGGCGGCGTCGAGTTCGATTTGCACCGATTTATCGCCACGCTGCGCGCGCGAAGATTTTTGCAAACAGGCGTCCACCGCCTGCAGCACTGCCGCTTCGTGCTGTTGCATTTGTTCGAGCATGGCCCCGGCGCTGAAGCAAAACATGCCGGCATTCCACAAATAACGGCCCGAAGCCAGATATTCGCGCGCTTTGTCCAGCGAAGGCTTTTCCACAAAACGCTTGACCTGGCTGCCTTCGGCTTCGATATAGCCAAAGCCGGTTTCCGGGGCATTCGGGGTGATGCCGAAGGTGACTAATTTACCCTGTTGCGCCAATACAACAGCCTGCGCCACTGCGCTGTCAAAAGCCTGCTGATTGGAAATTAAATGATCTGCCGGTAAAACCAGCATCAAGGCTTGCGGGCCATGCAAATCGGCCACCGTGCGCGCTGCGCTGGCGATGGCGGCTGCGGTGTTGCGGCCAAACGGTTCGAGAATGAAAGATGCCGGCAATTGGGCCGGATTGACTTCACGGTAATCGTCTTCGGTTTTGAAATACAAATCGCGGTTGGTGACGGTGAGAATTTCCGCCACATCCGGCAGAGCAGCTGCGCGCACAAAGGCTTTTTGCAGCAGGCTTTGGCCGTCCGAGAGGCGCATAAATGGCTTGGGATGCAGTTCGCGCGACACTGGCCACAGGCGAGCGCCCACGCCACCGGACAGAATTACAGGGATGATCGTCATTATTATTTAAAACCTTTCATCACGGGAACGGGCGACTTTGCAAGACTTCCCAGCAGGGTTCCCATGCGGGTTTGGCGGCAGGATCCTGGCAACGCGCTTGCGGTTTGAAGCGCCCTGATGGAACCGCGCATTATATCAGAGCACAAGCGCCTGACTTTGGCGGCAAGCTTTTGTTGCACTTTTTTTGCACAATGCGGGAAATGCGGCATCAAAACAGTGTTTTAGCAGCAAAGAAGCAAAGTATTTCCCGCATAAAATTTCCAAGATGAATTATTTCCAGGCGGAAACCATCAAGATTTGCAAAACTCTTCAGACAAAATTTACACTAACAGCCAGCGCAAATCAGTGCTCAGCATTGAACATCAACGCCAGTTCATCGCACCAATCTTCCGCCTCGTGTTGTGCGATGCCAAGAATATCACAGGCCTGATCGCCGCCTTTTTCCCATTCCGGCGACTGCAAATTGCCCTGATAAGCCTGAATCGCTTTTTCCGCCAGCACGCCCAATGCAATCAATACCGCCACATTGTGCGGCGTGCCGCTTTCCAGCATCACCGCATAATCATGATGACTGCGGATGGCCTGCATCACTTCCTGCGACAAGCCCCAGCTGCGCGCCAGAATCGCGCCGATAATCGTGTGATTGGTGCCGTGACGCTGGTCTTCGATATCCGTGAATAATTGCTCGAATTCACCGCGCGCCAGACTCAGGGTTTCGTGATAATCGGGAAAGCGCGACATCAGCATGGGAATCCCGATATCGCAAAACAGGCCAAAGGTGTGCGCCAGATCCGGCGGACAGGCGCGCATGGCTTTCGCCATTTTTGACATCGCCAAGGAGCGCTGGGTGGCGGCATCCCAAAAGCCGGACAGCGCCGGCCCCTCGGCCTTGATGGCTTGACGGGTAATCAAACCCATCAGCAAAGAGCTGACCTGGGTCAGGCCCAGAAAAGCCGCTGCCTGTTCCACTGTTTCCGCCTTGCGCTTGAGTCCGAAAAAGACCGAATTGGCGGATTTCAACAAGGCGGCGGACATCGCCACATCCTTGGCTACCAATTGCGCGATGCGGCGCGGGTCCGGGTCTTCACCACCCATTTCATGCTGCACATCGGCCAAAAGACTGGGACGCGGTGGAATGCCAATCGATTTGACCAGTTTATCCAGCGCTTCTTCATTCAACATCTGTGGTGCGTTCGACATCGTTTTCCTGCCAGAAAGTGGATGTGAAACATGCAGGCGGCGCCGGCGTGCCGGGGGCGTCAGCATGGACTTGGGCGGATTTTAACGCGTTTAAGCGCAAACCGCCGGCTTGTGCGCAAAATCGGGCCAACTCACGCCAGCGCCCATTGGCATAAATCCTCTTCACTCATTTGCGCGCCTTGCTCGCGCCAGGCTTGCAACTGCGCCGCCGCCAGAGCTTGCTGCAGCAGGCTCAAGGTGCTGTGATAAGCCCGCCGCTCATTCGGCTGGCGCAGCGTGACGTGGCGCGCAAAGGCCTGATCCGACCAGCCGGAAATATGCGCCGCCGCCTGCCACATGCCGCGTTTCGCTTGCCGCAAGGCATAGTGATCCATCACCACCCACATGGTGGAAAATTCGCGCAGATAGGGCAAGGCTTCCTGGCCGATTTGCAAGGCCTCGGCCAAATCGCCGCGCTCGACCAGAATGCCGAATAAATTACCCAGCACCCAGCCCCAGCTGACTTTATAGGCGAAGCGTGATTGGCGGCAGCGCTGCAAGGTGTCGCGCGCGGCATGCAAAGCCTGATCGAGATTGCCTTGCATCCAATACACATCGGCCAGATCTTCCTGGATGGTCAAGGCCTGAAATTGCGCCCCCACCTGCTCGGATAAGGCCAAGGCCCGGCTGAACGCGGGAATCGCATCCTCCGGCCGGCCCAGGATGGCGTAGCAGGCGCCAAAGGATTTATGCAACATCGACTCCAGCCGCAAAGGGCAGCCGCCGGCCAGCAGCGCTTGCGCCTCCTGTAAAAAAATCGTGGCTTGCGGGGAGCCGCTGACGGCATGGCAGCTGCCCAGCATAATCAAGGCATAGCCCAGGCGCATCACATCGCCAGACTGGCGCAGCGCCGCCACCGCAGTCTGCGCCGCCGGCACGGCTTGCTCATTACGGTGGAAATAAAACAGGGTGCAGGCAGTCAGCCACAAATCGCCGGCAATCAGCGGCGCAGTTTGCGCATCCAGATAGGTCAAGGCATGCTTGACGCGCTGTTCGGCCTCATAAAACAACCAGCGTGAAGCCCACAACTGGCCGGAAGATCCGACCAAGGCCAGACCGGTCTCGATGTCTTGCCCGGGGCCGAAAGCCCAATCGATGGACTGGCGTAAATTATCAATATCCGGGATGTATTTTTCTTCAAACTCAACATCCGTCAATTGGCCCCAATCGGCAAAGCAGGCGGCGAAACTGTGCCGGAAATGCGTCGCGCAGCGGGCCGCGCATGCCGCCACCTCATCTGCCGCCGCCAGTTTTTCCAAGGCATAGGCGCGCGCGCTTTCCAGCAGGCGGTAGCGCACATGGCCGCCGGCCTGATCCGCCGCCAGCAAAGATTTACTGACCAGACTGGCCACCCCGTCGATCACCGCATACGGCGACAATTGTGGATCTTGCGCCACCGCAACCGCCGCCGCCAGATCAAAACTGCCGATCAAAATGCCGATGCGGCGAAACACCACCGCCTCTTCCGGCGTCAGCAAGCCATGACTCCAATCCAAGGTGGCGTGCAAGGTGCGCTGACGCGGCAAGGCGGTGCGGCGACCGCCGGTGAGCACTTGAAAACGCTCATCCAATAATTGCGCCAGACTCTCCAGCCCCAAACAGGGCACGCGCGCCGCCGCCATCTCCAGCGCCAGCGCGATACCGTCAAGCCGGCAGCAAATCGCCGCCACCAGTGCGGCATTCCGGTCATTGATTTGAAAATGGGCGTCCGCCGCATGGGCGCGCGCAACAAATAATTGCACCGCATCAGATTCCAGCGCCGCGCTGGCGTTGGCATTGCGCGCCGGCAATGACAGCGATGGCAGACGGAAGGTTTGCTCTCCCTCCACCCCCAGCACTTCCTGCGAGGTGGCGAGCAGGCAGAGTTGCCCGGTTCCCGCCAGCAGGCTGCCGGCCAAGCGCGCCACGCCATCCACCAGATGCTCGCAATTATCCAGCAGCAGCAAGGCCGGCTGCTGACGTAAATTCAAAATCAGAGCATCTGTTGGCGTGCCGCCGCCCTTGACTTCAATGCCGAGCGTGGCCGCCACAACCGCCGCCACCTGATCATCTTGATTCAAGGTGGCCAGCTCAACCAGCCACACCCCGGCGGGAAATTGCCCGCTGCGCCGTTGCGCCGCCTCCAGCGCAAGCCGGGTCTTGCCAACCCCGCCAGCCCCGGTCACCGTCACCAGGCGCGCTGAGTCGAGCAGCGCGCACAATTCAGCCAGCTCATTGGCGCGGCCAATCAAGGGCGCAGCGGCGTGCGGCAAATTGCCCGCCAGCGCCTGCTGCGGCGCCACACTCAGCGCGCCGTGCTGGCGCAAGGGCAAGGTAAAGCGATAGCCCAGCCCTGGCGCAGTCGCAATCGCCTGCGCGCCAAACAATTTGCGCAAAGCCGAAACCTGCACCTGCAAATTGTTTTCCTCCACCACCAGGCGCGGCCAGACGCTGGCCAGCAAGTCTTCTTTGCTCACCAGGTGCGGGGCGCGGGTTAATAAACACAGTAAAACATCAAAGGCGCGCGGGCCGATCAAGGCGGGTTTGCCATTGATCAAGACATGCCGCTCGGCAGTCTGCACTTCCACATCAGCAAAGTACAGGCGCGCAGGCAATGTCGCAGGCTCGGTGGCGGGGGCAGTCACGGTCATGGCAATCCTTTCCTTTCACCGCCAGCGCCAGGCGGGAAGCATTCGAGGCATAACACGTATGGCCGGCGGGGCCGGTTTTCAGACAATAACGCGTTTTGAGCCGGCCCACCAGCATCAGTTCCATCACACATGCAGCAAAACAGCAGGCTTTCAGATGCTTTCAGGAAATTTCAGGCAAGGCGGCAAACTGAAACGCCGGACCACAGGTTTCAGCACGGTTTCAGCCGCAGCGCGCAAGTCAGCGCCTATGCTTGGATTGAAGCAGCACCCCACCCCGTCGCGGCTGACGGTCAATCAAAAGGAGAGCGATCATGACTGGTCTTGAAAATCAACGCGAATTTGGCAATAAGCACTTCGCCATTTCGGAACAAAGCTTGCGCCACCTGGTGGCCGCGGTTGTGCTGCTGGCCCTGAGCCTGCTGGCCACGGAATTCTTTTCGGTCTGGTTTTTATACATCATCATCGGCATCGCCGCGCTGACCATGGTGGCGGCTTTCCTGGTTGACATCCACCACCGTGAAAAATGGCAGGTTGATGAAGACCAATAAAGCGTCAGGCGGCGCAACCCCTCCCCCTGCGCCGCCACTTTTACAACACTGCTTTGCCGCCACCGTTACTTTCAAATAAAATCAGTGCAGCCCGCAACCCCGGCATCCCGCCCCACATCACACAAGGCCCAGAATGCACGCTGCGCATGACAAAAAAGCGCCGATGGAGAGCTTAAACCTGCTGCTGATATTGTTCAGCGCTCTTGTGCTCGCCTACACCCTGCTGCTTTCCTGGTTTTCCTGGAACGAAGAAAAAAGCGGCCGCATCACCGAATTGCGCACCATCGCCGAAATGGGTGAAAAATCGGTTGACACCTATTTCATGCAATTATTGGCCGATATGCAGCAACTGGCTGACCAGTGGCGCAGCGCCGGCCCGCTGGATCAACAACGGGCGCATCATGATTTGCAGCAATATCTGAAGTACCGGCCTGAGCTGGTGAATATGACAGTCTTCAAGCCGGACGGCGCCATCCTCTTCACCGGCAAAAACCCGCCCGGCAGCGTACAGCGCAGCCTCGCCAGTGAAGACAGTTTTCGCGAATATCAGCAAAACATGGAAAGCGGCCCGGCTTTCCAGATCGGCAGGCCGATTTTCGGCGCCACCTCCAAAGTCTGGCTGATACCGGCACGTTTGCGCGTGCCGGGCCCGGATGGAAAAGTTGATTACATCCTCAGCGCCAATCTGCCCGTCAGTTTCCTGCAGCAATTCTGGCGCGACGCTCCCATCACCGCCCGCTCCGCCTTGGGTCTGATGCGGGATGACGGTTTTTTAATCAGCCGTTTTCCCACCCCCAAAGACAAAACCGAATACGAAATCTATGGCAAACCGCGCACCGGCACCCTGATCCGTTATTTGCAAAAAAATAATTTCCCGACCAGCGGCGTCTTGGATGGCGAATCCAGTCTGCAAGGGCCCAGCGTCTTCAATATTTACCGCCGCCTGACGCATTTCCCGATCACCTTGTTCGTACTCACCCCGCAAAACGATTTGTGGCAAGCCTGGTGGACCAAGGTCAGGCTGTCTTATCTATCCTGCGCAATTTTATTGGCGATGGCGGTGTTGAGTTATTTACTGACCCGGCGCAGGCAGCGCGCCTGGCGCGAACAGCAGGCGCGCATTGAACATATGAAGGCGGAATTCATTTCTGTGGTTAGCCATGAATTGCGCACCCCCATCACCTCGATCCGGGGCGCGCTTGGCCTGCTGGACGGCGGGGCCGGCGGAACCATGCCGGAAGCGGCGCAAAAGCTGGTGCAAATCGCCTTGCGCAACAGCGAACGCCTGAGCCATCTGGTGAATGACATTCTGGACATGGAAAGATTAATGCTGGGCAAGATCACCCTGCAATTGGAGAAAATGGATCTGGCCAAACTGCTTGCCAATGCTGTGGAAGCAAACACGCCCTACGCCAGCAAACTCGGCGTCGCCTATCAGCTCACGCCATCCAACACCCCCTGCTATGTGCTGGCGGATGAACAAAGGTTGAATCAAGTGTTGACCAATCTGCTGTCAAACGCCGCCAAATTCTCGCCTGCTGGACAAAGCGTTGAAATCAGCCTGCAAGCAATGCGCCCAACACACTGGCGCATCAAGGTGCGCGACCACGGCCCCGGCGTGCCGGCCAGCTTCCAGGAACAGATTTTTTCCCCCTTCGCCCAGGCTGACAGCACCAATACCCGGCAAAGCAGCGGCGCCGGGCTGGGCTTGCACATCAGCAAAACCCTGATCGAAAGGATGGGTGGCCAGATTGGCTTTGACAACTGCAACGATGGCGGGGCCAGCTTTTGGATTGAACTGCCGATTTGCAAAACTTAAGATTTTTTCCGCGCCGCCATTTCATTCATGACAAGGCCGGCTTGAAAATTTCCAGCCGGAAATTACACGCAGGCCAAGCCTCTTTTCTGCATCTCTCATAGCGCAGTAAGTGACATGACTGCTGATTCTGTTTGCTTTTCGACAAGTCGCATTTTCGGATTTCCGCCCCGCCATTCTGCACATATTCACAAAACGCATATCCGACATTGGAAATATAAAGTGGACTTAGGTGTTTCCGACTGGCATCATTCTACCTGTCTCCTCTATTCCCTCCTTGGAAATAGATTCAAAGCCCGGTTGATCCGGGCTTTTTTTTCGCCCGCACCTGCTGAAAATCGCTGCGGAAGCGGCAAAAATGCCGCACAATAGCGCGATTTTTCAGCCACCCGAAAGGAAACCATCCATGAGTTCTGATGCCTTTGCGCAGATCCGGATCAGTGAGCCGGCAGACGGCGATCCGGCGCAAACCCGCTACGCCTTTCACTCTGTGACCGAACAGCGCGAAATTGAACTGGCGCCGGATTTATCGCAGCAACCATCCGGCTTGCGCAGCGCCGCCGTGATGGCCGGCATCAAATATCCGGGCGTCTATGATATGACGCTGGTGGCGCTGGATGCGCCCGGCCCTGCCGCCGGGATTTTCACAAAAAACCGCAGCGCCTCTTCTTCCGTGCTGCTGGACCGCGAACACCTGGCGGATGGCCGGGGCCAGGCGCTGGTGGTGATTTCCAAGAACGCCAATGTATTCACCCCGACCGACCGCGCCGACGCCGAGCGTATTTGCAGCCAGGCGGCGGAATTGCTGGGCATCGCCAAGCAGGACGTGATGATTTCCTGCACCGGCGTGATTGGCGTCTCGCTGCCGATGCCGACCGTGGAAGCCGGCTTGCAGCAAGCCGCCGCCGCACTGCAGCCCGGCTTGCAAGACAACGTGGCAAAAGCGATTCTGACCACAGATAAAGGCCCGAAAACCTGTTCCGCCGCCTTCGGCGAGGTGCGCATCGCCGGCATGGCCAAGGGCGCCGGCATGATCGAGCCGAATATGGCCACCATGCTGGTGTATTTCTTCACCAACCTGGATCTGCCGGCAGACAAACTGCAAGCCAGCCTGCAACGCATCTCCGACCGCACGTTTAACAGCATCAGCGTGGATAGCGACACCAGCACCAGCGATTCACTGATTCTGTTCTCAACCGGCGCCGTGCCCTACTCCGACGCGCTGTACGCCGATTTTGAAGCCGCGCTGGCGGCGATGATGAGCAAGCTCTCGCGTGAAGTGGTGTTTGGCGCAGAAGGGGCGAACAAGCTGATCGAAGCGCGCGTCAGCAAAGCCGGTGATGAGCAGCAGGCGCGCCAGGTGGCGAAATTCATCATCAATTCGCCGCTGGTGAAAACCGCCGTCTTTGGCGCAGACCCGAACTGGGGCCGGGTGGTGATGGCTTTAGGCAAGCCGGGCCAGACGCGCGATTACCCGATTGACCCCAAGGGCGTGGTGATCAAGATGGACGGCGCGGTGCTGTTTTCCGGCGGCGCAGCCGTGCCGCTGGATCTGGCCGGACTCTCGGCCCGCATGAAAGCGCGCAAAAAGCTGGATATCGAAGTCGAACTCGGTGAAGGCGACGCCGCCTGGACTGCCTGGGGCTGCGATTTGAGTTATGACTATGTGAAGACGAACGCGGATTACACCAGCTGACGCAAGATCGACACTCACCCCCACGCCTTCAATCCATATAGCGGCGCCTGGTGCGTGGGGCGCAAGCCGCCCCACATTAAAAACCCGTCCCTTCTATCCAAACCCGCTTCATTCCCGGGCACGCCTTATCAGCAATCCGCAGTAAAGCCAGCGTATAATTTATTTCCCTCGCAATAGAAAATCTCCGCGTTTTAACATGACACCTCCATTATTCCGCAAACAAGCTTTGCAGTCGCAAAGCAGCAGAGCTTATGGCACAGTGATATTAATTATGCCCGTGCCCACCCGCATCCTGGCTGCAGGCGGCTTGTTAATTGGCGCGTGTTTATTAGCACTGCTCTTCTTTGGCAGTTATACCCGGCGCAGTACTGTCAGCGGTCAGTTACTGCCGGATGCAGGGCTGATCAGAGTATATGCGCCGCAAAGCGGAGTTGCGCTGAACGTAATGGCGCGTCCCGGCGAGCAGGTGGCGCAGGGGGCGCCACTGATTGAGTTAAGTAATGAACAGCATCTCCCGCTGATCGGCAACAGTCTGGCTGAACAGAGCGCCCAAATTGCCGCGCGCCGTCATTCACTTGAAATCGAGATTCAACAAACTTCCCGCCTGCAGCGCGAGCAAATCCTGGCTTTGCAGCAGAAAATCGCCGGTCTGCAAAGCGAAGTCCGCAGCCTGCAAATGCAGATTGACAACCAACAATCTAGAGTTAAATTAGCGCAAGATGCAATGTTGCGCGCCCGCCAACTCGCATCGCAGCAATTCATCGCCCTGGAACAATTACAGACGCGCGAAGCGGAGAGCTTGGAACAGAGCAATTTGTTACAAGGACAACTCAGAGAAAAGTTAAAGCTTGAGAATCAAATCAAAGAAGCACAAGCAAACTTGGCGGAATCGCCTTTACTGCATGAAAAGCAACTGGCCCAGCTCAAGCGCGCGCAAGCCGCTGCAGCCGAGGAATATTCAGTCAGCGAAGCACGGCGAGGACTGATCCTGCGCGCTCCGCAAGCAGGCGTGGTAAGTGCGGTTGCTCTGGAGCGTGGCCAAAGCGCAGATCCGGCGCGCCCCCTGATGCACATTGTGCCAAATAACGCGCGCCTACAAGCCGAATTGTATGTCTCCAACCGCGCAATCGGTTTTATACGCGTCGGCTCACCGGTTTTATTGCGCTATCAAGCCTTCCCATATCAGAAATTCGGTCACGCCAAGGGCCGGGTGAGCTCAGTTTCACGGGTGGCTTTGCCACCTCACGAAGTGCAGGGCGCAATCAACGCCGGCAACGACAGCTTGCACAAGGTGGTAGTAAAACTTGAGTCGCAAACAGTACGAGCCTATGGGCGGGATGAAGCATTGCAGAGCGGGATGCAATTGGAAGCCGATATATTGCAGGAACGTCGCCGTCTTTACGAATGGGTGCTGGATCCCCTGCTGAGCGTCAGCGGCAAACTTTAATGACGGGCGATACCATGACAATTTTAGAACAACTTACACTTGGCCTGCGCCGCAAATTGCGCCCGGTCTTGCAAAGCGAATCAAGTGAGTGTGGCTTGGCGTGCCTGTGCATGATTGCTGACTGGCACGGTTTTCATTCCGATTTAGCCAGCATGCGCAACCGCTTTCAAGTTTCACAGAAAGGCATGCATTTACAAGGTTTGATGCAAAGCGCGCAACGCCTGGGATTGCATACCCGCGCTTTAAAACTTGATTTAGCAGACTTACGCAATCTGCGCCTGCCCTGCATCCTGCATTGGGAATTCAATCATTTTGTCATTCTCGAAGGCTTGTCCGGTGATAAAGTCCGTATCATCGACCCCGCCATTGGACGACGCGAATTGAAAATCGAACAATTCTCACACTCTTTCACCGGTGTCGCGCTTGAACTCTGGCCTGCGCCGGAATTCAGAAATGGAGAGGAAAAGCAGCGTGTGCGTCTGCGCGATTTAGTAGGACAGGTGCATGGCATGGGATCTGCGCTGATCCAAGTCATCATGCTGGCCTTGGCGCTGGAAATATTTGTCTTGGTCAACCCCTTGTTCTTGCAATGGGTGATTGACCATGTGGTGGTGTCCGCTGATTACGATTTGTTGGCGATCATGGCCTTGGGCTTTGCCTTCTTGACACTGGTGCAGCATCTGATCGGGGCGGCGCGCAGCTGGGTCTTATTATTCATCGGCGCCCAGCTGAATTTACAATGGCGCGCAAATGTTCTGTCGCACTTATTGCGCCTGCCGGTACATTTTTTTGAAAAGCGGCATATTGGCGACCTCGTGTCCCGAACCGGTGCAGTAGACGTGATGCAGCGCACGCTGACCAGCTCATTCATTGAAGCATTGCTGGATGGTGTGATGGTGCTGGTAATTGTCGCCATGATGATGCTTTACAGCCCGCTACTGTCGGCAGTAGCACTTGGCTATATGGCGCTATATGCCTTGTTGCGCTGGAGCTCATATCACGCTTTGCGCAGTGCCAACGAAGAGCATATCGTACACTCAGCGCGCCAAAATAGCCATTTCCTGGAAACATTGCGTGGTATTAAAGCAATCAAACTGTTCCAACGCCAGCACGAGCGCAACAATGCTTGGCAAGGTTTGCTGACCAATCAAATCAACGCCGACTTGCGCGGGCAAAAATACATGTTAATGTTCCGCGTGGCTAACAGCGCCCTGTTTGGACTGGCTGGCATCGCAATTATCTGGCTTGGAGCAAAGCTGGTGCTCGCCGGGAATTTTTCGGTCGGCGCATTCATGGCGTTTCATGCTTACAAAGTTCAATTCAATGGTCGTACAGTGTCCCTGATCGATAAACTGTTTGAATTACACATGTTGCAACTGCAAGGTGAGCGTTTAGCTGACATTGTGCTCAGCAAAGCAGAGGATGAAGACCAACACTCCCTGCCCCACGCGAAAACAGCAGAAGGCGGCGGTGCGCCCACCACCTCGCCAATGATTGAAGTCAAAAACTTGCGCTATCGCTACAGCGAGCAAGAACCATGGGTGTTGGACGGACTCAACGCCAGCATCCGCCCAGGCGAGTCGCTGGCGATCACTGGCCCATCCGGTTGCGGTAAAAGCACATTTTTCAATCTCTTACTTGGAGTACTTCCAGCAACTGAAGGCGAAATCCTGATCGACGGCAAACCACTGCACAAATATGGTTTATCCGCTTTTCGCCAGCAGGTAGCCTGCGTGATGCAGGATGACAGTCTGTTTGCCGGCTCATTGGCGGAGAATATCTGTTTCTTTGACCCCCAGCCTGATCTGGACTGGGCCCAGGAATGTGCGCGCATGGCTTCAATCCACGAAGACATCAGCGCCATGCCGATGGGATACAACACCTTGGTTGGCGATATGGGGACAGTCTTATCCGGCGGCCAAAAACAACGCGTACTACTGGCGCGAGCGTTATATCGTCGACCGCGCGTCCTGTTCTTGGACGAAGCAACCAGCCATTTGGACCCGGCGCGAGAACAACAGGTCAACGCGGCGCTAAAGCAATTATCAATCACCCGTATTTCGATTGCGCACCGTACAGAAACGATTCAAAGCGCGGATCGCATACTGGCAATGGACCAATACAAAACCAGATAGATAATCCTTGGCTACCGGCGGCGGCAAGCCGCCCCCCCCTGACTGAACGAGCTGCCGCCATCCTTGCATCATGATCAAACGCCACCGAAAAAACGCCGTATTGCCCCCCCCTGAATAGATTCAACTCCATTCAGCTGCACAGTACTCAAAGGGCTGACAGAATACAACGCTTGAAGTACTATAATGGGAAGCATCCGCATCAGTCGCTGACCTGCAAAACATCCGGCAAGGGGTACGCCGGCGGCAAGCAAAAATACAGGTCTTTCCGCCCGGGTTTTCGAGCGCAAATTACCGACCAGTTGGAAAAATTTTGTACCCCTTTCTCGCATTTTTATGCTGAATTTAACTGAAAATTAATTTCAAATTTAGCTCAAAAGAAAATATTCACTTCGATTGTCATTTTTCAAGCTAGAAGAGTCTCTTGCAAAAAATAAATGAATTTTTAAAAGCAGCCTTGCAGAAGCGATCATCGGCAAGGTGGCATCATGATGAAAAATTGACTGTAACCCCGATAAGCGAACCTATGGAAATGCTGATTTAATACAACAGCAGGTTGTTATATCCCAATAAAATCAATGACTTAGAACGTGGATTTACTTATAAGTTAAATTAATCAGTGCTTCCCTATGGGGATTTGCACTTTTTTGTGACTGCCCCCCCCCGACGTATCTATTCTGGGAACTTTTTTCAAGGTGTTTGAACGTCTGTGGCCAATCTTGCTTATCCCACGCGCCATTTTTTTGTTGATCCACCGCTGTCGGACGCCGGGTTATCGCTAAACACAACCCAGCCTACGTTTTTTGGCCTGAATGCGGTTGAATAGTCACCTTTTTCAGCATTGCAAACACTCTCTCGACACATGCAAACATTTTATTCAAAACATGAAGAACGCCACAAAAGATTCCTACAGGCAATTTCTCGCGCTATTTTTCCAAGAACATCGTTTCACAAGAGCATCAGAAGTCAGATTATTTTCCCTTTTTCAACGCCCAGTTACACCACCAGAGCCGCCTCGCTATACAGAAATCCTGGCTTGATCCGTCGTGCGCGGATGTGATAGTGAATCAGTGCTGAAGAAAATGGTAAAATTATTGTTTTATTAGCATCCATCTATCCCGCAAAGCTTTTTCCTGGCTTCATCAAGCATGCATTTTCAACTCAGCAAAAGCAACGACTGGATACAAGTCTTTGATTTAAAAGATAAAACATTTATAACGAGATGCGCCAAAAACGGGCTTAACAGAGAATCTCCAGTCGACTTCATTCGATTACCCCACTCCTTCACTTACAGCCCCTTGACATTATTCAATAATAATGTATGATCCTTAGCAGCCATATCCTTGGCTATCTCTGGATACAAGCTATCCTACCCACTTTTCATTTCTAAGGAAATTTCAATGAACGCTATCAATACCAATGTTGCAAACGAAAAAGAACTGTCCGCTGAAGAAATCGCAGCAGTGAGCGGCGGCGCAGCTCAAGCAGTTGAAGTTGTTAAGTCCCCGGCTGCAAACACCGCAGCTCTGGGCGCAATGATGAAATAATTAAATATTATTCATCAAGCACCAAAAAAATGGAGCCGTGAATGACGGCTCCATTTTGAAAATGTGATGACGAGAAACCCAAACAAGGTTCGAAAATCGCAATTCTTTACATCGCGCTAAGCTTCTGATGACTTACCCGTCTTGATGTGGCGACATAGATGACTAAGCCTACTATTTAACACCCATTTTTCAACAATCTGTTAAAGTTGTTAATCAGGAAAAAGGAAAAGAAATGCAGTATCCCATCCTCAGATCCGGTGCAGCGTTGATTCACCATCCCGAGACATCAAAGACCCACATTGCACTTAATGGCTTGGAAGTGGCTGTCAGCGGATTTTCTCACGCCTCTCTTGAAAAATTCTTGCTAGCCATGAATGGAAATGAGGAGCTTGAAAAATTAATACATGATCATGCGATGGCTCCTGAAGCCACAAAAGCAATTATTAGAGATCTACAGAGGCTTGATTTAATTAAAGTTCTGGATAAACCATGTCAGCTCACAATTTCCCCAAGCGACTTCGCCGCAGCTTGCCGGAACATCTTTCCAATTTGGAAAAAAAATGTTTTCCACCACGATTTCTGGGTGCGGCTGACTGATGGCTCAGCCAGCCGGACTGAATTTATGGGCTGGTTGCTGGAAAATTTCTATTTTATCGAAGGCGCCACAATCCGCCTCTCCGCAGTCAGTGCGGCGTGCAAGCATAAAAAAATGCGTCAACACTTTTCAAAACACTTCACTGAAGAATACAATCATCATCACTTCTTCATGAAAGCGCTGAAGTTAGCGGGAATGACTGAGCAACAAGTTAGACAGCATAACCCACTTCCCAGCACAATGGCGATCATGAATCACATGCGCGAGTGCGCGCGTCGTGATCCGATTTCCTACGCAGCATGCTCTGCGTTCCTGGAATCGACCGGTGAAAATCGCGTTTCCTCCATGCAATTTTTTGACTTGCTGAGCAAACACTTTGACACTGATAAAATCGGCATCATCAAACCGCTGGTAGATCATGCGCATTTGGATGAAGATTACGGTCACAATGACTGGCTGGAAAAAATTTGCGCTGAATTGCCTGTTTTGGAAATGGAGCGCGCGAATCAAGCGCTGCAATCTGCGCGTACGCTCGTTGAGCACTTATCGGCTTGGTCCGATGATATGCAGAAACATTATGGCGCAAAAACATTGGAAGAGGCCTTACGGCCGCATTCATTCCGTCAATTCAACTGATCGTGTGATATATGGCAGAGAACAGCCCAATTCAATTTGAAGAACAAATCCACCCGCTTTTGTTATCAAATTTAAACATCACTGGCAACAGTGAAGCCTTGACCATCTCAGCCCCGGAAAACACTTATAATTTCACAGGTGATTCCGCTGCGGTTCTTTTTAAAACTGCTCATCTGTTTACTGCAATCCGCAGTGTACAGGCGATTGCAGATATGACTGGCGTAGATAGCAAAAAATTATTGGCTGTCGTTAAATATCTGATCGCAGAAGGCATTGTATTGGATACGACTGCGGCGATCAAAGATTGGAGCGACAGCTCAGCTTTCGTAGACGCAATTCTGGCTGAATCCGCCTTCTGGCGGAAACATCTTGGGGTGCAGCCGTTCTGGAAAAAGATGATGGCCGGGCAACTCAGCCAATCTGTCATTTTTGGCTGGGGTATCGAAATGACGCATTATGTTGATGCCGCCAATGAATATATGGCCATGGGTGTGGCGAATTGCCGCGACAGCATAAAAGTACGGGAAAAATTATCTTCGCAATATTCCGAAGAAGCGAATCATGCTGAATTGTTTCTGCACGGCCTGATCAATTCTGGTTTTGACAGAGACGCGCTGTTAACTGCGCCTCCTTTGGCTACAACCCGTGCACTGATTAATTTCTTGAATGAAGTGGCAATGGATGGGACTATGTGCTATTCAGCCGTATTCACGCTGATGCAAGCTGATGTGCGCTTTAAAAATGCAAATGATTTGATTGCCTCGCATGAAAAACTGGTCGAACTGTACCCCTTTGCAAAAGCCATGTTAGCAGGTATGCATAAGCATGCAATGATCGACGTAGCGCTGGATCACAGAAAGACCCTGTTCGAAGAGTTCTATCGCGATAGTGGTTATATTTCGCGTCGCGAAGCGGAAAGCGTGGTCAACGTCATTCGTAGTTTGGCAAAATATTTTATTTTGTTCTTTGAAGGCATTGAAGCCTATTACGACCGCGAGGATAAACAGTTGCCGCGCCGCGCAATCTGCGTATCCGAGTATATCAACTGATAAGTGCGGGCTTGCTTCATGCCGAAAGAATTACACGCAGACTGGGAGGCGCGAGCGCGCGCCTCGCTCGCCGGAACCGTGACACATGACAGCTGGATCTGTGATTTTGATCCCATCGTGTTTTCCCATGCAAATGGCCCATATAAATGGGATGTGAACGGAAAGCGCTATCTCGACTTGTGGATGGGGCATGGCGCAATGATGTTAGGACATAATCGAGCCGAAGTCAGCCAAGCATTAATCGCACAGGCTTCCCGTGGGACGCATCTGTCCGGCAACCATGCATTGCTGGTGCGTTGGGCGGAACAAGTGGTGCAAATGATTCCGAGCGCAGAGCAAGTCCGCTTTTGCGCTTCCGGCACCGAAGCCACCCTATTGGCGCTGCGTCTGGCGCGCGCGTGCACAGGTCGCCAATACATTGTCCGCGTTGACGGTCACTTCCATGGCTGGCACGATGAATCGCTCTCCGCATTCGCTTCAAACTGGCCAATCGGCTCACATCCGCACGCTGCCTCCCACATCCGTCTGGCACGCGCCGGGTCAATTGATTCCGTGACTGAGTTGTTGCAGGATCATCTGGTCGCTGCATTGATACTGGAGCCGGGTGGCGGCAGCAGCGGCTTGCTTCCTTACGACCCGGAATATTTAAAAGCGATCCGCCAAGCTTGCAACGCCAGTGGTACGCTGCTCATTTTTGATGAGGTGATGAGCGGTTTCCGTTACGCTCCCGGGGGCGTGCAGGAAATTTCAAAAGTAATGCCGGATATCACCACGCTGTCCAAGGTATTATGTGGCGGATTGCCAGGTGCAGCCCTTGTCGGTCGCTCTGACATCATGCAATGCTTTGATATCGACAGCCAACGTAAAGTCGCCCATAGCGGCACATTCAATGGCAATCCGCTGGCCGCTGCAGCCGGCTTGGCAACATTGCAAATTCTGCAGGATGGATCTATGCAGAACGCCGTCAACTTGCGAACTGCCCAATTTGTGACTGCGCTCAACCATACTGCACAGAAGCACAACCTGGATTTGCGTTTATTCCATCAGGCCTCAATCATCCACATCGTGCTGGGCGCGGTTGCCGCCGGGACTGCGGTAAAACCCTCGGCGGAAGTGATTCCACTGATCAAGGGCAATACGCCAGCATATAATCTGTTGCGCCGCGAGTTTTTGGCGGCTGGCATTGATATGCACCGCACGCATGGCTGGTTGAGTTGTGAACATAGCGATACAGTGCTGGACGAGGCGGTCGAGGCAGCGAATCAGGCATTTGGCCGATTGGCTGGAAACGCCCGTTTTCAGCAGTTATGCCCGCTCGTTTAGATCATTACGGTACAAGACATGCTTGAAATTTCGCACTATATAAACGGCAAGACGTACGCTGGCAATTCACAACAATATTTCCACTCCATCAACCCGGCAACCGAAGAGCCGCTTGCCGTGGTGCAGGCAGCGACCGAAGAAGATGTTGCAATCGCAATCCTGGCGGCCCGCGAAGCGTTTGATCATGGACCTTGGAAAAGAATGACGGTGCAAGAGCGCGGCGCGTATTTACATGCCATCGCCGACGCAATGCAAGCCCGCCTTGCGGAACTGGCAAGCCTGGAAAGCCAGGACACGGGCTTGGTGCATACGCTTTGCTTATATGGAGCCCTGCCAAGAGCGATTGAGCACTTCCGTTTTTTTGCCGAGGAAGGTAAGCGGATTTTCGGCAAATGCGTCCCGGTTGGCAACTCGTATTGGAATGTTTCCATTCCCACGCCGCTCGGCGTGATCGGCATCGTGACACCATGGAATGCGCCAATGACGGTTTCCACCATAAATCTTGCCGCCGCCCTGATCAGTGGCAACACATGTGTGATCAAACCTTCTGAAGTAGCACCTGTCACCACCGCCATACTGGGCGAGATATTCACCCAGGTCGGTTTGCCGCCTGGAGTAGTCAACATTGTCCAGGGACCGGGACAGCCTTGCGGCAGCGCTCTGATTAAAAGCAAATTAATCGATGGCGTGTGTTTTGTCGGCGGCACCGATATCGGCAAAGAAGTTTTGCGTTACTCCGCCAACACAGTCAGAAGAACACTGCTGGAATTGGGCGGCAAGTCTCCGACCGTGATTTTGGCCGACGCCGACTTGGAAAAAGCAGTCGATGGAGCCATGCTCAGTTGCTTCTCAAGCAATGGTCAAGTATGCATCGCAGGTTCTCGCATCATTATCGAAGCAGCGGCGTACGATCAATTCGTTGAATCTTTGGTGCATAGAACAAATAATATGAAAGTCGGCGCCCCTCAAAATCTGGAAACCGAAATGGGGCCACTGGTCAGCCGGCAGCATCTGCAGCATGTGATGGGATACATTGAACGCGCGAAACAGGATGGGGTACAACTGGCCTGCGGTGGCGTACGCCCCCCGGAATTCGACAAAGGGTTTTATCTACGTCCCACGGTATTCACCGGGGTTGATAATAAATACGCTATGGCGCAGGAGGAAATCTTTGGCCCGGTGGTATGCGTAATTAAAGCCAATAATGCAGAACATGCGATTGAAATTGCAAATGATACATCGATGGGCTTAGCCGGCATGGTGTGGAGCCGGGACTTATCGAAAGCGATTCACTACGCACGTCAGATCAAAGCGGGGACGGTAGGGGTCAATTCAACCGTAATTCGCGACATCCGCAGCCCTTTTGGAGGGATGAAAGAAAGCGGCATCGGGATGATCGGTGGCGAATGGAGTATCGCCCAATACACTAATTGGCAAACCATTTGCCTGCCCATCGAGCCATATGCTTTTCCCCGCTACGGCCTATAAGACACAGTCACAGACAATTAAAAATGACGCGCGACATACACACCATTCCAGACGATTTACCACATCCGCCAGATGATCATCTGGCGGATCATTTGCCCGGTATGCGGCTGCCGCAGATTAGACTGATGTCCACCTCCGGTGTGCTGCTTGACATCTCTGCGCAGCCAGGCTTGCTAGCTTTATTTATCTATCCACGCACCGGAGTTCCGGGTAAACCGCCCATCGTTTCAGACTGGGACAGCATCCCTGGCGCAAGGGGTTGCACGCCGCAAACTTGCAGCTTCAGGGATTTGTTCGACGAATATACAGCCCTCAAAATTGCCGTGTTCGGAATGAGCGTGCAGAGCACCGAATATCAAAGCGAGATGGCGCAACGCCTGCACCTCCCATTCCCTGTTTTGAGTGATGAAAAGTTAGCTTTCACCCATGCACTTCGCTTACCGACGTTCACTGTTGCAGAGCAGGTTTTGCAAAAACGCTGTGCACTGGCGGTTCGTAACGGAGTCATCCTGAAAGCGTTTTACCCGGTTTACCCCCCAGAGAAAAATGGGCGGGAAGTCTTGCAATACTTCCATGAACTGCTGGCATCTGGTTAAAAATTCTGCAAGCCACACCGTAATCACCGATTCTGCACTGCGGTCACGTAACAAGCCTTGCAAGGATTATCGTTTCATGGCACATCGAAATTTCACCACCGTGCGCCTCCCAGTCGCATCTTTTCCCTATTTTCAGCATATCCTCCCCGCGCGTCTGTGGTAGCCATAGTATTATCTGATCCTTTTCTACATACGGCAGTTACTTGCTGCCCTTGTCACGATGGATCAAAGCAGCCAAATCCCTTGCAACAGCAATTCACAGAAAATCACTCCATATCAATTACTCGGAGGCGAAGAAGCAGTGCGCGCCCTGGTTGACCGTTTTTATGATTTGATGGAGTTGGAAGAGGAGTTCGCCGGCATCCGCGCCCTGCATCCGCAGGATATGAGCGGCTCACGCGATAAATTATTCTGGTTTTTATCCGGCTGGCTGGGCGGGCCGGATCTGTTTGTCGCGCGCTTCGGCCATCCGCGCCTGCGCGCGCGCCATCTGCCCTACAGCATCGCCAGCAGCGAGCGCGACCAATGGCTGCGCTGTATGGCCTGGGCCATGCAGGAACAGGGCGTGGCGCAAGATTTGCAATTGCGCCTGATGCAGGCTTTTTACCAAACCGCAGACTGGATGCGTAACACCCAAGGCTGATCATCATGTTGCTGGAAATCGCCATCTTGCTGCTGTTGGCCCTGATTGTGCTGTTGCAAATTCTGCAGTGGCGCAAAGGAAGCGGCGCAGCCGCCCCTGATCCGCAGGAAATCGCAGCCCAAGCCAGCCAGACCCGCCAGGAATTGCATGGCATGTTCGGCCAATTGCAGCAAAACACCCTGCAACAATTCAACACGCTGGGGCAAAGCCAGGGCGCGCAATTACACCGTTTTGCCGAACAATTGCAGCAATTGGCCGCGCAATTGCAACAACAGTCGCAAGCAGCGGCCACGCGCCAAGAGCAGCAGGCGCGCGAGGCGCGCAATGAACTGGGCGCCAGCCTGTTGCAAATGGCGCGCGCGCAGCAGCAGCAATTGCAAGCCTGGCTGCAGCAAATCGGTGAAAATAATCAGCAGCGCTTACTCGAAGTGCGCGGCACATTGAACGAAAAACTGGCCGAAATGCAGCAGGAAAATGCGCAAAGACTGGAAGAAATGCGCAAAACAGTGGATGAAAAACTGCATGCCACACTGGAGCAGCGCCTGGGCGAATCTTTCCGCATCGTCTCCGAACGTCTGGAAAAAGTGCATCAAGGCTTGGGCGAAATGCAGCAACTCGCCAGCGGTGTGGGCGATTTGAAACGGGTGCTGGTGAATGTGAAAACCCGTGGCGTGTGGGGCGAGGTGCAACTCGCCATGCTGCTTGAACAAATCCTCACGCCGGAACAATACGCCACCAATGTCGAAACCGTGCCTGGCAGCAATGCGCGGGTCGAATTCGCCTTGCGCCTGCCGAGTCAGGAAGGACAAGCGGTATGGCTGCCGATTGACGCCAAATTCCCCAAAGAAGCTTATGAAAGAATGCAGTTAGCCGCAGAACGCGCCGACTTGGAAGCGCATGCCCAGGCCGGGCGCGAATTGGAAAAACAATTGCGGCTGGAAGCCAAAACCATTGCCGAAAAATATCTGGCGGCGCCCTGGACCACCGATTTTGCGATTCTGTTTTTACCCACCGAAGGCTTATACGCTGAAGCCATGCAAAGGCCGGGCTTAGCGGATGAATTGCAGCGCAATGCGCGCGTGATGGTGGCCGGGCCGTCCACCCTGGCTGCGCTGCTGAACAGTCTGCAAATCGGTTTTCGCAGCATCGCCCTGGAAAAACGTTCGCATGAAGTGTGGCAAGTACTGGGCGCGGTGAAAACCGAATTCGGCAAATTCGGCGATGCGCTGGCCAAAACCCGTGAATCGCTGGAACGCGCGGCGCGCCAGATTGAGAGCGCGGAAACGCGCAGCCGCCAGATGCAGCGCAAACTCAAAGGGGTCGAAGCTCTGCCGGGCGAACAGGCGCAAGACGTGCTGCGGCTGGATGGCGAAGAAAACTGATTATTTCACCAGCGACTTGATAATCGGCCACTGGCGGCGCGAAATCGGCAATTTAAACGCGGTGTCGCGCACCAGCACCAGCCAGGCTTCCTGCCCCGCGCCTTCGCCCGCCTCCGCCACGCCTTTCTCCACGCCGGCAATCGCATTGCGCGCCACCAAGGCATTCCGGTGCACACGCACAAAGCGCTCTTTCATTTCCTCTTCAATCGAGACCAGCGATTCTTCAATCAGATATTCGCGGCTCTTGGTGCGCAAACAGACGTATTTTTGCTCTGCGCGCAAAAACAGCACCTCCTCCACCGGCACCAGCAGCACACGGCCTCTTTCCTGCACCGAAAAATGCTGGCGCGCCTGACGCAGTTGCTGCGAAGTTTGCTGCAGTTTTTCCTGTTGCCGGGCAGCGAATGCCGGCGTGGCCAGCATCGCGGCGGCGCGCTTGAGCGCCTGCGCCAGACGCTGCGCGCGCACCGGCTTGACCAGGTAATCCAGCGCATGCACTTCAAACGCCTGCAAGGCGTATTCATCAAACGCGGTGACAAACACCACCGCCGGCGGATGGTCGCATTTCTGTAAATGCGCCGCCAACTCCAGCCCGGTCATGCCTGGCATTTGCACATCCAGCAAGACCAGTTGCGCACCACTTTCCGGAATCAATTGCAGCGCCTGTTCTGCGCCATCGGCCTGCCCGACCAACTCATGCGGGCACTCTGCCGCAATATCCGACAACAAGGTGGATAAGCGCACGCGCGCCGGCGCTTCATCGTCCACAATAAAAATCTTGATCATGATCCTGTCTTCTTATTTGAAGCCGCCGCGCTTGGCTGCGCCACCCGCACATAGGGGAAGCGCAAGCGCACTTCATAACTGCCGTCCACTACGCCATGCGTCAACTGCGCCTCCACATCGTACAACAAGGCCAGCCGTTCGCGAATATTGCCGAGCGCCATTTGATTGCCGGATTCGACTTCTTTGTGCGGGTCGCACGGGTTGATGATGACGATTTCAATTCTGTCGATTGAACGCGTGATGCGCACCGTAATCAAGCCCGGCTTGGGATATGGCTCAATTCCATAATGCACCGCATTTTCCAGCAAAGGTTGCAAGAGCAGCGCCGGCATTTGCGCACGCCGCAATAAACCGTCTGTGGTGTTGGTCATGTCCCAGCGCACTTGCAAGCGCTCGCCGAGACGGATTTTTTCAATCGACAGATATTGACGGCAAAGCTTGATTTCTTCGCCCAATGTCGTCAAATCCCGCGCATCGCGCATCAAGACCCGGAATAAATCGGCCAAATCCTCCAAGGTGGTTTCAGCGCGCAACGGCTCGCTGCGTATCATCGACAGCACCGCATTCAAGCTGTTAAACAAAAAATGCGGACGGATGCGCGCCTGCAGCGCTTGCAAACGCGCCTCGACCAGAACCGGGGAAAAGGCGCGGTTGCGCAATTCATAATAATGCTGCACAGCCAGGCCAAACACCGCGCCGCCGATTGCCGCGCTCCACCATTTGAGTTGTGGATAGGTGCTGGCAAACCAATCGCCGCCCTGCAAGGGGGCGATCATGCCGCCGGCCAAGAGCGCAGGCAGGGCGAGGCAGAGACCGCGTTGCGCCCAGGCTGGCGGCAAGGCCGGCAAGCGCTGCAGCAAGCGGCGCAAAGCGCACAAGGCAAACAAGAGCAAGAGCGTAGCCCACTCAAGCAGCATGGCCAGCTCCAGAAAAGAAAACAAGGCTTGCCGCCACTGCCCCTGACGCAGCAGTTCCGCACAAAACACCAGCAGATTCACGGCCAGCAAGGTGCGCATCAAGACGCCGATATTGCAGCAATCGGGGGCCAGCAATTCGGCTTGTCGGGCAGGGCTTTTCACGGGATGATTCAGGGCGATGGGGATATTCCATTTTATCCCACATTCAAAGGTGAACCGGCGCCGCTGGTCGGCGCTCAAACCACGTTGATCACATTGCCGGGCGAAACAATGCAAATCAGGGCGATCCTGAGCAAAATACTATTTTTTCAAGAAAAGAACAGAGTCATGGCGACCGCACAGATTATCCATGGCGATCTCCTCGATCAAGAGGTGGATGTGATCGTCAACGCCTGGAACAGGAATATCATCCCCTGGTGGCTGCTCTTGCCGCAAGGCGTATCCGGCGCCATCAAAAGGCGCGCAGGCTTGCAGCCGTTTTTTGAATTGGGCCGCATGGGCCCGATTCCGCTCGGCGGCGCAGTGCAGACCGGCGCCGGGCGCCTGCCACATAAAGCCATCATCCATGTGGCCGGCATCAATATGTGGTGGCGCGCCAGCCGGGCCTCGATTCAAGACAGCGTCGCTTCCGCCATCGCACTGGCGCAGCAGCAGTCTTATCAATCCATCGCGTTTCCTGTAATTGGCGCTGGCACAGGCGGTTTTGGCGAACAGGGGGCATTGGAACTGATGTTGCAGGCTTTGCAGCCGATCAGCTGTGCGATGCAAATACGGATTGTGCGCTTTCACGCCAAAAAATAAGCGGCCAGAAGCACTGCATGCCAGGCCGCCGCTGCGCAAATCACTTGTAAAAATAGTGCGATTGACATGAAATCATATTCAAACATAATGCATAATCTGCAAAAGACTGTGGGGTTTGGATATGGCCGGCGCCTTGTGTGACGGCATACCATCTATTTCACCTTGCTGTCGCACGACAGCCCTGCTTGATGAAAGTGCATATGATGCTGCTCAAACTCAAACGCCTGCTTTCCCTTGGCATTTTGCTCTGTTTCTTCCTGCCGCTGGCGCAATGCAGCTTGAAATCTGACGCCATCGGCGCGCAACCGCAGGCATCTCAAGCAGCGCCCAATCCGGTCAGGAAAACGGTGGAATTTGTGCCAGCGCATGCGCTGCAAAACAAAAATTGGCATGGGCTGCAGTTATTCGCGCTTTTTTGCTGGCCTTTGAGCGCATTTATGCGCAAATCCCTGCAAGAACGGTATAGCGCCTCCATCAATGCGGCGCATGCCGTTTTGTGCCTCATCAACCTGACCTTACTGCTGGAATTACTCCGTCTCTTTCCAGAAATCCGTTACGGCGGCATCATGCTGTACATATTCCTGCCGGCCTATTTGCTGTGCAGCCTGCTCATGCTTTGGCAACGGTTCAGGGCTAAAGCCGGCCCTCCGCAACAGTCAGCGACACCCGCAGGCTGAATGCGCCAGCCAGACACGCCTCCTTGCGCCGCGCAAAGCGCGGCCACAAACAGCGCTGTATTTGGCCTCTTATCAAAACCGCTATAATCATTTGCTGCAGTGCGAAAATCACCCGTCAATGATGCAATTCAAGATAGCGTTCAAGGTAAAGCCATGACATCACAACTTTCCAGCAAAGACAAAGCCTGGTCGGCGCGTTTTTCCGAACCCGTTTCCGCATTAGTGCAGCGCTACACCGCTTCGGTGTTTTTTGACAAACGCATGGCGCTGTTCGACATCCAGGGTTCGCTGGCGCATGCGGCGATGCTGGCCAAGCAGGGCATCATCAGCGCGGCCGATCTGGCGGATATTGAACGCGGCATGGCGCAAATCCGTCAGGAGATTGAGGGTGGCGGCTTCGAGTGGCAATTGGCGCTGGAAGATGTGCATTTGAATATTGAAAAACGCTTGATCGAATTGGTCGGCGACGCCGGCAAGCGCCTGCATACCGGACGCAGCCGCAATGACCAGGTGGCGACCGATATCCGTTTGTATCTGCGCAGCGCCATCGACGATATCCTGCAATTGATTCGCACCCTGCAAAGCGCCCTGGTCGATCTGGCCGAGCGCGAACACGCCACCATTCTGCCCGGCTTCACCCATATGCAAGTGGCGCAGCCGGTGACCTTTGGCCACCATATGCTGGCGTATGTGGAAATGTTCGGGCGCGACGCCGAGCGCCTGGCGGATTGCCGCCGCCGCGTCAACCGCCTGCCGCTGGGCGCCGCCGCGCTGGCCGGCGCCACTTTCGCGCTTGACCGCTACGAAGTGGCGCGCCTGCTCGGTTTTGAGGATGTCTGCCACAACTCGCTCGACGCCGTGTCAGACCGCGATTTCGCCATCGAATTCTGTTCCGCCGCCGCGCTGAGCATGACCCATATCTCGCGCTTTTCCGAAGAACTGGTGATTTGGATGAGTCCGCGCGTTGGCTTTATCGATCTGGCTGACCGCTTTTGCACCGGCTCCTCGATCATGCCGCAAAAGAAAAACCCCGATGTGCCGGAACTCGCGCGCGGTAAAACCGGCCGTGTGAATGGCCATCTGGTGGCCCTGCTGACGTTGATGAAAGGCCAGCCGCTGGCCTACAACAAAGACAATCAGGAAGATAAAGAACCGCTGTTTGACACCGTCGATACGCTCACCGACACCCTGCGTATTTTCGCCGATATGTGCAGCGGCATCACGCTCAAGCCGCAAGCCATGCGCGCCGCCGCGCTGCAAGGTTTCGCCACCGCCACTGATCTGGCGGATTATCTGGTGAAGAAGGGCATGCCCTTCCGCGATGCGCATGAAATCGTGGCGCATGCGGTGCGCGACTGTGAACAGGCCGGCTGCGATCTGGCCGATTTGCCGCTGGAAAAACTGCAAACCTACAGCAGCCTGATCGGCGCGGATGTGTTTGACGTGCTCAGCCTGGAAGGCTCAGTGGCGGCGCGCAATCTGGTAGGCGGCACCGCCCCGGCGCAAGTGTTGCAGGCGGTTGCGCGTTGGCGGCAAAAATTGGCGGCGGCATAAACTCATCCCGCCGGGCCGCCTTGTCTTACACCCGGCCACTGCCGATAATGCAATATCCGGCATCCGGGAGAACCACATGAAAAGCGCGCTTTGCCTCTTATTCGCGGTCGCTTGCGGCCCCGTTTGCGCCGAAGCAGTGTTGCGCGTGGGCGGCTTTCTGGTGGCGCCCATGATGATGGGCGAAGGCGATCAGGCTTTATATGGCGCCTTGCCTGAATTTTTGCAAAATGAAGTCGCTCCCAAGGCCGGCGTGAAATTGATATTTCTGCCGGTCATGTCATTTCCACGCGCCAAGCAGGCGCTCAAAGAAGGCAGCCTGGATGTTTTATTGATTTCCGGCAACAGCACGCATTCCGGCATGCAGCGCGCCAGCTGGGCATGGCTTGCGCCGCGCTCGTTTTTGGCGGTGACGCCCGCCTCGCCCTGGCGCAAGGTGACATCCTTGCAGGAATTGAGCGGCAAGCGCATAGGCTGGGTCGGCGGCAGCCAATTGCCGCCGGAATTCAAAGACATTGCAGTGGATTGGGATTTTTCATTTTCGCCGACATGGCAAAGCGTGAATTTAAAAAAATTGCAGCTGGGGCGGCTGGACGCGGTGTTTTTTCAAAACCCCTATTCCGCCATTTGGTGGGGACGCAAAGATGGCATGCCTTTGCGCCTGCTGGATTTGCCGCTGCCGGCAGAGAAATTCGCCTTCGGCTACGCACAGCGCGCAGATGCTGCGGCGGTTGCCCGTTTTGATCAAGCCGCAGCGGCGGCTTTTGCCGGCGATAAATTCAAGCGCTGGCTGGAGAGCTATGCGGCGCAGCGCTGAATTGCCTCAAGGTTTGGCCGCCGCTTTGTCAGCTGCTTTTTCTGCCGGTTTGTCGGCTGCTTTTTTCTCGCTGCGCGGTTGAATCACCACCGTCACCCGTGGCGCGCCGGCCTGTGCGGCGCCGCTGTTGTCATTCACCGCGCGGAAAACTTCTTTCAGGCTGTCATAAATCACCAGGGCGCCCTGCACCTGCTCAATCACCCTCTTGCCTTCCATGCGGCGCAACACGGCTTGACCGTGGATTTTCATTTCTTCCTTTTGATCGGAATACTCGATGCGCTCACCCTCGCCTTCAATCCATTCATCTTCGCCCTGATCGCTTTTCTGGCGGAAGCTGGCGCGTGCGCCCGGCGCGCCCAGCAACACGAATTCCTGGTAACCGGCGGCATTTTTGGCGAAATCCAGCTTTTCTCCACTCATCTTCAAACTGCCGCGCGTAAGCTGAATATTCCCGCTGAAGCTGCCGGTTTCACGCACCGAGTCATAATCCGCTTTGACAGACTGGATCTGGGTTTCTTTTTTGGCGTCAGCGCGCTCCGCCTGCGCCGGCGGCGCAGCCAGCAAAAGCGGCATAGTCAGAATGGCAAGGAGGCGGGCGGCAGTATTCATCGTCGCAAAACAAAGTGGATAGCGCGCTCATTGTACAGGATGTGCCGGACGGCGGCGGCGCAGCCGCCAAACCAGGCTGATGACAGCTTCATGCAAGCAAGCGCCACACATACGGCGCCCAGGCCGCCAGCAAAATCAAGATCAGGCCGCCGCCGGTGCGCCAGGCGAATGCAGCGCCGCCGGCCATGCTGGCGGCCAATATTTTGCTGCAGGTATTGCTGCTGACCGCCAGCAAAATCGCCAGCTGCACCTGACCATCCGGCAAGGCGGTATGACTTAATAAGGTGAGCAGTGACGCCGCCGCCGCATGCACATCAACCAAGCCGGCCAGCGCAGCGCCAAGCAAAACTGCCGCTGCGCCAAAATAGGTATGCGCAAAAGAAACGCTGGCAGTGGCTACACTCAAAATCAAGGCGAACGCGAGCGCCTCACGCAAACTGAAGGCGCGCCCCTTGGGCTGTACAAATTCGCCGCCTTTGGCGTGACGCAATAAGCTGAAACCGGCTACGCCGCAAGCGCACAGCAAGGCGGCGACAAAGGATGGCGCCAGATTCGCCAATTGCGCCGGGGCCACCGTGGCGCACACCACCAGCAATAAAACAAAGGTGGCGACAGTCGAAAGCAAGGCCCCGCTGACGCATGCCGTCATCAATTCCGGTTGCTGTTTGGCGCGCAAACCCATGGCGGCAGTAGTCGCGGTGCTGGAGACAAAGCCGGAACCGAAGCCGGACAAGGCCAGCCCCAGGCGCGGGCCGCTGATGCGCAAGGCCACGTATCCGGCCGCCTGCAAACACATTAAGAGCACCACCAGCCCCCACAAGCGGCGCGGATTGGCCCCCAGCAACCAGGTTTGCGGCGCATCCGGCAACAAGGGCAGCGCCACCAGCGCAGCGGCCGCCAGCCACAAAGCGTCGCGCAATTCATCCGTTTTCAGGGACACATGCAAAAAGCGGTGCAGCGCATTGCTCCAGTGCAGGGTAATCGCAATCATCACCGCCGCACCAGCAGACACCGCCGGATTGGCGAGACTGCCGGCGCCCAGCAAATACGCCATGAACAAAGCCAGATGGGTCGTGATGTGGCGATCATCATTGTCTTGCCGCCAATATGCAATCAGGCACAATCCACCCACCAGCAAAGCGCCGGGCAAGGCCAGATTCCAGGCGCCAGCGAGCGCGCCGGCCAGCGCCGTCAGCGCGAAGGTGCGCACGCCGGCAAAGGCGCGCGGATTGGCGGCGGCTTTGCGCCGCTCGCGCTCAATCCCGATGATCAAGCCGCAACCGAGGGCGATCAGCAGTTGCGGCAGCGTCAGCATGGCGTCCCGCGCAATCCATCGTGCATTATCGGCATGTCTTACTGCACCACCACATCATGCAAAAAGGTGCGCACCGCCGGGATATCATCGGTCCCGACAGCAACGATGGAATAGCCGGCCTGGCGCTGCACCACCACCATCGAGCGGATCGCGATTTGTTGATCGGCCAGACGCTTGGCGACAGTCGCCAGACCGCCGGGACGGTCTTCGATGCGCAACAAAACCGCATCGTCTGTCACCACATGAAAGCGGCTTTCTTCCAGCGCGTGGATGGCGGCTTCATATTGATCGACTTGCAGATGAATCACCGCATCCGCGCCGTACAGCTTGGCGCTGATATCGGTGATATCAATCTGGCGCGCTGCCAGCATTTCCGCCAATTCCGCCATCAAACCCAGCCGGTCTTCGGCAATTACTGTGATATGGGACATAGTGTTTTCCAATTCAAGCGGCAGGCTGCGCAGCGGCTTGCTGCGCGCTTTGCCAGTCTGTGATAAAGGCATCGATCTGTGCTGTGCTGACATTCGGCAGACAGATCAGGTGGGTGATGCCGTTGGCGGTGGCCAATTGATATTTTTCTTTAATCGCGTCCGGCACGCTTGGCAAGACCACCGTGATACAGCCGGGATTGCGCCAGGCGTCCACGCCCAGGGCGCGCAGGCGTTCGCAGGCATAGACGGCAGTGGCGAGAGCATGTTCGACGCGTGCGCGCATGCCATCCAGCCCCAGTTCGCGAATGCGCTGCCACAGCACCAGCGGGGTGAAGCCATTGCGCGAGCCGGTGATGGTGGTGTCGAGCGAACCGATATACGCAATGCCGCGCGCGATGCGGTCAACATTGCTTTTTTTCGCCAGCGCCACGCCGCAGGGAATCGGCGAGCCTAAAAATTTGTGTCCGCTGATCGACATCGAATCCGCGCCGTCGGCAAAATCGAATGGCGGGCGCGGTTCAATAAAGGGACAAATCATGCCCGACAGCGCGCAATCGGCGTGGATATACGATTGCTGCAAGGCGAGGTCGCTGATGATGGCGCGGATTGCACTGATATCGTCGCGCCCTTCGGTCATGGTGGTGCCGATATTGGCGAAGATAATCGGCGGGCAATCACGGTGGATGCGCATGGTTTCGCGCAAATCGTCGTAATCGATTTCACCCGATTTCTGGCTGCGGATCATGATGGAGCGCATGCCCAGAAAATGCAGGTTTTTCGCCACCGAGTAATGCGTCTCTTGCGAGTAATACACCATGCCCTTGGGCAGCAATTCGCGCGCCAGATACAGGCCGTACAAATTACCCTCGGTGCCGCCATTGGTGACATAGCCCCACCAGTTATTCGCGGGTGCGCGCAGCAGCTCAGCAAAAAAAGTCACCACTTCGCGTTCAAATTCGCGCGTGGCGACTTTCCAGGTCGAATCAGCGAAAGGGTCGCCCAGATTATTCAGGGGATAGCTTAAAAATGGCAGCAAGGCGCTGTAATCGAAATCTTTGGAGACCGGATAACCAAGAAAATTTTCGGTGCGGCGCGCGATTTCTGTCTGCAAATCCTGCAGCCTTTGCCGGTCTTGCGGATTGAGTGTGTAGGCAGCCATGTGCTACTCCCCGGGAGTGAATCAGGCGCCCATTTTGCCACAATTGCAGGACGGCTTCGCCCCCATCTGCGCCCGGAAATGCGGGCGCGAGGGCGCGAAACTGCAGATGCTTAAGGCTTTTGGAAAGGATCGCTGAACAGCACTGTGCCATCGGCGAATTGCACCGCCAGCTTGTACCAGCTGCCGGAGCCGCCCAAATTGCCATACAGCTTGAAGTTATAACGGCCATAGCTTTGCGCCGGCAAAGCGCCATCCGCATTATTCAACAGACTGGCGCCGCCATCTTTGGAAACGCCCAGCACATAGGTGTTGTCGCCATTGCCGTAGTAGCAGCTCATGCCAGCCGGAAAGGCTTCCTGACCGACCACGGTGTCCAATTGCCCGGCCATACATTGCAGATTGCCATCCAGATAAATCAGGGACATCGCCACCACCGGCCCCACCACCGATGCGCTCATCACATCTTCATACCAGCCATCCGGGGACATCGGGCCAAAGCCGAATGTGATTTTATCGTCGCTCACACCGGCATCCACACCGGCGCTGACCACTTTATACAGACCGGGGAAGGAACAGAGATGATTGGCGCATTGTGTGCCACGGGCAAAAATCGCCGTCAACTCGCCTTTTTGCGCATTCCCAATCTTGCCCTGCTCTTTCAAACCATTCAGCGCTTGCGTCGCGCATTGCTGGGCCTGGCCCTGGGTCGGGAATGTGCCTGGGCATGCGGTCAAGACTTCGATGATTGCATCATCATTGCTGATTGCCGCATGCGCCGCGCTGAGAGGCAGGAAATTAAACATGGCGGCCAGCGCCAACGGCAAGATACGGGGGATAGGGAAATGCATAAGTGCTCCAGTGTTGTTGTCATGTGAGTCGCCGAAATTCGCCCATGACCATGCGCAGCGCCTCCCCACGACAGCGGAGATACTTCTTCCTGCAGGATTGCGGCGCACATAAGCCAGACGAATGCCGGGATTTTACAGAGCCGTTTTACAGATGCCTGATTTGGCGCAAACATTACTTCCTTTTAGTTTCCCCCAGGCATAAAACAGCACCGAACATAACCAAAGAAAACCGGCCTTGCTCTGCAGCAATGCATGCCTCTGGAAAAATTGCGCTGTTCCTCATTTGCAACAGCGAGTTTTCCATGGCGGATGAATTGCGGCGCCAGCGCTCAAGCTTCTGGCCCGGCGCGCTGTGCGCTGTGATGCTGCCGCCCAATACGCCGCTGACGATGTGATAGCCGATGGACAGCCCGAGGCCATAACTGCCCTGCCCCATGTGCCTATCCACAACAAACAGGGGCGGTCCAGCAGCAAGGGTTTGACGCTGTCTAAGGCCAGACTGGCGGGCAGCGCAGCGGCGCTTCCAGCGAAACAAACGTGGTATGCAGCAAATAAGCGCTGGCATCTGCGCAGGCGCACAGCGGCGCGCCGCAGCTGTCTTCACCCACCGCATGAAAATTAACTGCAATCCCGGCGTCTTGTACCTGTTGCAAACATTTGCGCACATACACGCCATGCAAGGCAGGTGCGAATGCATCCCGCTCAGGGGCCAGCACGGTGGCTTGCACGCCATTTTCCATGTTTTGCAAAGGCCATTCTCTGCTGCAAATCTGGCCGTTCATACGCAACGTGGCTGACAAATCCGGCGCCAGGCTCACAATTTGCTCATACCGGGCTTTGTCCTTGGCGTGCAAGCTGATCTGATGGATCGCCTGGCGCATGGTGGATTGCATGCACTTGCGAATCGGGGAAAATGCTGGCGTAGAACTGCGCAGCCTTCAAGGCTGCGCCATCAAGCCACAGGCAAAATCGGCATGTCCCATTTTTGAATCACGGCAAGCGTCAACTGACATCCGGGGGGCGACGGCCAGTCGGCCAGAGGGAGAATTGGGGCAGACTACAGCAAACACACGCCAAAGCGCAGCGCTTTGGCGTGCAGGAAAAACCGGTATTTCAGGCCTGCTTGAATTGCAATATCCGCCCGCGCGTGCTGAGCGCGATATAGCCTGCCAGCAGCAGCGCGATCAAAGCCGGGACGCCTTGCGCCAGAGGGGTATGCACGATGTGGAAATACAGCGCGCCGCACATAATCACGCTCAGGCCGCCCGCCGCCAGCGCAGATAAAGCGGGGATGAACAAGGCGATTGCGCCCAAGGTTTCACACAAACCGATGAAATAGCCAAACCAGGCCGGCAGGCCGAGCACGCCAAAACTGGCATGCGCTGCCGGGACACCCATTAATTTCATCACACCGCCGGCGCCGGTGATGAGCGCCAAGAGAATCGATGCAATCAGCAGCACATATTTTTTATTACGCATAAAGAACTCCATAAAATGATGTCAAAGGGCCGGCAAGGCCGGCTGTGCAAAAAAATCAAACCAGCGCCGCCGCCACCTCCTCTGCGGCTTGCTGCTGGGCGCGCTGGGCCGCATCCGGCCCCATATTCAAGCCTTCGGCATAAATGAATTGCACATCGCTCATGCCCAAAAAGGCGAGAAAGGTTTGGATATGCGACGTCTGGATATCCAGCGGTAAGCCTTTGTGCATGCCGCCGCGCGCCAGCGCCACATACACTTTTTTCCCGCTCAACAAGCCTTGCGGCCCGTTTTCACCATAGCGGAAGGTGACGCCGGCGCGCGCAATCGCATCGAACCAGCTTTTCAATTGCACCGTAATGCCGAAGTTGTACATGGGCGAGCCGAGCACCAGCACATCCGCGCGCTGCACTTGCGCAATCAAGGCGTCATCCAGGGCCACGCGCGCGGCTTGCTCCGGGCTGCGTTGCGCTGGCGGGGTGAAAATGGCTTGCAACGCGGCCTCATCCAGAATCGGGTGCGGGTCTTGCGCCAAATCACGCAACTCCAGCGTGGCGTGCGGATATTGTTGCAGCAAGCGCGCGCTGAGCGCATTGGCCCAGCGGGTGGATTCGGAACCCTGGCTGCGCGCGCTGGAGTTGATTTGCAGAATATTCATGATCGCTTTCCCTTGAAATGTGCGTCGATGCATCACTATAATCGTTCCAAATTTCTCGCAGAAGCCATCAAAATGAGTATCATTGTTTCATTAATGGAACAATCTGGAGACCAGAATGCAAGCCAATGATTTGCTCTTGTTTGCCCGTGTGGTGGAGGCCGGCAGCTTCAGTGCGGCGGCGCAGCGGGTCGGCCTGCCCAAATCCACCTTGTCGCGCCGCATTACGCAGCTGGAAGGCGCGGTCGGTGAGCGGCTGCTGCAGCGCACTACGCGCCATCTGACCTTGACCGAAACCGGTCATGCGGTGCTGGAGCATGCCCGTGTGGTATTGGAGCAGACCGAGGCGGTGGCGGCGCTGGCGCAACACCGCCAGGCGGAGCCATCCGGCAAATTGCGTATTTCGATGCCGGGTGATTTCGCCAATCTGGTGATGGCGCCGATGTTGGCGGATTTTGTGCAACGCTATCCGCACATCGTATTGGAACTGGATTTATCGCCGCGCCGGGTGGATTTAATTGCGGAAAATTTTGATTTGGCCTTGCGCATGGGCGAGTTGCGCGATGAAGCCAGCCTGGCGGCGCGGCGTCTGGCGACCTTGGAACCCGGCTTGTACGCCGCGCCCGAATGGATTGCGCGCCACGGCCCGATTCTGCATCCTTCCCAACTGCCGCAATATGACATGCTTTGCATACCGATACGCAGCGATGAAACGCCGCTGCTGCGCTTACAAAAGGGCGCCGAAGTCTGGGAAAGTGCAATCAAGCCCAAGGTGCTGGCGAACTCACCGGAAATCTTAATGCGCTTAGCCATTGCAGGACTTGGCATTGCCTTTGGTTCAGATTTCATGGCGGCGCAATTGCGCGGCCAACCCTTGCAACGCATTCTACCGGAATGGTCTATGCCGAAGGTGGATGTGTGGGCGGTATTTCCCGGACGGCGTTTGATGAGCGCCAAAACGCGTGTTTTTTTAGACTGGATAGCGCAGCGTTTCAATATGTGAACAGCTATGCGGATATGAGAAATTTGATGCGCCGCACCCGGCTGTTCGCAAGAATGGGAGGATTTGCAAGGCGTCTTTGCACGTTTGCACATCCCGCATGAGAAGACTGCGCTGGCAGTCCAATGCTATCCCCGGCATGGGGTATGCGATAGGCTGAATGGCAATCAAGCCGGACAGCGGACTGCAAAACGGCGCTCCCCCCGGCCAAGAACAAAATGAAACCGGCGCTCACGCGTCAAGGTTGCCAAGCTGACTGCGAAACACCCGCGATGGCGCTTGCCGCTTGGCCATTTTGTTTTGCCCACGCGCAACTCAAGCCGGCCGCAGAGCTGCCGGCAGGCCTGAAGCAAAAAACATCATCAATTGCAATACAGCTTGCGCGCCGGTTCTTCTTTTTTCACTTCTTTGTTTTCTTCCTTCTTGTTTTCTTTGCTGCTTTCTTCTTTCTTGCTGCCTTCATCTTTGCTGTCGCTGCTCTTGCTGTCGCCGCTCTTGGCGTCGGCGGGCTTGTTATCAGCCGGCTGCTCACCGCTCTTATTCTCTGCAGCCTTGCCATCGCCTGGCTTGCTGGCGCTGTCATTGGCCGGCGGCGTGCGGCCGCCTGCTGCGCCGCTGTTGTTGCTGCCGCTGTTATTGGCGGCGGCGCTGCCGTTATTGCTGCTTGGATTGCTGATTTCAGGCTTGCTCAGATTGCTGGCCAATACCGTGGTGGCCGGCTTGCTTTGCTGGCTGGTCAGATTCACTGTGTTGTTCAAGGCATCGCGCAACTCTTCCGCGCTGCTGGAATTATTTGTTCCACCCGTGCCGCCGCCGCTGACACAAGAAGCCGGATTGCTCAGACACTGATCAATTTGCGGCACGACTGCGCTGCAACCAGGCAAGCTTGGATTGGCGCTGCATTCGGCCAAACTCGGCAAGACTGCGCTGCAACCGGCGGCGCCGGGCGAAACAATGCACGTCGCCAGGCTTGGCAACACGCTGCTGCAGCCCGGCGTGGCCGGATTGCTGATGCATGCTGACAAATTCGGCAGCACCACCGAGCAGCCCGGCAGCGCCGGATTGCTCATGCACGCCGTCAGCGCCGGCAACACTGCGCTGCAGCCAGGGGTGGCCGGATTGGCGGCGCAACTGGCCAGGCTGGGCAGAATCACATTGCAACCCGGCGTGGCAGGATTGCTGATGCAAGCCGACAAGGTCGGCAATACGGCAGAACAGCCCATTGTCGCCGGATTGCTGATGCAGCTGGCCAGGCTGGGCAGCTGCACGCTGCATCCCGGCGTGGCCGGATTGGCCAGACAGGCTTCCAGACCCGGCAGCACAGCGCTGCAGCCCGGCGCGCTCGGACTTGCTATACATGCCGCCAAAGACGGCAACACCACATTGCAACCCGGCGCTGCCGGATTGGCCATGCAATTTTGCATGTCCGGCAGAACCGCGCTGCACCCCGGCAAGCTGGGCGTGGCGATACAGGCCGCCAGATTCGGCAGCACCACACTGCAGCCGGCGGTGGCAGGGTTGGCGATGCAGCTGGTCAAGTTGGGCAGAATCACTGAGCATCCCGGGGTTGCCGGGTTCGCCATGCAACTGGCCAGATTCGGCAGCACCACATTACAACCAGGCGCGGCAGGATTGGCGATACAGCTGTCCAGATTCGGCAACACCACATTGCAACCGGGCGCGCTTGGATTGGCCTGACAGGTATCGATATTCGGCAGCACCACGCTGCAACCCGGCGTTGCCGGCGCGCTCAGGCAGGCCGCCATCGTCGGCAATACGGCGCTGCAACCGGCGGTGGCCGGATTGGCGATACAGCTTGCCAGCGAAGGCAAAATCACGCTGCAGCCAGGGGTGGCGGGGGCCGCCTGGCAAGTCGCCAGATTCGGCAACACCACCGAGCAGCCCGCTGCGGCTGGATTGGCCATACAAGTGGCCAGATTTGGCAACACCACATTGCAACCCGGCGCGCTCGGCGTGGCCTGGCAAGTGTCCAGATTCGGCAGCACCACGCTGCAGCCCGGCGCACTGGGGTTGGTCTGGCAGGTTTGCATGCTGGGCAAGACCACGCTGCAGCCGGCGGCATTCGGATTGACAATACAGCTGTTAAGCGATGGCAACACAACGCTGCAACCCAGGGTGGCCGGATTGGCGGTGCAAGTGTTGATATCCGGCAGAATTGCGCTGCAACCGATACGCTGCGGCGTGGCCATGCAATCGTTGACGCTGGGCGGGCCGCCGTTTTGATACGAATTCAAGACCGCCTGCGGACTGAGGCTGGCGCCAGACTGCACCACAATCGCATCGCCCGCCAGCAAATTCACCGCACCGCTGGAACTGACCGACGCCCCGCTGTTGATTTGCAGCACATCGCTGATGCTATTGCTCTTGCCGGCTTCCAGCAGCAGCGCACCGCCGTTGCTGGAAATCACGCTGCCGTTCACCGTCAGCGGCGAATGCGCCACCAGGCTGATGTTGCCGGTCGTGCTGCTCACCTTGCCATTCACCGTCAGCGCGCCGATATTATCAATCTGAATGTTAGCGCTGCTGTTTTGCGTGACATCGCCCACGCTCAGCACGCCGGTATTGTTCAAGACGATATCGCCGCTGCCGCTGTTCACAGCTTTGACCGCATTGACATTGCTTAATAATTGAATGCCACCGTTCGCCTCAAGATCCAGACTCGCCGCTTGCAAATTGGCCGAACCATTGCTGATCGCGCCGCCCGCTTGCAAGCGCAGCTGGTGGCCGCCCAGCGCCTGCAATGGGCTGCTGACATCCAGGCTGCCGCCGCTGTGCAAATAAATATCGCCGTTGCGCACAATGCCGCTCAAGGCGCTCATATCCGCATGCGCCGGCGCGCTGCCAAGAGCCAATCCGCTAATCGATTTCAGGCTCAAATCGCCGGCGCCTGCCGCCGCCACATGGGACACCGCATTATCCAGCGGCAGATTCACCGCGCCATCCGCCTGCAGCGCCAGATAGGTGACATTCAATTTGGCGCTTTGCGTCACCGCTCCGCTGCTGCGCAGCCATAAATATTGCAACTCGGAAGGCAGCAAGACGGTATCGGTATTGGAACTCAAGGCCAGCGCGCTGGGCAAATGGCCGGTTTTACCCAGCATCAGTTTTTCAGTGTGCAGATGGTCAAGCTGATCCAAGGCCAGACAAGGCGCTTGCACGCAGACGCTGCTGCCCAGCGTGAGCGGGCGCGCACTGTCGGGCGCCAGTTGAATCATGGCGGCGTTGGTGACTTGTCCCGCGAAACTCATCTCATCCGCCACCAGCGACAGCGGCTGCTGGTTCATGGCCAATGTGCCGCTGAGATTGAGTTTGCCGCCATTGCTCAACTCAAGCCCGAACGGCTGCTGCATGTTCAGGTTCAACAGCTCAAGATTTTGCGCGTTGCGGATGAAATGCGTGGCTGGAACAGGATCGAAATTCGAGCCGCCCGGGCTGACCGTGCCGGACACTTTGCCAATCAGGTTTGGCGCCGGCAAATTCAGTCCGGTATTGCCCTGCAAATACAGTTCGTCCACCATGATCGGCGCATTGCTCATCTGGGTGATTTCACCGCAATGCGTTTTGCCAAAACAGCTTCCATACAAGGTCAATTTGCCTGCACTGCTGCGCAAATCCAGCGCCGCATTGAAATTCAACGGTTTGTTATAGGCGTCTAACGCCAATACATCGGTTTGCAAGGCGGCCAAATCGGCGTTCAGCAATTCCAATTCACCGTTATTGCTGATGCTGGAAACGATTTGCGTCGCTTTGTTATAGCTCTTAAAGCCGACAATGCTCTGGCCGCTGACAATCGCTTTGAAGCCATTCGCCTCAATTTGATCGGCGGTCATGAGAACCTTGCCGCCGCTCTGCCCGATGCTGGCAGCTGTCGCTTGGGATAAATCAATCTTGCCGCCTTCCATCCGCACATCTGCATACGGTAAGGCGCCGGACGGCCCCAAACTTAAATGGCTGCCGTACAAAAACAAACTGCTATTCGGCAGACTCACGCTGGCGTCAACATGCAGGGCGTGGTCAATGTCGCCCAAATCGAGGCGTTTGCTCTGAATGTGGCTGAAATCCGCCGGCAGCAAACTCAACTTGCCATTGTCATGCGTATTTGAAATCAGCATGCTTTGATTCGACGAGAGCGGCGCGATGGTCAGCCAAGACTGTGTCCCGCTGTCTATCGTGCCTTGCAGATCGAGATGATCCAACTGCAATTGCATGTTCACGCCAGCGCCCTGGCTGATGGTGGCGGCGGCAGGCAGATTCAGCTTGCCGGCGGCAATTTTGATGTCGCCATTGCTGGTATGCAATACCGCATTGGCATGATTGGCAAAATCCAGATTGGCGGCTTTCAGCAGCATCTGATCTTTACCCATCACCTTGCCGTCAATCTGCACATCAAATCCGCTGACATCCAGCACCAGACTCTTACTATCCCAATTCGGGCCGCTGGCGCCATCGGCCTGGATCGCCAAGCCCCGGCTTTCCATATCAACTATCTTCAAATTGCCGGCGTTTTTGATGAAAATGCCGCCGTTCTCGCCGCCGGCAGCTTGCAATTTATCGACTGCCAGATTCATCAGATTATCCGGGTCGCCAATGCCATGAGCGGCTTGCAGCACCAATTCCGGCGCGCTGATTTGCGCTGCGCCGGTAATCGCACCGCCGCCGGCTTGCAATTTGACGCGCGCGCCATTAATACTGATCGGTGAGCTGATTTGAATATCGCCGGCCATGGTTTGCAAGTGCAGCGGCATATTGCCGCTGATGCTGCCCGGCGTCAGTGCGCCGCTTTGCTGCGTGATGGAAAGGCCGCCCAGACTATTCAGCACGCCGCTGCTGCGCAGCCAGCTGTCTGTCACTTTGACCATGCCAGGGCCGGACAGCGTGCCGCCGCTCTGGCTGTAGTGCGCCACCGTCAGCAGTTTGCCGCTGGCGATATCCAGTGCGCCATTGCTCAGATTCAAAAAGCTTAAATCCAGATCGCCCAGACTGCTCAATAAACCGCCGCCCAGGCCCAGCCAGCCGCCCAGATTTGCTGATGAATTCTGATTCAGGGTCAGGCTGCCGCCATTAATCGCCAGCTTGTCATTGCCAAGCAGGACCAGGCTCTTAACGTTATTCACGCCATTATCCAGAGTCACGGTGTACTGGCTGCTGTAATCCGGCAATTGCACGGTTTCATCACTGGCCGGGACATGACCCAAGCTCCATTTACTGCTATCGCTCCAATTGCCGTCGCCGTCAAAAGTCCAGATATTGATCAGGCTGGCGGGCGGCATCTTGAACCAGATCTGGCCGGCTGTGGCCTTATCCAGTGTGGCGCCGCTGAAATCGGGCGCCGCGAGCGTGGCAAAATCGCCATTGAGTTTGCTTTGATAGCTCAGGAATTGATATGCATCGCCTTTGGCCGGGACATATCCGCCGAGCGTCTCCAGCTCCAGAGTCCCATCCAGCGTCAGATCGCCGGCCACGCTCAGTTTGTCGTATTGATTGGCGTCCGATATGACCCGGATTTTCAGGGCGCCGCCGGCATTCTGGGTGAAATGCCCATCGATTTTGAGCGTGCCGGCATTGCTTGCGTCACCTGGTTGAATCTGGCCGGCATTGCTCAATGTGCCGCTGCCCAGATACAGCTCGCCGCTGCCCCGTATCAACCCGGTATTGCTGATATTCGCGGCCGCTGCATGCAGCGTGGCGCCATCGCCGATTTCCACGGCGCCGGCGTTTGCGCTCATGCCATTCAAATACAAGACGCCGTTGCTGACCTTGATCGTGCCGCTGTTTTGCACATCGCTGGCCTGCAGGTAAGAGCTTGCGCCTTCATTGTGCAACACGCCGGCGTTCAGAATGCTGGCGTTGTTGCTGTGTTCCAGATACCAGCCGCCGCGCAAAGTAATGCCCTTGCCAATCGCCAGGGTCTGGCCGGCGCTGCCATAACCCGCCACCACATGCGCATTCGTGCCGCTGTTTTGCAAATCTTTGCCGCCGCTCAGGGTGGCGTTGCCGGCGCTGGCGATGTGCTGTGTCCCGCTGCCATGGAAATTTAAAAAACTGTCGCCCAGCTTCCAATGCGCCTGATCGGCCAGGGTGAGGTTATTTTTGATAATGGCTGAGCCGCTGCTGTGCAACTCGCCGGTGATGGTGACGCCATCCAGGGTTGCGCCTTGCAGGTCAAACACGCTGCTGTCAGCCGCCTCAATGGCGCCGCCTTTGACTTCGCCATACAGCGTCGTGATTTTGCCGCTCAGGCCAACGCTCAATGTGTCGCTGCTGTTATCCAGTTTGCCGTAAAAACTCACCACACCGCCGCTATTGCTGACATTGCCCAAGTCAGCCGTTTTGGCGTCAACATGCAATTGCGCTTCGCCGCTGCTGATTTGCAGCAGGCCCGCATTACTCCATGCAGATGGTTGCAAAAACAATGTGCCGCCATTGGCTTTCAGCGTGCCCTGGTTATCCAGCGCAAGCCCGCTGATCGTCAGCATATTGTCATCCGCCAGGATCTCGCCCTTGTTTTGCAAGGTGGCGGCCTGGCTTTGCAAAATCGATCCTTGTCCGCGCAATGTCACGCCAGCGCCGATTTGCAAAGTCTGGCCGCTTTGATCGCCGCCAGCATAGACAATCCCGCCTTGCAAATGCACTTGCGCATTGCCGCTGCTGCTGATGGTTTGCGTCCCGCCGCCATTGATATACAGCGATGCGCCATTTAATTCCAGATTCACGCCATCGGCCAGGGACAAACCATTATCGATGAGCAAATATCCGTCCAATTTCACATCGCCCGTCAGCTGCACCCCATCCAAACGGCCATTCGAGCCGCTCAGCGCGATGCCGCCGCTGCTCTGCACATTGCCGTTTTTGATCTTGCCATCAAGCTGAGTCAAGCCTTTGGCGCCAAAGTGCCCATGCGCGCCGATATCCAGCGTGGCGCCGGAATTATCCAGTGTGCCGACATATACCAACTTGCCGTCCGTATGCGTAATCGCACCAAGTCCGGCGGTCGTGGTGTCAATATCGAGATGCATGGCGCCGCTGTTGAGTTCCAGAGTGCCGCTGTTTGTCCATTGGGTTTGATTAATCAGCAAGGCGCCGCCATCGGCTTTGAGTGTACCGCTGTTTTCCAGCTTAGTGACGCTGATACTGAGTTGCTTGCCACTCGCATTGGCTTCGATCACCCCCTGATTTTGCAAGGTGGCGGAGAAATTCTCCGTGACGTCGCCATGACCATACACGCGCACCCCGCTGCTGATAGCCAAAGTTTGCCCGTTGACGCCATGACCGGCTTGCAAATAGCCGCCATCCAGCGTGACTTCTGCGCTGCCATTGCTGCCCAGGGTTTGCAAGCCGCTGCCATTAAAGAGTAAGGCATGGCTGCCAAGCTCCAGCACGCTGCCGCTTTCCAAGCTCAGATTTTTCACCAGCAAATTGCCGCCCAGGGTGAACTTGCCGGCAATATTGACGCCATCCAATTGCCCGCCCTGACTCGGCATGGCTTTGCCATCGCCGGATTTGAGCGTACCGCCGCTGATCAGGCCGCTGAAAGAATCCAGTCCGAGCGCGCCAAAATTGCCGCCGCCGCCAATATCCAGCTCTGCGCCGCTGTTATTCAACTCGCCGTCAAAGTGGATCACGCCGCCACTGTGCGCAATCGTCCCCAAAGCTGCGGTGGTGGTGTTATAACTCAGTTGCAATTTGCCGTCGCTGGCGTCTAACGTGCCGCTATTGCTCACGCTGCCAGCCTGCAAATGCAAATTGCCGCCTGCCGCACTGATTTTGCCGTTATTGATCAAGGTGTCCGGATTGAGCACGAGATTATGCGTGCTGACGTCCGCGCTGATGTGACCGTAATTTTCCACCGTGGCAGCATTGCTTTGCGTGATATAGCCATGGCCGCTGATTTTGGTGTTGGGGCCAATCTGCAAGGTTTGCCCGCTCACGCCATAACCGGCTATCAGGGAACCGCCGCCCAGCACGATTTCGCCATTGCCGGAGCCGCCTAATAACTGCGCGCCGCCGCTGAGAAAGCCGATGGTGGCGGAACCCAGCTCAAGCCGTGCGCCATCATCCATCTGCAAGTCGTTTTTCACGCCAAAACTGCCGCTCACATTCAATGTGCCGGCCAGGGTCACGCCATCAAAAGTGGCGCCGCTGATTTGCACCGTATTCTTGCCATCGCCGCTGATCGTACCGCCGCTGATATCGCCGTTGATGTGATTCAAACCACCCGCGCCGAAGGGGCCGCTGGCGCTGGTGTCCAGCGTCGCACCACTATTATCCAGCTTACCGCCCAGCACCACCGTGCCGCCGCTGCGGGTCAGCGAACCCAGATCGGCGGTAGTGGTGTGCAAATTCAGATTCAATTGCCCGGATGCCAATTTCAGCGTACCGAAATTTGACCAGTTCGTGCTTTGCAGGGTCAGCGTGCCGTCATTTACTTCCAACGTGCCGCTGTTGGCGAAGCTGTGCGGATTGATCAGCAAGGTTTCGCCGCTGACATTGGCGTTGATTGTGCCGGAATGCAGGATGTCGGCCTTATCGCTATTCCCCAATACGCCATGGCCGGACAAGGTGACGCCAGGGTCGATTTGCAATTGCTGGGCAGTGACGCCATACCCCGCCAAAATCGTGCCGCCGCCCAACACCACTTCAGCGTTGCCGCTGCTGCTCAATTGCTGCGTCCCGCTGCTGACAAAATACAAACTGCCGGCGCCCAGATTGAGTTTCGCGCCATTCGCCAATTGCAAGCTGTTTTTAATGCTCAGCGTGCCGCTCATACTCAATTCGCCGGCCAGGGTGACGCCATCCATAGCGCCGCTGGATTGCAGCGAATGGCCGCTGCCGCTGCTCACCGTACCGCCCTGAATTGTGCCGCTCAATTCATCCAGCCCGCCCGTTCCAAACGGCCCGCTGCTGCTGATATCCAAGGTATCGCTGCTGTTGTCCAATGTGCCGGCCAGCACCACTTTGCCGCCGCTGCGGCTGAACGCGCCATTCAAATCCGAGGTGGTCAGCGGCGTGTGCAGAATCATTTGCCCGCTGCTGACATCAAATTTGCCGCCAGTGCTGGCGTATGTCCCGGTCTGCAAGGTCAAAGCCCCGCCAGCGGCTTGCAGCGTACCGCCATAATTGTGCAGATTCTTATTAAAGAGGGTCAGATTCTGGCCGCTGTGATTGGCGCTGATCAAGCCTTTATTCAACAGGGTGGAAGGCGCATTGTCATAGCTTGTGCCATAGCCGGTCAGGCTGATTCCGTTTTCCAGCGTCACGCTCTGGCCGGTGGCGGATGCGCCCAGCGCGAAACTGCCGCCGCCCAAGCGGATTTCCCCCTGCCCGGGTGTGCTGATGGAAAAACTGCCGCTGCCATACATACTCAGCGTTGCCGCGCCGACGTTAAGCAAAGCGCCGTCCGCCAGAGTCAGCCCGTTTTTCACATTGATGCTGCCGGAGATCGGCAGCGTGCCGACGATGGTCACATCATCCAGATAGCCGCCGCTGCCGCTGTGCAGCTTGCTGCCATCGCCGGATTTGATTTCGCCGCCTTTGATTGTGCCTTCCAGATTGCTCAAGCCGCCTGCGCCAAATACCCCGCCCGTGCCCAATTCCAAGGTGTTTGCGCTGTTATCCAACACGCCGCTCCAATTCAGCGTGCCGCCATTATTTGTAATGCCGCCCAGCGTGCTGGTGCTGGTCTGCAAATTCAGATTCATGGTTGATGCGGAATTCACCAACAGCGTGCCGCTGTTACTCCAATTGGCGGTGGTCAAGGTCATCAGGCCGCCGGTATTGGCCTTCATCAAGCCGCCCTGATTATCTATCTTGCTCAGATTGATAAACAGCGCCTGTCCGCTGTCATTGGCAATGATGCTGCCATGATTTTCAAGCGCCGCGCCATTTGATTCAGATACCGAGCCATGTCCCTGCAACAGCAAACCGCTGCCGAGCTTGATGGTTTGACCGCTGACTTGATAGCCGCCGACCAGCGTACCGCCACTCAGGGTCAAACTGGCGTTGCCGCTGCTGTCTAAAGTTTGCGTCGCGCCATCGGTGAAATACAAATAGCCGCTTTGCTTGATCGCGGCCTGATCGGCAAAATTCAAATTGCCGGCGACAAACAGGGAACCGCCCAATTCGGCACTGCCATCCAAGGTCACATCCTGCAATGTGCCATTGCTGCCGGTGATCAGCTTGCTGCTTGAGAGCGTGCTGTTTTTTATCAAGCCGCTGAGGCTGGCGTCATTGCTCAGAGTGAGCTTGCCATTGGCCAAATTCATCTGACCGGCCAGGGTGATTTTGCCGCTGGTGTTGAAATTCACATCCAGCGCATTGGCGTCCGTCCCCAGAATGCTGGCGCCATAATCAAGCGAGATATCGCCGCTGGTGATCAAACTCAGCGAACGTTTGCCGCTGCTGCTGTTTTTGATGCTTACCGCACCATTTTCACTGGCCGAGCCTTCAATTTTGATAATGCCTGTCCCGCCCGTACCGCTGGATGTTTGCAACACCACATCGGTGCCGCCATCAAGCACCGCATTGATTTCGGTATCGCCAATGGTGCTGGGAGCGGATGGATCGAACACCCCGCCGGACAAAGAATTTGTGCTGCCATGGCGCACTGTGATATCCGAGGGATCGAGCAGCCATACGCCAGCCTTGGCGCCAGTGGCGCGCACCTTGCCGGCGCCAATGAATAAATGCTGTTTGCCGGATGTTTCCACCAGGCCGCCCTGGGCCACCCCGGAAGCGTCCGCCATCCCCTGGAAGTTGGTGCTGCCATCGCTCCAGGCGATGATGCGGCCGCCGACGCCGCTTTGCTCTGCCTTGGCCAGAATCTGCGCATCTTTGGCCACCGTGGTCTGCTGCGCGTTTGGAATCTGCGGATTTTTACCCTGAAAATCGCCGCCCAACAGAACTGTGCCGCCGCCCGTCGCGCCGCTGGCGTCAATCATGGCCGCGCCTTGCATATCGACTTGCGGCCCGAGCGCCATCAGCGTGCCGCCGTTGCCCACGCTGCGCACGCTGGTCACGCTGTTGGCCCCCAGTTCCGTGCTGCGGCTGGACTTGAACACCACCTTGCCGCTGGCGTCGAGCTGGGCCGAATCGGCCAGCACTCTGCCCTGCTGCTTGACCAGTGCGCCGTAAATCCCGATCTTGCCGGCATTCGCCACGATTTCACCCAGGTTCAGGGCCTGGTGCGCGGGGGCCGAGACCACCACATGCATATCCGGGTTGTTCGCATCCACCAATTGCACCGAGTGGCCTGCCGCCAACATCACTTCGCCGCGTTGTGAGGTGATGATGCCGCTGTTTTCCACCTGCGGCGCAATCAACATCACCTGCCCGCCGGCCCCGCTATTGATCTGGCCGGCGTTGATCACCTTGCCGCCATGCGTCTTGCCGTCGCCAAATTGCCATTTGCCGCGCAGGAAATCTTCATTCGCCATCGGCAGGCTGGATGCGACCAGGCTGTGCACATCGACCTTGGCCGAGGGGCCGAATAAAATCCCGTTCGGATTCAGCAAAAACACCCGCCCATTCGATTGCAAGGCGCCGAAAATCTGCGAAGGATCCACCCCGCGCACACGGTTGAGCACCGCGCTGTTCGCGCTTTGCTGAATAAAACGGGTGGTTTCGCCGGCGGCAATCGAAAAACTTTGCCAGTCGATGATGGCGTTAGGCGAATTGGTGATTTGCATCACCTTGCCTTGCTGATTGATATTGACTTGCCCGTACACCACCTGCGGTAATTGCGGGTTGGCGTAGGCCGCACTCAAGGAGGCGGCCAGCAGGCTGGCCAGAAGCGTGCGCTTATATAAATGATCGGGCGTGATGCGGTGCAGGTTGGCGATCAAAAATTGCGGCGCGGCACGATGTGTGACTGAAGCAGGCATGCTGACCTCCAATGGGCTGATAAGTCAGCATATAAGCTTTGCAATCCGCTGACAAGAACGAAAAACAGCCCTTGCCAGAGAGCAAGACAGCAATCTGTCATTATTCGTGTCGCATTTTTGCAAATCTGTGCTTGTCAGCCTACTTATACCTGGCTTGGGGAGTACTGCTGCCGCTGACCGCTTGCAAACTGGCGTCCACCACCGGCATCTTGGCTTGCGGCACAGCGCCTGTGGGTTGATTGCTGTTTGGCGCTGGGAATCCACGCGCCTGAGGCGTGCTGGCGCCAATGGGCAGTTGCAGTACCGTCGGCGGCGCATTGCCGCCTGGGCGCGGAATAGAGCTGAGGCTATACCCCGGCTTCGGCGTGGGCGGAACCACACTGCCGCCATTCGCGCCATCGCTGCCCGGTTTGTCGCCAATTGGTTTTTGCTGCGCCAACCAATACCAGGCATTTTTCACGTTGCGCAAATCCCCCCTCAATTCCGGGGAAATCTGCACAGCGCTGAAGCGGCCATCAATTTGCCCCCCTGCTTCCAATAATTTGCATTGGCCACAAACATCCCCGGCAGGCGCACGCAAGCGCAGCAAGCCATCAATTTGTAAATCACCGCTCACGCCCAGCTGCACGCCTGGCGTGCTCAATGCTGGCGTCAATTGCAGCATCCCGCCTTGCTGCAGATTGAGATTGCCATTGATCTGCATACGTCCAAAACCCGACTCATCGCCTGGGGCGATTGTGCCGGTATTGTGCAAGATGCTGCCGACCAAGTTCAAAACGCCACTGCCACTGAGCATGCCCTGGTTATGCAGCGTATTCCCCTGTGTGTGCAGTTCGGCCTGATTGCGCAATACCATGCTGCCCATGTTGTGCAGACTGTTATTCACTTTCAAGCTGGCGCCGTCAAGCACCAGCTTCCCATGATTTTCCAGGGCAAGTTGACTGAAGTCAGAATTTTGCACCAGCGTGACTTGGCCATAGTTCAGCAATGCGCCTTTGCTCATGCCGCTGACATTGATTGCGCCAGAAACACTCACCCCATGATCGATTTGCAGCTGCAAGGGATCGGTATGAAGAATGTTCAAAAGGGGGGTGTTGACTTGTATGCGGGCCTGCCCCGGACTGCTGATGCGATGCGTTTGTCCACCTTGGAATTGCAATGAGAGCGCATTTGCGTGCAACTGCGCATCGGGTTTGAGCAAGAAATCCTGCAGCACATTGGCAGCGCCAGACAATTGAAGCATGCCACCCAATTCAACATTATCCAGACTCAGATTGGATAAATGAATCGCACTGCCTTGGTTCGCCAGAATTTCCCCTCCCTGAACCTTACCTGACAGATTGATAGATGCTCCCAGATTACGTAAATCAATGCTTTGATTTTGGCTGGATAAATTAAGATCAATCGTATTGTGGTTTTTGATCTGCCCCAGCTTGGAAAACCCTTCAGACAGGCGCAAATTTCCATAATTAATGGTGTGGCCGTTGCCCGCGTGCAAAATACTTTCGCTAAGATCAAACGAAGCGCCCGCGCTGATTACAATCTCACCATCTTGTTGCAGATGAACATCTCGAATGATGTTTTTATTTTCAGCATCTGCACGCATAATGGCTTGATTGATTAATTTCACATCTAAATTTCCAGATTTAACAATCTGGTAGTTTCCTGTAAGGGAGATGCCCTGGTTTAATTTTAGTGTTTTGAGGTTCGTTTCATAACTGGAATGAATATTAAGAGCGGCTGCCCGGAAGTTGATTTCAGCCATACCATCGCTTAAAATTGATTGATGCTTTTGATCATCAAATGATAAAAGCCTGTTAGGCGCTTCATTAGTGCCACTGAAAAAATCACCAATCGTCAGCCGCGTGCCATTTTTCAAATGCAAATCACCATAGACAGTCGTAGGATTAAACAATTCAAAATCACCATCCATACTTACACTCTTAAGAGATAAGTGATTATCAAAATCAATCATTCTTGTCTTGTTTGCCTTGATCACGCCACCATTAATTTCATATAAAGTGACACGTTCATTATCACCCAGAGGGCCTCCTGGGGTAATATCCAAAATTGCACCGCGATTATCAATTGATTTCGATATAAGGCGGCCATGATTTGTCAATTCGCTCAGACTTGCCGTATTAACTTCATCCAAATACGCTTTGGCGTCCTTCTCAATAATAAATTTTCCAGAAAGATTCACCTTCCCTGCCTGCAGCAGAGCGTCCTCTTTGATGTGAATAACTGAAGTACTGGTCAAAGGAAGGGAACCTTTGTGCCATACGGAACCATTTTTTTCAACAATAATCGGCGAACGAATATATGCCAATGAGCCTCCAGTATCAATACTGGAGCCAGCGTCTTGAATCTGGATTGATGGAAAAATATCAATATCGCTCGATTTCCCATTAAATAAAGGATAAAGAACCAAACGTGGACCATGATCTGAAAAAAGCAAACCAGAAGGATCTCCATACATCTTGATCACGCCATTTTTTCCTGCGCGCAGAGTATCACTTACCCACATTTGCGTGTCATTAAACAGTGAGATGCTTGAATTATCATCCAACTTCACACCATTTTCTACATTTAAATAATATCCCTTCCCTTTTACTATGAAATCTCCTTGCATGTTAGCTTGTCTTAAAGTTAAAGACTCAAAGTTAACACTATCGCCAGGAATGGATTTTAATGCACCGCCATTTAAGTCAAATTCACCACTCAGCACACCTCCATTCAGCAGATCAATGCTCAAAGAAGATTGCGCTACAGCACTTAATTTAAAATCCTGACGACCTTCGACTTTACCGGCCATTGTCAATAACCGGGCGCCTCCTTTTTCATTGTTAATATCACCACTATGTAATTTGATTACCCCTTGCTTATTGTTGGTTTGCAAACGAACGTCAAACCCATTGTTTAATGCTTGATTAATGTCTTCACTACCAATAGTAAACACCCCATCCGTGGTGACGCCAATATGGCCGCGCGCTACGGTAATGTCATTCATGCCAAGCAACCATGAACCTCCCTTGGCGCCAGAAGCGCGCACAGATTCCGCACGCACATTTAAGTGCTGCCCGGAGGAAGTTTCCAACAACCCTCCTTGCGCAATGCCGGAAACGTCTGCCGTACCGTAGAACCCGGTCAGGCCTTCGCTCCTGGCGAGGATGCTGCCGCCGACGCCGCTTTGCTCTGCCTTGGCCAGAATCTGCGCCTGAAGGTGCACAATAACTTCCTGCGCGTTTGGCGTCGGCGCTTGATTAGCTTGAAAGTCGCCTCCCAGCATGACTGTGCCGCCGCCCGTGGCGCCGCTGGCGTCAATCAGGGCCGCATCTTGCATATGGATTTGCGGCCCGAGGGCCATCAGCGTGCCGCCATTGCCCACGCCGCGCACGCTGGTCACACTGTTCTCACCCAGTACTGTTTTGCTGCTGGATTTGAAGACGACCTTGCCGCTGGCGTCGAGCTGGGCCGAATCCGCTGACACCCTGCCCTGCTGCTTGACCAGTGCGCCGTAAATCCCGATCTTGCCGGCATTCGCCACGATTTCACCCAGGTTCAGGGCTTGCTGCTCAGACGCCGAGACCACCACATGCATATCCGGGTTGTTCGCATCCACCAACTGCACGGAATGGCCCGCCGCCAACATCACCTCCCCCTGTGGCGAAGTGATGATACCGCTGTTTTCCACCTGCGGAGCAATCAACATCACCTGCCCGCCGGCTTCGCTGTTGATCTGGCCGGCATTGATTACTTTACCGTCATATGCCTTGCCATCGCCAAATTGCCATTTGCCGCGCAAGAAATCTTCGTTCGCCATCGGCAGACTGGATGCGACCAGGCTGTGCACATCGACCTTGGCCGAGGGGCCGAACAAAATCCCGTTAGGATTCAGCAAAAACACCCGCCCATTCGATTGCAAAGCGCCGAAAATCTGCGAAGGATCCACCCCGCGCACGCGGTTAAGCACAGTGCTGTTAGCGCTTTGCTGAATAAAACGGGTAGTTTCACCGGCGGCAATCGAAAAACTTTGCCAGTCGATGATGGCGTTAGGCGAATTGGTGATTTGCATCATCTTGCCCTGTTGATCGATATTGACTTGCCCATGAACGACTTGAGGCTGTTGTGGATTAGCCATGGCCAAGCCGTAGCAGGCGCCAAGCGCGCAGGTCAGAAGGCGCAAACGCAGGCCCGGGAATTGCTGAGGACGGGGATGGATCGCTTGATTGAAACAGGGGATGTGCATACATACCTCCAAACATTTGGTAAGCTAGCATATCATTTTAATGCAAAATAAGCAAGTGTCTGTCAAGAACAGCATCGCCTCGCGCCAAAGGCTCGGCACTGTGCGGCATTGCTTGCAATAAAGCGGAATCAGTCCCGGCTCAGGGTAGCGCAGGCATTGCTGCTGCGGCGTGATTGCTCACTATCAGACAGATCGACCAACTTTGTCGCATGGCGATATTGGGATTAAACAAGCCGGAAATGGCCGTCGTATTATCGCCATAAGTGGCGCCGGCTGAAATGCAGCAAATTGGCGTTGGAAAAACCGGCGGCGTCAGAATCCGATTGCCGGACGGTGCGGCGGAGGGACTGGCCAGGGCTTGCCGCCGCAATCCGAATATACTGAAAGCGCCAAGCAAGCCTTGCCAAGAAAAGGGGAAACCTGTCTCAGCGCAGGCGCAAAGCGCATAGCATCAAGCTGCGCCCGGGATCAGCTTGCCACAAATGTCATACGCGGCAATCGCGCAGGCAGTCGCCACATTCATGGAAGAGTTCTGTCCTTGCATTGGAATATGCAGCGCAACATCCGCTGCATCCAGCAAGGTTTGACACACGCCGCTGTTTTCCGAACCGGGAATCAGGCAGATTTTATCGCCGGGGGCGATAGCGAATTCACGCAAGGGAATGCTGGCCGAGGTGATTTCAAGGCAGACAATGCGCCAGCCATCGCGCCGCAATTGCTCAAGCAGCGGCAAGGCTTGCGGCGCATATTCCCAGGCCACATATTTTTCCGCCGAACGGGATGTGCGCTTGATTTTGGCGTGCGGCGGGGTGGGTGAGCTGCCGCTCAGATAGATTTTCGCCACGCCCAATGCGTCAGCCATGCGAAACAGGCTGCCGATATTCATCGGGTCATCCAGATCATGCGCCAGAATGCACAGCGCATATTGCGCGGCGCCGCCTTGATGCTGATGATGTTCCAACTGTGTGTGCATATTTATTGATTGATCAAAGCCAGCCACAAATCGCCCCACTCCAAAGGCTGAATGCCCCAGGGCTTGTCTTGCACAGGCTGGCGACAAGCGCTTTCATCCTGTGCGCTTTGCAATTTGGCGTCCTGCGCATTCACCAGACGCGCAAAACAGGCGCCGCGCGTATCCCGCTGTTCAAGCCGATGCCAAGCCTTGCTGCTCAAACTGGCGCCGGGGACAGTGCGCGCCACGGTGGTTTCCAGTTCATGCGTGGTCTGGCTGCCCCAACTCAAATTATCCTGCCAGCTCAAGCGGTTGACTGCATGCAAGCCCAACTTCATACGGATATCCAGCAAACCATTTTCATCGCGATGACTGAGCCACAGCGGCATGCTGTAGCTGCGCTGCAAGCGGCTGCTGGCGTATGCCGTGCTGACGCGTGAGCTGGTTTCCAGCGTGCTGCCCTGGTCAAACACTTGCAGTGCGCCTGCATATTTTTGCAGATTCGAAAAACGCATTTTCTGCTCCACCTCCAACAACTCCCGACCGCGCGCGGTATGGATTTCACCCCGCAACACATAGCTGTTATCGCTGCTCACCTGCAATTCGCTCAGGGTGTCGCCCTGCGCCTGCTTGCGCAGCTGCTGTTGCGGTGCGCTCAGGGTGTTTTCCAGCAGGCGGCCCGGAATACTCTCGCTTTGCGCATCACGATACAGCAAAAGATTGGCGCTCAAATTGAAATAATGGCGCACATTCTGCACCCGTAAAGCCAGCGTGTGTGGCCGGCCATCATTCAAAATCCCCACCAAGGGAGACAGGTCAAGGCGGAAGGGCTGGAAGTTCAGGGCATGAATGCCGGGAATCGGCCGCCACAGACGCGGGCTGATGCCGCCGGTGAACATCCAGGGCATGATCGGGGCCAGCCCGACCGGCTTGTCATCCAACAGCACTTGCACTTGACGCAAGCCACCACCGGGACAGGTTTGTAAAGTTTCCGCGAGATCATCCGGGGCGCAGGCGTACCAGAATTCATCATCGGCCTGCCCCTGCGCAATCACATCCAGATAGGCGCGCAAATTATTGCGCGGCAATTGCAGCGTGTGCTTATATTCGGGTGCGCCCTGTTTTAATTGCAGCGGGCGGCCATCTTTGCGGTCGGTCAGGGCAATCACCATATCCGCGCTGCGCGGCGCTATGCTGTCGCCTTCGTGCGGATAAAACAGCAGGCGCGCGCTGCCGCGCAATACGCCGGTATAGGTTTCGTTGACCAGATTATCCAAGTCAACCGCGCCTTCCTGGCTTTGCGCAAACAGGCGCGAGTAATCGGTGACATCGCGCTCAATCCGCCAGCTGGCCGCATTCGCCGCCGAAGGTTCTTGCGTTGTGCCGGTGTACAGATTGACGCCACCGAGCGAGATATGGCCGGTGCGGTCAAACTGGCGGCCTGCATTCACCGCAAAATCGGCCTGCAAAATCACTTTGGCCCAGGGGCCGGGGCAAACCGGGTTGTATTTAAAACTGCTGGAAGAAAAATCGCGGAATTCCTTATCCGCATACAAATCCACCACACACGGCTGCGCAGCCGGTCGCGGCAAGGGCGCATCGGCGCTGGCCACATTCATTGATCCCGTTTCAAATCCGGCAGCCGGCAGCAATTGCAATTCATTCGGCGGCGTCACACCGCCACAAGCCCATAGCATCAGAGCCAACAGAGAAGAGCAAGCGACAGCGCGCAGCAGGGGAGAAAACATCAAACAACCTCGGGAGGGAAATAGGGGGGAAGTGAAACGGGTCTGGATTCGGCGGGCATTGCGCAAACAAGGTTGCGAACCGGAATCAGACAGAAAGTGTGTGGAATATAACACAGGGATTGCCGGCATGCAATCAAAATACCGAATGTCGGGGCACCCTTCAGTGCAGCGTATCTGTTACCCTGCATGCCATGCATGCTGTCATCCGCAAGTAAAACTGTTCTCACATAATTTTTTACAATCTTCTTCTGTGCTCTTATCAAAAAAACCTTGATAATGCCGTTAACGCCAAAAGAAATCTTTATCGCCAAAGGGGAAAATCATGTTGAAACTGATCTTGTTGCTGCTGGTGCTGGCTATGGTGGTCAGCGTGGTTTTTCTGGTGCGCCGCAGTCTCGCGCAGCGCGCCAGACGGATGCCTCAATTGCGCACCCGCGACTGGAGCGAAACAGTCTATGCATGCGCGGAATCACGCGCCGAATTCTGAATCCGCCGGCCATGCGCCGGCGCCATAAAAAAACAGGCTGTGGCAAAGCGCCACAGCCTGTTTTTTTCGTCGGCGCACAAGCCGCTTAGCGGATCGGCAGCTTGGTGGTGTTTTTCACTTCTTCCATCACAGCGTAGGTATGCGTTTCACGCACGCCTTTCAACTGCAACAGGGTTTTGCCGAGAAATTCGCGATACGCGCCCATGTCCTTGACGCGCGCCTTGACCAGATAATCAAACCCGCCCGCCACCATATGACATTCCTGCACTTCGGGAATTGTTTGCACGCTGCGTTTGAATGCGTCAAACACTTCCGGCGTGGTGCGATCCAACACCACTTCGATAAACACCAGCAAAGACACATCAAGTAATTGCGGATTGAGTTGCGCGGTGTAGCCAAGGATGTAGCCGGCTTCGTGCAGTTTGCGCACCCGTTCCAGGCAGGCCGCCGGCGACAGGTTGACACGTGCGGCCAGCTCCACATTGCTGATGCGGCCATCGCTTTGCAATTCGGTCAAAATCTTTTTGCTAATCTTGTCAAGCATATTGCTTCCTGTTGTGAACAAAAACGCACGCCTTTGAATTTCAGGCAAAGACAGGACTGTATGGAGATACAGCGATTGCAGATAAAACTCTGGCGCGCGGCAGGGTGGAATTTCTTTCCTGAAATTTTATTTGGCTAAATTGTCTCATTAAAATGCATTGTATGGGCAAAATTCCTGATTACCGGAATAAATCTACAACAAACACCCGTACAATTGCCGAATGTTGACCAGATGCAAAATGAGGTTGTGGCGATGGCTGCGCAGTATGGCACAAAGTCAGGCCTGATACGCATCTGCGCGAATCAACGCTTCCACCCCTGACCGTATTGATGAGAGATTGCATGCAACAAGCTACCCGCCCCGGCGCAGACTTTATCCCTTTTGCCGCATACCAGGAAGAAATCCGGCGCAGTTTTACCCCGCTGCGCAGCGCGATTACCGCCGCCTACCGGCGCGATGAAGTGGAAGCGGTGCAGTTTTTGCACACCTCACTGCAAACCGCGCTGTCCGGCAAAGCTGATGTGCGCGAACAGCAAAGCAATCTGGCGCGCAAATTAGTCGCCGCCGTGCGCGAAAAACGCACCCGCGCTTCCGGCGTGGATGCGCTGATGCATGAATTTTCCCTGTCCTCTGAAGAAGGCGTGGCACTGATGTGTCTGGCCGAAGCGCTGCTGCGGATTCCCGACAAAGCCACTGCTGACCGCTTAATCGCTGACAAAATCAGCAAAGGCGATTGGAAACGCCATCTGGGCGAATCGCCTTCCATGTTTGTGAATGCCGCCACCTGGGGCTTGCTGATCACCGGCAAACTGGTTTCTTCCAACAGTGAAGGCGGCCTCGGTTCGGCCATCACGCGCCTGATCAGCAAAGGCGGCGAACCGCTGATCCGCAAGGGCGTGGATCTGGCCATGCGCATGCTGGGCAATCAATTCGTGACTGGTCAGACGATAGGCGAAGCGCTCAAAAATGCACGCGAAAATGAGGCGCGCGGCTATCGCTATTCGTATGACATGCTGGGTGAAGCGGCGCTGACTGAGCACGACGCTGACAAATATTACGCCGCCTACGAAGAAGCCATCCACGCTATCGGCAAAGCCTCGAACGGACGCGGGATTCAGGAAGGCCCCGGGATCTCGGTCAAGCTGTCCGCCCTGCATCCGCGCTATGCGCGCGCGCAGCATGCGCGGGTGATGGAAGAATTACTGCCGCGCCTGACCAAGCTGGTGCAATTGGCCAAGCAATACAATATCGGCTTGAACATCGACGCTGAAGAAGCCGACCGCCTCGAAATCTCGCTCGACTTGATGGAAGCGATGGCGGCGGATCCCAGCCTGGCCGGTTTTGACGGCATCGGCTTCGTGGTGCAAGCCTATCAAAAACGCTGCCCGTATGTGATCGATTATCTGGTCGATCTGGCGCGCCGCAGCCAGCGCAAATTCATGGTGCGCCTGGTCAAAGGTGCGTACTGGGATTCGGAAATCAAGCGCGCCCAGGTCGATGGTCTGCCCGGCTACCCGGTGTACACCCGCAAATATCACACCGACCTGTCCTACCTGGTGTGCGCGCAAAAACTGCTGGCCGCAACAGATGTGATTTACCCGCAATTCGCCACCCATAATGCGCTCACCCTGGCCACCATTTACACCTGGGCGCAGCAGGACAAAATTGATCATTATGAATTTCAATGCCTGCACGGCATGGGCGAAACCCTGTACGACCAGGTGGTCGGGGCCGCCAATCTGAATAAAGCCTGCCGCGTGTACGCCCCGGTCGGCTCGCATGAAACGCTGCTGGCCTATCTGGTGCGGCGTCTGCTGGAAAACGGCGCCAATTCCTCCTTCGTCAACCAGATCGTGGACGAAGACATTCCGCTGGATCAATTGCTGGGCGATCCGGTGCAAGCCAGCCTGGACAGCGGCGGCAAACTGCATCCCGCCATTCCGCTGCCACGCGATTTGTATGGCGACGAACGCGCCAATTCGCGCGGTCTGGATTTAAGCAATGAAGAGGTATTGCGCAGCCTGGGGGCCAGCCTGGATGGGGCACGCCACTGGCACGCCGCGCCGCTCTTGGGCGTGGAAGCCAAAGCCGCGCATACGCCTGAATTCCAGCCGGTGCTGAACCCGGCGCAAAGACGCGATGTGGTAGGCCAGGTGGAGGAAGCCGATGCGGCCCAAGTGCAAGCCGCGCTGGCCTGCGCCGAACAATATGCGCTGGATTGGCAAACCGTGGAGCCGGCAGAGCGCGCACGCATTTTGCATCGCGCCGCCGATGCGCTGGAAGAAGCGATGCCGGAATTTATTGCCCTGGCGGTGCGCGAAGCCGGCAAAACCTTCCAGAATGCGATTGCGGAAGTGCGCGAAGCGGTGGACTTTTTACGCTATTACGCCGCGCAAGTGGCAAGTCATCCCAACCCGCTGGCGCTCGGCCCGGTGGTTTGCATCAGCCCCTGGAATTTCCCGCTGGCGATTTTCATCGGCCAGCTGGCCGCCGCGCTGGCCGCCGGCAATGTGGTGCTGGCCAAGCCGGCGGAACAAACCCCGCTGATTGCGCACCGCGCGGTGCAAATCCTGCATGCCGCCGGCGTGCCGCCGTATGCCCTGCAATTCCTGCCGGGACGCGGCGAAGTGGTCGGCGCCGCGCTGGTCGGCGACCATCGCGTGAAGGCGGTGATTTTCACCGGCTCGACTGAAGTGGCGCAAATCATCAATCGCACCCTGGCTAAACGCGCGGTGGCGGAAAACTGCGATATCCCGCTGATCGCTGAGACCGGCGGACAAAACGCCATGATCGTCGATTCTTCCGCCCTGCCCGAGCAAGTGGTGCAAGATGTGATTTCCTCCGCCTTTGACAGCGCCGGTCAGCGCTGCTCCGCTTTGCGCGTGCTGTATTTGCAGCAAGACATTGCGGATAAGGTGCTGACCATGTTGAAAGGCGCCATGCAACAGCTGCGCCTGGGCAATCCCGACCGCTTAGCGACAGATATCGGCCCGGTGATTGACGCTGACGCGCAAGCCGGTTTGCAAGCCCATATCGACAACATGAAAACCAGCGCGCGCAGTCATTACGAATTGCCCGCGCCGGCGCTGCGCAATGCCGCTGACGCCGCCGCCTCCACTTTCATTGCGCCGGTGGTGTTTGAAATCAACGATTTGAGCGAATTGCAGCGTGAAGTATTCGGCCCGGTCTTGCATGTGCTGCGCTATGCGCGCCAGGATTTGCCGCAAGTGATCGACTCGATCAACCGCACCGGCTATGGCTTAACGCTGGGCATCCATTCGCGGATTGACGAAACCATCAACTTCATTTGCCAGCGCGCCCATGTCGGCAATATCTATATCAACCGCAATATCGTCGGCGCGGTAGTCGGCGTGCAACCCTTTGGCGGCGAAGGCAAATCCGGCACCGGCCCGAAAGCCGGCGGCCCGCTGTATTTGAAACGTCTGCAACGCAATCCGCATGTGCAATTGGGTGGTCACCAGATTCACGAGCGCCCCGCCACACCGGCCTTGGACGCCTTGCTGAACTGGGCCAAAACCCATGGCCATGCACGGGTCGCCGCGCTTGGCGATGAATACTTGCACCAATCGCTGTTGGGGACAGAGTTGCAATTACCCGGCCCGACCGGTGAACGCAACACCCTGCGCTTCGCCGAGCGCGGCGCGGTATTGTGCGCCGCCAGCGATTTGCCGGTGTTATTGAATCAAATGCTGGCCCTGTTCGCCACCGGCAACCGCGCCATCATCCTGGCGCGTCAGCAAAACCTGCTGCCGCAAGGTTTGCCGCAAGCCGTATTGCAGCAAATTACCGTGGCGGACAGCCTGGATGCGGTGGCGGAGGAATTCCAAATCGCGCTGGTGCAATCTTCCCTCTTATCCAGCCTGCGCACCATCCTGGCGGCGCGCGAAGGCGCAGTGGTGGGCGTGATTGAAAGCGTGGAAGATGTCGCCCTGCCGCTGTGGCGCCTGGTGGCCGAGCGCGCCGTATGCTTCAACACCACCGCAGCCGGCGGCAATGCGAGTTTGATGACGTTGCAGGCATAAGATGCAACAGGCCCCGCCCGGGGCCTGTTGCAAACAATGTGCCGATGATGCGGCGGCGCTGCTTCAGGCTGGCTTGGGGTAGCGGCGGCGCAGCAAAGCCAAGACGGCAAAACCGCCCAGCAACATGGCGTAAGTGTGCGCTTCCGGCACCGCTTGCACACTCACCGAGCCGCCCAGGCTGGCCAGTAAAAAGAAGGGCGCATTATAGTAATGCGCATTGTCTTGCAGCTCCTGCACGGAAAAACGGGCGCGCAGCCCGGTGAAGCTTACACTCTGTCCCGGCGTGATGAAATTGCCGGAAAAATACGAGCCGATATGCGAAGAGCCGCTGGCATGGATGGCGCCGGCGGGCGGACTCTGGAAGTTGCCGCGCAATCCCAGCAAATCAAATGACAGATTCGCAATCGTGAAATTGCTGGTGTTCGGCTTGCTGCGCGAAGCATCCTGCTCTGCGCCAAGCCATAAAATCTGTTCACTATTGCCGGCGCGCAGATTGATCGCTTGGCCGGGCTTGAAGGTGTAGGTCATTTCCACCACATCGCCCACTTGCACGCGCTGGCTTTCAATGCGGGCGCCGTCAAAGGAAATCAAATCCGCTTCCTGATAGCTCGGTTGCGTCAAATCAAAGTTGTAGTTGAAGCTGATCGTATCTGCTTGCGCGCTGCTGACGCCAAACGCGCAGCAGGATGCCAATAAGGCGAACATCATGTTTTGTTTCATGGGGGTATGCCTGAAAGTGAAGGAAGGGAAAACATCTGGAGAGCGCCAAACGCTGAATCTGCGCGACTCAGGAAGGCTTTTTTATATTATTGACCTTATTTTATCTAAAAAAAGAGCCTGTCAGATTTTTTGTGTCTCGCGTCTATTCCTTGCTTGATCCCCTGCTGTCGGGCGCTGACTTATCGCTGCGCTCACGCCAGCCTGCGCTTGCGGTCTGTATGCGGCTGAATAGTTGCAAAAACACAAAACAAATCAAGCTGAACACAGCAGGATCATGCATGAAAGCCACAAGAAAAATTCCATTCTGCCATCATTTTCTTGAAATAGAGCGCAAATTAACAATGCTTTTATGCCATAGTAATGCTCCCAAACAAATATTTCACAAAGGCATTCCGATGAAAAAAACCCTGCTCGCATTGACTCTTACCACGCTCGCCTGCAGCGCCCTGGCGCAAGCGCCGGCGCAGGAAAGCGCAGCGCCAAGCCTGGCTGCGCCGCCGCCGATTCCGCCGGTGATCACGATGTACTCTGCCAATCCACCCTATTTGCAAAACCCCGGCAACACCACCTTGTATTGGAACAGTGTGTATGCTTTCTATTGCAATGCCTCCGGCACTCCGCATGGCCCTTCCGGCAGCAAAACCCAGTATCTGCGGCAAACCACGGTGCTGCCGCTCAGTTGTTATGGCCAATATGGCGTGACCACAGCTGTGATTCAGGTGGTGGTGCGCAATCCGCGCAGCAACGAGGGCAGCGCGGAAATCAGCGCCGCCAGCGCGCCGGATTTACGCCACTTCGGCTTGCATCCGCACACAGAGGGACAGGATTATTTGCGCGGCGATTTTGATGGCGATACACAGGAAGATTTGCTGGTGCTGGAGCAGGGGCAATTACACTTCATCGGCGGGCATGCGAAAAACCGCAGCCAGAAGCGCAGCATCGCTTTCCATGGCGACCTGAGCAAGCTGCGCAGCATCACCATCGCACGCGATCCGAATGCAGCGATGCAAATCACCACCAACTGGTAAGCAAGGGCGGCGCGCATCGCCGCCGCAGGCGCCTCATTCCAGCGGCGCCTGCGCTGAAGCTTGAAAGCGGTAACGGAAAAACAGGGTATCCACCCTCATACGCGGGAAGCGTTGCGGCAAGTCGGCCGCTGCAATCGCCTCAAAGCCGTGTTTGAGGTAAAAACGCTGCGCGGCGGCAAATTGGGCAGTCGTGCCCAGATAAATTTCACGCAGCCCCTGCATGCGCGCCCACTCCAGCAGGGTATGCAAGAGTTGCTGCGCCAGACTGACGCCACCGGCTTGGGCGCCGCGCCAGGGCGCGGCGACAAACATTTTGCGCAAGGCCGCCTGGCCGGCGCCGATATCGCGCAAGGCGATGCTGCCCACCACCTCACTGCCATCCAGCGCGACCCAGAAATTACCCGCACCCTGTTGATACCAGCCGGGAATATCGAGCAAATCCGGCTGATCTTCCAAGGTCACCGGCAAGCCGAATTCAGCACGCTGAATCGGCAAAATCAGCGCGCGCACACCGCAGCTGTCTGAAGCTTGAAATGGCCGGATGATCGTCATGCAAGCTCCTCTTTGAACAACCGCCAGCGCCGGCTCAACCCAATTCCTGATACACCCAGCCGCCGCCGCTCCAATTGCCATCCATCATGGCGCAGCATTGTTGCGGCGTCGGCATGCCGCGACTGATCAGCATACAGGGTTTGATGCGGTCTGAGCCTTCCGTCCACCATACCGTGGCCCCTTGCAGGGCCTGGCTGGCCAAGTCTTGCACCAGATTGTTTTGCGCTTGCAGCAGTTGCTGCATGCTGCCAAACGCCATGCAAGTCGCGCTGCCAACCGGCGGACGCGGCGGGCCTAAGCGCGCCGCCAGCATCTGCGTCAAGCCGGGCGTGGCTTGCAAAGACGCTTCCATTTTCTCCAGCTGAAAACCTTCCGCCAGCGAGGAAAGCGCGAAATCCTCCAGATTCTCAAACCAGGGATTGCCTTCACGCACCCAATCCAGCAAACGCGGCTGCCCGAAAGCGGGACAGGCAATTGTCAGCGGAAAATGCCGCCCGACCCGGTCAACGCTGGGCATCACCACCCCGCTCCAGGCGGCGCGGTCAAGCACCCCGGCGTTGATCGCAAAGCGCCACAGCGGCGAGGTGAGATAAGCATTCAGCCAGGTCGCGCCCAAACGCTGGCGCGCATAGTGCAAACCCGCTTGCAACCATTCGTCCCAGCCGTCAATAAAAGCGCGCGGCAAGCGGCGCGTGACAAAATCGCCATGGGTTGTGACTTTGCCGTAAAAGCCCGGCGCGCTATCGTATCCGTTATCCATCACAGTTTATCCATGCAGCTGAATTGCTCCAGCACGCTGCGTTCAAAAGGATTGATCACGCTCGATGCCCGCACATCCAGCACCACCGGCTTGCCGTCCAGAGTAAAGCTGAGTTTGAAGCGCTCTTTGCCGCCGTTCGCCTCCAAACGTCCCTGATCCATCATGCGCATCCAGGCCCAGGTTCCGCTGGTGCGCATGTCGCGGCTTAAAGCCGGCATGACATCAAAGAAGCGCACATCGCCATTTCCCTTGCCGCTCGGCAATTGAATATTCACAGAGCGGCTTGGCGTACCGGCGGCGTATTGCAATTGCTGGCCGTCGATATCCAGAGTCAGCTTGAGCAGGGCCGGATCAGCCGACAGCACATTCAAATCAAAGCGCCAGGACGCCTGCTTGCCGCCCTGACCGAAGAAGGCGTCGCGGATCTTGGCGGCGCGCTGGAATTGCGCCAGCACATGCGGCGGAATGCCCAGATCGGAATTGCCAACCGGGCGCCAGCTCCAGGTGGCGCCGCCCTGATTCACATACGCTGCCAGGTTTTTCTGGAAGAAATCATCCATCAAACCACCCGGCGCAAAGAAGCGGCCAAAGTCATCCGCCGTCACTTCCTGGCTGGCTGAACGCACCATCGGATAACGTCCGGCAATCGCCTGGCGGCAGAATTGCGCCACGCCCGCGCTCCACAGCGAATTAATGCGCTCGCGCTCGCTGCCCTTGGTCAAACCGGAGGTGGCGTTATCAACATTTTTCAGCATGCCGGCCAGGGGTTCCGGCTTGCCCTCGCCTTCCATCTTAATGCGGGTCAGGATGTCGCCCGCCGGGGCCGGCTGGCCGCTCAATTTGGCTTGATTGGCCTGGCTCATATACAGCGCCAATTCCTTCATCATCGCAATCGTGCCGTCAATCGGCGCGGCGCCCCCGCCTGGCGGCGGGGCGCCGCCGGCCCCAGCGGCAGCCGCAGCAGCGGCGGGATTCAAGCCGGCCATCAGGCGCAGGCGCTCAAATTCTTTGTCGATAGGATGTTGCTGCACAGTCGGGGTCGGCGCGGCGGTGGGGTCGGCGCCAATCGCGCTTTTCAGCTTTTCTTTGGCGGCGTCGATCTTGCCTTTGAACATGCCGGCGGCGGCGTCCGCCACCGCCTTGCCGGTGTCGGCATTGGCCACCGTGGTTTCCTTGGCCGCGGCCTGGATGAATTTCTTCAAGGGCGATTCGCCGCCGGCCAGAATCGTCATAATGCGCGCGCCCTCGTCCAGCGAGGAATACGGCTTGATGCGCACATCCGCCAGGAAGGTATTCCATTGCTTGATGTATTCATCGTAATACAGCTTTTCCACGGCTTTTTTCAGCTGCTCGATTTTCTGCGGACTGCCGACATCTTCCTGCTTATCCAAAACCCAGGAGTCTTTCGCCACATCCGCCACGGCGGTATTCGCCAGGCTGTCAAATTTCTGATAACCGGCCAGAGTGAACACGCCCGGCACGCCGCGCGTCAACGGCTGGCCGGAAGCGCGCGCAAACACTTGCGGCGCTTGCAAACCGCCGGCGTTTTGCGCCGAGAATTCCGGCAGGCGCGCCGCCCCCAGATCACGCTTGACGCGGTTATACACTTTTTGGTCCAGCGGCATATTCGCCAGCACCAGGCGGGTGCCTTCGATCAAGTCTTTATTGAGTGAAATCGGGGTATCGTCTTTGACGCTTTCCAGCAAGGCGCCGATATGGCCTTCCAAAGCGGCTTTCTGGTTTTCATTCGCGCCATTCAAGCTGCGATCCCAGTCAAAGGCAATCCAGGCCCCGATAGACTCCGCTTCAAAATGCTTGCCATCGCCCAGCATCAAATACACGCGCAGGGTTTCATACAATTCATCCGGGTTGGCCGCACTGCCTTTGCGCAACTCTTCTTCCAGACGCGCTTGCACCAGCGGCAACATGCCCTGTTTCAAGACGCGCTGATAAGTGGACATCGCGCCATCGCCCAGCTTGGGACGCTGCGACAAACCAAAGCGCGAGAACAATGGCGTCTCGACTTTGTTTTTCTGATCGGTATAGCCGCCGGAAATTTTGCGCGCGTCATCCAGCACCGGCAACAGGGTCAAAGGGCCGACGCTTTGCGGCACTTGTTTGATCTTGGCGTTCAAATCATCGACCTGTTTTTGCACCTGGGCGATATAGTCTTGATTGCGCTTATAGCTGACGCCGAGCGAGACCATGGCGACCACCAGGAACAGGCCCAAGGCGATGCAGGAACCCCAGAAAATCTGCTTGCGCTGTTTTTCAAAACGCAGATTCGCGCCAACCAGATCGGCTTCTTTGAAAATCACATCGGTCAGCAAGCGCGTCAGGAAATAAGAACGGCCCTGATTCACACCCGGCGGCAGGGCTTGACGGTCGAGGCCGAAAGCGCCGGCCAGCGCGCCCATCACGCGGTCAATCGGGCTGCCTTCCTGGGTGCCGCTGGAGAAATACACGCCGCGCAGCAAAGCCCGCTCTTCATAGCGGGTGGATTGAAACACTTCATGCAAAAACAGATTCAGGTTTTCGCCAACAGCGGCGAATTGCTGCGGGAAGCTGTAAATCAGCGCACGGCGCTGCACATCGCGCTCGGCCTGCACCCGGCTCAAGACGCGCGCTTGCAATTGCTGCTCCAGCGCGCGGAATTCCTGCGGGAAGGCTTGCAGCAGATCATCCACTTTTTGCGGATCAATCACCGGGAAGGTTGTACCCCATACCTGGGAACGCTCATCGCGTCCCAGATTGTCGAAAAACTCGATAAAGCCGGCCAGCAAGTCGCACTTGGTGACCAGCACATAAATCGGGAAGCGGATTTCCAGGCGGTCATGCAATTCCTTGATCCGTTCGCGGATCGCCAGCGCCTGGGTTTTGCGCTCCTGCTCGGTCATGGTCAGCAATTCCGCCGCGCTGACCGCCACAATCACGCCATTGATGGGACGGCGGCGGCGGTGTTTTTTGAGCAGATCCAAAAAGCCGAACCAGCCGGCCTTATCCACTTCCGCATACGAATCCTGGGTGGTGTAGCGGCCTGCGGTGTCCAGCAGCACGGCTTCCTCGGTGAACCACCAATCGCAATTACGGGTGCCGCCAACGCCGCCGATGGCGCGCTTGCCCATGCTCTCGGCCAGCGGGAAATTCAAACCGGATTGCGTCAGCGCCGTGGTTTTACCGGTGCCGGGCGCGCCGACAAACATATACCAGGGCAGCTGGTACATGTATTGGCTGCCGAATTTACCCTTGCCGGATTTTTTCAGCGTGCCCATGGCTTCCTGCATCAGCTTGCTGAGCTGGGCCACTTCGGCGGCGGATTCCTGCGCGCCGGGAGCCGGCGCGGCTTCGCCTTCGCCGGCGATGCTCTTCATTAATTGCGCATTCGCCAATTTGGCTTGCAGCCATTTCCACAAGAAATAGCCGGCCCACAACGCAAAGGCGATGCCTATCATCACCCAGCGCACGGTTTCCGATTCCATCGGATGCGATTCGCCAAAGCCGAGCTGCGGCCCGCCGAACCAGATCAAAAGCGAAAGTAAGAGCACGCCGATAAAGGACAGCACAGGCGGCTTCACAAACCAGGCAAAAAAGTTTTTCATAGATCGTCAGCTTCTCAGTTGCGAGGGCGGCTTATTTGCCCGCCGGAGTTTGCACGATGATGTCCACGCGCCGGTTGCGCGCACGCCCGGCCGGCGTATCGTTTTTCACCAAAGGCTCGGCGTCACCCTTGGCTTCCACGCTGTAGCGCTCCGGCGCGCCGCTGCGCTCTTTCAATTTATCCAGCACGGTTTGCGCACGCGCTTTGGACAAATCGTAATTCGAGGGATAACGCGCAAACGCGCCCGGCTTCTGGTCATCGGTATGTCCCACCACCACGACCTTGCCCGGCACGGTGCGCAGGGCGTCGCCGATGCGCTGCATCAAACCGTTAAACTCCGGCATCAATTCCGCGCTGCCGGATTTGAACAGACCATCGCCGCGAATCGTGACAATCGAGCGTTGCGCGTTTTCATCCACATCCACGGTTTTTTTGGCGATTTCATCTTCGAGGAAACCGGCTAAGCGCACAATCGGCTTGGCCGGCGGCGGCGGCGGCGCGGGCTGCGCCACCACGGTGTCAAGTTTGAGCTTATTCAAGCCGGTAAACACCGGATCGGAATTGCGGTTGAGCATGAAAATCATGATCATCTGCGTAATCAAGACCAGCGCAAACACCACTGCCGCAATCACCCACAGCGGCACCACGCGCAAGCCGGTTTTGCTTTGCGTGATCACCCCGCGCCAGCGTGGCGACAGATCGCTTTCCAGCGGCGCGCGCTGCTGCTGAATCATTTGCTGCAAGCGCTCGCGCAGCGATTCGAGCTGCATGCGGCCATTTTCGATCACGCGGTAACGCCCCTCCATGCCAAGCGAGAGACAGACGTACATCAGCTCCAGCACATTCACATGGGTTTTCGGATCTTGCGCCAGGCGTTGCATGATGAGGAAGAATTTCTCACCGCCGAAGGCCTCGTTGTGGAACACCACCAGCAAGCTGCGGCTGGACCAGACATTATTGCCGCCCCAGGGGGTGGAGGAAATCGTCTCATCCAAAAACGTGCACAGCGCATAGCGCGCGGCGGCGATGGAATCGGGGTCAACCCGCTGATCGCGCGCCTCGGCTTCAAAATTGCGCATGGCCTGGATCAATTGCGCGCGCAATTCATCCAGATTGGAATAGGCGTGCATATGGCGCAGCGGCAGCACCAGGGCCAATAAAGGATTGGCGGCTTTGAGCAGGGGATTCAAACCCATGCCGTGCAGGCGGATATTGCCGGCGTCAGGCGCGGGGCCGCGCGCATTGGATGCGGCGGCGGCGGGCGCGCCGGAACGCCGTCCGCCCGGCGATGGAATCATCACCGTGCCTTCGGGGTCATGGTTGCCGCCCGGGAAAGGATGTTGATTACTCACTTTGTTCTACCTTGTGCGCTGCATGCGCTTTATCTGTTAACACTGCGATCCACCAAAAAACCTGTCAGACTTGGAACAAGCTGCTGCAAAGCCGGCAAAATCTATTTGCGCCCGGCTGAATTTCGCGGCGCGTCTCCCAAGCCCGGCAGACGTCTAGCGCCGGATCGCCCAGAATTCCATTTGCAAACCCGGAAAATCGCCGGCGACGTGCATGGCGAAACCGGCAGCGGTCAGCATCTTCCAAAACTCGCTGCCGCGATCCAATTCAAAATACGTAAAGCCGGCGTGGAAAGGCAGTTGGCGCGGCGCCACCGCCAGCGCGCGCAAGCCAATGCCCGGCAACTGCAGATTGACCAGATCGCGGATTTTTTCAATCGGGCCGATTTTGACGTGCTGCGGGAAATAGGTGCGCACGGTTTCCGCCGGCTGCTGCGAACTGACCGCCAGCACAAAGGCGGCGGATTTGAGCAACTCGGTGTCCGGCACTTGCGCCACGCGGATGCCGTGGTTGCGCTCTTCGAGTTTGATTTGCACCGCATGCGCATCCATCACAATCGAGAGATAGCGGCGCAGATCTTCAAACACCGGCGCAAACACTGCCGCCAGCTTGTCATGCTGATATTCGGGATAAGTGCGGCAGCGCTTGTTTTGCGCGCCGAAAGTCGCCATTTCGCCCGCCAATTGCACCGCCGCCTGATACAGGGTTTCCGGGTGCTGACCGCTGGATTTGCACAGATGGAAAAACAGCGGTTCAAAACGGTTGATCAATTGCAGCATCAAAAAGTCGGCGATTTCCGCCGCGCCGGTGATGCCGGGCTGGTTCAAGCGCGCGGCGATGGTGTCGGCGCGCTGCTTGAGCATGCCCAGCATTTCATCGGTTAAGGCGGCCAGGCGCTTGACGATGCGGTAATCCAGGCAAGGCGGGTAATATTCCAGCTCCAGCTGAATGCGGTTATCCGCCTGACGCTCCACCACGCGCGCCACGCCCAGACTGGAATAGGCGTTTTTGACTTCGGTTTCCAGCGCCAGCCGGAAGCGCAGCTTGCCGACTTGCAAATGGGTGTGATTATCCTGCCCGTTGGAGTCGCGCACTTCCACTTCCTGGGTGCGATAACGCGCGAAATTGTCGAGCGAATCTTCATTCCAGGTCTCCGGCACGCCAGGCCGTCTGATCGGCAGCGCTAACACCACCAGCGCGCCGCGCGCTTCCGGCGGCAGATCAATCGGCGGCGGCAAATCATCATCCGCCGGCATATTGAATGGCGTGCCGTCCGGCATCACGCCGCGCGCCGTGCTCAAGGCCAATTTGCCCAGGCCGAGTTGCGATTCGTCAATCGTCAGCTCGGTAAAGCCCCAGGCATAGGGACGCAACTGGCCGGTGCGGATTTCAAGGCTGTTTTGCAAATAGCGGTCATGCTGCTGAAAATGCTGGGGTTGTAAAAACATCCCCTCAGACCAAACGATTTTGCTGTTCCTGGACATTCTTCCTCACTCTTTTCTCTAATGCCCGGCGGCGCAACGTGGCCGCGCCAGGCTTGCTATGCGGTGGGCCGGCGCAACAGCGCTGCGCCGGCGCGGACTCAGTTTTTCTTGCTCTGGCGCATGCGTTCGGTTTGCTCCTCATACGCGCGCGCAAAGGTTTCGCCGAACAGGCGCTGGAAATCGTCTTCCGCCTCATTGCTCATCTGCTTATACATCTCGACCATGCGATCCCACATCTTGGCTTTGCGGCTGGAGGCCAGCACTTTGTCCATCACACTCGGCTCAGCCAGGCGCGCTTCAATCGCCGCCGGATCAAAGCGCGCCAGCACCCCGGCCAGCGCAGCGCGAATGCCGGCCATGGTGGCCAATTCATGCGCGCGCAAATCGGCAAAAGCGTCATTCATCGCCTTCACGCCGGGTAAAAAGCCGGCATAGGCATTGGTCAGCATCTGGCGCAGCGCATCATCCGGGTCAGGAATGAATTTCATCGGATTATTGCCCTTGCTGGCCAGCATGGTCGATTCGATATTCGCGGCGCGCTTGGTCATGGTGCGCGCGGCCAGCACAGCCATCGCGCCATCCACCGCTTCGCGCAACATGGCGCCGACCATTTCCGCCACTTCCGGCGAGGTGTGCTTGGTTTGCAAATCCTGCAAACGCAAACCGCGCAGCAGTGCCGCCATCACTTCGGCATCATTGCCGCCGGCGGCTGGCGTCGGGACTGGCACGGGAACCGGCACAGGCACAGGCACCGGCACGGGTACCGGGACTGGAATCGGGGCCGGAATTGGCGCTGGAATTGGCGCCGGAACCGGGGCTGGAACCGGGGCTGGAATTGGCGCCGGAACCGGGGCAGGAATTGACACAGGAATTGGCGCTGGAACCGGAACCGGGGCCGGCGCATGGGCCGCGACCTGGGCCGCCAATTGTTGCGCCTGGAAGCTGCCGGTATTCAAGCCAAGCTCGGTTGCGCGCTGCACATTGCGGCCCCCGCCGGGCAGCGGAATTTGCATGCCTGCAGCGTGCGCCGGCGACGGCGCGGCGGCCGGCGCCAAAGGATTGAAATCTGCCCCCAGGCCCGCTCCTGCCTGCGCCAGTGGATTGAAATCCGCCGGCAAACCCAGGCCAGCCGCCGCCGGCGCAGGGGCCAGCGGGTTGAAGTCCGCCGCCAGCCCGGCGCCAGCAGGCGCCGGCGCCGGGGCTTGCGCCAATGGGTTGAAATCGGCCGGCAACGCCGCCGGCGCCGGCCCGCCCAAGCCTTCCAGCGGATCAAAATTGGCCGGCAAACCGCCTGCGCCGCCGCCCGCCACTGCGGCAGGCGCGGCAGCCGGTTTGAGCGGATCAAAATCAGCCGACAGCGCCGGGGCCGGCGACATGCTGGGCGCCGGCGCGGGCGCCAGCAGCGGATTGGTGGCCGAGGGCGGCGGGCCGAGCAAGTCAAAATCATCCGGCAAAAACGGGGCCGGAGCCGGTTTAAACGCTGGCGCAGCAGGCGCCGGCAAGGGGCTGGGCGATGGCCCCAGCAAATCAAAGTCATCCGGCAACAAGGGCTTGATTTGCGGCATCGGCATATGGTGGGCCGGCAAATGGTCTTGCTCAGAACCCTGATACGCACCGGGGCGCGGCGCCGGCGCGCTGCCGAACAGCGGGTCGCCCAAAGGCGCGCCGCCGCCCATGGCGCCGCCCAGCTGCAGCGGATCGCGTCCAGCGCTGGGGCCGCCCAGATTGCCGCCCACATTTAAAATATTTGAAGCCGCCAGGGTGTCGAGCGCGCCGGCGGTGTTGTCGGTCGAGCCGAGATGAATAGCCTGGGTATTATTACTGCCGGAAAAACCGCCCTGATGACCGCCCAGATTCGGCGCAAATCCGCCGCCCGCAGCAGGCGCGGCGACCGGCGGCGCGATTGACTCAAACGCCAGACCGGGATGTAAATTGGCCGGCGCCGCCGGCATCGCGACCGGCCCCGGCGTCACGCTGGCGTTATCGCTCAACGCGGCTTGCAATTGGTATTCGCCGATATCGATCAAGTCGCCGTGTCCCAGGCGCACTTGCTTGCCATTGCCCACCGAACGCCCGTTCACAAACACAGGATTGCTGCCCTGATCGGAAAGATGGAAGGCGCCGCTGACGAAATCGATGCGGCAATGGGTGCGGGAGATGAATTTGGAGTCGTCCGGCAAGATCAAATCATTGTTCGCGCCACGCCCGATCGTACCGCCGAGCGGATCAAAGGCCTTTTCGATCGGTGCAAGAGGCGCTTGCTTGCGATATGAGGTAACGCGCAGTATCAATGGCATGGGCAGGACTCTTCAAATAGACTGGATATTTCCAGCAGGAAAGACTGATATTTCCGGAAACATGGATCAAGCATTATACGACTGCCGCAGCGCTGTGGGCGTGTGAATTCATGCCCGTGGCGTGACTGTGGCGCGGCTTTTACGACAGCGGGTACGGGAGTTGATACCGGGAGCACAGCCGGCGCAACTAAATACAAATAAACATTAAGCACTAAAAAGGAAATTTATTCATCACTTGCCAGATCGCAGCAAACCGGCAATACCAGCAAACACCGCCGGCAGCCCCCATACTCCACACTGCAGCGCCTCTTGCAATTGCAGCCTGCGGCAATGTTGCGCCAATCCTCAAACGAAAAGCGCAGCCTCACCACAAGCTGATTTGCAGCCAGGCGCGCAAAATTCTGTCTAATAAAATAAAACACAGAATACTCATGACACAACTGGCGGCCAGCGCGCCGGCGAAACCGAATTGGCGCAAAAGCCAGGGAAACGCCAAAAACATCGGCAAGGTCGGCAACACATACCAGAATGTGTACCAGGCGTGATTCGCCAGCTTTTCCTGCGGCTGCCCTTCCAGATACAACCAGCACAAACTCAGCAGCGTCACCAGCGGCAGCGCGCCGAGCAAGCCGCCGAGGCGGTCGCTGCGTTTGGCCAATTCCGAAATCGCCACCACCAGCGCGGCGCTGCATGCATATTTGGTCAATAACCAGATCATCAGATTCCCCCGCTGAAAAAAACACAGCATACGGACTTTTTGCCGCGCTGCAAAACTGACACAATAGCGCCGTCCTCAACCCTGTTCAGGTGCGCCCCATGTCCCAGCCCTCCTCCGCCCCGGCATTTTCACAAGCGCTGCGCTTTTGGCACAAACTCGGCTGGGTCAGTTTTGGCGGGCCGGCCGGGCAGATCGCCTTGATGCATCAGGAATTGGTGGAGCGGCGGCGTTGGATTTCCGAGCGCCGCTTCATGCATGCGCTGAACTATTGCATGGTCTTGCCGGGGCCGGAAGCGCAACAACTGGCGACTTATATCGGCTGGCTGATGCATGGCATTCCCGGCGGCATTCTGGCCGGCGCGCTGTTTATCCTGCCTTCACTCTTGATCTTGATTTTGCTGTCCTGGCTGTATATGGCGTATGCCCAGGCGCCGCTGCTGGCTGGCGTGCTGTATGTGGTGAAGGCGGCGGTGCTGGCCTTGATCGCGCAAGCTGCATGGCGTCTTGCCAGCCGCAGTTTGAAATCGACGGCATTGCGCGCGCTGGCGCTGTTTTCCTTGACAGCCAGCGCTGCGCTGGCCTTACCGTTTCCCCTGATTGTGCTGGCGGCAGCGCTGTTTGGCTGGTGGGGCCGGCGCTGGATCCCGGCGGGCGCCGCGCACAGCCAGAGCAAAGATGCGGCAACACAAGCGGCCTTGATTGATGACCACAGCCCGACCCCGCTGCATGCGCGCCACAGCTGGCGCCGTTTGAGCCTGATTGTCGTGTGCGCGCTGCTGTTGTGGGCCGTGCCCTTATTGCTGCTGGCGCTGAATTTCGGCCCGTCCCATCCCTTTCCCGGCATGGCCTGGTTTTTCACCAAGGCGGCCCTGCTCACCTTTGGCGGCGCGTATGCCGTGCTGCCTTATGTGTATCAAGGCGTGGTGCATGAATGGGGCTGGCTGACGCCGGGCCGCATGATGGACGGGCTGGCGCTGGGCGAATCCACGCCCGGCCCCTTGATTATGATCGTCGCCTTTGTCGGCTTTGTCGCCGCCTGGGAGTGGCGCATGTGGCCGGGCCACAGCCCGCTGGCCGCCGGCGTGTTTGCCGCCTGCCTGGTCAGCTGGTACACCTTTTTGCCTTCCTTCCTCTTCATCCTGGCCGGCGGCCCGCTGGTTGAACGCAGCCGCAACGACTTGCAACTGCAAGCCCCGCTCAGCGCGATCAGCGCGGCGGTGGTTGGCATGATTGTCTTGCTCGGCCTGCAATTTGGCGCGCACTTACTGTGGCCGCAGGGCTGGCAAGGACTGGCGCAGACCGATTGGCTGGCCGCCGGCCTGACGCTGCTGGCCTGGTGGGCTTTGCAAGTGCGCGCGCAAAGCGCCTTGCGGGTCTTGGCCGGCGCCGCCTTGCTGGGCATGGCCTTGAGCGCGGCAGGCTGGCGCACCGTTTAGCCGGCACGGAAGACGGCATACTCTGCGCGTATTGCATAAATTGCAATAGAAACAGATTTTTCCGGGTTTGCTTTCCGTATTGTAATTTTATTTTCTTATTGGAAACTTAATGTAAAATTATTTGCATAAAAATACACATATTTCTTGCAAATCGATTTCAGCTTCCTTAGTATTCTTGTGTGGCCCCCCGCTTTGAAGGAGACAGCAGCGGGGACAATCGGCGAGCGTGCTTGCCGGATCCTTTGCCACATTCCATCAAAAACAAACGCAGCCAAACCACCCCCGTGGCGGACGTTGCACATCTAAGGAATCAGAATGAAATTCACCAGCCTGTGCGCCTTGCTGGCGCTCTCTTTTGCCGCCTCCGCTGCGGATGTTGAGTCAGTTGCTGCGGCAGCGTTGCCAAAGCCTGTGCAAGTAGCCAAGACCCATGCCACGGATCTGTCCCTGGCTCCTGAAGTACATTTACTGCGTGAAAATGCCGGCGTGATGCGGCGTGCGCAAGTGATCCAGCGCGAAGTCAGCCAACCCGGCGCTGACTTCATCAAAGTGCGCTTCTCGCATTTCAAATTGCCGGCTGGCGCCAAGCTGACTGTCAGCTCGCCGGATGGCAAAGAGGTGTACACCTTCGATGGCCGCAAGCAAGATCACGCCACCTGGGATAGCGCCAAAGGCGAAGATGGCCGCACCAGCTTTTCTTCGATGTCGGTGTTTGGCGACCGCGCCATTATCAAGCTGCACCTGCCGGCTGGCAGCAAGTGGAATGAACAAGCGCATGCCGTCAAAATTGACAGCTATCTGGCCGGCAATATGAATCCGGAAGAGCAGATGGGCACGACCTCCACTTGCGGCGTGAATGAGCGGCGCGATGCTGTGTGTTACGCCAGCAGCCATCCGACTGAGTTTGGCAAATCCAAACCGGTGGCGCGCCTCTTGATTTCCGGTGGCGGCTTGTGCACCACCTGGCGCGTTGGCCCGCAAAATCTGATGCTGACCAATAACCATTGCATCTCCACCTCCAGCGCCACGACCGGCTCTGAAGTCTGGTTCAATTATCAAAACACCAAATGCGGTGTGAAAGGCCTGGGGACTGTCACCAAGGTGCGCGGTTCGAGCATGAAGAAAACCAGCGGCCCGCTCGATTACACCCTGTTCACGGTGGATAATTTCAATGCGATTTCCGGCTTTGGCTATCTGAGCCTGGATGTGCGCGACGCTGTCAAAGGCGAGCGCATCTATATTCCGCAACATGGCGCGGGCAATCCGAAAGAATTGGCGATCACCAGCGACAGAAATACCGGCGGCCTGTGCGCGATTGATATCGCAGTCACCGGTGTGGACACCGGCTATATGTGCGACACAATTGGCGGCTCCTCCGGTTCGCCGGTGCTGGCGGCTAAATACAATAAAGTGATTGCGCTGCACCATCTGGGCGGCTGCACCAATAAGGGTGTGCTGGTCAAGAAAATCTGGCCGGAAATCTCGACCTTCTTCGGCGGCGTGATTCCTTAATCAAGCGGCCGGCGCAGCAACCCTTGCGGGCGCTGCGCAGATGCTGAAAACATGACGGCGCAAGCCGCCAGGTTCGACTTGCAAGACGGACTGTGGCGGGCTTGCGCCGTTTTCTTATTCCGCCTGCGCACAGAGAAGGATGCTGCTTGCAGCGCTGCATGAGGCACGGTGTGTAGTAATTACGACAATAAATGAAATAATTTGCATCAATATTTTCACTATTGTTGCAAATATATTCTTGCATCCTTAATATATCTGCGTGGCCCCGGCTTGAGGAGACACAAACCGGGCGTTGCGGCGAGCGTGCTTGCCCTGTCCTGCGCCACATCCCATAAAAAACATCCGCCGCCAGCGATTTGTCTGGCTGTGGTGACACACCTGAGGAAACACAATGAAATTCACCAGCTTATGCGCGGCGTTTGCGCTTTCTTTTGCTGTTGCGCCAGCCTTCGCGGGCACTGCTGTGCCGGCCCCGCTGCAAGTGGCGCAAACCCATGCGCATGACGTCACACTGGCGCCGCACAGCTATGTGCTGCGCGAGCAAGGCGGCCTCTTGCGCAAGGGGTACGCCATCCGCCATGAAATCAGCCACCCCGGCGCGGACTTCATCAAAGTCCATTTTGCCCATGTCAAATTGCCAGCCGGCGCCAAAATCAGCGTCAGTTCACGCGACGGCAAGGAAATCTATCACTACGATGGCCGGCAAAATACCCATGCCACCTGGGATAGCGAACAAGGCGAAGATGGATTGCGCCGCTTTTCTGCGATGTCGGTGTTTGGCGACAGCGCCATCATCACCGTGCATTTGGCGGCGGGCAGTAAATGGAATGAGCGCCTGCACAGCGTGAAAATCGACCACTATCAGGCCGGCGATATGCGTGCGCAGGAGGCGCAAATCTCTCCCTTCTCAACATGCGGCGCGAATCAGCGGCGCGATGCGGTGTGCTACGCCAGCAGCCATCCGACCGAGTATGGCAAGAGCAGGCCGGTGGCGCGCATGCTGATTAACGGCATCGCCTTTTGTTCCACCTGGCGGGTCGGCCCGCAAAATCTGATGCTGACCAATAACCACTGCATTTCCGGCGCTGCAGGCCCCTCCAAGAGCGAGATCTGGTTCAATTACCAAAACACCAAATGCGGGGTGAAGGGACAAAGCGGCGTCATCAAAGTGCGCGGTTCGAGCATGTTGAAAACCAGCAAAGCGCTGGATTACAGTTTGTACACCTTGAACAATTTCAGCGCCGTGAGCAGCTTTGGCTATTTGAGTCTGGATGTGCGCGACGCCGCACAAAGCGAGCGCATCTATATTCCGCAGCACGGTCAGGGCAATCCCAAAGAAATGGCGCTGCACAGCGATGTCAACAGCAGCGGCATGTGTGAAATCGATGTGCCGCAAAGCGGGGTGGATACCGGTTATAAATGCGATACCGCCGGCGGCTCGTCCGGTTCGCCGGTAATCGCCGCCCAATCGCATAAGGTGATTGCTTTGCACCACATCGGCAATTGCCCGAATGCGACCAATACCGGTGTCTTGATCAAAAACATCTGGCCGGAAATCGCCAGCTATTTCGGGAATGTGATCCCGTAAACGGCGGCTTGGCGCAGCGGCATGCGGCATGCGGCAGCTTGTTTGATCATGATCAGGCTGTCCGCAGTGCTAATCCGGCTGCCGGAACAGGGCTTGAGATGTGAATACGCCCGATGTATGAATAAAAAAGTGACAGTTCATCCGAATTCAGGCCAAAAAACGCAGGCTGGGTTGAACTTGTCGAGCCATGATCAACCCTGCCTTTCGACAGGCTCAGGGCGAGCTGCATCGGCTTCGCCCATCCTTGTTTTCAACTGCGAATAATCAGTATTGGGGTTTGCTGCTGGCGGCAAGATGCCGGACGCCGCATGGCAAGTGTTCATGGCATCCATGAATCCGCCAGAAATCATAAGAAAATTACAAAATTTTATCGCTGGGAGGTTTGCTACTCTGTTATAAGCTATAGCTGAATGTGTTTTTTACTGACTAATGATATGCTTGATTGGATGCTGCCGCTGTTTCCAGCGCCTCACATCTCACCTGCATTTCCCTCCACAAACGACACAACAAGGCAAATATGACTACTTCCCACTTCACCTCGACAATCGCCGGCATCACACTGGCCTTCGCCAGCAGCGCCAGTATGGCGGACAATGGGCAAAGCACCTCGTCGAATTCCGCAATTTCTTATCAATACCAGGTAATTGACCTGGCGCCGGATGATGGCGTGACTGCTGGCGTGGACTTTTATATCCAAAACTCCTTAAGCTCAGCACAAGTACGCCCGCATGATCCGTGGATTGGCAAACATGACTTTAATAGCGGCAAGGATTCTTCTTCCGCCGGCATCAGCCTGGGTGATCAGGCCGCGTATGCCTGGGGCAGCGCCGCAACCGGCTTGGCCAGCAAAGGCTATGCCTACAGCGATGGCGGTTATTCTGCTTCGCACAGCTTCTCCAGCAGCTATTCACTGACGCCGCACAGTGTGCTGGTGATTTTCGGCACATTCAGTGGCGCAGCCAGCGCCACCAAGGGCGACGAGAGCATGGCCCATACGTATATGAGCCTCAGCGGCTATGTGGATGGCAAATGGATGTCGGATTCCGCCAGCCATTCCTGGAGCGAAAATAATGGCGACTCCAGCAGCCATTATTTCAAATTCACGTTCAGCAATAATACTGCGAGATATGGATATGGCTCCGTGTCCGCTACCAGCTCAGTCTTTGGCAGCGTCAATCATCCCGCGCCGGTGCCGGAAGCCGAAACCTGGGCGATGCTGGGCGGCGGTTTGCTTGCGCTGACAGCGCTGCGCCGCAAACGCGCCAAGCGTAAGTAAATCTTGTCGTGACTAAGCAGGCTGCGGCCTGCTTTTTTATGCTTTCATCATCGCCACGCCGCAGCGCTTCAGCCTGCCGGCTGTATGCAGCAAGCTGCCGGGGCGGTAAACGCAAAAACAGGGGAAATCCCCTGTTTTTGAACGACAGCAAAAGCGCGCTTATGCTTGCGGGCGATGCATTATTTTTGGCTTTGACGACGGCGCGCCATAAAGCCGAGTGCGCCCAAGCCGGCCAACATCATGCCCCAGGTTTCTGCTTCAGGCACGGCGGCAACTTGCAAATTGTCCAGTGCATAGGCGTTATTGATTCCGCCGGAGTGGATTTCAATCGAGTCAAAGATAATCCCGCTGAAGCCGTAGAAATTCACATTGCCTTGGGTGTTAGTTGGGGCGGAGAACGATTCCACCACATTGCCGTTCAGTTTGGCGTAAAAAGTCGACGTGCCTTGATTGGTCACAAAGGCAAAAGCTGCGGCTTTGACCTGTGAATTAAAAGAAAACGAGGTGATTGCGGTACAGCAAGGGTAGAAATTGGTCAGCGAACTGCCGCTGAAGTTGGCAAAAGAGCCGATATAGCTATTGCTGATGTAAATATTCGGGCCAAAGCTCAAGCCTGCGAATAAATTGCCAGCCAGAGTATCATCCGGTACGCCCGCGTTATCAAATGTTTCCAGCGTATAGGAAGTGATGCCGGCCAGGCCTGCTGTGTTGTTGAAGCTGGCTGCTTGTGCTGCGCCCGCTAAAACGAGAGCGGAAAGGGCTGCAATAGTCTGAATCTTTTTCATTGTGTACTCGCGAAATATGATTGGTTGAAAAACCTCCGCAGCACAGTTTTGAATAACAGCTTGTATTGCTGCGGCGGGCACAGAGTAATTCCACGGAAATCATATTGTCAATTTAAAATAATTTATTACTATTAAGTAATATTCGATGCGGAAAATGTAGCCTGAGTTGAGTGCAGCGATAGCCCGGCGTCCGGCAGCATTTGAACCACCCATGCGCCAGAGCAAGCGATAAGCAAGATCGACCGTGAAACAGCTGCAGAAAAACAATCCCGGCATCAGAAATTTCCACACCGTGCTGATGCAAGCCAACATCCTCCAGTTTGATGCATTAAGTCGGACGCCCGGCGAAACCCAGCATATCTTGCAGCTTTTCATCATGCGCCATGGTCTGGCTGCGGATCTTGAGGTTATAGCGCTCAGCGTTGTTCTGCGCATAGGCGACAATCCGGCGCAGCATCCAGGGCGGCACTTCGCCGGCGCTGTTGGCGCTCTTGATCGCCAGTTCGCGCAGCAAAGGCGCAAAACGGCTGAATAAATCGTCTTGCAGGCAGACGATGGCTTGCACGCTGCCCGGATTGCCCTGGCGCGCGCAACGCCCGAACAGCTGGCGATCGACCCGGGCGGATTCGTGGAATTCGGTCAAAATCACAAACAGGCCGCCTTTTTCCGCCACTTCCGGGGCCAGCTTGATATCGGTGCCGCGTCCGGCCATATTAGTGGCGATGGTGATCTGGCCGGGCTGGCCGGCTTGGGCCACGGTGTCCGCTTCTTCCTTATCCTGGCGCGCATTCAACACCTTGTGACTGACCCCGGCAGCGGCAAACAGCGCGCTTAAATGTTCGGACGCTTCCACGCTGCGCGTGCCGATCAAGACCGCGCGTCCACTGTCCGCCACGGCGCGCGCGCGCTGCACCACGCGTTCCCAGCGCGCTTGCGGCGTGAGCAGGCATAAGTCCGGCTCGCGCAGCCGTTTGGAAGGCAAATTGGTCGGGATTTTTAAAATATCCAGCTCATACACATGGCGCAATTCGGGCGCGACTTCGGCGGCGGTGCCGGTCATGCCGCATAAAAACAGATAGCGCCGCATAAAACGCTGATACGTTAAGCGCGCCAGGGTGCGGCGCGCGCCGGTGATGCTGACGTTTTCCTTGGCTTCTATCATTTGATGCAAGCCGCGTTCCCAACTGCGGTCAGACATGACGCGGCCGGAAAACTCATCCACGATATGCACCTTGTCATCAAACACAATGTAATGCTGATCGCGCTCAAAACACCATAGCGCGGAAAGCGCTTTTTCGATCAATTCGCGGCGCCACAATGGCGAGGAAAACACTCCTGAGAGCGGCTGACACAATTCACGCAAATACGCTTCGCCGGCGCGCGTGAGCCAGACTTCGCGGTGGATGCTGATATCAAAATGGATTTCGCGCTGCAGTTTTTCCGCCAGCGCCAGCGCCTGTTTATATAAGTCCGGCCCATTCTCATCCGGCACGGTTTCGGAAATGATCAACGGCGTGCGCGCCTCATCAATCAAAATGCTGTCAGCCTCATCCACAATCGCCAGGTGCAGACCGCGCAACAGCAGGCGGCCTGTTTGCCGGCCACGGTACAGGCTGCGGATTTTCTGCTGACTGGCCAGGGCGTCATCGGCGGCGATGCGGTCTTTTAAATAATCGAATACGATTTCCTTATTCGACACATACACCAGATCCTGCAGATAAATCGCGCGCCGCTCTTGCGCTTCCATGCCTTCCTTGATGACGCCGACGGAAAAACCGAAAAAAGCGAACAGCGCGCCGTTTAATTCCGCATCGCGCGCCGCTAAATAATCATTCACTGTGATCACATGCACCGCGCTGCCAGCGGCGGCGGCGACACAGGCCGCCAGCGTCGCCACCAGGGTCTTGCCTTCGCCGGTCTCCATTTCTGCAATCCGTCCCTGCAGCAAGGCCCAGCCGCCGATCAATTGCACATCGTGATGGCGCATGCCATTGATGCGGCGCGAAGCTTCGCGCACAGCGGCGAAGGCTTGCGCCAACAGGGCGTCGCTGAAACCGGCCTGACGCATCGCGCTGCCGGCTTGCTGCAAGGCGGCGCGCAAGTCCTCATCAGTGGCGGCTTGCATCTGCGCTTCCAGCGCATTCACGGCGCGCACCAAGGCCCAGGCGCGTGCGCCCGGCGCACGTTTGCGCGGCATGCGCGCATAGGCTTTGCGCAAAAATTTTTCCGGGCGCGAGACGCGTTCATCGGCGCGCTCTAGATACAGCCCGTCGGATAGCTCGGGCTGGCGGAATTTGATCAGGGCGGCGACATTAGACATGGAGGCGCGATAAGAAAAGTTGTCGGAGCCGGCGCCAGCCTTGCAGAGCGAGCGGTTCGGCCTGATGCTCAAAACGCACATGCACGCGCGCGCCGAAGGTGCGCACCCCGGCTTGCTGCGGGATTTCCAGATCAAGGAAAAACACCCGTTCCAGCAATTTCATGCCGTTCGGGTCTTGCGGGTCCACCGCCAATTGCCCGCCGCCATTCAAGCCCAGCGCAGCAGTCGGCAATTCTTCCTGCGCCTGCGGGGTTTGCCGCAGAATTTTGCTGTCCCACACAGCGCCGGGGTTATCGCTGATGCGGATGCTGGCGCTTTTTAAGCGCGTGCGCACCAGGTCGATATTGTCTTGCAGCACTGCGGTGCGCACAATCAGCCGCTCCGGCTTGAGGATATACGCCAGCACCTGGCCTTTCTTGAAATACTGTCCCGGCATATCGACATCATTCGGCGAAGTCAGCACGCCATGCGCGCCGGCGCGCACTTGCAGACGCGCATGCCGTTCGCGTGCGCGCTGCAGGCTTTGCTGCTCAAATTGCAGCTGCTGCAGCAAAATGCCGGCCTGGGCCGGATTGCGGTAATGCTCGACATCGTAACGCGCCTGCGCTTGCGCCACTTTCGCTTCAGCCACCGCCAATTCCGCCGCCAGCAAGGGATCTTCCATCTGCAATAGAGGCTGTCCCGCTTGCACGATTGCGCCGGGTTTGCTCAGCCAGCGCACAAAATTGCCATTGTCGCCGGCGCGCACCATGGCCTCATCCGGCAGCCAGATCACGCCCTCGCTTTGGCTGCGCAAAGGCAGCGGGACAAAACAGACAAACAGCAAAATCAGGGCGATGCCGCCAAATGTGATTTTCTTGGCGCGGCTGCGCTGGCGCTGCAAAGCCGGACTGTTTAAGACATGATTGATGCCCTGCCAGGCCGGCTTGACCACCAGACCGAAGGCCGACATGAGGGCCAGAATCACGCCAAAGATAAAAAATTCGCCCGCGATGAATAAGATAATCGTGACCGTGATCCAAAAGCGGTACAGCCAGGAGGTGATGGTATAGCCGACCAGCCAGCGCCGCTCGCTTTTACTTTCATCGCTTTCCTCCAGCTCGCGCGCGCCGCACACGATGCGGTCAAACCAGAGCGTTAAAAAGCGCTGACCGCGCTGCGCCATATTCGGTATTTCCAGCAAATCGCACAGAATGTAATACGCGTCATAGCGCATCAGCGGATTGCCATTCACCACCAGGGTCGAGACGCCGGCGATAAACATGGTGTTCCAGCAAAGCGCGCGCACCATGCCGCTTTCCACATTCAGCCAGATATACAAAGCGATAGCGGCGATAAATAATTCCACCATCATGCCGGCGGCGCCGACCACCGCGCGCTGATATTTGGAACGCAGCGCCGAAGCCCCGGACGCCTCGACATAGGGGGATGGCGCGAACACCAAAAACATCAAGCCCATTTCATGCACCGCGCCGCCATAGGTTTTCAGCGCCAGCCCGTGTCCGATTTCGTGACAGGCTTTAATCAGCGGATAAAGCAGGGTGAGCAAGAGCAGATTGCTGGCGGAAAGCGCCTGGTCAGACAGATTATTGGTCAGCTCGCCCCAATGTTCGCCTGCCAGCAGCAGGGCCGGCAAGACCACCGCCAGCCATAAAATCAAGCCGCTGCGGCGGAACAGCCAGGGCGTGGCGGCGGCCAGATGATGCAAAAAACGGTCGGGATCGAGCAGCGGAATTTTCACGCTCAAGGGATTCATCAGCCATTGCAGCCATTTTTGCTGGCGCTTCTTTTTATAGCGCGCAAACATTTCCGCCGCATCCGGGTTGACATCGCATTCCAATAAATCATTGGTGTACAACTGCATCAACAGTTGCACAATTTCCTCCTGCCCCGGGACATGCTCCCCGCCGGCGGCGCACGCTTCATCCCAGATGCGTTGCACAGTCTGGCGGCCATCCATGCGGTTGATGAACTCCCATGCCGCCGGGCTTAAGCGGTGAAAGCGGCCACCCGCCACATCCTGCAGCACATACCAGCGCTGAGCGCGATAGTGATGCGGAAAAATGCGCGCATGCGACAGCAGACGCGGCTTCAAGGGCGCCACCAGATGCCATGACTGACTGAAAACAGACTGTCCCATGTTTATCCTTTAGCGCCGCTCATGGCAGCCAGTTCCACAGCGTGATGCGCAGCCAATCAGTAAAGCTGTGCGTCAAAATCCACCACAGACGCTGTTTGCCGGTGCTGATCTTGCCCACCCCTTCCATGCCAGGGCGCAATTTGGGCGGGGCTTGCGTCAGATGCGCTTCCACCCGGAAAAAGTTTTTGCCGTCCGCCGCATTCGCCACCGGCGTGACCTTGCTGACGCGGAAAGTGAGCGGATCGCCAACCAGGCCGGAAATCACCAATTTGCCCTCCTGGCCAAAACGGATATGCCGCATTTCGCGCTCATCCACCTGCAAAATCACGCGATAGGCTTGCAAGGGCGCGATATCCAGCAATTTCTTGCCGGTTTCCACTGGTGAACCGATCAACTGCGACAAATCGCCGGAAATAATCAAACCGTCAAACGGCGCGCTGATCTTGATGCGCGCCAGGCGTTCATTCACCAAATTCAATTGCGCCTGCGCCTGCTGTGACTGAGCGCTCAGAATCCGCACTTCAGACAGCTCATGATTGGCCATCGCTTCGCGCAATTTACGTTCGTACTGATCATGCTCGCTCTGCCACTTTTGCTGTTCCAGCTTGAGTTCCCGGTCTTCCAGCTCGCACAGCACCTGCCCGCGCTGCACACTGTCGCCGGGACGCACATGGCTCGCCACCACAAAGCCCTCAAATGGCGCCACCAGCGAACGTTGCACCTCGCCTTCGATCACAGTTTTGGCCGAGACCCGGTAATCGATTTCAATCAGAACCGACAACGCGACCGTTAAACCGAGCACGCTGGCGATGGTTTTTAAGAGCAAATGGCGCGGGCCGAACAGTTTGCGGCCAAACGCGCGCAAATCGTCGGCCAGATGGGCGCGGTGATTGCGCTCGGCGCGCCGTTTCAATTCGATGATATTCGGCAGCAGCACGGCCAGGGTTTCCAGCCATTCGCGCTCTTCATCCACCAGCGGCTTGTCGCGCTCCAGCGTGATCACCGCCAACACCGCCGCGCCCAGCAAAAGCGGCTGGCTGTGCACATACTCTGTCCCGCTTTCATTGCCCAAGCGCATATGGTTGGCTTGCAGCGGCGCGCCTTCGTCTTCACCGCGTTGCCAGCTGATGGGGCCGGCGCGCTCGGCCACATCTTGCATCGCCGCCTTGTAGTGTTTGGAAAGCGGGGCGTCTTTTTCAAACCAGGCGGCGTTCGACAGCGCCATCAGGCGCGCTGCGCCGTCGCGCACCATGCCGATCCCGACCCGGCTGCAGCCAAGCTGGCGCGCGATATGGTTGGCCAGCTCAAACAGGGTTTGTTGCAGCTTGCTTTGGCGCAAACCGGTCGCCAGCACTTCCATTGCGCTGCCGATGCGCTCGCCGGCGCCGGCATTCGCGCGCGCTTCGCGCCGGTGCAGCAAATCATGCACCCAGGCCACGCCCCAATGCACCTGACGCAGCAGCGCATGCACTTCCTGTTCCGGACGCGGGGCCACGTCCAGCACCACCGCGCCGGCCACGCGCTGCGCAATATGCACCGGATACGCCACATGCAAGCGCTGTTCGCTGCCGGCGTCCGCTTCCGGCCAGTGCACCACACCGCGCGCTTCACGCAATGCGCGCTCTGCGACTTCGCTTAAAAATGAAAAATCCTGACTGAAATCGGGCCACACCGCCGCCGGCGTGAAGGTGTGTTCATCATCGCTATGCAGCAAGACCACGCCAGCCGCCACGCCGGGCAGCTGACGGCACAGCAAAGACAGCCAGGCTTGGCAAAACGCCTGGTCGCTGTCCGGCTGGGCGAAGGTGCGCCAGACTTCGGCGTCTTCCTCCAGCGTCCAATTGCCGCCGCCGTTTTGTCCCCAAGTGCTGAAACTCATGCTGCCTCCTGTTAGCGCACGCCAGCGGCGAGCGTATTGCGGCCAGGGATCAACCAGCGCTCCAAAGCGTGCAAATCACTGTCTTGCAATAAGCCGGCCAGCGCCTTCAACTTCAAATAGCTGGTCACCTGGTCGTAGCGTGCTTTTTGCAATTCGCGCAAACTGTTGTACAACTGTTGCTGCGCTTGCAAGACATCCTGTCCCGATTTCAAACCGGTGGCCTGGCCGGTGTTGGCGGCTTTTAACATCTCAGTCCAATAGCGCACCCCTTGCTGGGCGGCGTTTTCACGCGCATTGCTGGCGTTCCACTGATTCCAGGCCTGGCGCGTATTTAAGCGCGCCTGGCGCTGCGCCGCTTCGAGTTCGCTTTCCGCTTTGCTGCGCGCCGCCAGCGCTTCGCGCACGCGCGAATTCACGCTGCCGGCGGCAAACAGCGGGATATTCAATTGAAAGCCGAAACTGCGCTGCCGCACATCGGAGCCATTCTGTCCCGGAAAACCGCCCGCTTCCTGCTGGGTGCGTGACAGGGTGGCGACAAAATCCAGCGTCGGCTCATGTCCGGCGCGCTGCTTGCGCACTTCTTCCAGCGCCGCCAGCACGCCCTGACGCGCGGCCTGCGCCTGCGGGCTGCTCTGATTGGCGATATCCAGCCATTCGCGCATTTGCGCCTGCTTCAATTCCGGCGCCTTGTATTCATCCGCCAGCATGGGCGGCTGCAGATTGGCCGGCAGCGGCCCGGTGACTTGCTCCAAAGCCGCCAGGCGCACCTCATAGTCGGCTTGCGCCGCGCTCCAATCCGCCTCGGCCTGGCGCAAATGCATGCGCGCTTCCTCGGTCTGCAAATTGGAGGTCAGCCCGGTTTTTTCACCGCGTTCGGCTTGCGCCATTTGGAATTCAGATAACTGCAATTGCGCTTGCGCCGCTAATTGCCCATCGCGCGCCAGCATCCAGTCAAACCAGGCTTGCGCCAGACGCACCAATAAATCCTGTTCCGCTGCCAGGGTTTGATATTGCGCCTGGTTGAATGTGGCTTTGGCTTGCGTCACCGCCGCGCGGTTGGCCGTGCGCCAGACCGGCTGATTGATATTCAGCTGTACGCTATTGCTTTCGTAATTGTCATATGCAGCTGGAAACGGCGAATTGCGGGTAATGTATTTACGCCGGTTGTCATTCGCATTGGCGCTGATATTGGCCTGCGGCAGCAAGGCCGCCTTGGCCTGTTTCAAGCGCTCATCCATGGCGCTTTGCGCAGCTTGCGCAGCTTGCCAGGAAGGGTCGCCGGCGCGCGCCATCTGCAGCGCCTCGCTGATGCGCAATTGCTGCGCATGTCCCGCCTGGCAGCTGATCAACAAGGCGCAGGCAAGTAAGCGCGCCAGACGCGTGGTGGGCAGAGTAAATTGCGACAAGCTTGACTCCTGTTCTTCAGGGCATAGGCGTGCTTGAAAAGGGGCGCCGTAGCCTATGGTTCGTGCGACGGGAGGTGCTGCGCTGCCTGACGCGCTGGCGCAGGGCGCCTGCCACGCCTGCCGGCCTCAAAAATATCCATGTATGCCGGGGAAAATCTTTTGCATTTTACGTCATTTGTCTTCCACCACAATAGCGTATCTTGTGCATGGGGTCACATTTGTTTTTGCCGGATTTTCCTTGCTCTGGCCTGCTGCTTGCGCATATGATGAATTCTCACTGCCAGTGCAGGCTGTCGTTTTGTCCGGGATTGTTGTGCGCCCTTTTTTAAGCAATGGCGACGCGGCAAGCGCGCCAATCCGGAAATACTGTGGTGAAACGGCTTTAAGCGCGCATCCGTTTGGCGCGATGGCGCGGCTTTGCGCGCGCCTGAAGTCGCCCCCGCAAGAAATAACAAGATATGAGCAAAGTATGAAAACAAAATTGTGTTTGCTGGCAAGCTTAGGCATGGTTGCCGCACCGATTTCCGCTGCAGCAGTGTTTGATTGTCTGATTGAGCCGGCGCAAACGGTGGATATCGCCTCACCAGTCACAGGTTTGCTGGAAAAAGTGCATGTCAAGCGCGGCGAGCGCATCAGCCAGGGACAAGTGCTGGCCAGCCTGGAAGCGCGCGCCGAGAGCGCCGCCACTGCGCTGGCTTTGTACAAATCGCAAATGCAAGGCCCGGGCAAGAGTGCGGAGAGCAAACTCGAATTCGCCAAAAAGAAATTCACGCGCAAGCGCGATATGCAAAGCAGCAATTACCTGTCGGCGCAAGAACGCGATGACGCCGAAGGCGAGATGAAGCAGGCGGAAGCGGAAGTCTTATTGGCCAAAGAAAACCGCGAACAAGCCAAATTGGAATGGCAGCAGCAAAGCAGCCTGCTGAATTTGCGCACCATCCGCAGCCCGTTTTCCGGCGTGGTGACAGATCAATTGCTGTATCCGGGTGAAATTGTGGAACCGTCTTCCGGCTCGCAAAAAAAGCCGATTTTGCGCATCGCCCAGATTGATCCATTGCGCATTCATGTGATTTTGCCGCTGGCCGCCTTTGGCAAGGTGAAGGCCGGCATGAAGGTGCAAGTCAGCCCGGAAGCCCCGCTCACCGGCCAATACAGCGCCACCGTTAAACTGCTGGATAAGGTGATTGACGCCGCTTCGGGCAGCTTTGCGGTGTATGCCGAAATGCCCAATCCCAAGCATGAAATTCCTTCCGGCGTGAAGTGTCGCGCCGATTTGCCGTTCACGCTGGACGCGCCGAAAAAGTGATACTTGCGCGGCGCTGCCGGGCTTCTATACTGAAGTCCGGACGCCGCAAGCCGGCATGCTCAGTTCTTCCTGAAAGGAGTGCAGAATGGCTTTCCCCACCGCAGTCAATAATCAAATCACCGACGCCGTTACGCAAGCCAATGTCAAAGTGCTGGGCGAGGCGCCGGCCATGGCGATGGGCGACATTTATCAATCGCTGGCCCATTCCATCGGTTTGAGCATGCAAAACGCAGTGCAGTCGCAGCAGCAACAGCAGATGTTGTCGCAAGCAGCGTCCACCATGGGACTGCTGCAATTGTATGGCATGAATGAGGGGCAGCCGGCGATTACGGTGTTGCGCAAGCATTAGCCGCAAGACTGCGCAAGCACACGTCGTTACCGCTATTTGCATGCCTGTGTATGCAAATGGCGCCAAGCGGCTGCACCTGATAACGGAATAACTATCCGCGTGCAGAACACAATTATTTCAGGTGGTCATTCAGTCGCCGAGGCGCCGAACCTTGCAACCGTTCGTACTCGGCCTGTCGAAGGACATGGTTGATCATGGAAAACCGTGGTTCGACAAGCTCACCACGAACGGCTCTAAACCAAAACCGTGGTTCGACAAGCACTGTGAAACTGCGCCCCGCTTCGCATACAAAGCCGGATTATCGGCGCAACGGCTGAATAGATACGGTTGCAGCATCTATTCTGAGAACTTGCTGCAAGGTATTTAAAACTCTGCAAGCCATCTTGTTTATCCCTTGCACTCATTCCTTTTTTGAGCCAGCGCTGTCAGATGCAGGATTATCGCTACGCTCAACCCTGTCTGCTCTGATGGCCTGAATTCGGCTGAATAGTCGCCACTTATTTTATCAATCAGAGAAAGCATTTATTCAAATTCAACGGTTTTCTATTGAACCGTGAATTGAAATAAAAAGCGGCAGGCTTGCGCCTGCCGCAACATACCATTTCATTCATGCCCCTGTGTTATTTGCATAAATCTCCTTTCATCTGAGCTGCGCTTTACTGCATTATTGCGCCATTTGACTGCGGCGCTTTCCGGCCATCATTACAGCACTTGCAAGCGGCGCGCCAGTTTCGGCTTGTGTTTCGGCAACACCAATTCCAGCACCCCATCCTGATATTTGGCTTGCGCCTGTTCCTGATCGATTTCTTCAGGCAACTGCAGGCGGCGCGTCCATTTTCCGCTATAGCGCTCCGACAGCAGCGGACGCAGCGCCGGCGCACTTTGCTGTGCTTGCGCTTCTGCATTTTGCGCATTTTCCTGCGCTGTTTGCCCCGCCGCCTGTTTTGCGCCGTGCGCTGTCAACACCAATTGCTTGCCTTCAATTTCGATTTGAATATCTTCTTTTTTCACACCCGGCAATTCCGCCCACAACAGATATTCCGTATCAGTTTCCGCCACATCCATGCGGATTAAACGCACTTCCTCAACCGCAGCGCGGGTTTTGCAATTCGCTTCATAATTACGTGGACGCAGCATATTATTCAAAACCTGATCAAATAAATCCACTGCATCATAACGGGTTGCAACTGTCATTTTGGCCTCCTGTGCCGGTGATTATCGTTTCTGCGGGCAAAACGCCGCCCTTGGCGCTTGCCACTTCCATAAAAAACCTGTGAAATCTTTACAGTTCTGCGCTGCTGTTTTGATGCTGCGCCGTCTGCCTGAATCGAATATGTGGCAGGCTGCGGCATTTTCAATGGCGGAAAAAAACACGGGAATGTAACAAATTGCAACACAAACGCATATGCCATGCGTAGGGGAACTTCGCTTACAATCGACAATCTTCCGCTGATTCCAGACACTTCCACATGCCTATGAAAACCACCATCCTCAGCAGCAGCCTGGCCCTGATCCTGGCCTTTCATGTCCCCGCCTATCTGAACAGCGCGCATGCCGCCAACGCGGCGCCGGCCAAAAATCTCAGCGGCTACCAGCAACCCTCTGAAGCCTTGCGCGCGATTGCCGACGCGCCGCGCCAGCCATTGATGTATTTAAGTCCCAAGCGCGATTTGAGCGCGCTGGTGCAGCGCCCTGCCCTGCCCTCGATTGCCCAGGTGGCGCAAGTGGAATTGAAGTTGGCCGGTTTGCGCATCCATCCGCGCAATTATTCCGCCAGCCGCTATATGTTTGGCAAAGATATCTGGCTGGTGGACAACGCCAGCGGGGCCGAAATCAAGATCAGCGGTTTGCCGGCCAGGCTGGCGGTGGCGGAGCTGGAATGGTCGCCCGACCAGCGCCATATCGCCTTCACCCATGTGCATGCGGAAGGGGTGGAATTATGGTTGATTGATGTCGCCAGGCGTCAGGCGCGCCGCGCCTCGCCGTATTTCTTGAACACGGTGCAATCCAACGGTTTCACCTGGCTGCCGGACAGCCAGCATCTGGCCCTGCTGCTGCGCCCGCCGCGCGCCGGCAATCCGCCGCCAAAGAGCACCGTCCCGAGCGGCCCGAATGTGCAGGAAAGCCTGGGGCGGCAGCGCAGTCAGATGCGCACCATTCCTGATTTGCTGAAAGACGAGGGCGACGCCGCCCTGTTTGAACATTACACCACGGTGCAGCTGGCGATTGCCGATCTGCAGGGCGGCAGCCGGCTGCTGGGCGGGCCGGATCAATTCACTTCTGTCCGTCCCTCGCCGGATGGCAAATTTCTGCTCACCAGCAGCTTGCAAAAACCCTGGTCATATCTGGTTCCGGCCTATTATTTCAGCGAGCGTTTCGAGGTGCGCGATATGCAAGGCAAGCTGACGCACCTGCTCGGCAGCAATCCATTGCAGGAAACCGTGCCCGCCGGGGTGGATGCGGAACGGAATGGCATGCGCAATGTGCGCTGGCGCGCGGATGCGCCGGCCACCCTGAGCTGGGTGGCGACGCTGGATGAGGGTGACCCGGAGCGCAAAGTGGAACAGCGCGAAGTCCTGTACAGCCTGGCCGCGCCGTTTACCGGCAAAGCGCAGGAATTGGGCCGTTTCGCTTTTCGCATCCAGCATGTGCTGTGGGGCGATGACAATCTGGCGCTGGTTGCCGAAAGCTGGCGCAAAACCCGCCGCGAAAAAGTATGGCGCATCGCTCCGAATAGTAAACAGGCGGCGGAATTGCTGTTCGATTTGAACAGCGAAGACCGCTACGCCGATCCGGGCGAGCCGGTGCTGAGCCAGGATGAACGCGGACAGCAACGCCTCTTGATGGCCGACGCCAACAGCATCTGGCTGCACGGCAACGGCGCCTCACCGCAAGGCGACCGTCCCTTCCTTGACCGCTTTGACTTGCGCAGCAAGAAAACAGAACGCGTCTTCCAAAGCACGCCGCCGTTTTATGAAAAAGTGCATGGCCTGCTCGACAAACAGGGACAGCAACTGATCATCAGCCGGGAAGCGCCGCAGCTGCAGCCGAATTACCACCTGCGCAAAGCGGACGGCAAATTGCAGGCCCTGACCAGCTTCCCGCATCCATATCCGCACATGGCTGGCGTGAGCAAAGAAAAAATCCATTACAAGCGCAAGGACGGGGTGGATTTGAGCGGCGATTTATACCTGCCCGCAGGCTATGACGCCAAGCGCGACGGCCCCTTGCCGATCTTGTTGTGGGCCTATCCGCATGAATTCAAATCCGCCAAGGCCGCCAGCCAGGTGCAAGGCTCGCCCTACCGCTTCAATAACATCAGCGTGGGCGGCCCGCTGCCGTTTTTGAGCATGGGTTTTGCCGTGCTTGACCATCCCGCCATGCCGATCATCGGCGAAGGCGAAAAAGAGCCGAATGACACCTTCCTGCCGCAATTGATTGCAAACGCGGAAGCGGCGCTTGACGCCGCAGTGGCCATGGGGGTGGCGCGGCGCGACCAGGCGGCGGTTGGCGGCCACTCTTATGGCGCGTTCATGACCGCCAATCTGTTGGCTCATACACGCCTGTTCAAAGCGGGCTTGGCGCGCAGCGGCGCGTATAACCGCAGTCTGACCCCGTTCGGCTTCCAGTATGAAGAGCGCAATTTCTGGCAAGCGCGCGAGGTATATCACACCATGTCGCCGTTTGAATACGCACACAAGATTGAAGACGCCTTATTGCTGGTGCATGGCGAGCAGGACAATAACGCCGGCACCTTTCCGATGCAAAGCGAACGCATGTTCCAAGCCATGCGCGGTCTGGGCAAGCGGGCGCGACTGGTGATGCTGCCAAATGAAAGCCATGGCTACCGCGCGCGTGAATCGGTTTTGCATATGCTGTATGAAAGCGAGAACTGGCTCAATGCCTGGGTCAAAAACCCGCCCAAGCCGGAAGCCAAAAATGGGGAGAACAAACCATGATGCCAGCGCAGCGGCCGCGCACGCTGGAGGAAGTGCACGCGCGTGGTAAATTTTTCGCCACTGAGGCCGGGCTGGCTGCCGGCCTCTCCTACCGCGCGCGCGCCAGCGATGTGTTCATCGTCACGCCGCCCAAATGCGGCACGACCTGGGTGCAACAGATCGTGCATGGTTTGCGCAGCGGCGGCGATATGTCATTTGATGAAATCACGCGCGTTGTGCCATGGCTGGAGATGGCGCACGATATGCGCCTGCCGCTCGGGCAGGCGTTCCAGCCGCAAGCCTTCAAAACCCATTACCCGCTGCCGCATTTGCCGCAGGGCGGCAAGTACATCATTGTGTTGCGCGATCCGGGCGCCAGCCTGGTGTCGCATTGGCGCTTTCTGTCCGGCTGGATGTTTGAGCCGGACAGCATCAGCCTGGAGCAATACGCGCGCGACCGCATCCGCCACGGCAGAAATTGGTATCGCCACGCGCAAGCCGCGCTCGCGCAAAGAGACCCGTCCCGCAATTTGCTGCTGTTTTATGAAGACTTGCTGGAAGATCTGGCCGGCGCGGTGCGCAAGATTGCACACTTGATGGGAATAGGTCTGAATGCGGAACTGCTGGCCACCGTGCTGCATCAATCGAGCCGCGAATTCATGCTGCAACACGCAGATAAATTCAACGACCATCTGGTGCAAAGCACGCGCAATCCGGCCATGGGCTTGCCCGCGCACGGAGCGGCGGCGAAGGTCAGGCCGCAACAAAACGGGCCTGAGCTGCCCGCCGCCGTACAGCAGGAATTAGCTGCAGTCTGGCAAGAGGAAATGGCAGGCCTGGGCTACCGCGATTACGCCGCACTGCGCGCAAGCTGCCGGACTTAGCAAGATCGGCGGCAGGCTGGCTGCGCTGACAACGACCACATTCTGGCCGTTGTCCGCAGGAAAAGACAGGCTCAGTCAGGCAGATTCTCAATCTGCACCGGCGTCACCACATCCGCCAGAGTGAAACCAAACACCTTGGCGTAAAAGTACAGCTCGGCTTCCCAGGCGCGCTCAATCGTCGCGGCCTGGCGGAAGCCATGTCCCTCGCCGGCAAAGCTGAGATACGCCACCGGCACGCCTTTCTGGCGCAAAGCCTGCACCATGGTTTCTGATTGCGAAGGCGGCACCACTTTATCATCCAGACCTTGCAGGAAAATCATGGGGCGCTTGAGTTTATCGACATGGTGCACTGGCGAGCGCTGCAGATAGATTTGCTGCGCCTGTTCGCGCGGGCCGATCAGATAGGCGTTGTAATGCGATTCAAATTTATGCGAATCCGCATCCAGCGCCGCCAGATCCGATACGCCATAGATGCTGGCGCCGGCTTTAAACACATCGTAAAACGCCAAAGCGCACAAGGTGGTGAAACCGCCCGCGCTGCCGCCGCGAATCACCAAGCGTTGCGCATCGACCAAGCCTTGCTGCGCCAGATATTGCGCGCCGGCCACGCAGTCCTGCACATCGACCACGCCCCATTGCCCTTGCAGCAAATCGCGATATGCACGGCCAAAGCCGCTGCTGCCGCCGTAATTCACATCCAGCACAGCAAAGCCGCGACTGGTCCAGAATTGGATAGGCAGACGTAAATTGCTGCTGGCCATGCCGGTCGGGCCGCCGTGGATGAACACCAGCAAGGGCGGCAACTCGCCCGCCGGGGCTTGATAATCATCATTTTTCGGCGCGTAAAACATGGCGTGCGCGGTGCGTCCATGACTTGGATAGCTGATGCTGCGCGGACGTGACAGATAGCTCGCCGGCGGCAGCTCGGCAATGCTGGAAGCCAGCACCCGCACATTGCGGCTGGCCAGATCCAGGCAGGCGACTTGCAGCGGAATGGTGGGACTGGCGGCGACCAGCGCCACCTGCTCGCCGCAGACCGCCAATTCATGGATGTCGGTATAGTCCAGCGGCAAAGCCTGCATACTCCAGTTACCGGCCTCATCCGCCTGCAACAGGGCCAGATGGCTATCGCCGTTTTCGATATAGCTGGCGACAATCCGCGCGCTATCCACAAAGCCATACATCCACTCGCCAAAAGTCCAATGCGGCGCGCCGAATTCGGCCTCGCGCGGGCACAGCGCATGCGCCGCGCCCTGCGCGTCGAGGCGGTATAAATTCCACCAGCCGCTGCGATCGGAGACAAAGAACAACTCGCCCTGCGGCGACCATTCCGGCTGGCAAATCGATTCCTGAGCGCCGCCGGCGACGCAGCGCAGATTCTGCAAAGCGCCATCCGCCGCAAAATCGGCCAGCCATAATTGCGTGCCCTGCCACGGCATGCGCGGATGATCCCAGCTTAAAAAAGCCAGCTGCCGGCCATCCGGCGAGAGGCGCGGGGAAGAATAGAAATCATGTCCCTGCGCCAGCACGCTTTGCGCGCCCGAGCCATCCAGCGCCAGGCTGCACAAGGTGTTGGCCGGTTGCAGATCGGATTGCGCATGGTCTTCGCGCACGCCGATAATGCGCGCGCGCTGCGCATCATGAATGAAATCGGCGTAACGCTGGGTGCTGGCGTTGCCTAAGGCGAGCACCTGTCCCGCAAATGGCTGCAGGTGCAATTGATGATCGGCAAAATGGGAAAACACCACAAATTCAGAGGTCGCCAGATAAGCCCCGCCGCCGTATTCGTGCACCCGGCTGCGGACATTGAATGGCAGCGGGGTGATTTCCTCCTGCGGTGCAGCGCCGGCGCGCAGCAGCGTATTGCGCCCGCCTTCGCTGGCGCGGCCTTCCAGCCAATATACATCCGTCCCCACTACCCGCACCGAAGACAGGCTGCGCGCGCCTTGCGCCACGCGGGCGGCGGAAATCGGCGAACGCCATTCGCCGTAGGGTTTGATTTCGCTCATTGCGACAACTCCTGCGCTTTTAAATGGCGCTGTAAAAATTCAAAAATAAAGCCATACCAGGCAATCGTGTTTTTCGGCTTGGCGATCCAATGTCCCTCATCCGGGAAAATCACCATTTCCGATTCGACGCCGTGATATTGCAAGGCTTCAAACAGGGCTTGCGCTTCTTGCACCGGCACGCGGTAGTCTTTGTCACCGTGAATAATCAAGGTCGGGCTGCGCCAGTTGGCCACATGGGCCGCCGGCGAATAGCGTTCATATTCCGGGCCGCGCGCAAACGGCGCGCCGCCCATCGTCAGATACCAATAGGCCGGATCATCCACCGTGGTGGCGAAGGTGCGCATATCGTACACGCTGGCGTGTGTCACCAGGCAGGAGAAGCGCCCGGTTTGGGTACCGATCCAATTCGTCATATAGCCGCCAAACGAGCCGCCCATGGCGGCGATGCGCTGGTGATCGATTTCGACATGCTGGCTGACAGCATTCAAGACCGCAATCAGATCGCGATAGCACTGCGCGCCCCATTGATTATTCCATATGCCATCGACAAATTCCTGGCCGAAGCCGGTCGAGCCGCGCGGATTCGGCAAAATCACCGCATAGCCCTGGGCCAACGCCAGCAGCGGATTCCAGCGCCAATGCCAGGTGTCCTGCCAGGCATTGATCGGGCCGCCGTGAATCCACATCAGCGCCGGGCAGGGATACACCCCATGCGGCGGCAATAACAGCCAATATTGAATGCGGCTGCCATCTTCGGCATAGGCGTGCAATTTGCGCACTTCAAATTTCGCCGGGGTGAAACCGGACATGAGGTGCGGCAAATCCAGGGTGCGGCTGTCATTGCACGCCAGCTGAAACACTTCCGGCGGATGGCGCAGCGAAGAGCGCAAGCCGACCAGCATTTCGCGCCGCACATCAAAATGCAAATCGCTGTGGCTGCCATGCTGGGTCATGCAAACCACATCGCCGGAGCCGAGTTCGAGCGCGAAAATCGCCACTTCGCCCTGCTCTTCCGCACTGACAAACAAACTCTTGCCATCGTCATGCCAGGCTGCAGGTTGCGGCCAGGCGTCCCATTCTGGAGCCAGCCGGCGGCTGTCGCCGCTCTCCAGATCCAGCAAGTGCAAGCTGCGGCGCGGCGCATATTGCATGCTGCGCGTTTCCTGGCAATACGCCAGCGCTTTGCCATCCGGTGAAAAGAGGGGGTGCTCGACTTGTATGCAATCGTGCACCGCATACAAACGCTGACCGATGGCGCGGGTGTCGCGGTCGAGCGTGAAAATCATCAGCGAACTGTCACGATAGCGATCTGGCGCCAGGCGCGACCAGGTGATGGCGATTTGCGCGCCATCCGCGCTGATATCAAATTCGGCATGTTCCAGCGCGCGCACGCCCTGCGCATCCAGATCCGGGGTCAAATCGCGCACATCTGCGCCATCCTGATCCGCCACCAGCAAATGCGGCGCCGTCGCGCCCAGCCAGTGGTCCCAATGGCGCACCGGCATGCTGCGGTAATGTAAAGCGCTGGGGCCGTGTTCACGCCGCTTTTTCATTTCATCGCGCTGCTGGTCGCGTTCGACGCCAGGCCAATGCGGCGCCAGCATGGCCATGGTCTCAGCATTGCGCGCAAACTTGAAGGCCAGCACGCCCAAAGGCTCATCGCTGATGCGCAGCGGCATGCCGCCATGCGGCGGCAGGAGCCAGATCTGGCGCCGTTGCGCATCGCAACTTTCGGGGCTTTCCCCGTCGCGCCGATCGCTCAAAAACGCCAATCCGCCATCGCTGCGGAAAGCCGGCTGACTGTCGCGGCAATCGCCATTGGTGAGTTGCAGCGGCTTGCCTTTGCCATCCAGCGGCACGCGCCACAGATGGCAGACATAATGCCCGCCATCCGCATGCAGGCGCTCCAGTGCGACGGCAGCCCAGCGCCCGCAAGGGCTTAAGGCCAGATTTTGCGCACGTTGCAATTGTGTTAATTGTTCAGGGGTGAAGCCTGGCAGGCTGATCGCCTCTTGTTGCGGGGTGGGTGATGGGCTGGGCATGGGCGAAAATGTATGCGGTGGGTAAAATCACGGACGGTATGCCGTAAAAACGCATATGTTAATCCTGAATTGTGCATTGAGGCCAAGCCAAATCTGTAATTCTGCGCAGATTTTGCCAGCTTGCGGCACATGTGCGACACTAGCGCCCCGGATCAGACTATTTGATATGGAGCAGTAATGAGCGCACATCTGAAAACCGCATTGATCGAAGGCCGCCAAGTACCGCGTTTCGATCGCGACATCACCAACAATCTTTTAATGGAGCACACCAGCTTAGCCGAAGTGCGCGATGAAAAAATGATCATCGGCATCCGCAATGACAGCGGCGAAATCTATCGCCTGATCGGCAGCATGCACTTGAAAAACTATATGAACGCAGTCGAAGAATTATTCGACATGGAAATGGCGGATGAATTGCAGGATGTGGAAGGACAGCGCCACGGCTGCGACGCGATTTTCTCGCAGGAGTAACACAGATGCAGCGCGCGCCAGCTCCCGCCGAGCCAACGCCGCGCCGCCGCTTCAACTTCAAGCGCCCCCGCTTTGAATTCACCCGTTTTCAATCGCGCCTGCTGGCGCTGATGCTGGGTTTGATTATTGTGTTACAAGCCCTGCTGTTTTATCTGATCAGCAGCACGGCGCACAATCAAGCCCAGCAAGCCAGCAGGGAAACCCTGGAACTCACCGCCAGCTCACTGCAAACCATCGTCCGTTCGCGCGAAGCGAATTTGCGCAAATACGCGCGCCTGCTGGCCGATGATTACGCCTTTAAAACCTTAGTCGCGGAAGGCGACCGGGAAACCGTGTTATCCGCTTTTTCCAGTTATCAAAAACGGCTCGATGCAGACTGGATGGTGCTGCTGGATCTGGATGGCCAGGTGCTGGCCGACAGCATGGATGGCGAACAAGCGCCGCCGCAAAAACCGCTGTTTCAACACCCCGCCCTGCTGCAAGCCGCGCGCAGCCATGCATCAGGCGAAAGCAGCGGCGCCCTGATCATCAAAGGCCGGGTGTATCAGGTGGTGCTGGCGCCCTTGCGCGCACCGGAACAAATCGCCTGGGTCGGGATCGGCTTTGTGATCACAGATCAGCTCGCCGCCGAGCTGGAAAAACAAACCCACACGCATGTCAGCCTGTTCTGGCAAGGCGCGCCAACCGCCCCGGCGACAGCGCCGGGCGCGCCGCAAATGCTGGCCTCCACCTTGCCGGCGGCGCAGCGCCAGGCCCTGCTGGCGCAAAGCAAACGGAATACGCTGACTCAAGCGCGCATGCTGTTGCAAGAAGCTGAATTCGTGTCCCTGACCCTGTCCCTGAACCGGGGCGGCGACGGCGTCTTGCTGGCGCTGCTGCAACGCTCGCTGGACGAGGCGCTTGCTGATTACCGCGCGCTGCGCTGGCAATTGCTGGGTATTTTCATCATCTCCAGCCTGCTGGCGGCGCTGCTGGCGGTCTTGATCGCGCGCCGCGTCACGCAGCCGGTGGCGCGCCTGGCGCGCGCCGCGCAAGACATCAGCGCCGGCCATTACCGCAGCGTGGAAGAACTCAACCAGCGCGATGAATTCGGCGCGCTGGCGCATGCCTTTAACAATATGGTGCACGGCTTGCAAGAGCGCGATAAAGTCCGCTCGCTGCTGGGTAAGGTGGTGTCGCCGCAAGTGGCGGAAGAATTGCTGTCGCGCCGCATTGAACTCGGCGGCGAAGAACGTGAAATGACCTTGCTGTTTTCCGATATCCGCAATTTCACCAGTCTGGCCGAAGGCTTGGCGCCCTCGGCGATTTTGCAAATGCTGAATCAATATCTGAGTGAAATGAGTCAGCAAATCGACCAGCAGCAAGGAGTGGTGGATAAATACATCGGTGATGCGGTGATGGCGCTGTTTGGCGCACCGGTGGCGCTGCAGCAGCATGCCCAGGCGGCGGTGCAATGCGCGCTGGCGATGCAGGCCGCGCTGCCGGAATTGAATCGCAACTTCGCCGCCGCCGGCTGGCCGCAATTGCATGTCGGCATCGGCGTGCACAGCGGCAATGTGGTGGCCGGCAATGTCGGCTCTGAATCGCGCATGAATTACACCGTGCTGGGCGACAATGTGAATCTGGCGGCGCGGCTGGAAGGTTTGTGCAAAAAATATGCAGTCGGCGTGATCGTCAGTGAAGCCACGGCGCAAGCCTGTCCCGATATCTGCCTGCGCGAACTGGATAAAGTGCGGGTCAAAGGCAAGAGCCAGGCGGTGCGGATTTATCAAGCGCTGGGTCTGCGCAGCCAGACATCGGCGGACGCCCTGGCCGCGCTGCAAGCCTACCATGCCGCCTTGCAGCTGTATCGCGCAGCGGAATTTGACGCCGCCTTCGCCGCCTTTTGCGCATTGGAAGACGACGCCGTCACCGAACTCTACCGCGCGCGCTGCGCGCGCTTTCTGAAAGATCCGCCGCAAGAAGATTGGGATGCGGTGGAAACCCTGGATCAGAAATAAGCCACCCTGGCCTGCGCCTCAATCGTCCTCTTCTTGCCCGGCAATCCCGAGCGAAGCAAAATGCAAAGCCCATTCGCCGCGCGCCTGCAAGCCGAATAACTGACTGACCTCATCATCATAAAACGCGCCGACCGGACATGCCGCCAGGCCGAGCGCCTGCGCCGCCAGCAACCAGCGTTCGCCCACCATGCCGCACTCAAGCAGCATATGGCGATAGCCGCGCGCGCCGGCGGCCAGCGCAAGTTTGCTGTCAGCGCAAATCAGTAAAACCGCCGCCGCCTCGCCAATCACATCCTGATCCAGCGCAGCCGCCCCCAATCTGGCGCCAAAATCCCCCGCCTGCAGCAAGCGCAAACCGCGCTCCGCCTGATAGCGGTACAAACCGGACGCCACGCCAGCCACCCTTTGCAGGCCCAGATAACAGCGGATGGCAGGCGAAAACTGCACCGGCGCCGCCAATGCGGCCAGCACATCGCTCAAGCTTTGCGCGCTGAGCGCCTGATCTGTGTAGCGGCGCCGGCTGCGCCGGTTTTGCAAGACTTCACGCAAAGGCGCAGACAAGGGACGCGCTGGCGGCAAGCGCAACCACGCCGGATCAGGCCCGGGCGCCGGCATGGCCGCCGCAGCGGTCTGATGCAAAGAAGTGGCTTGATGCAGCAAACCATTCAAACCGAGTGCGCCGGGCGTCAGCGCCTGTGCGCTCAAAATCCCGGGGACAGCTTGCGGCATCTCTTGCGCCGGCTGCAGCAACATCACCGCCAGCGCCAATTCCTGGCGCAGATCAAGCCGCATGGCGTGCTGCAAAGCCGCGTCGTCATACGCCGCCAGCGGCAAAACCTGCATATCGTGGTTATGCCCGGCTAAGCGCAGATTCTCCAGCAAATGGCCCAAATCCACCCCGGCGTAGCGGTAGGCGCGTTCCCGGTATTTGTAGCCGGTGCGTCCCAGTACTGCGGTACAGATCAAGGCCAGCGGGGCCGGCGGCAACAGCGCGCTGAGCGGCGCGGCGGCGGCGGCGCCGGCCAGCTGGCGCAAGCTGTCATCGCGCGCATCATAATGGTAAAGACCGGGGGCCAGATCAGCCATGCGCCGCACCAGCACGTATAACTCCGCCGGAAACAGCGCGCCGGAGGATGGCGCGGCGCGCAACGGGGCCGAACCGGGCCGCGCCAGCGTGATGCCGGGGCCGGCAAACAAAATGTCGGCCAGCTCTGCAAGGCGCAAGTCCTGCGTGCGCGGCTGCGTCCCTTGCAACACCTGATGCAAACTGCGCCGCGCCGCACTGCGCTGCAAACGCAAGGGCGTCAACCCCGGCCAATCTTTAAAGGGCGGCGGACGCTGGCCCCAGTCAAACACCGGTGCGCGCGCAAACACGCCGCGCCGCGACTCGGAAGAAAATTCGTGATACCGCATTACCAAAGCGCGCTGGCTCTGTCCCTCTGCTTGGAGCGCCGGCGCGCCGGTTGCCGCCGCCGGCTGCTCCCACCAGGCGTTTGCGGCATGCCCGCGCCGCCCCAGCCAATACGCCGCCGCAGGTGTGAACAGCAAAAACGCCACCCGTCCCCACTGCCGGCGCGCGGCTTGTGCCGGCGCGCCGGCTTGCGCCTGCTGCGCCGCCTGCTGCTTTTGCGCACCGGGGCGGCGCCAATAACGCCACACCAGCGGCAAATTGAAATACAGATGCACGCCGCACAACAGCAGCATCAGATAGCCGAATAAATAATGCCAGTCGAACACCGGCAATTGCTGATTCGCCACCCAAAACAAGCCCAGGCCGGCGGTAATCATCAGATACAGCATCAGCCACAAACTGAGTTGCACATTGATAGCGAAACGCGGCGGCGGGTTCCCGCGCACAAAACGCCAGCCCAGCCACACGGCGTACAGCAGCAAGGGGGCTGCCGCGAATAAAATTTGCGTCAACATGGCGCGCACATTCCAAGCGAAAACTGCATGCTGCCATAATTTGGCAGACTTGAATGGCAAGCACAGACTTATCATATGTCCTGATAAATTTACCTTTGGAGGCGCGGCATGCAACACGCAATGATTTACCCCATGGCCGCACATGTCGTCTGGTGCGCAGTCCTGTATTGCGCGTTGACGGTGGCGCGCGCACCGGCTGTGTGGGGCGTGGGGCGGCGCGCCGATGGCGGCAATCCTTTTGCGCTTTGGGAGCCGCGCATCAGTGCGAATTTATCGAATCAGTTTGAATGGCCGCTCTTGTTTCATATCGCCGGCGTGCTGCATATTGTGCAGCCCAGCCATACGCAAACCGCCTTGACGCTGGCCTGGTTGTTTATTGCAGGACGCTTGGCGCACAGTGCAGTGCAAATCTGCACAGGGAATATCCGCTTGCGCGGGGCCGTGTTCAGCATCAATTTTCTGGCTGCGCTGGGACTCTGGTTGTGTCTGCTGTGGCCGTAAGATGCGACGCCGTGTTTTAATGCCTGTTTACGCCATCCCGCTCTATTGATTATGTCACGCCGCCTTGTTTTCGCCCTCTGTTTCCTGGCTGCCATGGCCGGGCTGGACTATTTTTTCTTCAGCCGCCAATCACCCTGGAAAATTTATCTGTTCGGCGCGGTGATCGCTTTGCTCTTGTTGCAGCGCCGCCTCGATCAACGCGCGCAACAGCGCGATAGCCAATCGCAATGCATACGCTGCAGTAAATTTTTGTTGCCTGTGCAAGCTGAATATATCCAGCCAATCGGCGCGGCGCGCGCGCTGCGGATTTGCGCAACGTGCCTGGCCAGGGAGAAAAAGATCAAGCGCCTCGTGTGGAGCGGCGCCGGCATTGCGCTGTTGGCAAGCATGGCGCTAATGTGGATCAATGGGGTCGGACTCGATTGATTTGAAATTCTTTTGGCTTTCTACCTTTACTCGATATCAGAACACTACCAATATACCAACCATACAAATAGATGCGTATGTAAATTTCCTGGCAAGTCCTCATCAAAATCAATCCAGTCTGACCCCATTGATTTCCATTGATTTTGATTTTGACCCCATTGATTTCCCATTGATTTCTTACGATGGATTGCCTTCGTTTTGCGCCTCGCGCGCCAATTGATACAGCACACAGCAAACCACCAGCGCCAGCACGCATAAAGCGCCGACCGTCAGTCCGCGCACCATCAGCGGCAAATCCTCATTCGTGCTGACCTTGAGCAGCAAGCCGAGAAAAGGCGGAATCGCAAACAGCCAGGTGCTGACGCCGTTGATGGGATGGGGCTGCTTGCGCAATTCGCGATAACCCGCGAATAAGATAAAGGCAATCAATAACAGTGCTGCGCTAAAATACATATTCTCTCCAAAGACTTGCATATCCATGCTGACAGCCAGCTGCCATGACACGATAAGAGCAAATCATTTCCATGCGGCAATTTTTAACAATTTGCGCAGGCTATTACAATCTTCAACAATCAGACTCTGCTATGAGAAATAAACCGAATTCAGCGCTGCTGTGCGGGGCTGCGTTGAGCGCGTTTGCCGCGTTTTTGCATCTCTGCATCATTGTTGGCGGCGGCCCCTGGTATCGCTTTTTCGGCGCTGGCGAAGGCATGGCGGCGGCGGCCGAGGCGGGCAGCCTGTATCCGGCCCTGATCACAGCCGGGATTGCCTGCGTGCTGGCGGGGTGGGCGGCGTATGCCCTGTCCGGGGCCGGATTGATCCGCCGCTTGCCATGGTGCAAAGCCGCGCTCTGCCTGATTACGGCGATTTATTTGCTGCGCGGCTTGGCGCTGTTTCCCGCTTGGCTGTTTGTGCCGCAGCAAGTCGGCAGTTTTGAGATATGGAGTTCTTTGATCTGCCTGGCTTATGGCCTCACCCATGCGCTGGGTTTATGGCAAGTCTGGCCGCAATTCAAGCAGGTTTGATCTCACGCCGCCAGGCCGCCATCCACCACCAGCGCATGCCCCACCACGTAGGATGATTGCGGCGAGCTGAGCCAGAAAATGGCGTTGGCGATTTCTTCCGCGCGCGCCAGCCGGCGAATCGGTATGTCCTGCGCAGTCCGGGCCATGGCGGCTTGCTGTTGTTCCGGCGCCAAGTGCGCCAGACGCTGGCTGCGTCTGGGCGTATCCACCGCGCCAGGACACACCGCATTGATGCGGATATTTTCAGCGATGTATTCCAGCGCCGCCGAGCGCGTCAAGCCCAGCACCGCATGCCGCCCTGCGCTGTAGAGCGCCGCCTGGGGACAGCCTGATAAACCATTCACGGAAGACAGGTTCACAATCGTGCCGCCGCCCTGCCGGCGCAAGAGTGCGATTTCATGCTGCATGCACAGCAGCGGGGCCAACACATCGGTATCCAGCAGGGCGCGCGCATCCGTTTCGGGTATATCGTGCAATTGGCCCGGCGTGGCGGGGCCGGCGGCGCTGTTGACTGCGGCGTCGAGCCGCCCGTATTCCGCGCCAAGCAGCGCAAACATGGCTGCGATCTGATCGGCTTGCGTCACATCGCAGGCGAGAAAGCGCGCACGCGGCCCGATGCTGTGCGCGGCATGGCGGCCTTTTTCCAAATCGCGCCCGCTGATTACGACTTGTGCGCCGGCGGCGTGAAACAGCTGCGCTGCAGCCAAACCAATGCCGGATGTGCCGCCCACAATCAGCGCCACTTTACCGTTGAAATCCGATGTCATACGCCACTCCCATGTGCGGTCTCATCCGCCTGGCGGCCATGTTGCGAGCGCACGCCAGGCGGCATACAGCAAGCATAGCGACAGGAGATGGAAACCGATGCTGCAATAAAGCAAGCCCGGCCACAGACTGCGCAGATACAGCGCCAAGCCGAGTTGCGCGCCCCGGCTCAAGAGCAGAGCGGCGGCAGCGCTGCGCAAACCGGTTTTGCGGCTGCGCCGCCCCCATCAGGCTTGCACCTCACGCCTATCCCCGCGCCTGCCAGCGCGCTCTGGCATGATCGTAAGTCCAGTTAAACGCGACGGTATATGGCAGGAAAAACAGCAACAGGCCGCCATCCAGCACCAAGGCCTGCCACCAGCTGATATCCAGCCACCAGGCCGCCAGCGGAATCGCCAGCAAGCCTAAGCTGCATTCAAACGCCACGCCATGCGCAATGCGCAGACGCGGCGTTTTTTGCCAGGCCATGCGGCGCAACATGGCGTCCCAGGCGGCATTGAACAGCACATTCCAGGCCATTGCCAGGGTCGAGAGCATCAGATTCAAGGCCCCCATTTGCAACAGCGGGGTATTCATCAGCCAGGCGAACAGGGGCGTGCACAGCAGCAGCGCCACAATTTCATACAGAATGGCGTGAAAAATACGTTCGGGAATGGATCTCTTGGTGACTTGATTGGCGTTCATAGCTGCTCCAGCGGCGCTACAGTGTACACCTGCAACGCTAAATCCGTGCGCGGATGGACAGCCACCCCGCGCTGCGCTTACCATGCAGCTTACCCCGCCCACTGCCGGAGTTTCCTCATGCAAATCCATATTCTGTCTTGCGCCGCCCTGCTCTTTTTGGCGGGACAGGCGCAAGCCCAAAACGATTTAACGCAATACCGCGAATTATTGGCCGAAGGCAATCCTGCTGAATTATGGGAGATGCGCGGCGCGGAAATCTGGCAAAAGAAAGACGGCCCGAAGCAAGCCAGCCTGCAGGCTTGCGATTTGGGTAAAGGCGCGGGCGTGACCGCCGGCGCGTATGTCGAACTGCCGCGCTATTTTGCCGACACCGGCAAGGTGATGGATTTGGAGCAGCGCTTACTGCATTGCCGCATCACATTGCAGGGCTGGAGCGCTGCGCAGGCGCGCGCGCAGCATTTCGGCGCGCCCGGCAAACCGTCCGTCATGGAAGCGCTGGCGGCCTGGATCGCCGGCCAGTCGCGCGGGATGAAAATGGCGGTTTCCACCGCCCATCCGCAAGAACAGAAAACCTACAAAATCGGCGAATATCTATTCCACTATCGCGCCGGTTCGCATGACTTTTCTTGCGCCTCCTGTCACTCCAGCGACGGGCAACGCATCCGTATGCAGGATTTGCCGAATATTTTGCGCACCCCGCAAGCGCAGGCGGCTTACACCAGCTGGCCGGCTTACCGTGTTTCGCAGGGTGAGGTGCGCAGCATGCAGCACCGCTTATCCGATTGCTTGCGCCAGCAGCGCTTTGCGCAAGTGGAATACGGCTCAGACACGATCACCGCCTTGACCATGTTCCTGGCGAAAAATGCAAATGGCGGGGTATTTGCCGCGCCAGCCTTAAAACGTTGAAGGGGACGCTATGCGATACCAGATGATCTTGCTGTCCCTGCTGTGTGCAGGCTGCGCCGGGGCCGGTCTGGCCCCGGAATTTTCCGCCGCGCAAATCGCCAGCGAAGCCGAAGCCCTGATTGCGCGCGATTTTCAAAGCAAGGGCGCGGCCAGCCGCGAACGCCTGTTGCAGCGCGACGCTGCGCAAAAACAGTGCAGCGGGGCCACGCTGGAAGGGGCTGCGGCGGCAGAATTGGAAGCGCAGCAATTGGCCACGGTGCGTTATCCGGCAGATGGCAAATGGCTGGGCGATTGGAAAAAAGGCGAGGCGATTGCGCAAAACGGGCGCGGCATGCAAAGCTCGGACGCCGCCGGCGGGGTGAATGGCGGGAATTGCTACGCCTGTCACCAAATCAATAAAAAAGAAATCTCTTTCGGCAATCTGGGGCCGTCTTTAAGCCAGTACGGCAAGCTGCGCGGCGGCAGTGAGGAGGTGCTGCGCTACACCTGGGCCAAGATTTACAATGCGCAAGCGTACCGCGCCTGTTCGGTGATGCCGCGTTTCGGCCATCAAGGTATTTTGACTGAAGAGCAGATACGCGATGTGATGGCGCTCTTGCTCGATCCCGCCTCACCGGTGAATCAATGATCAGCCGGCGCGAGTACTTACAATCCCTGACCGCCGGCGCGCTCGCCGGTCTGCTGCCGGGACAGAGCCATGCCGCTGACGAAGCGCAAAGCTATGATCTGCCAAGGGTGGGGAATGTGCATTTTCTGCATTTCACCGATTGCCATGCGCAATTGCAGCCGCTGCATTACCGCGAGGCCAGCTATAACATTGGCGTCGGCCAGGCCGCCAACCGCTGGCCGCATCTGACCGGCAAACATCTCTTGCAGGCTGCCGGCATCGCGCCGCGCAGCCGCGCAGCCTACGCCCTGGCTGATCTGGATTTTCAAGAAAATGCGCAGCGTTACGGCAAGCTGGGCGGGTTTGCCCATCTGGCCACCCTGATCAAGCGTTTGCGCGCGCAGCGCCCCAACGCCTTGTTGCTGGATGGCGGCGACACCTGGCAAGGCTCGGGGCCAGCGCTGTGGACGCAGGGCGAAGATATGGCGCAAGCCTGCCTCTTGCTGGGGGTGGATGCGATGACCGCGCATTGGGAAATGACGCTGGGCGCCAAGCGTGTGCAGGAATTGATCCAAACCCGTTTGCGCGAGCGCATTGCTTTCATTGCGCAGAATGTGCAAACCCAGGATTTCGGCGACCCGGTGTTCGCTTCGCATTTGTGGCGCGAAGTCAATGGCGTGCCGGTCGCTGTGATCGGCCAGGCCTTTCCCTACACGCCGGTGGCCAATCCGCGTCATTTGATGCCGGATTGGCGCTTTGGCATCGAAGAAGAAAATCTGCAAAAACTGATTTTGGATCTGCGCGCCAAGGGCGCCCGGGTGGTGGTGTTGCTGTCGCATAATGGCATGGATGTGGATCTGAAACTGGCTGCGCGCGTGAGCGGCCTGGACGCCATTCTGGGGGGACATACACACGATGCTGTGCCGCTGGCGATTCCGGTTGCCAACCGCGATGGCCAAACGCTGGTGTGCAACAGCGGCAGTCATGGCAAGTTTGTCGGCGTGCTCGATTTTGAGGTGCGCGAGGGCAAGATCAAGCGCCACGCCTGGCGCTTGCTGCCGGTGTTTTCCAATTTGCTGCCGCCAGACCGGGAAATGGCGCAGTTAATCCAGACCTTGCATGCGCCGTATGCTGCGCAATTGGGCGAAGTGCTGACCCGCACCGAAGGCGAATTGCACCGGCGCGGTAATTTCAATGGCGGCTTTGATCAATTGATTTTGGATGGTTTGATGGCCGCGCGCGATGCGGAAATCGCATTTTCGCCCGGTTTCCGCTGGGGCCCGAGCCTGCTGGCCGGCAGCCCCATCACGTATGGCGATTTAATGAGCCAGACCGCGACCACGTATTCGCAAGTCAGTGTGAATCTGCTCAGCGGCGCGGAGATCAAAGGGATTTTGGAAGATGTTGCTGACAATCTGTTCAATCCCGATCCGTATTACCAGCAAGGCGGCGATATGGTGCGCACCGGCGGTTTGACCTACAGCATTGCGCCACTGCAAAAAATGGGCAGCCGCATCAGTGATTTGCGTCTGCACGGCAAGCCGCTGGACGCCAGCCGCAAGTACAAGGTGGCGAGCTGGGCCGGGGTGCAGGGACAGCAGGGGCCGATGATTTGGGACGTGCTGGCGCCCTGGTTGCGGGAACAGAAAACGGTGCGCGTGCAACAGCCGAATGTGCCGCGCATTATCGGCTTACAGGGCAATCAAGGTTTGCCGGCGTAATCTTGCGGCGGCAAGGGCGGCAAGACATCCTGCAATAAGCGCTGCTGCAGGGCTTGCAGGCAAGCCAGCTCACGCAACTCGCCTTGCAAACGCGCAAACAGGGCGTTCATGGCGCGCGCGATTTGCACTTGCCGCGCCAGCGGCGGCAGCGCGATTTGCAGGGCGGCAATGCAATCCTGATTCAAGGCTGGAATCGTGCCGCCGCGTGCGGCTTGCTGCATTTGCTGCGCCAGATAGGGCGCGAACAGCGTGTGAAACAGAAAATCGCCATCCAATTCCGCTTGCGGCAAGAGCACCGCGAAAGCAGTGCTGGCGATACAGTCGGCATGCTCCGGGCCGACGCGCGCAAAGCGCTGCAATTCCGGGCGCGCCATGCCGAGCAAAATTGCGCCAGCCTGCAGGCGGCGGCGCGCCCGCGCCGGCGCTTTATCCGCCTGGATCAGCGGTAAATCGGGACGTATCCCGCCCTGCGTCAAATCGCTGATTTCGATATAGCGGAAAGGCGGCAGAAATAAGCGTTCGCGGGCCTCCAGATTGCCGCCAAAGCGGCACAGCCGGCCCAGCGGCTGCAGCGGCCAGTCCTGCGCCGCAGCCTGCAAGAGACGCAGACGCAATGCTTGTTGCAATTCCCGGCTGCGCTGAATGGCTTCCTGGCTGAGGCTGATTTGGCGCTCGACTTCCAGCAGCGCGGCGCAGCGGTTTTGTTGCTGCGCCAGCGGCGGCAGAATGAAGCGCAGTTGCAGCACCGCATCCAGCGTCAAATGCGCCAGGCGCGTGCTGCTGCAAGCCTGGCGCTGAAAATAGGCGCGCACCGGCGCGCTTTGCAACAGCGCCAGTAAATATTCGGGCAAGATGCCGTCGCCGCAACGCAAGACCAGCAGATGGTTTTGATGCAGGCATTCGGCCAATTCCGCGCGCCACAATGCGCTGCGGCCCAGATGCTGCGGGCTGCCGCCCTTGAGCAAGAGCACGTCGCCGCTTTGCAAACGCGCGCGTGCAGCACTGGCCGCATCAAGCGCAATCTCGCCCACATCGGATAAATCCAGTCCATCTTGTTGCACATTGCGCGTGCTCAAATATGGCAGACGCGCGCTTGCCGCGCCCTGCTTGCGCGCATTCACCACCAGACCGGTCTGGCTCTGCACGCATTGGGCCAGACTGCGCAGCGGCCAGCCGCTCATGACGCGTCCCCGTCTTCGGCGTGCAGCGGCGGCAAGACGCCCAGCGCGCGCAGCGCGGCGCGCAATTCGGCGTCGCTGGCGGCGATTTGCCGCCGCACCGCCTCCTGTTGCGCCAGCAGGGCTTGCAGATCAGGGTTTTCACTGCCGCCGGGCGGCGCTTCGACCCAGGCTGCGACGCGCAAATCGCCATCTTGCGCCAGCACTTGCTCCAGGCTGACCAGGCTGGCGTAACCGGGTGTGCTGCTGCGGCTGCGCACTTGTTGCATGATGCCTTGCAAGTCGCTTTCGCGCAGGCGGTTTTTACGCTGGCTGGCGTCGCATTCGCGGCTGGCGTCTATGAATAAAATATCGCGCGTGCGCTTGCCGCTGCGCATGAATAAAATCGAGGCGCTCAGTTCGGTGCCGTAAAACAGATTCGGCGGCAGGGCGATCACGCTTTCAATCAGATTTTCCTGCAGCAGCTTGCGCCGCAATTCGCCTTCCGCGCCGCGCCGGAATAAGACCCCGCCCGGCACAATCACCGCCATCCGCCCGCGTTGCGGATCAAGGCTGGCCAGCATATGCAATAGAAATGCGTAGTCGCCGTTTGAGGCTGGCGGCATGCCGCGCGCAAAGCGCTTCCAGCGGTCTTGCTGCAGGCTGGCATGGCCCCATTCCTGCAAGGAAAACGGCGGATTCGCCACCACGACTTCAAATTGATACAGCTGTTGTTGCAGATCGACGAATTTGGGTTCAAGCAGGGAATCGGCCCACATGATGCGCTCCCCGCTTTCGCCGTGCAAAAACATATTCATCTTGGCCAGCTGCCAGGTGGTGAATTTTGATTCCTGTCCCCATAAGCTGATTTTGCTGCGCGCATTGCGGCTGCGCGCATGGCGCAGGCAGTGCAGCAGCAATGAGCCGGAGCCGCACGCCGGGTCATAGATGCGTTCGCCGTCTTGCGCATCGACTAACATCGCCATTAATTCCGAGACTTGCGCCGGGGTATAGAATTCGCCGGCTTTTTTGCCGCTATCGCTGGCGAAACGCGCAATCAGGTATTCATAGGCGTTGCCGATCACATCCAGCGAGCCGATGCGGCTGGGGCGTAAATCGAGTTCGGGACGGGAGAATTTTTGCAGCAGCTGGCGCGCCAATTCATCGCGCCGCGCCGCTGCGCCCAAATGCGCGGAATCGAATTGAATTTCATCAAATACGCGATTGAGTTTGTCGCGGTTGGCCAATTCCAGCAGGCGCAGGGCGCGATCCAGACGCAGTTGGTTGCCGCTTTCCGGGCTTTTATCCAGCAGCCAGTAAAAATTTGCTTCCAGCGGCAGATTGAACAGTTCCGGCACATCCGGGCTGCGTCCCTCGTCGTGATCGCGCATCACGTCGGCGATAAATTTCAAGAACAGCATGCCGAGCACAAAATTTTTGTACTCGTATGAATCAACCGAGGCGCGGAAGCTGTCACAAGCTTGCCAGACAGCACGGTTAAGCATTTGTTGCGTCAGTGCATACATGGCCGGAAGAACTTCAGAATGGGGATTCCTGCACGCTATACCAGGACGGGAAGCAACGCAGCTGAAATATTTTTCTCTCCACCCCATTCGCTTGTGACCGGCTTCACTTGACAGGGCGGTAACACGCTTTTTTCAGAGAGCGCCAGCGTCCGTGTGCGACACGGGCGCTGGCGTGCTGCGGGTGACTTGAGACACCTTTAGACGGCTTCTTCCAGCGCCTGTGTTGCGCCATCGACACGTACGCTGGCAACGCGCCCGGTTTCGTCCAGCCACACTGTGATGCGCCCCGGAACCACGTCCTGGGTCACAAATCCGCCCGCCTGCGCAACCCGCAGCAAGCGCCCCGGCAGTTGCTGATTCAAGATTTCCTGCAATTCGCGATGTTCCATGTTATTGCTCCAGTGGCTGTTCCAGGCGCAGCACCGGATACAGCTTCCAGCGCGCGTCATATGAGGGATGGCGGCTGGCGAAAAACGCCAGGCGCGCATGCGGATCGGCGGCAAATTGGGGATCGCGCAACTTTTCCGCAAACGCAGCGCGCAAGGCCGGATCTGCCGCCAGCATATTTTGCGCCACTTCTTCCGCCACATAGCTCTCCATATATTCTTTTTTCTCAAAAGCGATGTTGAAATACCCCCAGGCCAGGAAGGCGTCCGGCGCGCCCGGTTCCAGCAAGGCCACGATCAGGCGCGCTTTGGGCTGGTTGATCGGGACATACAAGCTGCCTGCCGGCCAGCTCTGGGTTTCGCTGCGCCATTCGCCCTTGGCTTCGAGGCGCTGGCGGCCTTCGCTGCTGTCTTTGCTGAAACTGAATTCGCTGGCGCGCCAGGCAAGCAAGGTGGCGCTGCCGGCGCGCGCAGCGCGCTGATATTGGATGCCGTGCAAGTCCAGTTTGGGGGCGATGATGGCGGCCCAGGCTTGCGGGATCAAATAGCCGGCGCGCGGCGCGGCGATGCTGTTCTGGACTTCGATTTGCTCGCGCAGGGGCACGCGCCAGACCTGAGGCCGGGTTTCGTCGTAGCGCACCATGGTCGCCCCTGAAATATCTGATTTGCTATGGCTGTAGGCATAGCCCTGGAAGTCAATCATGCGGCTGGCTTCGCTGGTGCGGTATGTCAGGGCCACCGGCTTGCCGCCCAATTGGCTGGCGCGCACATCCGCCGCGCGGGCTTCTTGCAGCCATTTGCGGCCATCTTGCGCGCTTTGCTGCAAAATCGCGTCCAGCGCATTGCGCATGACTTTCACGCGGTAGGGATATTCTTTCCAGGAATGCAGCTCAACCAGCACGCCAAAGCGGTTGCGCAGGTGGAAATAGCCATGTGAGAAGCGCGGCGGCGGCAGATTGTCGGCAAAGCCGGAGGCCGGCTGGTCGGTTTCCTGAAATTCCATGTAAAACGGCAGCGGCAGGCTGCCTTGCTGGCGCAAGCGCTCCATGGCGCCGTTTTGCATGCTGCGGCCGATTTCCTGCAACCCGGCGTCAGAGGCATGCACCGGCTCGATCTGCACTGAAATATCGTGCTGGAATTGCGCGCCGTTGGTGACATGCATATCGATATAGATCAGCGGATCCCATTCGCGCACCAGGCGCAGCATGGCCGCCATTTCGGCGCTCTCGGCTTTGGCGTAATCGCGGTTGAGATTGATGTTTTGCGCGGTGACGCGCCAGCCCATCTGTTCCGGGCCGCGCTGGTTTGGCCGGCTCCAGCGGCCAAAGCGCTCATGCCCATCGGGATTGAATACCGGGACAAACAGCAGAATTTGATTTTCCAGCACGGCGCGCCGCTTGCCGTCGGCCAGTATTTCACGCAGCCATAAAAAGCCGGCGTCTTTGCCATCAATTTCGCCGGCGTGGATGGCGCCCTGCGCCAGCACCACCGGAATACGCGCGGCTTGCGCCGCCTGCGGCGTCAAACGGCTGCCGGTGGAAACCGCCAGCGCATGCATTTTGCGTCCTTCCGGGGTGACGCCGAATTGCAGACAGCGCACCCATTGCGGATAACGGCGCGCAAAACGTTCGCATAATTCCCCCACTTCGGCATAGCGCCCGGTGCGCACAAAGCCGCTTAATTCGGATTGGGTTTGCAGAGTATCCGCGCTGGCGCTCGGACTGGCGGCGCTCAGTGCGGCGCCAAACAGCGCGGCCAGAATGCGCGCGCGGGACGGGAAACGGCTGGACATGGGCGTGACTCGGTAAGAGGAAGAGCTGGCATTATCCTGGCTCGCGCGGTTTGCCGCAAGCCGCCGCATGGATTGCGCTTATTGCAGGCGCGCATGGCGCGCGGCGGCGCTGTCGAGCGGGGCCGGGGCCGGATTTTCCGCCTGTCCCCACACTACTTGCTGTCCCTGTTTCCAGACTTGAATGCTTTGTTGCGGTTTGCTCAAAAACAAGCCGCCTATGGTCAGCGCCGGCAACAGGGCCAACAGCAGATACAAGCTCAAACCAAATAAAGCCGATGAAACACCGGGCCGCACACGCAAGGCCAGCGCCGGCAATTGATGCGCCAGCAGCCACTTGCCGCCCGCCCCCAGCACGCGCTGCCGCGCCAGGCTGCGCCAGAGGGCGAAGCCGTGCGCGCCGGCGGGCGCGGGATGGGCGCGCAACAGGCGCACCGCATTCGCCCGCCGCCACAATCCGGGGACACGCCAGAGCAAGAGCAAGACCAGGCCCAGCACCAGCAGACGGCGCGGCAGCGGCAGCCAGCAGGACAGGGTGAACAAGGTTAGCGCGCTGCCGAGGCAGAGCAAGAGGCGCGGCCAGGCCCAGGGCAGCAGCAAATCCAGCATTTGTCCGCCGCTGTACACGCGCAAAGGCAGTAATTGGCCCAGGTGCAGCACCAGAGAGAACAGAATCAGCCAAAACAGGGCGCCGCCCTGATCCGGCTGCAGCCAGCCTTGCACCAGGCCGAGCGTCAAGCCCAAGGCCAGACCAATGCCAAAGGCCGGGCCGGCCAGCAAACCGGCCAGGAGTAACAGCGGATGGCGCAGGCGGCTGCCGGCCTCGCGCTGCAGCTGCCATTGCGCCAGCCGGCTTTGCAAACCCAGCCAGGCCAGATGCAGGCCGAGCATGATCAAGAGCACGCCGGCGGCCACCAGACTTTGCGCGCGCCAGCTCAGCCACAAGCACAGCGCGCCCGGAATCAAGGCGGCCCAGTAAGCCACTGCGCGCGGTTTTTGCGCGCGCAGCCAGCCGCTGGCGTAAGCTTGCTGCCATTGCCAGCTGTGCGCCACTTGCAGCATGGCGGCATCGCTGACGCGCCAGGGCAGGCGGCGCCAGCGCGCCCATTGGCGCCAGGCGGCGGCGCGCAGATGTTGCGCGGCAATCCGCAGCGCGCTCCAGAGGCGCAGCCGGTACAGGGTGCGTGCGCCGGCGCGCTCGCGGCAGACGCGCAATTGGCCGGCGCGCAAGCCGAAGGGCAAGAGCTGTTCAGCCAGATTGCGTTGCGCCTGCCAACATGCGCTGCCGGCTTGCACGCAGCGCCAGTCCAATTCCTGCAGGCGGCGCAGGTGGGCGCTCAGCATCTCTTGCAGGGTGACGCCGGCGCAGTATTGCACTTCCATTCCCGGTTGCGGCAGGCGCAGGCGGCTCAGACCGGGTGCGCCGCGCCAGCAGGTCAGCAGGCTGCGCCCTTGCGCATTCCAATCCTGCAGCACGATTTCATAACATTGGCCGAATTGCGGCGCCGGGTGCAAGCTGAGCAGGGCATGCACTTGCATCTGCGGATTCCACCAGAGTTCTTGCAGTTCCATGGTTTGCTGCGCCAAGCCATGGCTGCGCCAACTTTGCTGACGTTGAAAACCGGCTTCTTGCAATTCCGTCGCCGCGCTGCGCAAGGCTAATTGGCAGGCGCGCAAATCGGGCGACAGCGCGGCGCCGTCAGTCAATATTTCAGGCAAGGGCGGGGCCAGACGCAAGCGCAGCAGGCGGCGCGCATGTCGCCAGCACAATAAAAGCGGCAAACTGAGCCAGGCGGCCAGACTCAAAATCAAGAGACTCAAGCCGGGCGTGGCCACCTCGATGAAGCGGGAATACAGTGCGATGAGGGCGGGTGGCATGGTGCGGTGTCGGTTGGCTGTGGTGAAAATCGCTGCGCGAAGCGGCGCTGAACTTGCAAACAGCGCCGGCAGTGGTGAGGACAGCGCTGCGGCAAGTATAGAGTTTGCCGCGACAAAAACATTGCAATTACGTCAATTTTATATCAAAAACTGTTAGATTTGACAGGTATTGTGGCGCAATTTGCAATGTTTTACATAAAAACAATGAAATCTATCCAGCAAATCAGGCTGAGGCCACGCGCCGCTTATCCCGCCTGTTTTCCCATGTGCGCAAGAACAAAGCAAATAGCAACAAGGCCAGCAACCACACGCTGTAACACAGCAAAAGGGAGGGCGCATACTCCGGCGGCAACTGCCTGCCCTGCCCTGCTGAGTATGCCACAGGGCCATATCGCCATTCCATCCAGAGCATGCCGGCGGCATGTAAAACGGCGATATGCAGGCAGTAAAACAACAATGGGTGGCGGCCAAACAGGGCCAGGCTTTCACGCCACCACCCTGGCGGCATATTTTCCAAGGCCGCCAGCAGCAACATGGCGAGGCCGACGAAGAGGCAGAGGTATTGCAATGAAGGCGGATATTTATGCACATTGATAAATGACAGCAGGCTGTATACCGCGCCATTGCTGTGCACGCGCCAGGGATGCGGGTCGCCATACCAATTGCCGCTGCGCAAAAGCACAAAGGCAAGCAGCAGCATGAGGCCGATGTGCAGCCAATGCCGGCTGCGTTGCATGGGTGCGGCCCGGCACAGCGGGCCGATGGCAAAACCGGCCAGCATCAAGCCTATCCAGGGCATCAGGGGATAGAGAAAATACAATTTGAGACCGGCGATTTTAGCGCCGCCGCTTTGATGCCAGATTTTTAGCCACAGCGGCGCGCTCTCACTATGCCAGGCGTCGAGCAGGTTGTGCGGCAAAATCAAGAGTGCGGCCAGGGCGATCAAGGCTGCGCGCGGCAGCCACAGCGCCAGCCCCAGCGCCAGCATGGCCACGCCCAAGGCCCAGATCACCTGAAACACGATGAGGCCGAATTCAAATTGCCAGCTGAAGTTGATCCAGCTCACTTCGAGCAAGATCAAGAGTGCGCCACGCTGCAGCAGATAGCGGCTTTGCGCCGCTGCGCCCACGCGCTGCATGCGCAACCATGCCGCCAGTCCAGCCAGCAGGACAAATGCGGGCGCGCATAAATGGGTGATCCAGCGTGTCAAAAACCAGGCCGGGCTGGTGGCGCTCAAGTCGGTGGGATTGAAATTCAGATGCACAAAAAAATCGCGCACATGATCCAAGGCCATCAGCATGATGACCAGGCCGCGCAAGAGGTCGGGGGCGGCCAGACGCGCATGGCTTGGGGATGTGTCGGCAGAGGTGCTCATGCTGCGGCTCCAGGCGGGCAAAGCTGTATGCTGCGCGCAAATGGCGTATCAGGTCAAACGCGCTTTGCATATCACGCTTGAATGCTGCAGCTGCGTCTGTATGATGAAAAAACACGCCAGGCGGGCAGGATCAGGTTGTCTTGCGACGAATTGCAGCTTATCTGCACGCAGAGGCCATATAATATGAGAACATATAACTTTCAGCGCTTAAGAAAACACCCATTTTCAGGAGAGAAGAAGCATGACACACCCCTATCAAGCCCCCGGCAGCAGTGTGGCGCATGACACTGACAAGTTCACTAAAGTAAAGATTTTCGCTTTGCGCGGGCGCATCGGGCGCTTGCGTTATTACGTGTATCCCGTTGCGCTTACCTTGCTCTTCGCATTCCCGCTGGGTATTTTGTTTGCGATCATCGGCGCCGATCCGGCCAAACTGGAATCACTGAGCTGGTTGATGGTGTTGTTGGCGATTCCATTTATCGGGATGTATGTCGTATTTTGCATACGCCGTCTGCATGATCTGGATAAAACAGGCTGGCTTTGTTTGCTGATGCTGCTGCCGCTCGTGAATCTCCTTTTTATGCTCTACCTATTGTTTGCCCCCGGCACCGATGGCGATAACCGCTATGGCGCACCGCCTGAGCCGAACACCACGCCGGTGATTGTCAGCGCCGTGGTCTTGATCGGACTTAGCGTCTTGCAAATCATCATGACGATTGTGATGATGGTCGGCTTGATGCGCACAATGGGACAATGAAACCAGCAGGCCGGCAGCATGCGCGCGGCCGGCCTGCAGGGCTTACCAACTGCCTGCGGTAAAGAACATCAGCAGCGCAAAGATACTGCCAAAAAACAGTAAAAACACCCCTGCTGTGCACAAAATCGCCAGCGCCGCCAACCACCCCATGCCGGGCGGATTGGGCGGCGGCGGCAAGCCATAGCTGTTGGCAAACTCGCTGCCGGGCGCCAGCAATAAATACAGCCAAAACAGCAGGTTGATGATTGGCAGGAACATGATGAGGCATAACAAGGGGTGATGTTCCACATCCTGCAGACGGCGTATGGTCAGAATCAAAGCGCCGATCAGTGTGACGCCGCCCACGCTCCAATCCACCGCGCTATCCATCAACAGCAAGTCGAAAGGCAAGAGGTTGGACAGCACTTGTTCGGCCGCAAGCCCGAGCAGGCCGAGGAAAAAACTGTACACCAGAAAACGCAAGCGCCCGATGCGCCCACTCAGGGCCACGATCTGGAGATTGGCGTACTCCGTTTTACCCAGCTGGCTTTGCGGGCTTTTGTAGAAATTACTCATGTTTATATCCTGAATTGAAGGGGATACTGGATACCGTTCAGCGCGAAGCATTCTTGAGCATGCCGGATATAAATAGCAAGCTGGTGAGGATGGCGCCGATTATTACTCCCATGCCGTTCGGCGCGGGCGGCAAGCCATGCCGGTTTTCTCCCTCGTCACCGGCTTTGAAGATGAGCAAAAGAAGAGGCAGCGTGCCAATATAGGGCACAAGCATCAAGAGCGACAGCCAAATCGGGTAACTCATGTCGCGCAAGCGGCGTACCGCAAAGTAAGCGATAAACAGCATAACCACCACAAACAGCGCAATGCCGACAAAGGCCGGCGGCATGTCTCTGAATGAACGCGCCACTGCTGGCGGCAGCAGCGGAATGATGAGGCCGAACAGTATGCCGAGCATGACCAGGATGGGAGGCATTAAGCCGCAATAAGCAATAAAGCGCAAACGGCCAATCCGCCCGCGCAAGGACCAGATGCGCGGGGTCTGATACTCCTGGCTTTGCTGTTCAATATTGCTGACGGGGGCTTGATATGCGTTTTCCATGTGACCATATTCTCCTCAGAAAAGATGGCGCATGATGGCATGTGCGGGATATTGCTTCAAGTAAATATTATTTTTATGCGGCGCGGCGCAATTCAAGCTGACACTGACGCCGGCTTGCGCGAAGCCGGCGCCGGCCTGCATTTGCGGCGCGGCAATATGCAGTCAGCAGCAGCGGCGCCGCAAGCGATTATCAGAGCAACTGTTCCAAATCTCTCAGAATGCTTTCCTGCGGCTGGTTGTAGCGGATAAACAGACGCACCCGGCCATCTTTATCGAACAGATAGCTGCCTGCGGTATGGTCGATGGTGTAGTGAGCGCCCTCTTTCGGCATGACTTTCTTGAAGAAGATATGAAATTCACGCGCCGCTTCCTCGGTTTCTTTCAAGCTGCCATACATGCCCAGAAAGCGCTGATCAAAGGCCGGCACGTATTGCGCCAGCAGGGCCTGGGTATCGCGCTCTGGATCGAGGGTGACAAAAATCACTTGTAATTGCTCTGCGCGTGACCCCAGTTTTTTCATGATGGCGGCCATTTCCGTCATGGTGGTCGGGCATACATCCGGACATTGGGTATAGCCGAAAAACACCAGCACGGCGCGGCCTTTGAAATCCGCCAGGCTGCGTTTTTTGCCATGGTGATCGGTCAGATTGAGTTTTTGCGCGTACTCGGCGCCGGTGATATCAACATTTGCGAACGTCTTTTTTTGCTCACAGCCAGCCAGCAAAAAAACACAGCAGCACAAAAGCAAACGCAGCAACATCAGCGACTCCTTACAGGGGAAAATAATGATCGACCAGCAACGCGGCGAACAGCAAGGCCAGATACACAATCGAAAAGCGGAAGGTCTTGCGCGCCTGCGCATCGGAATAATTGCGGTACAGCTTCCAGGCTTGCCACATAAAGGCGGCGTCCAGCAGCAAAGCGCACACCAGATAAATATGGTGGCTCATCTTGATCGCATATGGCAGCAGCGTGGTGGCGGTCAGAGCGATGGTGTAGAGCCAGACATGAAACTGGGTGAAATGCATGCCGTGCGTGACCGGCAACATGGGCAGGCCGGATTTTTCATAATCTTCACGTCGGTACAGCGCCAAGGCCCAGAAATGCGGCGGCGTCCAGACAAAAATGATCAAGACCAGAAGCCAGGCTTCAACCGGCGCGGCATTCGCCACCGCCGCCCAGCCCAGCGCAGGCGGCATGGCGCCGGAAAGGCCGCCAATCACAATATTTTGCGGCGTGGCCGGTTTCAGGATCAGGGTGTAAATCAGGGCATAACCGACAAAGGTGGCCAGGGTCAGCCACATAGTGAAGGGATTCACCAGAAAGTACAGCAGCGCCATGCCGGCCCCGCCCAGTACGATGGAAAACTGCAGGGTGCGCGCGGCGCTCAATTCGCCGGAAGCAACGGCGCGGCGCGCGGTGCGCAACATGCGCGCATCAATTTCACGCTCTAACAAACAATTCACGGCAAACGCGGCGCCCGCCAGCATCCAGATGCCAAGCGCGCCAAACAGCACTTTGTCCAGCGGCGGCATACCGGGTGTGGCCAAAAACATGCCGATCACAGCACAAAACACCGCCAGCTGCGTGACGCGCGGTTTGGTCAGCACCCAATACTGGGCCAAGGGATGAGGAAGAGGGGCTTCGGAATTCATGGACGGTCAGGGCAGCGATCAAGGCGCGAGTTTAGCATGGACAGGCAAAGCACGAGAGCGGCGGCGCCGGCATTATGCAAGAGCGCCAGTAATAGCGGAAATTTAAAATAAATCGTCAGCAAGCCGGTGCAGAATTGGGCCAGCAGCAAGGCGCCGATCATGCGCGCCGCGCGCGGATGAGCGCCGCGCGCGCGCCAGGCCAGCACGCCGCAGACGGCCAGCACCAGCCAGGCGAAATTGCGGTGCAGCCAGTGAATCGCAGTCAGCGCGGCGAACGGCAGCCAATCGCCGCCGCCGGTTTTACCCAGTTCACGCCAAAGGGTGAAGCCATGGCCCCAATCCATTTCCGGCAGCCAACGCCCCTGACACATCGGAAATTCCATACAGGCCAGGGTGGCGTAATTGGTCGACACCCAGCCGCCCAGGGCGATTTGGCAAAACACAATCACCAGCGCGAGGCGCGCCCACATGCGCAAGCCGCCGGCTTGCGGCGCTGGCGGCATGGGATGCAGGCGCGCCCAGTGCCAGGCGATCATGGCCAGCAGCAGCATGCCCAGCAATAAATGGATGGTGACAATCAGCGGCTGCAATTTCATGGTCACGGTCCAGGCGCCGAATGCGCCTTGCACGCAAACCAGGGCAAACAGCCAATACGCCATGGCCCCCACCGGCTGCGTCTTGCGGCGCTGCCAGGCCAGCACGCACATTGTGGTGATCAGGATGCCGATGCCCATCGCCAGAAAACGGTGAATCATTTCAACCCAGGCTTTAAACACCGTCACCGGGCCATGCGGCATGGCGGCTTCGGCGGCGCTGATCTGGGCATGCGCCTGCAGCGGATTGGCGTGACCGTAGCAGCCCGGCCAATCAGGACAGCCCAGGCCGGAATCAGAGAGCCGGGTGTAGGCGCCGAAAACAATCAAATCAAATGTCAAAAACAGCAGCAGGCCGCACAATTTGACATAGCGCGCCTCCTGTTTGCGCGCCCAGACGATGGACAAGGGAAAACTGGCCACCAGCAAGCCGGTGATGGCCAATTGCAGGAATTTATGCCATTCCATTATCCTGGATTCCTCAGTTGGAGAGGCGGGAGTAAGCAGTTTACCGGCTTCCTGGCCAGGGTATTGAAGGCAATTCGGGCGGCATGCCAGCGGCCATCAATGCGGCCCTCGCTTGCAAGCGAGGGCGCGCCCGGCAAGGGCGAAAACGGCGAACAGCATGCTTTGCGCGCCGGTCGCGCCCCGGCCCGGGGTGTGATGCTGCAATTTGCTGAAAATTTCAAGAAAATCATCGGGTTATCGAAGCAACAAAGCGGTTGACTGAGGACTCCAGGATTGTTAGCCAATCTTCGAGATTTTAATCAGCTTGTTTAAGTCTTTTTTGATCTTGTGCGGGTCCGCATCTTTCGGGTAACGCATCATCAAATTGCCAAGCGGATCGATGAAGTAGAGATGGTCTTCGATCCGGGTCGAAGCTTCCGCCGGCAGCCAGGCGGCGATTTTGGCGCGCTCGGCGCGGATGAAATGGGTGCCGTCATATTCACGCAGCAGGATGGTGTCGAGCGCCTGCTCATCAGTGATCAGCCAGACGCGCTCGATGCGGTCTTTTTCACGTCCCTGGGTCAAGCGCAATTGGCGCATTTGAAACAGCTTTTCGCGGCAGCTCTCCGCGCATGCGGCAGGCGCCACCATCAGCATGCGCCATTTGCCATTCAGGCTGGCCAGCTCGCGCGGTTGGCCATCCAGGCTGCGCGCATTCAAGTTTGGCATCGGGTATTGGCGCGGATCGAGCAAGGCGCCGTAGTTGGTGGCCGGGCCGGGTTTCACCACGTAATAATAAAAATACGATGCGGCGATCGGGGCGATGCATACCGCCAGCACGGCCCATAACATGGCGGATGATCGTTTGGGCTTGGCAGGACTGCTGTTTTCACTCATGGCGATGCTCATTTTGCTGATGTTTGCGGAGAGTCCAGGCCGCGCGCACGGCGCACGCCCAGCCAAATATAAAAACCGAGTGCGGCGCATGACAGGCCGAACCATTGAAAGGCATACGCGCGATGCTTGTCGGCGCCGCTGCCGGCTTGCGGCCAATTGCGCTGTAAGCCGTCCTGAGCCTCGCTGCTTTGTTCAATCACCCAGGGCAGCACATGCAAGCCGCTGCTGCGCGCAAATTCGCTGCGCTCCAGGTTTTGCAGAATCGCATTGGTTTGCAGGGCCGGCGGCTGACCGAGTTGCATGACGCGTTCAAAATCGCGTTTGATCATGCCATCCAAGGCCCAGGAGCCGGCGGGGGTGGCGACCTGCGGCAATTTATCGCGCTGGCGCGGATCGCGCGCCGCCCAGCCGCGCGCCACCAGCACATATTGATTGGTGTTATCAAGACGCAAAGGCGTGACCAGCACAAACCCGGATTTTCCCTGCTGTGGCCGGTTTTCCAGCCAGACCGACCATTGCGGAGCAAATTCGCCATGTACTTGGACACGGCGGAATTCATGCGCCGCCACATCCTCAAAAAAAGGATTGCGCACCGGCGCCTGGCGCTGGCGCGCCTGCAGTTTGGCGGCGTTTTCTTCTTTGAACCAGGCGCGCCGGGTTTGCCATACGCCGGCGCCCAGCCCCAAGGCGAGCAGCAAAAACAGCACAAGCGTCGGCCCCCATGGCAGGAAGGCGAAGCGTTTTGGGTTTACAATCGTGCTTTGTTCTGAGCTGCTCATCATCATGAAAATTGTATTTATCCTGGCCTTTGCGCTGATTTTGGGCAGCTTGGCCTTCGCCCTGTTCTTTATGCTGCGCCGGAAAAGCGGCAAAAGTATGGTGTGGTCACTCACCGCCCGCGTCGCCTTGTCGATCACCCTGTTTGTATGCGTCTTGCTGGCGCACTGGATGGGATGGATACAGCCGACGGGTTTGCGCTGAAGAAGTGAGGGCGCGTCATTCTACCAAGAAATGGGGGAGTGGGCGCGGCAGGGGTCCAGTCACATGAAGGGGGCTGAATTGCTTTGTTTGGCGGGTAAATTGCGCGCCGCTTTCGCCGCAGCTTTTTTCGGCGACCTGCCAGCCGGCTCGTTCAATTGGCGGGGCCAACCATGCATCAGCCGGCCACATGTGTTGCGATGCATCGCAAGCAGCTCTAATTACTGTATTTTTTAAGCAAATTAGGCACAATTTTCGCCAAGTGCGGCGTTCCTGCTATAGCAAATACACGCTCGCCTTTCTCAATCTCCTGCATTATTTTCTTTTCCATGTAAGCATCACGAACCTCAGAAAAGGAAGCACTCACTTTCATGAGCACGTCAGGCTGAATTCCATTTGCAGTCAGGTGATAATCGAAATCCAATATATTTTTCACATCTGGAAACTTTTGAGCGCAGTAAGCTTTTAGTTCATTAAAATTTTTTGGCCCCGTGTTCAGCGGGAACGTGTTCTTAAACTCCTCGTTTGCCAAGTACTGATCAATTTTCCTTGAAATCGCTTCATAACCATATTGATCACGCCATTGTGGTATTAATCTAATGATTGTATAGACGCTGACATCCAGCGGATCGTGCCTTTTCAGTGCGTAGTTCACTTGCGCTTGATAATCCAAATCAAGCGAATCAAATTTCACTTCATTTGCATGTGCTAAGAAAGTGAGAAATCCCATTTCCGAGTAAGCAGTAATTGCAGCAACTTTATCTTTTGCCACAGGCCACCTGCCACCTTCCGTCAACACAAGCGTTGGCTTCAGCAGTGCGAAAAAATTCTCGATTGCTTTCAGTTGCGGATCACCGGAATTAAAAGTATGCCTTGAACCAAAAAAGACTAAGGCTGCTTCTGAGTCATTTTTGTAATAGGCAGAAATTTTGTGTTCTTTAATAAATTCAATTGTTTCTTTATAGGTAGCGGTGGCATCTTTTTCGCTGGCTTTTGCTGGCACAAAGATTAGAACGCTTGCTGCAATCAGGAACGATGCAAGACAAGTTTTACGAAGTGGTTTCAATCTCATCTTCAATCCTTTGAGGTGATTAGTCAGTCGAATTCGGGTCATCAGAAGGCTGGATTGAGCGCAGTGATAGCCCGGCGTCCGACAGCGTTGGATCAATAATGGAATTAGCTCCAGTAGGAGTACGCAAGATGGGCCGCATACGCTCCAATACGTTGCCCCCCTGAATAGATGGCATTTTTTACAAAGCCCCCCCCGATCTTACTGCCCCATTTTCACCCTCCCCGCAAGACGCTGCTTCTTATTGCTTTACTGTTTATAAGGTTTTTTAAATTCCCACGCAAAATTCCCTATGATTTTTATAAACATTAAATTTTAAAGAGTGATTAATCACATCCGCAGAGACCGAATAGAAACGTTATTTTTCAATCCAACTCCCAGAACCATATTTCTTTGGAAGCAAAGTAGCATGCAGAATTGCACACTTGCTCTTTTGTTGTAGAATCAATTACATCAATATGCCCACCATCATATCCATCAATTTTCCAGAAGAAAATTATTCCTTTTTTCCCGGACAACTTTGAGAGTGCCGTCGCTGGAGTCATGACAAGCGGCCTCCCCAAAATATGCCGGTTCGCCAAATGATCCGCCAACAACTTCGCACCAGGCTCAAACGTTTTTCCCTTGTAAGAGCCTTCTTTAATTTTCAACCGCCCCCTGATCTGCACACCAGATTTAAGCAAGGCCAAACTCATGCGAGTAGCACAGGTATTCTTATATCCGGCATTTTGCTTTATCAACTGCTCATCGTCATATCCAATTTCACGATACAGTTTCTGGCGCGAAACATAACTGGTATTTAGCTCATTTGATGAGTAGTGATTATTCTTCAAAATCAGATACTTCACTTTCATTTATTTTTCCCTTTACATGGAAATTGCTTACGCAAAATACTGATTAAGATTGATGCCGCACGCTCTTTTCGTTGCCCCATGCTCAAACCTTGCAGCCCGCTGTATATTTCCTCATTCACAGTTACAGTCTTAAATTTTCGATAATCGCACCAATCTCTCCCCTCGCCGGCTTCCATAACTCCCAACAAGAACATTTCCGCATATCGGCGCTCCATTATATTTTTGCTCATATATGCAGACAAAAATTCTTCGGTGGTCAAATTATTATTTTCAATATTCAAGCGTTGCTGTTCCGCTATCGGTCGCGCCAAACGGGTTTCCCCCTGGGCGGCGCCACAAAACAGCAGGATGGCAAACAAACAAAATATTCGCATCTCAGTTCTCACAAAAGATTTCGATAATAAAAAACAGCGCCCCGCAGGGCGCTGTTTTTTTTGCTTCACTGCTGCGCAGTTCAGTTCCAGTACACGACGAAGTACAAGCCCAGCCACACCACGTCCACAAAGTGCCAATACCAGGCGGCGCCTTCAAAGCCGAAGTGCCAGTCGGGGCGGAAGTGGCCCTTCATCAAACGGTATAACACACAAGACAGCATGATAGCGCCCATGGTCACATGGAAGCCATGGAAGCCGGTCAGCATGAAGAAGGTGGAACCGTAGATGCCGGAGGTCAGTTTCAGATTCAAATCGCTGTAGGCATGTATGTATTCATATGCCTGGAAGCCCATAAACACCGCACCCAGCAAAATCGTCAGGAACAACCAGAAAATGGTTTTGCTGCGCTGATTCGCCACCAGTGCATGGTGGGCGATGGTCAAGGTCACGCCGGAGGTCAACAGCAAAGCGGTGTTGATGGTCGGGATGGTCAAGGTCATTTTGCTGAACGCTTCCACCGTGCCGGCCGGGCCGACGCCGCCCCAGATGCCATTGAAATCAGGCCAAATCACTTTGTGATTCAAATCCGCCAGCCAGGGGAAGGTGACGCCCTTGGCATAGAACAGCGCGCCAAAGAATGCGGCGAAAAACATCACTTCCGAGAAAATGAACCAGCCCATGCTCCAACGGTAGGAGATGTCGATGCGGTCGCTGTATTGCCCGCTTTCAGATTCGGCGGCAGCATCGCCAAACCAGTTGTACAACACGACCAGGAACATGGCGATGCCAATGAAACTGGCGTACATGCCCCAGCCTATGTTATTGACCCAGGCCGAAGCGCCAGCCATGGTCATGAGCAGGCAGACGCCGCCCAGAACCGGCCATTTGGATGAATGCGGCACGTAGTAATACGGCGCCTTGGCGTTGTGTGAACTCATTTCAATCTCCCGATTACTCGAATTGTTGCAATTCCTGTTGCTGTTCTTGTTGCCTTAAGCCACAACCCTGCTGACGATGAACAACAGGGTTACGATAAAAATCACTGCGCCCAGCACGCCGGCGATAATCACATGCAGCGGATTGAGTTGCTCTGCATCCTGCTCGTATCCGCTCTTCTTGCGGATGCCGATGAATGACCACAACACCGCGCGCACCGTCGCCAGAAACGAGGGCTTGCGTTTGACCGCCTGCTTTAAATCCTCAGTCATCACGCCCCCTCTTTATGCCGGTTTGTTCAAGCCGGCCACTTCAAAAAACGTATATGAAACAGTGATGGTTTTGACATTCGCCGGCAGCTTGGGATCAACATAAAACACGACTTGCATCTGCCGCGCTTCGTTCGGCCCCAGTTTTTGCTGCTGGAAGCAAAAGCACTCCACTTTCTTGAAAAACTCACCCGATTGCTGCGGCGCATAGCTTGGAATCGCCTGCGCTGTGACCGGATGCTTTTCCTTGTTCACCACTTCATACACGATATGCGCCAATTCGCCCGGGTGCACATCCAGGCTGTTTTTCACCGGCCTGGCGCGCCACGGGCCTTGGGCTGTGGCGTCAAACTCAATCGTCACCTTGCGGCTCTTGTCCACCTGGGTGTTATCAGGCCGCTTGACTGTCATGTCTTGCGGCGTGATCAGGTTGACGCCGGTGATTTCGCAAATCTTGCGGTAAATCGGAATCAGCGCATAACCAAAGCCGAACATCAAAAAGGCAATCAACACCAATTTGCCCAGCATGCGCCGGTTCAGTCTCTGCAAAAAGCCGGTTTGTTGCGTCATTGGCGGCCTTACATAAACCAGGTGCGCTTAACAAACAAAGCGGCAAAAAAAACTGCCGCCAAAACCGCCACCCACATGCCGGTGCGGCGGTTTTTCGCTTTGATTTCATCTTCTCGACTTGCCACTTCATCTCTCCAGGCGCGGCGCAGAGAGGCGCCGCGCAATGCTGCAATCAATCCACCTTGGGCGGAGTTTCAAAAGTGTGGAACGGCGCCGGGCTGGGCACAGTCCATTCCAAACCTTCCGCGCCATCCCAGGGCTTGGCTTCCGCCTTCTGGCCGCCGCGAATCGCCGGCAACACCACGAAGAACAGGAAATACACCTGGCACAGACCGAAACCGATAGCGCCGATGGATGCAATCATATTGAAGTCAGCAAACTGGGCCGGATAGTCGGCATAGCGGCGCGGCATGCCGGCCAGACCCAGGAAGTGCATCGGGAAGAAGGTGATATTGAAGGTGATCAGCGAAGCCCAGAAGTGAATCTTGCCACGGGTTTCGTTGTACATATAACCAGTCCACTTCGGCGACCAGTAATAGAAACCGGCGAACAGCGAGAACAGCGAGCCGGCCACCAGCACGTAGTGGAAGTGCGCCACCACGTAGTAAGTGTCTTGCAGCTGAATATCAATCGGGGTGATCGCGCAGATCACGCCGGTGAAGCCGCCCATGGTGAACACGAAGATGAAGCCGACAGCAAACAGCATCGGGGTTTCAAACGTCATCGAACCCTGCCACATGGTGGCGATCCAGTTAAACACTTTCACGCCGGTCGGAATCGCGATCAGCATGGTGGCGTACATAAAGAACAGCTGCGCAGTCACCGGCATGCCGGTGGTGAACATATGGTGCGCCCACACGATGAAGGACAGAATCGCGATGGAGGAAGTTGCATACACCATTGAGGCGTAGCCAAACAGCGGTTTGCGCGCAAACGCCGGGATGATCTGGGACACGATGCCGAAAGCCGGCAGAATCATGATGTACACCTCGGGATGGCCGAAGAACCAGAAAATATGCTGGTACATCACCGGATCGCCGCCGCCGGCAGCGTTAAAGAATGAAGTGCCGAAATGACGGTCAGTCAGCGTCATGGTGATGGCGCCAGCCAGCACCGGCATCACCGCGATCAGCAGATAAGCAGTGATCAGCCAGGTCCAGACAAACATCGGCATCTTCATCAGGGTCATGCCGGGCGCGCGCATGTTCAGAATGGTGACGATGATGTTGATCGAACCCATGATCGAGGACGCGCCCATGATGTGCATGGCGAAAATACCCATGTCCATGCCGATACCCATCTGGGTCGAGAGCGGCGCATACAGCGTCCAGCCGGCGGCAGTCGCGCCGCCAGGAACCAGGAAGGAACCGGCCAGCAGCAGCGCAGCGGGCGGCAACAACCAGAAAGAGAAGTTGTTCATACGCGCAAACGCCATATCGGATGCGCCGATTTGCAGCGGGATCATCCAGTTGGCGAAGCCGACGAAGGCCGGCATGATGGCGCCGAACACCATGATCAGACCATGCATGGTGGTGAATTGATTGAACAACTCAGGTTGGAAATATTGCAAACCGGGCTGGAATAATTCCAGACGGATGCACAGCGCCAACACGCCGCCGACCATCAGCATGACAAACGAGAACCACAGATACAGGGAACCGATATCTTTGTGGTTGGTGGCGAAAATCCAGCGCCCTATGCCATGCGGATGATGATCGTCATGACCGTGGCCATGATCATTGACATGAATGCTTGTAGTCATCTCGAACTCCTGCTCTCAATTACTTGTTACGTGCGGCCAGAACTTCTGCCGGTTGCACGATATTCTGCTCAGCCTTATTGCTCCAGCTGTTGCGGGTGTAGGTGATGACGGCCGCCAACTCGGTGTCAGACAAGGCCTTCCAGGCCGGCATCGCGCCCTTGCCTTCCAAAACCATCTTGATTTGCGCATCCTTGCCGCCAACCACCATGGGCGAACCATCCAGCGCCGGGAACGCGCCCGGTGCGCCTTTGCCGTTAGCCTGGTGACAGGCGGCGCAATTTTGCGCATAAACCTGTTCGCCGCGCTGTTTCAGCTCGTCCACCGTCCAGACCTTGGACGGATCATCCGCTTTGGCCTTCATTTCTTTTTGCTTCTTGGCCACCCAGTCAGAGTAGTCTTTTTCAGACAGCACGCGCACCACGATAGGCATGAAAGCATGTTCTTTGCCGCACAATTCAGCGCATTGGCCACGGTACACGCCGGTTTTTTCCGCCTTAAACCAGGTATCGCGCACAAAGCCCGGAATCGCATCCTGCTTGACGCCGAAAGCCGGAATCATCCAGGCGTGAATCACGTCGTTGGCGGTCAGCACCAGGCGCACTTTCTTTTTCACCGGCACCACCAGCTCGTTATCGACTTCGATCAGGTAGTTGTCGCCGCGCGCAGCGGTCGGCAGCATGCCGGGTGCGCCGATTTGTTCACGCGGAGTGGACAGCGCAGACAGGAAGGAAATGCCCTGCCCTTCGCCTTTGAGGTATTCATAGCCCCACTTCCACTGCATGCCGGTGACTTTGATGGTCAGATCCGGATTGGAAGTGTCTTTCATCGCCACCACGATCTTGGTAGCCGGCAAGGCCATCCCGATCACGATCAGGAACGGCACCACGGTCCAGGCGATTTCCACAGCCGTGCTTTCGTGGAAAGTGGCCGGCTTGTGGCCGACTGATTTGCGATGCTTGAAGATCGAGTAAAACATGACGCCGAACACAGCCACGAAGATGAACAGGCAAACGCCCATCACCATCCAGTGCATCCAGTGAATGTCTTCCGCAATCTTGGTGACCGGAGCAGCCAGATTGAGCTGGTTGACCGCTGGCCCGCCCTCACTGTTGCCGACCGCCCAGGACGGTGCGGCAGCCAGCCATACGCCGATTCCCAGCATCAAGGCTTGAAGTCGCTTTGCAAGTTTCATGTTTTCCTCAACAACCAAAGATAATAATTTTCAAAAAACCTGACGCCAACGGATGTTGGCGCTGGCGCATGCTGCCGCGCTCTGCCTGCCAGCCAAAAGGCGGACAGACAAAAACGGGCCGCGCGGATTCCTGAGCGGAATCCACTGCCCGTTGTCGGTGAACACGCGCAAATCCCTCCTGAAAAATCCTGACTTGATGCTGCCGGATTCTCTTGCAACGGCGCTTGACGGCGGCGACTGTGCGTCCCCCGCCCAGAGCAGGGCAAACCTGCAAGCCCGCCCTGAAAAACACATTATTTTACCTGATTTTCACTTGATTATAATCAGAGCGCCCCCATGGGGGCAACACGGCGCACACGCCAGGCGCCGTACGAAAAGCACATTTACCTGCTAACTTCTGCCATTTTCTGCAAAAACCCGTCTTTTACACGCCAAATGACAGGCTTAAGAATTTACAGAAAATCCTCAATGCTGCAATGCAAAAGCAGATTTAAGGGAAATTGCAAGGGGGAAATTTGCAAGAAAATGTTGCCATACGGCTACAAAACGCCCTCAGCTGCGGGGCCGGGGCATGAAATGCAGCACGGATTCACCTGTCCCGCCGGTTTTTGGCTGGGGGCAAAAAGCATGGCCGTACACAATCTCGATCTGCATTTGATAATGACCTTCCGCATCGCGTGGCAACGCTTGCAACATGCGCTGCCAGGCTTGCCGCCCGCATAAGCCGCGCGCCCGGTTCGCCAGCGGGTTGCCGCCCAATGCGCGCACTTCCTCTAACATTTGCTGCGGATCGCGCCAACGCAAGGTCAGCATTTCCATGTCCAGCACAGGATCGGCAAAGCCGGCCGCCAGCAGCATATCGCCCAGGTCATGCATATCGACAAAGGGCAGCACGCGCGCCTGCCCCAGTCCGGCGTACTCAAACGCGCTGCGCAATTGGCGCAGGCTGTCCGGGCCGAAGCAGGAAAACATCAACACGCCTTGCGCGCGCAACACGCGCCGCCACTCCATGAACACCCGATGCGGCCGGGCATGCCAATGCAGGGCCAGATTCGACCACAGGAAATCCAGGCTGGCAGGACGCAAGGGCAAAGCGGCATAGTCGCCCGCCACGCGTATCAGCGGATCATCATCGCGCGCCCCGCCCAGCCAGCGCCCGAACACCCGCCCCAGGGTGGATTGCGCAGCCTGTTTTTGCTGCGCCAGCAAGCGCCGGCCCTGGCTCAAGCGTTGCGGCGCCAGATCCAGCGCCAGCGCGCGCGCTTGCGGCCAGCGCTCCAGCAATTGCAAGGCGTCCAAGCCCAAGCCCGCGCCGGCGTCAAGAATATCCTGCGGTTGCAAGCGCAATAAATCCAAACGCTCATGCATGCGTTGCGCCACTTCACGCAATAAAAAATCCGCCGCGCCCAAGCGCTCACTGCGCGCAAACAGGCGCGCCACTAATTGCTGATCAATGGGAGCGGATGCGGATTCGGCGGAAGCTGGCTGGTTCACGATGCTTGCGGCACAATCTGAAAAAAGAGGCTGCAGTATATCAGGGAGCATGCCGGCGCGTGACGCCGGCGCTCAGTCTGCGTGCAAATCCGCCGAAAGGAATCCATATGACAAACCGGGCTTTGCGTTTTTTGCGCAGCACTTGGCAGGCGTGTGCGCCGGCGCTGGATTTTTTCTTGCCATCCTGCTGCGCCCTGTGCGGTTGCACCGCGCGCGCCCTGCTGTGCGCTGATTGCCAGCAATTTTTAAGTCAAGACACGCCGCGTTGCCGCATCTGCGCGCTGCCGCTGTCTGAGCATGAAACAGCGCAATGCGGGGCCTGTCTGGCGCACCCGCCGCACTTTGACGCCACCATCGCCGCCTGCGCCTATGCCGCGCCGCAAGACCGGCTGGTGCTGGCGCTCAAATTCGGCGCCAAACCAGAACTCGGCGCCGCGCTGGCGCCGCTGTTGCGCGATGCGATTTTGCGCGCGCCGCAGCAGGATTTGCCGGATTTATTATGCGCCGCGCCGCTTGGCAGCCAGCGTCTGCGCGAACGCGGGTACAATCAAGCGCTGGAAATTGCGCGCCCGCTGGCGCAATTGCTCGGCGCGCCGCTGGCGCCCGGGCTGTTGCTGCGGGTGCGCGAAACACAAGCGCAATCGGCATTATCTTACCGGGCGCGGCGGCGCAATCTGCGGCGCGCTTTTTTACCCGCCCCGGAAAGCGTCGCCCGCATCGCCGGTTTGCACATCGGGGTGGTGGATGATGTCATGACCAGTGGTCAGACCTTGAATGAGATTGCGCGCGTGCTGCGGCGCTACGGCGCGGCGCGCGTCAGCAACTATGTGTTTGCGCGCACCCCGCGCCATGCTTGAGATGAAAAGGAGATTCTGTTGTTTCACGTCGTTCTGGTCGAACCCGAAATCCCGCCGAACACCGGCAATATCATCCGCCTGTGCGCCAACAGCGGCGCACAGCTGCACTTAATCGAACCGCTGGGTTTTCCGCTGGATGACGCCAAGATGCGGCGCGCCGGTCTGGACTATCACGAATACGCGCAAATGCAAGTGCATCGCAACTGGCAGGATTTTCTCAACACAGTCCAGCCCGATCCGGCCCGCATGTTCGCCATGACCACACATGGCTCGCAACCCTTCGCGAATGTGGCGTTTGCGCCGGGCGATTTGTTCATTTTCGGCTCGGAAACGCGCGGCCTGACGCCCGCCTTGCGCGACAGCTTTCCGCAAACACAGCGCATACGGCTGCCGATGCAACCCGGCAACCGCAGTATTAATCTATCCAATGCAGTCGCCATTGTTGTGTATGAAGCCTGGCGTCAGCACGGCTTTGCTGGCGGCATATAACCTCCCTCACCCTTTCTGATCATGAAAAAAATTCTGTTCTCCCTGGCCGCCAGCGCCCTGCTGGCCACCCTGCCCGCCGCCGCCAATGAGGTCAAACTCGGCGCACTCAAAATCAGTCAGGCGTATGCCCGCGCCAGCGTCCCCGGTCAAATGTCCGGCGCGGCGTATTTGAAATTGGAAAACACCGGCAAACAGGCCGACCGGCTGCGCAAAGCCAGCAGCGCCGCAGCCGAGAGCGTGGAAATCCACACCATGGAAATGAGCGGTGACGTCATGCAAATGCGCGCCATGGAGGATTTAGCACTGCCCGCCGGCGCCAAAGTGGAAATGCAATCCGGCAAAGGCGCCCATTTGATGCTGATGGGCTTGAAAGCGCCGCTCAAGGCGGGGCAAACATTCCCCATGCAATTGGAGTTTGAAAAAGCCGGCAAAGTCGAGGTGATGATCAAGGTCGAAGCCCCGAAAAGCGGCAAATAAACGAAGATACAATGAAAAAGCGCCTGTTCAGGCGCTTTTTCATTCCGGCACGCGCACTGTTTCTTTGATGTGCTTGAGGTGGACGATGATGGTGAAGGTCATGATCACCAGCATAGCCCAGGCGCTCCATTTGCTGATATGCACCACTGACCAAGCCCCAAGCTGGTTTGGATAGCGCCAGATGCCAAAAAAGGTGCTGAGGTTTTCCGCCAGCCAGATAAAAAAGCCGATCAGCACAAATGACAGCAAAAGCGGCATGTTGCGCGCTTTTTCCATGGGGTAAAAAATCACCGTGCTGCGCGCATACAGGCCCAGCGCAAACGCCGCCAGATACCAGCGATAGTCGCCGATGTAGTGATGGGTGAAAAAATTCGCATAAATCAAGAGCGCGCACAAAGTCGCCATCCAATACGGCGGGTGATGTTCAATGCGCAGTTTGAATAAGCGCCAGGCTTGTGTCATATAGCTGCCGACGGCGGCATACATAAAGCCGGAAAACAGCGGCACACCCAGTACCTTGCTATAGGCAAAATCAGGATAAGACCAGGATTTGATGCCGGAAGATGTCTTGAAAACCTCCAAGGCAAATCCGATCAGGTGAAACAGGCAGATGGCGCGCAACTCATCCATCGTCTCCAGCTTGGCCCACAACATCCAGACCTGAATCGCCAATGCAATCAAGAGTAAAACATCATAGCGCGGCAAGCCGGCGATACCGGCGCGCGGCACAAGAAAGACCGCCAGAAAAAACAGGCCTGCAAACAGACAGCAGCGCGCTTCTTTGACGCCAAAAAACCAGAATTCCAGCAAAAAACGGCGAATGCCGCGCAACTGCGGCGCGGCAAGACTGAGTAAATACTGATCCAGCGCTTGCAAACTGAGGCGCATAACATGTCTTTTCTGCAAAAAAGGCTATTGTAAAACATGCGTAAGACATGCCATGCGCAGACATCAGTCGCGGCGGCGCAAACGCGTGGCGAGCAAGCCCAGGCCGCCTAAGAGCATGGCCCAATTTTCCATTTCAGGCACCGGCGCCACGCCGTCAGCATGCGCGCGCCAGCTGGACTTGGATTCGGTTGCGGTCGAATACACGCTGGCGCTCCATACGACTTGCTCCACGCTGTCAGACCAATTTGCATAGTAAAAAACAAAACGTGTGGCGTCGCCCGGCTCGAAATAGCCTGGAATCTTGGTGTCCTGCTGTCCCGGCAAACCTAAATTGAAGTTGAAAATACTGCCGCCATAATTCATGCCGGGCCCTTGATTAAACACGGCGTGATTGGCGCTTAGCTCAACCTCAGTCCGAATGATACTGTGCGCCGGCAAATTGAATTGCACCGTGCGCTCCGCTGCGGCGGATGCAAAGCCGCCCGGAATCTCAACATCCGCGGCCAGACGCCCTGACATACCGACGCCTGCGCTATACCTTGCATATTGACCGCCAAAATCGCGCCCATCAGCACGCGCTTCCAGCCCAAGATCACTCCCCTCAATCACCGTGCCGCCATTATCCTTCACCATGAAGAAGCCGCGACCGCTCACACCTGTCACAATGGAGTCGAGCGAAATCGGGCTGTTGTCCTGCAAGTTGAAAACATTGATCTGTATCTGATCAATTGCAGCTTGATGCCGGGCATCGGCCAGCGCCGGCAGAGCGGCGCAGCAAAGCAAACCTGAAAACAAGATTTTTATCATGATGTACCCTTTTTGTGTGTGCGAGAGAAGGCGTCCCGTCATCCGAAAGATGGCAGGTGAAACGAAGCTGGCGGGAGCAGGCGGCTAACCTGCGTTTGGCTGGCAGGATGGGGCGGACTTACGCCCCCGTTGAAGAGAAATCAGGCGAAGTGCTGGCTGGAGCGGCTGGCGAATAAACCCAACACGGCTAAACCACCGAGCACCAGCCAGGTCGATGCTGGCGCAGGAATCGGCGCGCGCAGACTGGCTTCGGTTTTTTTGTCGGCGTGAAATTGCAGCGGCGTATTGCGCACTTCTGCAGTTTGCAAATCAATTGTTTGATAATGGCTGGCGGCGGCATTGGCCGCTGACTTGCTGTCCATTGCATTCGCGGCAAATACCTGACCGTGCAAGCAGGCGGCCATGATCAATGCGGCTGTCAAATGTTTCTTCATGGTATCTCCATATAAAAAATGGTTGGAGGCAAAGATGCAAAGCGGTGTTGCACCGGCAGCCCTGGCGGGCCTGTATTTCTTTGGGTTTTCCCTTGCGGGCGGATTGCGGCGTCAGAATATCCACTTTCCCTATGCAATCCGGGTTACAAAATGTAAATTGAGGCTGATTTGTTGCATATTTTCCAATAGGAAACAAAAAAATTATTCCAAGGAAATAAGTAACGCATTCATATTATGCTTCTATGGTTTTTTTTCGCATAGACTTAACCCTTTATGCCACTGAGCGTCGTTTCAATCCAAATCTGCCTGCGCAATATTCCCGGAAAATAAACTATGTTTGCAAAACTTGACGCACGTTGGTTTCAGATCCTGTTTCTGGCCAGCTTTTTGACAATCGGCGCATTAGCCCGTGATTTTGCCTTGAGCTGGCAGCAGGTTGCGCTATGTTTCGCCAGCGGTATCCTGACGCAAACCTGTTGGCAGCATGCTTTGCGCCTGCCGGGCCGTTACAATTTTGGCGGCTATTTGAGCGCGCTGATTTCCTGCTTTGGCATCTCGATTTTGGTGCGCGCCGACAATCTCTGGGTGCATCCGCTGCTGGCCTGCATCGCCATGAGTTCCAAATATCTCTTGCGCGCCGGCCCAGCGGCTTGCAAAAGCCATATTCTGAATCCCGCCAATCTGGCCGCCTTTCTCGCCCTCAGTGTGGTGGAAGGCGCCTGGCTCTCGCCCGGGCAATGGGGTTCTTCCAGCCTGTTGGCGCTGTGGTTCATCGCCCTGGGCGGCATCGTTACGCAACGCATCGCCAGGCTGGATGTATCGATTACTTTTTTATTGGTCTGGGGCGGCGTGCTGGCCGCGCGTCTGCTGTGGCTTGGCTATGCCTGGGATCCGGGCGCAGCGATCTGGGTCAAGCAATTCTGCAATGGCGCCACGCTCTTATTCGCTTTCTTCATGATTTCCGATCCGATGACCACGCCGCAACGGCGCAGCGTGCGCATGCTGTGGGTGGCGGCGGTGGCGCTGGCGGCCTACTACTGGCAATTCATGCTGTTCAAACAACATGGCTTGATCGTGGCGCTGTTTGCATTGAGCTGGCTGGTTCCGCTGTTGAATTGGCTGTGGCCGCAAACACGTTTTGAGTGGCGCGAAACGCCCCCGCAAACCAGCCCGCTCAGCGCGGCCCCGGCGACAATGCCGCAAACCCGCCCGGCATGATGGCGAATAGATTCATACAGATTCAAGGAAGAAGGCGATGTTGCTCAGATTTTGCATACAAGCTTGTTTTGCCTTGCTGATGCTCAGCGTGGCGGCGGGCGCACAAGCGTTTTGCGGCTTTTACCTCAGTCATAGCAGCAATGAGGACGATGATGGGAGCGGAAATGAATACACAGATTGTCAGATCGCCTGGCTGCATCAAGGGGTAAATGCGCGCATCATTTTCAAGACTGACATCAAACCTGCTTATTCCCTGAGCCAAATCTGGCTGCTGCCTGTGCATGGTGAAATTCTCAGTCACACCATCCGGACAGATGTCTTCAGATATCCAGGCGCCAGTTCATCCCGAAATAAGCTGCAAAGTGAATCACAGGAAGAATTTTGTAAAGTGGATTTCGACAAAGTAGCCAGACTTGCCAATATCAGCACGATACGGCGCCGCCAGGGCGGTTGCTGGACGTACGCCCAGTCTCCACAGCAGGCCCCGCATACGCCGGACCCCAATTTACTCCAAGCGCGCATTTTTTCGCGCAAAGATGCCTATCTGCTGCCAAGCTGGTTGATTGAACATGGTTTTATTGCGCCGCCAGCCACTTTAGGGCAAATACAAAACCTCATCATGGAAGGCAAGGAGTTTTTAGCTGTGCCGCTCAAAGGATTGCCGCCAGGAGATGAACGCTTTGCGCTTGAAATGAACGTCCGTGTGAAAACGATGAAATTGCCAGCCGTCAAGTCTGGCGCAAAATTTGTCACCCGCCTGCATTTTTTCAGCCCAACACACGCTCTGCGCAGCAGCAACTATGAAAATGTGCAAATCTCCCGGCAAACCGGTCTGTGGCCGTCTTTTTTCAGCGAAGATGAATACTACAAAGCGCTGAATGAAAACGATGCAAACGTGATTTACAAATCAAGCGCAGGCAGGTTTAAGCAGGGGGACACGCTGACCTTTTGGAATGCGTCTGCAAGCACATTGCTGCACACGATGTACGAATTGAGATATCCGGGTCAGCATCACAAAGCTGACGAGCTGGAATTACAACTCAGCGAGTTTCATGAATACGATACATATCGGGCCAATTACCGCCCCGCAAGTGAAAGTGAAACGTCCTGCGCAAAATCATTAAATTGCACACAGGATTGCATGAATAACTTCCTGGGCAGAAAGCGAAAACCGGAAGACCTTGACAGCGATGAGTTGATTGTCTTGCACAATTGCACAACCCAATGCGAACCCCTGCGTCAAGACGCACTGCTGAAAGTACGCTCCGCCGAACAGGAACGCATCCCGAAAATGCGCGCAGCGCTGTTGCAATTGCAAAAGGATTTGAAGCAACCGGAAAGCTGGTTGCGTCAGCACTTCCCGGATTTTCAAGACTGGGAAAACCGCATGCAGGGCATCGAACAATAAAAACCCCACACATCAGAAAGATGAATATGCGCACAATCTCGCTCACCTCACTCCTGCCGGCAACTGTGCTCTTGTGCAGCAGCATCTTGAGCCTGCCGGCGCAAGCGTTTTGCGGCTTTTACGCCGGCAAGGCCGACGCCTCACTGTTCAACCGCGCCAGCCAGGTGATTTTGGCGCGCGATGAAGACCGCACCGTGATCACCATGCAAAACGACTACCAAGGTCCCTTGTCCGAGTTTGTGCTGGTCGTGCCCACGCCGCAAGCCATCAAACAGGGACAGGTGAAAATTGCAGACAAAGAAGTGTTTGCGCGCCTGGATGCTTATACCGCTCCCAGGCTGGCGGAGTACCATGAGAAGGCGCCGGAATGCAATTTCTCATTTGATTGGGGCAAGCAGTTTGTTGCAGATAACACGGTCAAGGTGTTCGGGAAAGCGATCAGAAGATACATTACCAATGAAATGAGTATGCCGGCTCAAACGGTGCAAAGGGGTTCAATTGCCAATCCTGCCGCCGTCAAAGTGGAAGCCCGCTTCACACTGGAGGAATACGATATTGTCAGCCTCTCGGCGCAAGAATCGAGCAGCTTGGAAAGCTGGCTGCTGCAAAACGGCTATCGCCTGCCGCCCGGCGCAGCAGCCGCGCTGCAACCGTATATCCGCCAGGGCATGAAATTTTTTGCCGCCAAAGTCAATTTGAAAGAAAAAGAGCGCCTCGGCTTCAACTATCTGCGGCCACTGCAATTTGCTTTCCAAAGTCCGAAATACATGCTGCCGCTGCGCTTGGGAATGTTGAATGCGCAAGCCGGCAGCGCGCAGGATTTGATTGTCTATGCGCTGTCACCGCATGGTCGGGTGGAAGCGGCCAATTACCGCACAGCAAAGCTTTCCACCAATCAAGAACTGCCCTACTTCATCAAAGAGCGCTTCGCGGACGTTTACAAAAGCTATTTTGAGCGCCAGGTAAAGCAAGATGAAATGCGCACCGTGTACACCGAACATTATTGGCGCAACGAATGGCGCTTTATGTGCGATCCTTGCGTTGAAACGCCGCCTGAAGTCAAACATTGGCAGCAAGCCGGGGTATTCTGGCTGAATGACAGTAAAAAGGAATTTGCCGCGCGCATCAGCGGCCAGGCAATTGTCGAAGCGGATGCGAATAAGCTCACGCCTGTCGCTATAACCCGTCTGCACTTACGCTATAACGCAGAATCCTTCCCGGAAGACTTAGTGTTGAGCGAAACCCGTGATCAGGAAAATTGGCAGGTGCGGCATGTGATTCATCACCCACAGTATGGCGCGCTGCAGAAATGCATTGCTGTGCTGGAGCAAAAACATCGCTGCAGCGATGAATGTGAGCCGCGTGTGAGCAAGGTGATTGCGCTGCAAAACTCCGGCAGGGCGAGCAGCTGGCGCCATCAAACTGCGCCGGTGTGGCAAGCAGAGTGTGAGCGCGCCTGCCATGTCGCCAAGCAAGACAGCTTTCGCCCTATCATCAATTATTTCCAGAAAGACGTGGCGCAAAGACTGGAGCGCGAAAAGCAAACACTGGCAAATTTAAGCGGCTGGAGCATGGCGCAAATTGAGGCACTGCCGGGCGCGCAGGAAAATTTGCTGCATCAAGGCATGCCAAAAACCGGCAAAGCCAGCCCCGCCCCTACGCAAATTGCCGGCAAAAACGGGCGCTGAAGCATTCAATCAAAGGAAAACTGTATGCAGATTCAGACTTATTTGAAACACCTGCCAAGTGCAATGCTGTTGAGCGCCATTCTGGCGTCGCCCGCACACGCTTTTTGCGGCTTTTACGCCGGCAAGGCCGACGCCTCGCTGTTCAACCGCGCCAGCCAGGTGATTTTGGCGCGCGATGGCGAGCGCACCGTAATTTCGATGCAAAACGATTATCAGGGGCCGCTGTCTGAATTTGTGCTGGTCGTGCCGACCCCGCAAGCCATCAAACAGGGACAGGTGCGTATCGCTGATAAAAATGTATTCAAGCGCCTGGATGAATTTTCCACCCCGCGTCTGGCCGAATACCATGATGAAGACCCCTGCCGCCTGGAAAATTACTGGGGGCCGCAGATGGGCTATAACATGCGCATGATGCCCGCGCCAATGGCGATGGCGGGCGCGCCCATGATGGAGAAAGCCGAGCGCGCCAAGCAACTGGGGGTGACAATAGACGCCAAATTCACGCTGGAGGAATACGATATTCTCAGCCTGTCGGCGAAACAGTCGCAAGGCTTGGAAATCTGGCTGCGTGAAAACGGCTACCAAATCCCCAAAGGCGCCAGCAGCGCACTGGCCCCGTACATCAAACAGGGCATGAAATTTTTCGTCGCCAAAGTGAATTTGAAGGAGCAGAAAAAAACCGGATTTTCCTACCTGCGCCCGCTGCAATTCGCCTTTGAAAGTCCGAAATTCATGCTGCCGATGCGACTTGGCATGTTGAATGCGGAAGCCGGCCGTGCGCAGGATTTGATTGTGTATGTGTTGACGCGCAAGGGACGGGTGGAAGCCGCCAACTACCGCACTAAAAAACTGCCGGCGAATATGAATCTCCCCTTTTTCATCAAACCGCAGTTTGGCGCGTTTTATCAGGATATGTTTGAAAAGCAGGCCAAACAGGATGGCTATCGCAGCGTGTTCACAGAATATTTCTGGGACATGAATTGGTGCGATCCCTGCGCCGCCGATCCGCTCTCGGCTGAAGAATTGCAAAAAGCCGGCGTGTTCTGGCTGTCCGGCAATGCCATCGCCGGTTTCCAATCCATGCAGGCCCCTGGCGCGCAAGTCAAAATGCCGCCGCTGCCGCAAAGCGGCCAGCGCGACGCCATGATTACCCGTCTGCATTTGCGCTACACGCCGGAGAGTTTTCCTGAGGATTTGGTGTTGACGCAAACCCGCGATAATGAAAACTGGCAGGCGCGCTATGTGATTCAGCAACCGTTTAGCGGCGATATGCAGCAGTGCCGCGAGAAGGCGGCGAAAGTCGATTGCGCGGCTGAATGCAAGCCCAGGGTGGAAGAAGTTTTGCGGGTGCAACGCGAAGAACCAAAAATCCTCAGACCGGAATGGCAGCAAAAAAGCCGTGACAAACTTCATGCGGAATGCCTGCAATCCTGCAATGAGAGCAAGGCGAATGGCTTGAAAAACGCGCTGCAATATTACCGCGTGGACTTGCCCAACCGGCTGGAACAGGAAAAGAAAACGCTGTCTGATTTGAGCGGCTGGAGTTTGCAAAAAATCGAACAGATGCCGGAGGCGCAGCGCTACAGTGCCGCCGCCAAAAAATAAGTCGCCCCCCATTATTATTGGAGCCAAAACATGATGTATGCCCGCTTTCAAAAAATATGCTGCGTCATGCTGCTTGGCGCAGCAGCCTTCAGCCAGCAAGCGCAAGCCTTTTGCGGCTTTTACGCCGCCAGGGCTGACGCCTCGCTGTACAACCGCGCCAGCCAGGTGATTTTGGCGCGCGACGGCGAACGCACGGTGATTTCGATGCAAAACGACTATGCCGGCCCGCTGTCAGAATTCGTGTTGGTTGTGCCCACCCCGCAAGTCATCAAACAGGGACAAGTGCGAATCGCCGACAAAGCAATTTTCAAGAAACTGGATGAACTCAGCGCGCCGCGCCTGACTGAATATCATGATGAAGACCCATGCAAGTTTGAAATTCCGTGGGGTATAAAATACATGTCCGTGCAAAAAGTTCATGTCACTGCCAGCACTTATTTCAGCAAAGACGCGCGCCGTTACCAGGCCACAGGCGTCACAGTCGAGGCCAAGTTCACCCTGGATGAGTATGACATCGTGAGTTTGTCGGCCAAACAGTCTGAAGGGCTGGAACTCTGGCTGCGCCAAAACGGCTACAAAATCCCGCCAGGCGCCAGCAGCGCATTGGCGCCCTACATCAAGCAGGGTATGAAATTTTTTGTCGCCAAAGTGAATCTGAAAGAGCAAAAACGGATTGGTTTCGGCTATTTGCGTCCTTTGCAATTCGCCTTTGAAAGCCCGAAATTCATGCTGCCGATGCGGCTGGGCATGTTGAACGCGGAAGCCGGCAAGCCGCAGGATTTGATTGTGTATGCGCTCACGCGCGAGGGTCGGGTGGAAGCCGCTAACTATCGCACCAGTAAATTGCCGACCGATATGGCGCTGCCCAATTTTATCAAACCGCACTATGCCGAGTTTTATCAAGCCATGTTCGACAAGCAATCCAAACAAGAGGGCTATCGCAACATCTTTACAGAATATGCCTGGAGCCTGAATTCATGCGACCCCTGTATTACCGATCCGCCCACAAATGAGGAATTGCAAAAAGCCGGCGTATTCTGGCTGTCCGGCGATGCGCAAGCCGGTTTTGCCGCCTTGCAAAGTCCCGGCGGGCTGATCAAGATGCCGCCGCTCAAAGATGAACGCAAGCGCCCCGCCGTCATCACCCGCTTGCACCTGCGTTATACGCCTGAGAGTTTCCCTGAAGACCTGGTCTTGACTGCCACCCGCGACAGCAGAAACTGGCAAGTCCGTCACTTTATTACTTACCCGTTCAAGGGCGATATGGCGAGTTGCAAAGCGCAGGTGGAAAAAACTGACTGCAATCAATTTTGCCAGGTGGAAGTCAAAGCGATTATGCAAAAGCGCAATGAGCATGCTGACGCCAACAGCAATCGAGCGCAAGAAGAGTTACATCAAGAGTGCATGCAAACATGCCAGAAAACCAAGCAACGAGCATTGCAGCAAGGCCAGGAATATTATGAGGAATTACCGAAATTGCTGCAGGAAGAAGCAATAAATCTGCCGAAATTAAGCGGCTGGAGCGCGCAAAAAATCGACCAGCTCAAACGCAGCGCAGCGGGGCAAGCCGCCGCCAAACCCAAAAGCCTGGCGGCGCCGTAATCAAGCCGGAAAATCTTCTTTCATCCAGGTATGAAACAAGGCCAGTTGCGCCTTGGTCAGCGGCGGATAAGGAGCTGGCGGCATCTGTTGCGTGCTGATCTGGCTCCACACCATATCCGCGTTCGCTTTCACGCTGTCGTAATTGGTCAAATCCAGGCGCCAGGTCATGGAAGCGCGGAATTGGGCGAAGATGGGCGCGATGTCGCGCGCAAATGAGACGGTTTTTTTCATGCGCTGTGCTCCAAAAATGCGGGATCGATACGCCACACCGCGCCACTGCCTGCGCGCGCGGCAAAACTGAAATCGGGACGGAACTCAAATTCGCCGAAGTCCACCACATACAGCAAGCCATCCGGGCCGAAAGCCAGATCAAGCGGGCGCTGCAAGCCCAAGTCCGGCAGGCTGTGCACCTGCCAATCGTGCAGGCTGACGCGCACCAGATTGCGTCCGGCTTGGCCCGCGCCCGGCGCAGTCCACGGACGCTCATCGCCAAACTGCGCCACCAGCAAATCGCCGGCATATGGCAAGCCGGCTGGAATTTGCGCCATTTTCACCGCGCAGGCATTGATTTCAAACGCTGTCAGCGGGGTTTGCGGCGGCGGCAGTTCGGCGTGATTCGCTAACAAAAATTCCTGCTGCGTCCCATCCGGCGCAGCATAGGCGGAAATCGGTTTGCCGCCGTAGAAGTCGGGAAACCCATACCAGGCGCCGGCTTTGACTTCATACAGAAAATCCGGGCAGCCATACACCGGGCGCACGCCGCGCACATCCGCACCCTGATCTGTCGCCAATAAGCGGCCATCCGGCAAAAACAAGAGGCCGTAAGCATTGCGCAGGCCCCAGGCCACCAATTCCAATTCACTGCCATCCAGGTTCATACGCATCACCGAGGAAGTACAGGGCAATTGCGCCGCCAGGCGCGCCCCTGGCGCATGGCGCTCGCCCAAACGGGAAAACGCGCCGCTCTCCCATACCCGTCCCTGATTGTCGCGCGCCTGGCGCACCACATCGCGCAGCACAATTTCCATGCCGGGAATGTCGGCGGCATGCTCAATTTCACGCAGCCAGGCCATTTGCAGCGAATCATGCCCGATCATGCCGCTATTGGTCAGTGCGCCCTGACTGAAATACAGTTTGCCATCCGGCCCGGCCACCGCCATATTGGTTTGATAATTACCATGTCCCGGTAAATTATCCTGCAGCACTTGCAGCTTGCCGCTATCGGGAAACAGGCGGCTGATGCGGCCCGGACGCCCGCCCTCGCTGATGATCAGACTGTCTTGATGCCACAGCAAACCATTCACCGGCTCACGCAAATTGCGCAACACGATTTCACGCGCGCCGCCCGGCGTGATGCAACTCACCACCCCGCCCTTGGGCGCGCCGTCAAACGGCAAGCCGCTTTCGGCGATGAACAGACAACCGGCCATGCGCCCTTCCCGCACAAAAGCAAGCGAGCTGGGAAAATGCAATTTTCCATGCAAGAGATGTTTCATCACGCCCCTTTCAATGCGCTGTTTCCGGCATCAACATGCGCCACAAAGCCAGGCCACATAAGAAAAAGCCGGCGGCATAATCCATTTTCTGCGGCAGAAAACGGCGCACGCCTTGTCCCAGATACAAACCGATGCAAGACATGCTGGCGGAAATCACGCCTATCGCCAGCGCTGCAGAAAACAGCGGGACAGAAGAAAAACTGATGCCGGCCCCAGCCGCCAGATTGTCAAAGCTGAGGGTCAGCGGCAAGCCGAAAATCCAGCCGCGCTGATTGATCACATCATGCAAGCGCTCATCATCGCCGCGCCAGGCCAGGCCCAGCACCAGCACGCCGCAGGCCAGCATCAGCCAGGGGCCGAACTCCGGCCCATCCACGCCGAGCCAGACGCTGAGGCTGCGCGCCAGCCACATGCCAAGCAGCGCGGCGCCGATTTCGCTCAAGCAAAAAGCGGCGGCCAGCAAGTGCAGACGCCGCTTATGCAAAGGCAACAGGCCGAGCGCGGAGCAGGCTTGCAGATTATCCACCCCCGCCAGAATGCCAAACATCATGATCTCAAACATCGCGCTCAGCCTTTCTTGAATCCATAAATCCGCAGCACGCCGCCGCTTTTGCCAAACACCAGCGCGCCGGCCACCACATAATCGCCCGCTGCCGCCGGCCCCAGGCAATAGCCATAGCCGCCATTCATGCCGCCGGTTTGCTCACCCAATTGGTCTTGCCACAGCATCTTGCCGCTATAGGCGTCAAAGGCGTACAAGGCCACTTTGGAGGTGGAGCAAAACACCAGATCATTCAACACCAAGGGCGAGCTGAGCGCGGCTTCGCCGGGTGTGGTGTACATCGGCGGGGTGGGCGCGATATAGCGGCGCGGATCGCCATTGTCCAATTCCCAGGCGTCGTCCAGGGTTTGCCAATCGAGCGCGCGCATGAAAGGCGTGGTGCTGTAGTCGATGCCGGCTTGCACATTGTGATAATTATTGCCGCCCACGCCGATGTACAAGCGCCCCAATGCGGCATGCACGGCCGGGGTGGAATAGGTGCCGGAATAGTTTTCCTGGTCGATTTCATCCGACATGCGGTTTGGCACAAACGGGTCCATGCGGTTGTCGTTCGGCCCGACATGCGGATCGACTGTGGGGATTTGTGTCCCATCGTTATACAGCGGCAGCAATTGACGCCATTTCAGCAGTTCCAGGCTGGCGGCATCGCATAAAAAGATGCTGCCGTTTTTGCAGCCTGCCGCCACCACGCGCCGCCCATTCAGGGTGAACAGCGTGGGCGAGCCGCCAAAATCGACGTCGTTGTCAGTGTCGCGATAACTGCTTTCCGGCGGCGGCTGGAAAAATGCGCAGTAGGCGCCGCTGGCGGCATTCAATGCCAGGATGCCATTGGAAAAACCCTTGGTCGGAAAACAGGTATCCGGGGACGGGTTGCCGGTGGTGCAGTAAATCCGGTCGTATTGACTGTCGTAGGCAATCGACGACCAGACCGAGCAGCCGCGCACCGGCGGTTGATTCGGGCCGACAGAAAACATGGCCGGCAGCTTGGCCAGCGTATCTTCAGTCAGCGCATCGGGCGGAATCATATTCGGCACATTCGGCACGCCATCGGTGAACTGGCAGGTGCAATACAGCCACACCACATCGCCGCTTTTCGCATCCAAGGCATACACGAAGCCATAGGTTTGCGGGTTTTCACCTTCGCCAATGCCGACAAACACCAAGCCATTCGCGCCATCATTTGGCGCCACCACCGGTGAACACCAGCCGGCGGGCGGCGGATCATCCTTCTCCCATGGATTGGTGACTGGCTGGTTGTGCGCCAGATCGGCATAGCGCAAATCGACCACCCATTCCAGTTTCAAATCGCTTTGCGCCAGACAATAAAATTTGCCATCGAAGGCGCTGAAATACACTCTGCCATTCCATACCGCCGGGGTGCAGCCCATGCCCATGAAGCCGTGCGAATCGCCCTGCGCCGGGTCAATCGCCCATTCAAACTGGTGTGTGATCTTGCCGCTTTTCAGATCAATTTTCAGAAACTTGCCGCCATTCGAGCCGGGCAGATCGTGGTTATTCGCCAAACCCACATACACATAGCCATCCACCACTGCCGGCACCGACAGCACCGGGCCGGGAATCTCGATATCGTGCAGCAAGCCGAATTTATCCAGATTAGCGCGCTGAATATTGCTGCCCTTGATCGCGCCGCTGTGCGCCGGGTCGCCATGAAACATCCACCAATTGCTTTTTTCCATTTTGCCCTCGTGCGTTTATGCAATCCATTCAAAGGTCGGGCCGGCTGTCTGTCCCGGCACTACTTCCTGCGCCATCATGTATTGCGCCATGCTCTTCATGTTTTGCATAAACAGCAGGGCCGGCCCGAGTTGATCCGGCTGGCCATTGAAGACCAGGTCGAGCTTGCGCAGGAGGTCGGAATAGCCGGTATTGAAATTCAGATTCAGGCGCTGCAATTCGGGCTTGCCGGCATAGCTGGCGCTGCTTGGATTGACAATCACCGGTTCCACGCCGCACGGGTCAAAATGAATCGGGTGTCCCAGAAACGCCCATGGCGGCTCGCCTTTGGGGTCGGGGTTGTGCACCAGTTTGCGGCCATGATAAATCTCGGCGTATTTGTAGTAATGCGCCAATTCGCCATCCGGCTCCAGTGGTGAGCGGCTGCTGCCCTCGCCCTGGCGGATGATCAATTCAATCCCCGCCAGGGCGCTTTTCTGGTCGCAGATATGCAAATGCTGCAATTCGGCAAAGCCGGTGGTGACTTGTTTGGCCGGATCGCCGGTGAAGATATTGCCGCCCTTGCCGGCTTGCACAATCTGCTGCTGAATTTCTTTGTAAAACTCGCCGATGGTGACGCCATCGTCCGGGGTCGGGTCGCCATCGACCGCATGTTCCGGCTCTTCGATCATCATGAACACATCGTGCAACAGCTGCTTGGACAGCGGAGCCAGGCCAACGATTAATTTGTCCTGCACATCGCCCGGCAAATGTCCGGGATAGCTGGGAATAAAATTGGGATCAGCCAATTTAGGCCGGCCGCCAATGGCGTTGAGAATGTTGCAATCAATCGCCATGTGCAACATTTCCTGAATCACGACAGAACGGATCAAGGCGGCGGCTTCCAGATTGCGGCCATCTTTGATGGAGTACAGCGCGTACAGATAGGGCGGAATGGTGGCGTGTTCCAGCTCAATCGCCAATTGCAGATTTTTTTTCAGCGCCTCCAGCTCAGCTTTATGGCGTGCGGCGGCGCCGCCTTTGCTGCTGGCGCGAAATGGTTTGATGCGGATCATGTCTTGTCCCTCACAGCAAGTGCATCAAATCTTGCGCCTGACGGCTCAAGTGTTGGCGCAGCGTTTCATCCAATTCGCGTTGATCGCCCCAGGCGTAGCCCACCACTGCAGACACGCCTTGCGCGCCATCCAGCACCGGCACTGCAATGGCCGCCTGCGCCTGCACTGCCCGCGCGCCGGGACGCACATCGCCGCTCTCATCGGTTTGCAGATTGCAGGTGCTGACCGGAATTTTGCGTTGCATGGCAAGTCCCGCCATGCCCTTGCCCTCCGGCACCACGGCCACCGCCGCCAACACTGGCGGCGGTAAGTTGCGCGCCGCCACCAGATGCAAGGCGCCATCACGCACCAGATGCACACTGCCGGCCACGGCGGCTTGCTGATTCAAGTTCTGCTCCAGCCATTGCTGGTACTTAGGGACGGACTCAAACATCCTGCCTCCTGCTTGCTGATGCGGGTTGATGTGAGATTTTTTGTAGAAATAGGAAACCTGTCACGCCTGGCGAGCAGCAGGTTGTAAGCATGCTAAACCGTGGCGGGAAAACTGCAAGGCGGCAGCTGAAAAGCGCGGGCGCTTGTTGTTTCTTTGATTACTTTGATGAACGGCGGGAAAGATTACTTGCGTTGGCGGCAAGTTGCGGGGCGACAAGTCACCAAAGCCGCGCGGCCGTTTTTTAGCCAAGCGAAACAGATGTGGCGCATCAAAGAAAGCCATGGAGAACAATTTGACGCAGCCTTTTTCCTCTGGAATCGGCGTAATCATTTCCCCAAAAAAGGAAACCCGCTGGGGATCTTTCGATCAAGTCCAGCGGGCATTACCTGCGCATCTTCTGTATCTATACCTGACTAGATTCAAGCATGTGGCGCAATTCTTATTTCTTGCGGAACAGCAAATCCCACACGCCATGGCCTAAACGCAGGCCGCGCCGCTCGAATTTGGTTTCGGGACGCCAAGCCGGGCGCGGCGCATAGCCGTCTGCCGTGTTTTGCAGGCTGGCTTCTGCCGACAGAACTTCCAGCATTTGCACGGCGTAGTCTTCCCAATCGGTGGCGCAATGCAAATAGCCGCCCGGCGCGATGTGGCGGCACAGGTCGGCCACGAAGGGGCTTTGGATCAGGCGGCGTTTGTTGTGGCGCGCTTTGTGCCAGGGGTCGGGGAAATAAATGTGCACGCCGGCCAAGCTGGCGGGCGGGATCATATCGCGCAACACTTCCACCGCATCATGCTGAATCAGGCGCAGATTGTGCAAATCCTGTTCGCCGATCAATTTCAGCAAGCTGCCAATGCCGGGGGTATGCACTTCGACGCCGATAAAATCATGTTCCGGCAAGGCGGCGGCAATCCGGGCCGTGGTGTCGCCCATGCCAAAACCGATTTCCAGCACCACCGGCGCGCTGCGCCCGAACACTTGGGCATAGTCCAAGGGCGCTTTGGCGTAGGGCAGGCAAAATTGCGGGCCGAGGCTATCGAGCGCGCGCTGTTGTCCGGTCGAGACCCGGCCTGCGCGCGTGACAAAGCTGCGGATGCGGCGCTCATTCGGGTCATACAACATGGTGCGGGGGGCTTGTCCGGCGACAGCCTGTGCTGAATCGGACTCTGGTGCGCTGTTCAGCGCTGCGGGCGGCTTGTCTTGCATGGGCATCTCTGAGATGGAGCGGGTGAAGGGAATCGAACCCTCGTCTTAAGCTTGGGAAGCTCCTGCTCTACCATTGAGCTACACCCGCGACAAGCTGCGCATTCTAGCAGCAGAATGCGGTGCGCGCAAACGCTTGCGCGTTTTACGGATCAGACCGCGACATAACGCCCGGCTTTGTGGTTCAAGGTGATGGCGACATTCAACATCACCGCGCCCAGCACCGAAGCCAGCAAGAGCGGCCATTGGGCAAAGCTGACAGCAATCAGCAAGATGCTCAAATCCAGCCCCAGCAATAATTTGCCAGCCGGGATGCGGTATTTTTCTTGCAGATACAGCGCCAGAATATTAAAGCCGCCCAGACTGGCCTGATGGCGGAACAAAATAATAAACCCGGCCCCCATCATCACGCCGCCGATCAAGGCGACATAAAACGGGGTCAGCGCATGCAGTTGAAATAAGCGCGGATGCAAATCTGAGAGCGACGCCACCAGGGCGATGGCGCAAAAAGTTTTGACGGTGAAACGCGGCCCCATGCGCCGCCAGGCGAGCCAGTAAAACGGCAGATTGATGGCGAAAAACGCCCAGCCGAAGGAAATTTTCGCCAGATAGTGCAGCAAAAAAGCCAGCCCCGCCGTGCCGCCGGTCAGCAAACCGGTTTGCTTAAACATGGAAACCCCGAGCGAGACCAGCACCGCGCCGGTAAACAGCGCCAACACATCTTCAATCAAGCTGTGCCCGACAGCAACGCGGGCGGCAGGATCGGGCGGCGGACTGGCGGTGCTCATGTGCGGCTTTCATATGATGCGGGGAAGCTTGATGCTAATCGAATCCGGCGGGGGCGGCTATAGGCCGCACGGGGGATGAGGCAGGATCGCGCATAAGGTCTTGTCCGTAAAATGAGACTCAATCTTCGCGGCTGCTGTCCGTGGCTGCCAGTCTTTGACGCGATTGCGCCACCGCCTCCTGTAATTTCGCCTGCAGCACCTCTTTCGGCGGCAGCGCCGTCAGGTATTCCGCAACATGAATCCCGCTGGCGCCCAATTCCAGCAGTTCGATTTGCTCTTGTTTTTTGCCGCTGCATAAAATAATGCCCAGCGGCGGGGCCTCGTCCGGCTCCTGTTCGTACTTGGCCAGCCAGCGCAGATACAGCTCCATTTGCCCTTTGTCGGCGGCTTTGAAATCGCCCAGCTTCAAATCTATCGCCACCAGACGCTTTAAGCGGCGGTTGTAAAACAGCAGGTCGATATAGAAATCGTCGTTGTCGATCTGGATGCGCTTTTGCCGCGCGACGAAGGTGAAACCGGCGCCGAGTTCGAGCAAAAAAAGCTCCAGCTCACGCAAGATCGCATCTTCCAGGTCTTTTTCCAGATAGCGGTCTTGCAATCCCAGAAAATCCAGCACATACGGGTCTTTCAAGACCAGGGCCGGTGACATTTCGCCACTGGCGCGCAGCTGTGCCAATTCTTGCGTCAACAGCGCTTGTGGTTGCCTGGATAAGGCGGTGCGCTCGAATAACAGAGAATCCATGCGCTCTTGCAAGATGCGCGTGCTCCAGCCCTCCTGCTGGCTCATTTGCAGATAAAAATCGCGTTTGAGCGGGTCATCTATGTAGATCAGCATCTTGATATGCGTCCAACTCAATTGTCTCCGCAGCGCGGAGACAATCTGCTCGTCCGGAAACGCCTCGACAAAACGCAGCATATGCCGCAAATTCTTCGCCGAAAAACCGCGCCCATATTCCGCTTCAAGTTGCGTCGCCACGCCGGCGACGATTTGTTCGCCATAGGCGGCGCGCGCGCCTTGCAGGATTTCGCTGCGCAAGCGCTGGCCGATCTGCCAATACAGCAGGGTCAAGGCGCTGTTGACGCTGGCGGCCAGCTGGCGCCGGCCTTGTTCTATCAGTTGGCGGATGTCTTGCACTAAGTGCGCATCGCTTACATCGGGTGTCGGCTTCATGCTTTCATCTGGCAATTTAAAGTGCGCTTGCCGCACATAACGTGCGGCAATTGCCATACTTTACACCCTGAAAGCCTGCCGCAGCGCGCCTGCTGCATCAAGCGCGCAAGCGGGCCGCCTGCTGCGCGATACGCTCACCAAACAGGCGCGCAGTTTCCAAATCGCCGGGCAGCGGGCCTTCTTCGGCGGAAGCGTTGGATGGACTTTGCGCCATGGCGCCTGCGAATGAACCAAGGTAGTTCACATCGTTGCGGCCTGACTCTTTACGGTTGGCCGGCAACATGCCTGTGCCCGCCCACAACATGCCGTGTTGCATCGCCAAAGTGAACATATAGTGCAAGGTGGAGAGCTTGTCGCCATTCATGCTGGCGGAATTGGTGAAACCGGCCGCCAGCTTGTCTTTCCATTGCTGAGTGAACCAGGCTTTGGAGGTGGCGTCGGCGAATTTTTTGAATTGCCAGGAAGCCATGCCCATATAAGTCGGTGCGCCGAAAATAATGGCGTCAGCTTGCGCCAGGGTTTCCCAGGCTGCGGCGTCGAGATTGCCTTCTGCGTCAATCGCCAGTAAATGCGTATCCGCGCTGACCGATTGCGCGCCGGCAAATACGCTCTGCGCCTGTTTCTGGGTGTGGCCGTAGCCGGAATGATAAACAACTGCGATTTTAGCCATGATGCTTCCTTTCGTTTTTTCAGGGTGAGCGGGAGCCGGCGCCTGGCCGCGCCCCGCATGTATTCAGTAGAAAACAGATTTATTGCGGCGGCAGATCAAACACCAGCACTTCCGCCGCCTCGCCTTGGCTGATGCTGATCTGCGCTTCGTCTTGCAAGAGCAAGGCGTCGCCAGCTTGTAAAGCCTGGCCATTCACTTGCAAGGCGCCGCGTGCTAAGTGCACATAGGCCAGACGACCCGGGCGCAGCGCCAGACTGGCTTGCTGTGCGCCGTCAAACAGTCCAACATACAGCAAGGCGTCCTGCTGCATCGAGACGCTGCCCTCGCGCCCATCAGGCGAGGCGACCAGGCGCAGGCGGCCTTGCTTTTCCTCAGTCGGGAAAACTTTTTCCTCATACGAAGGCGAGCCGCCCGGCTGCGATGGATGAATCCAGATTTGCAACAGATGAGTGGTGTCCTGACCATGGTTGTACTCAGAGTGCAGCACGCCTTTGCCGGCGCTCATACGCTGCACTGCGCCGGGACGGATCACACTGCCATTGCCCATACTGTCTTTGTGGCTCAATTCGCCGGCCAGCACATAGCTGATGATTTCCATATCGCGGTGGCCGTGCATGCCAAAACCATTGTCGGGCGCGATCCAGTCGTCATTGATCACGCGCAAGGGGCCGAAGTGCATATGGTTGGCGTCGTAATAATCAGCGAAAGAAAAACTGTGCCAGGATTGCAACCAGCCATGGTCAGCGTAACCGCGTTGGTCTGCTTTGCGTAAGCGCATCATGATGAGTTCCTTATTCAAAATTTTTTCTGATTCCGCCGCACGTTTTTTTTAATTTCGTGCTGCGATGACGTTACTATAGCGCTCAGTTGCGGCCCAGATAAGGCCCCATCGCTGGACAACTCATTCAATTTTTTTGAACATGTTTTTATCATGATGCTGACCCTGGAAGCCTTGCAAATCCTGGATACGATTGCGCGCCAAGGCAGCTTTGCCGCCGCAGCTGAGGCGCTGCAGCGCACCCCGTCCGCCCTCACCTACAGCGTGCGCAAGCTGGAGGAGGATTTGGATGTGCTGCTGTTTGACCGGCGCGGCTATCGCGCGCAACTCACCGCCGCCGGGCGCGAGTTGCTGGAACAGGGGCGCAGTTTGCTGGCGGCAGCGGCGGAAGTGGAGCGCCGCGTGCAGCGCACCGCGCGCGGCTGGGAAGTGGAATTGCGGCTGGCGATTGACAATGTGGTGGCGTTTGAAAAATTGCTGCCGCTGATTCAGGAATTTGAGGAAACCATGCCCGGCACACGTTTGCGTTTTGCGTTTGAGGTGCTGACCGGAGTATGGGAAGCCTTGCTGGATGGGCGGGCCGATATCGTGTTAGGCACGGCGGCGGGCGGGCCGGAAATTTTGCGCAGCAGCGGCGTTTTTCAAATGAAGGCGGTGGCCAGTGTGGAATGGATTTTTGCAATCGCGCCCGCGCACCCTTTGGCGCAAGCACAAGAGCCATTGGAGAGCATGACAATTCAGGCCCACCGCGTGATTGCAGTCGGGGACAGCGCAAGGAATTTGCCGACCAGCAGCTTTGGTTTATTGAGCGGGCAGGAAGTGCTCACCGTACCCTGTTTGCAAGACAAATTGCAGGCGCAATTGGCTGGACTGGGTTGCGGCCATTTGCCGCGCCATATGGCGGCCCAGTTTCTGGCGCGCGGTTTGCTGGTGGAAAAGCAAACCCTGCAGGCCAAGCCGCCCGACACCCTGCATCTGGGTTGGCGCAAAACTGCGCAAGGTAAATGCACGCGCTGGTTTGTGCAAAAATTTTCCGATCCGGCTTGCTGGGAAAAATTATTCTCTTGAACGTGTATGCTTTTTCATGCAAAGCGAAGCTTGCCTGCGGCAGCAGCGCCGCCCGTCGCCGGGAATGGCGGCTTGCTTTGCTGCACCGTTTTTGATTATTCAACCTGAGGAAACATTTTGCTTGCACCCTATGTCGGGCGCTTTGCGCCCTCCCCCACCGGGGCCTTGCATGCCGGCTCTTTGGTGACAGCGCTGGGCAGTTTTCTGGATGCGCGCGCACATGACGGGCGCTGGCTGCTGCGGATTGAAGACGTGGATGAAGCGCGCAGCGTGGCCGGAGCGGAAGCCGCGATTATCGAAGTGCTGGGCCAGCTCGGCATGCACAGCGATGGCCCGATTCTGCGCCAGAGCGAGCGCAAGCAGCGCTATGCTGAGGCCTGCGCACGTCTGGGGACATATGTTTACCCCTGCGCCTGCAGCCGCAGCGAAATCGCCCTCAGCAGCACGCTGCGGGCGGCGGATGGCGCGCCGCTGTATGCCGGAACCTGTCGCCAGGGTCTGCCCCCTGGCAAAAGCGGGCGCAGCCTGCGTTTGCGCGTGCCGGATGCGCCGCACGATCTGATCACCTTCAACGACCGCCACCTCGGCCCCTGCCAACAGGCTTTAGCCAGCGAAGTGGGCGATTTTGTATTGCGCCGGGTGGAAGGCTATTGGGCTTATCAGCTGGCGGTGGTGGTGGATGATGCGGAACAAGGTGTGAGCGATGTGGTGCGCGGCATGGATTTGCTGGATTCGAGCGCGCGCCAGTTGTATTTGCAGGATTTATTAGGCTATGCCCGGCCGCGTTATTTGCATTTGCCGCTGGTGGTGAATGCAGGCGGGGAAAAATTATCGAAACAAACCGGGGCCGCGCCGATTTTGCCCGGCGCCGATGAAGCCAGCCGCTTGGCGCTGCTGCAGCAGGCGGCCGGATTTTTGCAGCTCGATACAGTGGGCGCAGACAGTTTGGCGGCATTTTGGCGGCGCGCGCTGCAAAGCTGGCGCGCGCGCTGGGTGGATTGAGACGCGCCGCTTGCACAGCGGCGCGATGCCCCCTCAAGCCTGGCTTGGCCGCCCACCCAGGAGGAAGGCGAGTTTTTGCTGCTTCGCCGGGCGTGCTGCGGGTGCTGGCGTGGGCGCCGGGCCGCTCTTGCTCGGCTCATAGGGTTTGAGGAACCAGGGATCGACTTTTTCCCGCTTCGGCCCGCGTCCGGCATTATTCGCATACGGGCTGCGTTCAGCATTGCGGTTGCGCCAATTGTCAGCTTCTTCGCGGCGCATACTGCGTTCGCTGGAACGGCGCGGCGCGAAATCGTCCAATTTCTGCTTTTCCAGCTTGCGTTTGATCAGCTTTTCAATGTCTTGCAGACAGCGCTCATCTTTGGCGCAAAACAGAGAAATCGCATCGCCGCTGGCGCCGGCGCGGCCTGTGCGGCCAATCCGGTGCACATAATCTTCGGCGTTAAACGGCAAATCATAGTTGATCACGCACGGCAGTTCGGCAATATCCAGGCCGCGCGCCGCCACGTCTGTCGCCACCAGCACATCGGTCTGGCCATCTTTGAACGCCTGCAGGGCGGCTAAACGCTCTTGCTGGGTCTTGTCGCCATGAATCGCAGTGGCTTTGATGCCTTCCTGCTCCAATTGGCGCGACAGACGCGAAGCGCCCACTTTGGTATTGGAGAACACCAGCACCTGCTTCAGATTGCGGCTGCGGATCAGATGCGCGATCACATCGTTTTTGTCCTCTTCCTCGATCTGATACAAAACCTGGGTCACGTTTTCATTCGTCGAGTTGCTGCGCGCAACTTCGATGCTGACCGGGTTATTCAGGAAGGTGGCGGCGAGTTTTTTGATTTCCGGCGAGAAGGTGGCGGAAAACATTAAATTTTGCCGCTTGGCCGGAAGCAGCGAAATGATGCGCTGCAAATCAGGCAAAAAGCCCATGTCCAGCATACGGTCAGCTTCATCCATCACCAGCAACTGGGTTTGGCTCAAGCTGACGGTTTTTTGCGCCACATGGTCAAGCAAACGGCCCGGCGTGGCGATCACGATCTCCACCCCGCCGCGCAATTTTTCCGCCTGCGGATTCATATCCATGCCGCCAAACACCACGGTGGAGCGCAGGGAAGTGAATTGGGAATAAGCCTTCACATTTTCGGCGACCTGAATCGCCAACTCACGCGTCGGCGTCAAAATCAGCGCACGCACCGGATGGCGCGCCGGCGACATGCTGGCGTTTGCCGTGGGCAACAGTAATTGGATGATAGGCAGGGAAAAGCCGGCGGTTTTGCCGGTGCCGGTTTGTGCGGCGCCCATCACATCCCGTCCTTGCATGACGATAGGAATCGCCTGCTCCTGAATCGGGGTGGGGTATAGATAGCCCTGGGCTTCCAGCGCTTTGAGAATTTGCGGCGCCAGGCCAAAATCGGCAAAGCGCGGGCGGTTTTCCGCAACGTCGGTTGGCGTGTCTGCAGCGGGAATAACTGGGTCGGCAGTATCTGACATGTCTTTCGTCAAGCTTGGTTGAGGAGGAAAACCGCATGCGGGTTCCGCATGGCGCCTGATCTTGCATGCAGGCAACTCTCTATTTTATCACTTTTGCCAGCCGGCATACGCCTGGACTTCACCATAACCCAGCATTCGTCGCGATGCAAGCTGCAAAAAGCAGAAAAGCCGCAACGTTTGCACGCTGCGGCTTACATTCTGGTGGGCCCCCCGAGAGTCGAACTCGGCACCAACGGATTATGAGTCCGCTGCTCTAACCAGGCATGAGCTAGAGGCCCGAAGCGGAGAATTTTATCAGTTCTTCGGTGAAGGGACGAAAATTGACGTTAAAATCAACTCACTTTTTCGCACACATGTAAAGTGCATGCGCAAAATCTTTGTAGTCAATCAAACCCTGCGCAACATCCACCATCATTTCTTCAAGCTGCGGGCTTCTTGATACCCAGATATCCTGCGACTCAAGATATGACAATGCTGTTAATAGTGCTGTTCTTTTATTTGCATCATTAAAAACATGTCCACGAGCAATTGAAACTGCATACATTGCTGCAATTTCATAGGCATCTTCCATCCCCTCGTACATTATCCGATTGATGACTCGGCTTAATGCTCCCTCAATCGCTCCAACGCCATGATCACCAAGCAACCCACCTTCTTGCATAATCACAAGATCATGGATTTCCATTACCTTCTTCGCACCAATCATTACGTTTTCCGCAAATCTATTGACAACAAGAAATAATTTTTCTCAGAAAAAACCGCAACTTAAGGGAAACTCAGGCTGCGGCTCTAGCTGAAATCAGCGTTTTGCTAATGCATCCAGCACTTCTTTGTGCTCTTCCATCACGCGCTTTGCAATCTCAATGATATCCACATTGTCATCATTTAATGACTGCAAGTTTTTGGGGCGTACAACCTCAGTTTTTGGTATGTATTTCAAGCCATACTTGCTTGCAGTAGCTGCATCCATTTTCACCTCCAATACGGAACAAAGCCTCTTATGATTATACATCTGGCAGGTAAGGACTGAATCAATTCCCTTCCAGGAAACTCTTCAACTTATCCGAACGTGAAGGATGACGCAGTTTGCGCAGCGCCTTGGCTTCGATCTGGCGGATGCGTTCGCGCGTCACGTCAAATTGCTTGCCAACCTCTTCCAGCGTGTGGTCGGTGGACATTTCGATGCCGAAACGCATGCGCAGCACTTTCGCTTCGCGCGGGGTCAGCGAGTCCAACACATCTTTCACCACGCCACGCATGGAGGCGTGCAAGGCGGCGTCCGCCGGGGCCAGGGTGTTGTTGTCCTCGATGAAGTCGCCCAGATGCGAATCATCATCGTCGCCAATCGGGGTTTCCATCGAGATCGGTTCTTTCGCAATCTTCATGATCTTGCGAATTTTGTCTTCCGGCATGTCCATCTTCGCCGCCAGGGTGGCCGGATCCGGCTCTGAACCGGTTTCCTGCAGAATCTGGCGCGAAATGCGGTTCATCTTGTTGATGGTCTCTATCATGTGCACCGGAATCCGGATGGTGCGCGCCTGATCCGCGATGGAGCGCGTGATGGCCTGACGGATCCACCAGGTGGCGTAGGTCGAGAATTTATAACCGCGACGGTATTCAAATTTGTCCACCGCCTTCATCAAGCCGATATTGCCTTCCTGGATCAAGTCGAGGAATTGCAAGCCGCGATTGGTGTACTTTTTGGCGATGGAAATCACCAGACGCAAGTTGGCTTCGGTCATTTCGCGCTTGGCTTTGCGCGCCTTCATTTCACCCGCCGCCATTTGACGGTTGATGTTGCGCAAATCCTGCAGCGGCAGCACCACGCGCGCTTGCAAATCAATCAGGCGTTGCTGGAATTCCTTGATGGTCGGAATATTCCGGCCCAGCACGGCGCTGTAAGCATGGCCGGCGGCGACTTCGCCATCCACCCATTCCAGATTGGTTTCATTGCCCGGGAACACTTTGATGAAGTGGGCGCGCGGCATGCCGCACTTGTTCACCGCCACATCCAGAATCTGCTTCTCGATATGACGCACTTCATCCACCTGGCCGCGCAGGGTGTCGCACAGTTTTTCCACCATCTTGGCGGTAAAACGCAGGCCCAGCAATTCATGCGAAATCGCTTCCTGCGCTTTCAGATAAGACTTGGAGTGATAACCCTCTTTCTCGTAGCACTTGCGCATTTTTTTGTAGTGCTGCGAGATATTTTCAAATTTTTCCAGCGCCGTTTTTTTCAGCTGCTCCAGCTGTTCGCTGGAGAAGCCGGCTGCCGCCGAACCGCCGCCGACATCATCGTCTTCTTCCTCGTCGGCGTCTTCGTCTTCATCTTCGTCGTGCTCGGCATCCGCCGCCAGCGCCTGCTCATCTTCCTGCGCGTCCGGGTCCACAATGCCATCCACCACTTCATCCACGCGCACTTCTTCTTTGGCGATGCGTTCGCCGGCCTCGATGATTTCAACGATGGTGATCGGGCAGGCGGAAATGGCTTGAATCATGTCGCGCAAGCCGTCTTCGATACGCTTGGCGATCTCAATTTCACCTTCGCGCGTCAACAGCTCGACCGAACCCATTTCACGCATATACATACGCACCGGGTCGGTGGTGCGGCCAAAATCGGAGTCCACGGTGGACAAGGCGGCTTCGGCAGCGGCTTCGGCTTCATCATCGCTGGTGACGATGGCCACATTGTCCGACAGCAACAGGGTTTCCGCATCCGGCGCGTGTTCGTACACCGCGATGCCCATGTCGTTGAAAGTGCTGATGATGCCGTCAATTGCATCCGGTTCGACAATATTGTCCGGCAGATGGTCGTTGATCTCGGCATAGGTCAAAAAGCCGCGCTCTTTGCCGAATTTGATCAGGGTTTTGAGTTTTTGCCGGCGCCGCTCCAATTCCTCTTCAGTCGCTTCGGTGTCTGAAGAGAATGCGTCTTTCAGCAATGCCTTTTCCTTGGCTTTGCGGTCTTTGGCCTTGGCCTTGTCGGCGGCTTTCAATTCGGCGCGCTCAACGGCGTTCAGGGCCGCGACTTCATCATTTTCCGGCTGGAATTCTTTCGGTTTGCGCCCGCGCCGGCCCGGCACTTTGACGCCAGGCAGCACATAGCCCGAAGTATCGATGGCGGCCAGTGTGGCGGCATCGGTGGTCTGCGACACGGTAGGGGCATTGCCAACTTTGACTTCGACCGGCTCAGCAGCTGCATGCCTGGCGCCGCGCGCCGGCTTGCCTGCCACTGCCTCGTCATCCTGCGCCAATTCGACTTTGGCGCGCATGCTGCGCTTGTATTTCACTTCAACGGTCGGCGCATCCGCGCCGCCATTGTCGATTTCGCCTTCCGGCGTTTTGTTTTTTGCGGGGAGACTCAGGGTTTTAGCAGGTTTCTTCATTGCCTTCGCCATCAGTTGGAAAGTTTGCGAAACGACTGTGCCTTCTGTGCCGGCGCCGCGAGGGCTGCTTGCAACGGGCCAGGCAGAAAATCCGAACCCCAAAGGCAGTTTACATAAGCCTTATATTATAACACGGGTACCGGGTTTTCCATTGCTCCAAGGTAAGGATGGCCAGAAGCACAGTCATGGGGCGCTGCATACAAGATGTGCTGCAAACGCCGTTTTTTCAATATCAAAATGTATTTCGCGCCGAAAAACTCAGCGCGGGCCGCGTTCAGCCTCCTCTTCGCGCTGCATCGCCTGTATCAGTTGCGTGATGTCGCGATAGCGCTGCGCCACTGCCGGCGTCACTTCGCCTTGCATCAGCTGGTTTTGTTCTTCTTTGAGCGCTAACAGACGGTTTTTGCGCAATGCGCCGCGCAATTCCAGGCGGCAGGCCTGCGCATCCTGCTCAGGCTCCGCCGCCACCGCACGTATCATGGCGGAAAAATCCTCAAACTCGCGTAATTGTTCTGATAATTGCGCAAAATTGGCATGCTCGCCCAATTCCAGCGCAATCCCTATCAATTGCTCCAGCAATTCCGCCGATTCCGGCGCGCGCGCCAACAGGGCTTGCAAACCTTCCGGGGTGACTTCCTCCACCAACTGCGGATGCGCGATCAAAATCCGCATCACTTGCAAAGCCAGCGGCGTGGGCGCACTGCGCTGGCGCGCCGGTTTGGCAAAGCCGGTCACCAGCACCGGCTTTTGCAATTCACAGATCTGCTCAAGCTGCTCCGGCTTGGCGTCCACCACCTTGGCCAGCAATTGCACAATTTGCATGCGCAAGGCATTCGGCGGCAAAGCTTGCAACAGCGGCTTGGCGGCATTCAAGGTATTCGCGCGCCCCTCCGGCTCGTCCAAATCGTTTTCATCAACCGCTGTGTTGATCAGAAATTGCGACAGCGGCATGGCTTGCGCCACTTCCTGCTCAAATGCCGCTCGACCATATTCGCGCACAAAGCTGTCCGGATCATGCTCGCGCGGCAAAAACAGAAACTTCAGGCTTTTGCCATCGGTGGCAAAAGGCAAGCAGGCTTCCAGTGCGCGGCGCGCGGCGCGCCGCCCTGCGTTATCGCCATCAAAACTGAAAATCACACAATCGCTGATGCGCAACAACTTTTGCACATGGGTGCTGGTGCAAGCAGTGCCCAGCGTCGCCACCGCTTGCGCAAAACCGTGCTGTGCTAACGCGACCACATCCATATAACCCTCAGTCACCAGCACATAACCTGCTTCGCGCACCGCCTGCCGCCCTTCAAACAAGCCATACAATTCCTGGCCTTTTTGAAACAGCGGGGTTTCCGGCGAGTTCAGATATTTTGGTTCGCCCTGATCCAGTACGCGCCCGCCAAACGCGATCACCTGCCCTTTGCTGTTACGGATCGGGAACATGATGCGGTCGCGAAACCGGTCATAGCGCCGCCCGGCGCCGCCATCCCCTTCTTCACGCTCAATCAGCAAGCCGGCTTGCACCAGTTCCGGCGCATCGTAATCCGGAAACACGCGGCGTAAAGCATCCCAGCCGGCAGGCGCATAGCCCAAGCCAAAGCGCGCTGCAATTTCACCGGTCAGGCCGCGTCCTTTCAGATAGGCGATGGCGTGGGTGGCGCCGCGCAATTCCTTGCGGTAAAAATCGGCTGCGCGCGTCATCAGATCAGACAAGGCCAGGTTTTTCGCCTGCGCCGCCTGACGTTGCGCCGGCGGGATTTTCTCATCCTCTTCCGGCACTTGCATGCCAACCCCGGAAGCCAGTTCGCGCACCGCCTCGACAAAGCCCATGCCGCCCCATTCGATCAAAAAACCGATCGCGGTGCCATGCGCGCCACAACCAAAACAGTGGTAAAACTGCTTGGAAGGAGAAACCGTGAAACTGGGGGATTTTTCGCTGTGGAAGGGGCACAAACCCATATAGTTTGCGCCGCCTTTTTTTAATTGCACGCGGGCGCCGACGATATCAACGATATCCACCCGGTTGAGTAAATCCTGAATGAATGAGGGAGGAATCACACGGCGCCCGGACTTGCTTGGTATTACTTGGCCAGAGCCGCTTTGATACGGGCCGAAACCACGCCCATATCCGCACGGCCTGCCACCTTGGCCTTGACCACGCCCATCACCTTGCCCATATCCTGCGGGCCGGCGGCGCCGGTTTCAGCGATGGCGGCGGCAACGATGGCGTCCACTTCCGCGTCCGACATGGCAGCCGGCAGATAGGCCGACAGCACCGTCATTTCAGCGCGCTCATTATCCGCCAGATCCTGACGGCCGCCGGCTTCAAATTGGGTAATGGAATCTTTGCGCTGCTTGATCATCTTGCCCAAAATGGCGATGACATCACCGTCTTGCACATCGACGCGCTCATCCACTTCCTTCTTCTTGATTTCAGCAGTCAGCAAACGCAATGTGCCAAGCCGGGCGCTGTCTTTGGCGCGCATCGCATTCTTGACATCATCATTGATCTGTTCTTTCAAGCCCATGTGTATTCCCCGGAGAAAAGATGCGGCAGGCGCAAGCACAGCCGAAAACAACGATATCCCGCTGCGGCGAACCGGAGCAGGCAATGACGCCAGCAATCTGGCGGTAGCCGTGAAAACGGCAGAGAATCAGCCGACCGGCTGAATTCCAAAAAAAGAACGCTGCGCGCCCAAAAATACCAAAAGCCCGAAAATTCGGGCCAGCGGTATATCGTGCGAAGCAGCGATCAGTACATCTTTTTCGGCAACTGCTGGCTGCGAATACGCTTGTAGTGGCGTTTCACGGCGGCAGCCAATTTGCGCTTACGCTCTGCGGTCGGCTTTTCATAGAATTCGCGTGCGCGCAGTTCGGTCAACAGACCGGTTTTTTCAATGGTGCGCTTGAAGCGACGCATAGCGACTTCAAACGGCTCATTTTCTTTCAGGCGGATGGTGGTCATGTAAAATCTGTGCCAAGGATTATTAGGAAGAGCGAAATTCTAGCAGCAATCCGGAAAATTGTGAAGACCCTGCTGAATTTTTACGCATTTTGTCTCGACCGGGCGACAAATTCCAAAACCGCCTCTCTGGCGCCGCCCTGCGCGGCAAAAACACAACACAGACTGCCAGACTATTTTCTCCACCCGATACAGGCAAACCCCATCCACTTAGGCGATGTTGCCAGAGGATCGCGGCGCCAGCGCGCATAAGGCGGGCAAAAAAGCGATGCAGCGGCGCCGCAACAATTCAGGCCCGCGCGCCCTGTTTGCGCATGCTCGCTGTTGCGGCGCGCAGCCGGCTCACGTAGTATGGCCCAAAGAAGGCCAGACAGACGACCAATGCCCTGCCTGCCACCTGCCGCCCAATTCATGCGGTCAGGGCTGACGCCGGGCGCAAGCGGAAACAGGACACGTTATGGATGAGCAAAAAGACTTGCGCGCAGAAACCACGCAAAAGCTATTAACGCTGCTGGATCAGGACGAGGGTTTTGCCGCGCTTGCCAGCTCGGTGAACGCGATTGTGAATATGGATGAAGACACCTTATCCGGCAATCGTGAAATCGTGGTTGCCGCTTTGCGCGACGCTGGCCTGACTTGTAAATTGCTGCGCGCCGCCAACGCCACCGCACGCGGCAAAAGCAATGTGTTAAGCATTGATCAGGCCATTTCCGTACTGGGTCTGAGCACCGTCAAACAGACCGCCGCCGCGCTCCCGCTGCTGGCGTCGATACAAAACAAATCGCAATTACAACATCTGCATGCCGAGATTATTGCGGCCTGGTTTTGCGGCGCGCTCAGCGCCATCATCACGCGTCACAATGGTGGCCGTTACAATCCGCAAGAAGCGCAGGTCTGCGGCCTGCTGCAAAATCTGGGACGCATCTGCGCCTATTATTATCTGTTCGACGAAATTGAAAAAAGCCACACTCTGCAGGCTGAGCGCAATTTGACTGAAGATGAGGCGATCAGCCATACCCTGGGCATGAGCTTTGAAGAGTTGGGCAATATGGCGGCGCAACACTGGAGTTTTCCCGACGTATTGCAACAAAGTCTGGCGGTGCGCGCCGAAAAAGTGCCGCCGCGCCCGCCTGCCAGCGCGCAAGCTTGGCATCCGGTGGCTGCGCTGTTTGCGCGCGATGTGACAGACGCCCTGTTCCGCCTGCCGGAAGGACGTGAGCGGATTGTGATTCAGCATGATTTGAATTTCTTCCACCAGGCCCTGGGTTTGAAAAACGATGAAACTCAGGAATGGATTCAAGGCGCTCTGGCCGACCTCGACAGCATGTTGAAAGATATGCAGTACCCTTGCGATGTCGAGCATGCGCGCATGATGTTGCGCAAGTCTTCTGAAAAAGTGCTCGACTCGCTGTCTTCCCAAGACAGTCTGACCCGCCCCAATCCACGCTCAGGCGGTAAAAAGCCGATTGATATGATTCATCAGGCTTTACGCATCCTGCATGATGAATATGATTTCGATCTGGTTTTGCTGTGTCTGCCGGATGGCTCAGGCGGCTTGACTGCGGTCTCCGGCGTGGGGCGCAATGCCAATCAAATCGCGCAAAAATTCCACTGTCATGGCCAGCGCCCTGATCTGTTCCGCATTTTGATGAGCAAAAATGCAGACGTGTATGTGGGCGATATCCGCAACCCGACTTACAGCCGGCTGCTGCCGGAATGGTTTCATCCGCTGGTCGGCGGCAAGTCTTTCCAGGTCTGGTCGTTATCTGTGAATGGCCGTTTCTTTGGCATGCTGTACGCCGATTACAGCGAAGCGCGCACAGAATTGCCGAAAGAGAAAAACGAGGGCACGCCAAAGAAATGGCGCGATGTGATTTTAGCCGCGCTGGTATCCTGCGCCCGGCCCTCCTGACAGCGGCAAACGCGCGCGCAAAGCGCGCGCAGCCTGGCAAATCTGCTCCACCTGTTCCAGCAAAGCCGGCGGGACTTGGCGCTGCTCACACAAGACTTCGTCCATCCAGGCCGCCGTTTCCGCCGCACCCCGTTCCGGTAAGTCAGGCGGCGGCCCGGCCACTTCTTCGCGCTGCACCAGCGTGCTTTGTGCGCCCGCGCAAAACGCATCAATCTGCTGCGCGCGCCGCACATTCGCCACCGCTTCGCCTTCTGTGGCGCGCATCAATAAGGCGTCGCCCAGGCTGGCCGCTTCCGCGCTTTGATAATACGCGCTCAGCACGCGCAAATATTCCGGGTGGGTGTAAGACGTGATGCGCAACGCAGGTTCAGCGAAAGGTTGCAACAATTTGACCACGCTGTGAGTGGAGTTGCGCACCCCCAAAACGCGCCGCAAGCTGAGCAGTTTCGCCAATTCGGGGGACAGATGATCAATCGCCATAAACGCCGGCTGATGCCGCTGCCAGCTGGCGTAAATATGAATCGGCTGCTGCGCCAGCGGCAAGCCGGCGGCGCGCATCACTTCCGCCGTGGCGACCCGTCCCGCATCTTGCAATACGCCGTGAATCAAGACCGGCACGCCGCGCTGCGCCAACATGCACGCCAGCAAGGGCAAGAGATTCGGCGCATGGCGCGCGCCGTTATAACTGGGCAACAAGACCGGCGCAAATTCGCCGGCAGGCGCACTCAAAGGCGGGATGCGCGCATGCGCGGCGCGCAAAAATCCATGCAGCTCCTCCACGCTCTCGCCCTTGATGCGCATGGCCAGCAAAATCGCGCCCAGCTGCAGATCGGCGACCCGGCCATCCAGCATGGCGCCATACAATTCCTGCGCATCCTCCAGCCCCATGGCGCGAGCGCCATCGCGTCCGCGTCCGATTTCTTTGATAAAACGCGCGGCGGCAAAATCCTGCTGCATGACCATCTCCTCAGTGCGCCTGATCCCAATTCGCGCCCACCCCCACTTCCGCCAGCAGAGGCACGCGCAAAGCCGCCACGCCTGCCATCAAACGCGGCAATTCGGTCTTCACCAAATCCAACTCATGCTCCGGCGTCTCCAACACCAATTCATCGTGCACCTGCATCACCATGCGCGTCTCAAGCCGGCTTTGCTCCAGCCAATCTTGCACCGCGCGCATGGCGAGCTTGATCAAATCCGCCGCAGTACCCTGCATCGGCGCATTAATCGCCGCACGTTCTGCGCCAGCGCGGCGCGGGCCATTCGGCGAATTGATTTCCGGCAACCACAGGCGGCGCCCGAATACGGTTTCCACATAGCCGCGCGCGCGCGCTTCGCGGCGCGTGCTTTCCATGTATTCATGCACACCGGCGAAACGCTGAAAATAACGGTCGATATAATTTTTCGCCGCCTCGCGCTCAACGCCCATCGCTTGCGCCAAACCAAACACGCCCATGCCATAAATCAAGCCGAAATTAATCACTTTGGCATAGCGCCGCTGCTCGCTGCTGACCTGTTCCGGCGGAATGCCGAAGACCTCGCTGGCGGTGGCGCGGTGAATATCAATGCCTTCCGCAAAGGCGCGCAGCATGTTCGCGTCCTGTGAAATATGCGCCATGATGCGCAATTCGATTTGCGAATAGTCAGCCGACACGATGTGCTTGCCCGGCGCCGCCACAAATGCGGTGCGGATGCGCCGCCCCTCTGCTGTGCGGATCGGGATATTCTGCAAATTCGGATCATTAGAAGCCAGCCGGCCTGTCACCGCCACCGCCTGCGCATAATTGGTATGCACCCGTCCCGTGTCCGGGTTCACCATTTTGGGCAATTTGTCGGTATAAGTTGATTTCAACTTAGCCAGGCCGCGATATTCCAGCAACACCTTGGGCAAGGGATAATCCTCAGCCAGTTTTTGCAGCACTTCCTCATCGGTGGAAGGTGCGCCGGTGGCGGTTTTTTTGACTACCGGCAACTGCAATTTGCCAAACAGCAATTCGCCCAGCTGTTTGGGCGAATTCATATTAAAAGGCTGCCCCGCCAATTCATACGCTTTTTGCTCCAGCTGCATAATGGTTTCGCCCAAATGCTGCGACTGGCGCGCCAATTCCTGCGCGTCGATCAAGACCCCGTTGCGCTCCATGCGCAAGAGCACGCGCGCGGTCGGCAATTCAAGTTCCTCGTACACATAGCGCAAACCATGGCCGGCGGCATCGCGCGCTGACTCCAGCTGCGGCCACAAAGCCTGATGCAGTTGCAAGGTGACATCCGCATCTTCCGCCGCATAGGCGGTGGCGCGTTCAATCTCCACCTGATCAAAGCCGATTTGCTGCGCCCCCTTGCCGCACACTTCTTCATACTTGATGGTTTTGCGATTCAAGTGGCGCAAAGACAGGCTGTCCATATCGTGCGGTTTGTGCGATTCCAGCACATACGATTGCAGCAAGGTGTCATGCCGGATGCCGCGCAAATTCACGCCATGATTCGCCAGCACATGCGCGTCATATTTCAGATTCTGTCCCACTTTATGATGCTGCTCACTCTCCAGCCAGGGGCGCAGAATCTGTAAAGCGGCCTCCACCCCGATTTGCTGCGGCGCGCCGGGATATTGATGCGCCAGCGGGATGTAGCAAGCCGCGCCGGCTTGCACTGAGAGCGAGATGCCGACCAGGCGCGCATGCATCGGCTCCAGCGAAGTGGTTTCGGTATCAAACGCGGTCAATTGCGCTGCAGAAATGCGCGCCAGCCACTGTTCCAGATGGGCCGGCTCCAGCACCGTTTCGTATTGGGTTTCGAGCGGCGCGCCGGGAAATAAGTCGCCGCTGACGGGCGCCGGCGCAGGGGCCGGCGCTTGCGCTTTGACGGCGGCTTTGGCTGCCGGCGAGGCGATGCGCACGCCGTATTGCGCCGCAAACGCCAGCAATTCCGCATCATCTTCGGGACGCGCCTGCAAACTGCTGCGAATATCTTGCATATGTCCCTGCAAGTCGCAATCGGTCTTGACGGTGATCAATTGGCGCCCCATTGGCAGCCAGTCCAGCGCGGCGCGCAGATTGCCGCCGACCACCCCGCCGATTTTGTCGGCATGCGCGATCACGCCATCCAGATTGCCATATTCCTGCAGCCATTTGACGGCGGTTTTCGGCCCGCACTTGGCCACCCCCGGCACATTGTCCACGGTGTCGCCGATTAAAGTCAGATAATCGATGATCAATTCCGGGCCAACGCCGAATTTATTGCGCACCCCTTCAATATCCAGCTTTTCCCCGCTCATGGTGTTGATCAAGTACACCTTGTCATTCACCAGTTGCGCCAAGTCTTTATCGCCGGTTGAAATCACCACCTGCATGCCATCCGCCGCCGCCTGCACCGCCAGCGTGCCGATCACATCATCCGCCTCAACCTGTTCAACAATCAACACCGGCCAGCCCATCGCTTTCACAGCGGCGTGAATCGGCTCGATCTGGGCGCGCAAATCATCCGGCATCGGCGCCCGCTGCGCTTTGTATTCGGGATAGAGATCGTCACGGAAAGTCTTGCCCTTGGCGTCAAACACGCAGGCCAGATAGGCGCTCGGATAATCCTGACGCAGGCTGCGCAGCATATTCACGATGCCTTTCAATGCGCCGGTGGGCTGGCCTTGCGGGCCGCGCAAATCCGGCATCGCGTGAAACGCGCGATACAGGTAACTCGACCCATCTACCAACAGTAAAGTATTTTCCATAAACGATTCCACAAGAGCGGGCAAAGGTTGGAATTATCGCCAAAATCCGGCGCGCTGACAGCTTGCCCCTTGAATTTAATCCGCCGCCGCATCCGCTTGCCTGTGCGCAATTGCGCAACCCGGATGGAAAGCGCGCCGCCATGCGCGGAAAAGCGCTGTCAACTGCTACAATGCGCGTCAGTTTTCCACATTTCTCAATGGTTGCCATCATGCGTTTGCCAGTTCAACTCTCCCTCCTGTTCTCAGGTTTAGGCATGGCTTTTTATGTTTGTGCGGCTGATGCGCCGCCACCGCCGCCCATGCCTGCGGCCTCTGCCGCTTCCAGCGCCGCCGCCAGCGCAAGCGCCGCCGCCAAAACGGCGGAAGCGCCCAAGGACATCAGCAAAGAAAACAGCTTGCAATTGGGCAAGCCTGAGCCGGAACGCAAGATCACTGAGCGCAAGGTGAATGGCAAAGTGGTGGAAGCCAAGGTCAAGAGCGGCAAGAGCCAATATGTGGTGAAACCGAATGAAACGCCGGGCGCGCTGCCGGGCGACAAGCAAAGCAACCAGGTGCGCCCGGCGCAATGGCAGGTAATGGAATTTGGCGGCGAGAAAAAGCCCAAGGAAGACGGCGCGAAAGACGCCAAGTCTGAGGCTGCAGCCAAACCGGCCTCCTCCGCCGCCAAGTAAGCGCAATCATGGCCGTCTTCACACCTTTGCGCCTGGACGAGCTGCAAGACTGGATCCAGGCCTATGATTTGGGCGCTGCGCATGGCTTGCGCGGCATTTCCTCCGGGATTGAGAACAGCAATTTTTTCATCGACACCGCGCGCGGTGAATTTGTGCTGACGATTTTTGAAACCTTGCCGTTTGAACGCGTCCCCTATTATCTGCACCTGATGCGCCACTTGGCGCTGCACGGGGTGAAGACGCCGGAGCCGCAACTCACGCGCCAGGGCGAAATTTTGCTCTTGCTCAAAGACAAACCGGCTTGCATCGTCTCCAAACTCGAAGGCGCCTCGCAAATGGCGCCGGGTCTGGCGCATTGCGCCGCCTGCGGCGAAATGCTGGCGCGCATGCATCTGGCGGGGCGCGATTTTCCGCTGCGGCAGCAAAATCTGCGCGATCTGGATTGGATGCGCGGCATGGTGGAACAGGTGCTGCCGTTTCTGGATCAGGCGCAGCGCCATTTGCTGTTAGCGGAAATGCATTTCCAGGATGCCTTTGCCGCCAGCAATGCGGCGCATCACCTCAAACGCGGCCCGGTGCATTTGGATTTATTCCGCAATAATGTGATGTTCCAGGGCAATGTGCTGGGCGGTTTCTTTGATTTTTATTTCGCCGGCGACGATGCCTGGCTGTACGATCTGGCGATCACGGTAAATGACTGGTGCATTGCGCTTGACAGCGGCGCGCTGGATGCCGCGCGCTGCCACGCCATGCTGCAGGCGTACCAGACGGTGCGTCCCTTTGATCAATATGAGCAGCAGGCATGGCCGGCTTTGCTGCGTCTGGCTGCGCTGCGCTTCTGGATTTCGCGCCTGTTTGATTTTCACCGGCCACGCCCGGCGGAAGAACTGACGCCGCATGATCCAGCCCATTTCGAGCGCGTGTTACGCATGCGCATCGCGCATGGCGCAGCGGCCTTACCTGTGGAGTCTTGAAAGATGGCGAAAGCTGGCGATGGCGTGCAATGGATTTTGCAAGGTTTGCAATTACTGCGCAAACGCCCTGCGGAATTAATGTCTCTTTCACTGCTGTGGATGGCGTTGGCGTTTATTTGCGCGATGTTGGGCGATTTCGGCGCCTTGCTGTGGCAATTGGCGACGCCGGCCTTGTGCTTCATCATGCTGCAAGCCTGCCACAATATTGACAGTGGCAAAAAGCAGGATTGGAACAGCCTGCTGCAAACCGTGCGCGCCCCCTTGCTCAAACCCATGCTCTTGCTGGGCCTGTTCTGGGTCGCCGCCGCACTGCTGGCGGGCGCCATTCTGGTCTTGCAATTGGGGCAGGAAACGATTCAAAGCCTGAGCAATCCGGCCAATCAAAACAAGCTGCCGCCCGGCTTTGACAGCGCGCACTTTTTGCAATCCGTGCTGCTTTCCCTGCTCTTGCTGTGCCCTTTCTTCATGGCCTTGTGGTTCACCCCGGGTCTGGTCGGCTGGCGCCGCATGGGCGTAGCGCAAGCCCTGTTCTTCAGCATGGTCTCGGTCTGGCGCGCGCTGGGCGCATTTTTGCTGTATGGCCTTGGCATGTTTTTATCGTTGATTCTGTTCACTTTTGCGATGCAGCCGCCGCTGATGTTAGCCCAGGCTTTATTCGGCAATGTGGGCGTGAGTATGATCCTGCTGGCCAGCGGTAATTTATTTTTCGCGCTCGCCTTTGCCAGCATGTATTGCTGCTACCGGCAATTTTTTGGCATGCCGGAAGCCATGCCGCCAGCAACTGAATAGAGACAGGCTGGCAAATCCGCCAGCCTGAATATTGCACAGACGCCAAGAACGGCGGCAAGCTGTGCCGCTATGCAACAACTTCACCGGCAATTGCTGTAAAAGTTACTGGAAAACCGCTATATTCAAGGCGCCGCCCCGTACCTGCGGCATGTTCTATTGAGGAATAGCATGCGCATCAATCAACCCGTAACGCAAATCGAGCAGCGTCTGGGCGAGGATGAGGTGATCGTCTCGCAAACCGATCTCAAAGGCAAAATTTCCTACGCCAACCCGGGCTTCATCCGCATCAGCGGTTTTTCAGAAGAAGAGTTAATCGGCGCGCCGCACAATCTGGTGCGCCATCCGGATATGCCGGAAGCGGCGTTTGCCGATCTCTGGCGCGATATCAAACAAGGCATTCCCTGGACCGGCATCGTCAAAAACCGCTGCAAAAATGGCGATTTTTATTGGGTCAAGGCGAATGTCACCCCCATCCGCGAACAAGGACAGGTCACCGGCTATCTGTCGGTGCGGGTAGCCCCATCCAGAGAAGAAATCAGCGCCGCCGAACAAGCTTACCGGATGATACGGGAACAGCCGCAAGCCGGTCTGCAAGTGCGGCACGGCGCGGTATGGCGCAGCGGCTGGCGCGGCTGGCGCGCCCGGCTCGACGCCCTCTCGCTTGCAGCCCGGCTGCGCTGGCAAATGGGGACATTATCCGCGCTGCTGCTGCTGCCTCTGCTGGCGGCGCTGTTCGATGGCGGCAAAAGCTGGCTGATCGGCGCCTGCCTGCTGGCGCTGGCCGGGGTGCTGATGATCTGGGCCGGTTTGCGGCACGCCTTGCTAAAACCGGTCGAACAAGCTTTGCATTTTGCCCGCACCATCGCCAGCGGCGACCTCAGCTACCGCATCGCAACCCGGCGCCAAGATGAATTGGGACAGTTATTGCAAGCCCTGAATCAGATGAATGTGAATCTGCTGGCGGCGGTAGGCGATGTGCGCAACGGGATTGCTGAAATCGATGAGCATGCGCAACAGATTGCAAATGAAAGCGCCGATCTGGCGCGCCGCACCGAGGCCCAGGCCAGCGCGCTGGAGGAAACCGCCAGCACCATGGAGGAATTCGCCGCCTCGCTGAAAAACAACAACGCCAATGCCGAGCAGGCGAATCATTTGGCGGTGAGCGCTGCGCAAATCGCCAGCCAGGGCGGCGAAGTGGTGACGCAGGTTGGCATGACGATGGGGGAAATCAGTGAGTCCGCCAAAAAGATTGTCGATATTATCGCCATCATTGACGGCATCGCATTCCAAACCAATATTCTGGCCCTGAACGCTGCTGTCGAGGCGGCGCGCGCTGGCGAACAGGGGCGCGGCTTTGCTGTGGTGGCCGGCGAAGTGCGCAGTCTGGCGCAGCGCGGCGGCGGCGCGAGAAATCAAGCAGCTGATCAGCGCATCCGCCGAACGCGTCAAGCACGGCGACAGTCTGGTGCGGGAAGCCAATGAAACCATGCGCGATATTGTGCGTGCGGTGCAGGACGTGACCACCATCATGGCCGAAATCAGCCGCAGCAGCCAAGAGCAAAGCGACGGGGTGGATCAGGTGAATATCGCGTTGATGGATATGGATCAGGGCGCGCAGGCAAATTCCGTGCAAGTCGAGCAGGCGGCGGAAATTTCCGCGCAACTGGCGACCCAGGCGCGCCAACTGTCAAATGCGGTCGGGATTTTCAAAGTCGCCGCCAAACCGGCGAATAGCAGACTGTTACGCTAGGGAATTAGGCTTAACCATACCCGCCGCGCCTCATTTTCGTTAGAATGAATCAAGCCCATTCATTTTCATGTGTGAATGGTGGTTTTTTCTGCAAGATTGAGGAAATCATGCCCACTCTGTATGACGATAACGGCAGCTATGACAAATCCGGCATGGGTTTGGACGAAGATGCGATTGAAGTCTTTCTCGATCCCGGCGAATATTTTGTCGGCGACGATGCATTCCAAGTCCGCACCCTGCTGGGGTCTTGCGTCTCTATCACGCTGTGGCATCCACAGCGCCGCTTCGGCGCTATGTGTCACTTTCTGTTGTCAACCCGTCCGGCGCAAGCGCTGGAAATGGACCGGCGCAAGAGTAATCGCCCGGCCAACGACCGGCGCTCCCCGACAGCGCTGGATGGCAAATATGCCGATGAAGTCATGCAATTGATGATCAATGAATTGCGTGACAACCGCATCGATGCGCGGGATTGTCAGGCCAAAGTTTTTGGCGGCGGCAATATGTTCCCGCAACGCCGTATGGAAGATAATTTGAATGTCGGCAAGAAAAATGGCGAGACCGCCAAAATGCTCTTGCGCAGTCACGGCATACAAATCGTTTCCGAAGACTTATATGGCAACGGCCATCGTGAAGTGATTTTCAACCTCAAAAATGGCGATGTTTGGATCCGCCTGGCGAAAAACAGCGCCGTCGCCTGACTCCCTTCTCTACTGCGCCCAGCCCCTGCGCACTCCCCGCCTCTCAGACAATTCTTTGCAAACACCTTTGCAGCTATACGTATGCAAAAAAACAGCCGGCGCCATGCATGGCGCCGGCTGTCTTCAACTCACTCAGTTAGGGAAGTTGATGCGCCAGCTCTTGATATAGCCGACGTCAACCCGCGCGGCGTCCACCACGCGCAATTTCCACGAACCGTTCTGTCCCACACGCGGGGCGCTGACATTAAACGATTTCACGATATTGTCAGCCGAGCCGCCGGTGCGGTTGTGCAAAACATACACCGAACCATCCGGCGCCACCAGCGACACCACCAAGTCGCCGATATACGGGTGCACGATGTCCACATCCACGCTCAGATTGCCTGCCGCGCTGGTCAGCGGCACGCTGATGGCGCTGCTCACGCCGGTAGCGTTATTGTCCGGAATATCGACCCGGGTATTGTTTTCATAGCTCTTCACGGTGGAAGTGGCTGTTGCTTGCAAGCTCACGCCAGCATACGCATCATTGCCACGCAACATCACATAGTAACGGCCAGCTTGCGGCGCCGGAATGGTGCAGGTTTCCGCATTGCCCACGGTTTGCGCCTTGCAGTCAGCTTGCGTGGTGCTGGGCAGATTGCCATAGCGCACATACAAATCCACATCGCCGCTGCCGCTGGCGGTGGTGAATTTCAAGGTGCTCGGCGCAGTCGCCAGATCCAGCGAATAGAAGGCTTCATTACCGGTGGCGCCAGCCAGATTGGTTTTGGCCTGATTCACCGTCAGCGGCGTAATCACCGGCGTCGGCGTACCACCGCTGCCACTCGGGATTTCATTATTGAAGAAGGATGCGATTTGCGGCCAGATCTTGCTGATCAGCGCGCCGGAGTTATTGCCCGAAGGGCAGCCGCCCAGGTGATGCAGCGCAATTGCCTTGCGGCTGATGGAGGACAGCACCGGCGAGCCGGAGGCGCCGCCAATCGTGTCGCAGCGGTAGCCGGCGTCGGTATTGGTTCCATTGCCGTTTTGCAGCGGCGCATCGATGCGGCACAGGCCGCCGGTGTTGACATCGCTGACGATGGAAATTTGCTTAGGATCGCCACCGCCGTGTTGCGGAATGAAGATCTGCTCATCGCGCACCAGATCGCGCACTTCCAGGCCCAGGCTGCCAAACGCGGAAACAGCGGCTGGATCGCGCAGCGTAAACAAGGTGTAATCCAGCGTTTCGTCAGTCTTCAGCATATCCGCTGCCGCCACCTTGGTGACAGGCGCCATTTGCGTGCCATTGCAGCCGGTGTATTGATAATTGAACCAGACTTCAGAAGCCTGGGTGTCGCCCTGGCTGGCGATGCAATGGTTATTCGTCATCATGAAATTGCCATTGCCCAAACGCCAGGCGGTGCACAGACCGCCGGACATCACCAGACGCGCCACCGGGCGGCTGCGTTCAAATTCAGCAGGATTGGAGTTTTCCCAGCATGCCGCATCTTTGCGTTCATCCGCGCCGCAAATCGACAGCGTGCCATCCGGGCGCAATTGCTTGCCGCGCATAGCGGCGGCGATCCGCTCATGGGAAAAGCCTTCGGTCATTTTGCGCACGCGCACGCCATGTTCATTCCAATTCCATTTGGCGCCATTGAGCAGCAGGCGCACGCGCGCCACTTCGCCATTCACCGACATCGCGGCAAAGCTGGTTTTGCCGTTTTCGCCCAATTTGGCGTCCACCGTATGCGGCCCCAGCTTGCCGGCGGCGTAGCGATACACTTCCTTGCCGCTGGCGTCACGCACTTCCAGCACAGCGCCCGCCGGCAGATTGAAATAGTCAAAATGCAATTTGACAAAACCGGCGCCGGGGGCGGCGCGCACCACAAATTCTTTTTCCGCAGCAATCCCTGCCTGCGGTTCAAAATTCACATTCAGCGCCTTCACTTCGCCGATCGGCAAGGGGGCCGCCACGGCAATATAGGGATTGAGCAACACAGCCAGCAATGCGCCAGCTCCCAGAATTGCATGTTTATTCATTGTATCTCCTGGTGTTATAAAGAGTGCCACGAAAATTCCGTGAACAGGCAAAGATTGGCAAAGCCCGAGCGCATACCGCGCAAGCGCAGAAGAGGGAAAGCGGGGGGAGCCTGGGAAATGCAATCGTTAATGAGGATACGGTGCGTCGTGCAACCGTGGGCACAGTATCAGGCAGAGCGCGATGCTTAGCAAGCAATCGTAATGAAATTAATGATAATTTTTTCCTACTGGCAAAATTAATTTCATGACCACGCCAATATTGTATCGCTTTGTAAAAACCAGGATTGCAGACCAGCGGCTTGAAAGGCACGCCGCTTAGCAGGAAAAACCGGTTTCCCAGTGCATACCAATTCACAAAACAAGGCAAAAACTTCCATGTCAAGCTGAAAATTCCACCCTGTTGTTTTATTACAATATGAAACAGATGCAAGGCGGGCGGGCGCCGCGCCTTGCTGCAGGATGGAAGCGCAACGCGCCCCCATCCTTTGCGTCATCAACGGCTGAAATTCAACTTCCAGCTCTTCAGATAACCAACGTCAACCCGCGCCGCATCCACCACATGCAATTTCCAGGTTCCGCTGGCGTTCACCGTCCCGGCATTCACGCTGAAAGTCTTGTTCAGATTGTCAGTTGAACCGCCGCTGTGGCGCTGCAGGCTGAATACCTTGCCATTCGGCGCAATCAATTCGACGATCAAATCGCCGACATAGGTGTGCACAATATCCACATCCACCGTCAGATTGCCGGCCGCGCCGCTCAGCGGCACACTGACCGGACTGTTAATGCCAGCAGTGTTTTTATCCGGGATGTCAAAGCGGGTTTTGTTTTCAAAGCTGCGCGCGGTGGCGCTGGCCGCCGCCAGCAGGCTGGCGCCGGCATAGGCGTCATTGCCGCGCAGCATCACATAATAGCGGCCAGCTTTGGGCGTGGCGATCACGCAGCTTTCCGCATTGCCCACGCTTTGCGCCTTGCAATCCGCCTGATTCATCCCCGGCAGACTGCCGTAGCGCACATACATATCCAAATCGCCAGTGCCGCCGGAGGTGGTGAAGCGCAGATTCGCCGGCGCGCTGGCCAGATCCAGCGCAAAGAAAACTTCGCCGCCCTTTGCCCCGCTCAGATTGCTCTTGGCCTGGTTCAATTGCAACATGGCGATGTTCGGGGTCGGCGTGCCGCCGCCATTGCCGGCCGGGATTTGATTGTTGAAGAAGGACGCGATTTGCGGCCAAATCTTGCTGATCAAGGCCCCGGAATTATTGCCGGACGGACAGCCGCCCAGATGATGCAGCGCAATCACTTTGCGGCTGCTGGAAGACAGCACCGGCGAACCGGAAGAGCCGCCCACGGTGTCGCAACGGTAGCCGGCGTCGGTATTCGCGCCGCGCCCGCCTTGCAAGGGATTATCGATGCGGCACAACGCGCCGTTATTCACATCGCTGGTAATCGCCAATTGCTTGGGATTGCCGGCCCCATGCTGAGGAATGAAAATCTGCTCATCTTTAACCAGATCGCGCACTTCCAGACCAAGGTTGCCAAAGGAGGCCACTGCCGCCGGGTCGCGCAGGGTGAACAGGGTGTAATCCAGGGTGTAGTCGGTTTTCAGCAGATCCGCCACCGCCACTTTGACCACCGGGGCCATCGCCGTGCCGGTGCAGGAACTGCGCTGATAGTTAAACCAGACTTCAGACGCCTGCGCTTCGCTCTGAGTCGAGAAGCAATGGTTGTTGGTCATCATGAAATTGCCATTGCCGACCCGCCAGGCGGTGCACAAGCCGCCTTGCATCACCAGACGCGCCACCGGGCGGCTGCGTTCAAATTCCGCCGCATGGCTGTTCTCAAAACAGGCCGCTTCTTTGCGTTCATCCGCGCCGCAAATCGACAGCAAGCGGCCATCCGCGCTCATGCTCTGGCCATGCATTGCGGCGGCCATGCGTTCCGGGGAAAAACCTTCGGTGATTTTGCGCACGCGCACCCCGTGTTCAGCCCAGTTCCAGGCCGCGCCATTGAGCAGCAGACGCACGCGCGCCACCTCGCCATTCACCGACATCGCGGCAAAACTGGTTTTGCCATTTTCGCCCAGCTTGGCGTCCACCGTATGCGGCCCCAGTTTATCGCTGCTGTAGCGGTACACTTCCTTGCCGCTGGCGTCCATCACTTCCAGCACAGCGCCGGCAGGTAATTTGAAATAGTCAAAATGCAGTTTGACAAAGCCGGCGCCGGGCGCGCCGCGCACTTCAAATTCCTTCTCGGCGGCAATACCGGCCTGCGGTTCGAAATTCACGCTCAAGGCTTTCACTTCGCCAATCGGCAAGCGCGTCGCCTGCGCCGCGAAAGGGGACAACAAAGCGCCCAGCAGCAAGCTGGCGCGCACAAAGGCGGGGGTGGGGTTCATTTTGATCTCCTGTTTTGTAGTGGGATGCTGCGGGTTCGCGGCAGCAAGCGACGACCTCACGCCCGCGCTTCTTGGGGGCGCAAAGCCAATCAAGGGAATGGGGGTATGCAGGAATGCAATCGTCTTGTGGATGCAAACATATTGTCGTTTGCGGCACGCAGTATCCAATAAGAATGAAATAAAATCAATAAAATTCGATGTAAATTTGTAAATATATTTTCAATATAAATATTTTCATGTCATTTTTATATTAATAGACAAGAACGCCTTGCGCACTGCCCGCGCGGCAGCGCAGCGCCGCCGCGCGCGGCATTCGCCGCTTTGACTGATTTGGCCTGACTGGCAGGATATGGCGCAGGCATGCGCAGCCGCCTTCAGCGTTAATCGCCGTTCCGGACTGCAGAATGAAAAATGCCGTTCAGCTCACACTGAACGGCATCTCAATTTGCGGACAAACTGCGCTGCAGGCTTACACCACAGCGCCGTCGTTTTCGTCTTTTTCTTTGACCGGGCGGATCAGATCTTCCCGCTTGACGCCCAGCCACATGGCGATTGCCGCCGCCACGAAGACGGAGGAGTAAATGCCGAACAAAATGCCGATGGTCAGCGCCAGGGCGAAATAATGCAGCGTGGGGCCGCCCAGGAACAGCATGGAGAGCACCATCAGCTGCGTGCTGCCGTGCGTGATCACGGTGCGCGAAATGGTCGAAGTAATCGCGTTATCAATCACTTCAGTCACGGTGGCGCTGCGCAGCTTGCGGAAGTTTTCGCGGATACGGTCAAAAATAACCACGGATTCATTCACCGAGTAACCCAGCACCGCCAACACCGCCGCCAGCACAGTCAGCGAGAATTCCCACTGGAAGAAAGCAAAGAAGCCGAGAATGATCACCACGTCATGCAAGTTGGCGAAAATCGCCGCCACCGAGAACTTCCATTCAAAACGCATGGCCAGATAGGCCATCACGCAAATCACCACGCCAGCCAGGGCTTTCAAGCCGTTTTGGGTCAATTCGTCGCCGATCTGCGGGCCGACGAATTCTTTTTTCATCAAGGTCAGCGGTTCTTTGCCGGCAGCGTCCAAACAGAGCGTCTTTTTCAGCAACTCGCCTTTTTCGCTCAGTTTCTCCACTTCTTTCAGGCTGCCGCCTTCCGCCTTGCACAAGCCCTCCAGCACCACCAGCGAGACTTCTTTGCTGCCGGATGCGGCTTTGCCCGGCAGGCGGATCATCACGTCCTGAGCGCGGCCAAAGGTGGTGGTCTGGTTGTCGGCAAAGCCGAGTTCGATCACCGTCTTGCGGATCGCGTCGATATTCGCCGCCTTGGCGTAGGTGAATTGCACCTCGGTGCCGCCGGTGAACTCGATCGACAAATGCAAGCCGCGCTGCCACAGGAAAAACACGGCAGCGAGGAAGGTCACGATAGAAATCACGTTGAAAATCAACGCGTGCTTCATGAAGGGAATGTCTTTTTTAATCCGGAAAAATTCCATGATTTCTTATCCTTAGATGCCGGCATCAAGCCTGCGGTTTCCAGACTTGACCGATGGACAGCGCATTCAGCTTGCGCCGGCGTCCATACCACAGATTGACCACCCCGCGCGAGACGAACACGGCGGAGAACATCGAGGTCAAAATCCCCAGGCAGTGCACCACAGCAAAGCCGCGCACCGGGCCGGAGCCAAACACCAGCAACATCAAACCGACGATAAGGGTGGTGACGTTGGAGTCCACAATCGTGGCCCAGGCGTGTTCAAAGCCGGCTTCAATCGCACGCTGCGGCGAATTGCCATTGCGCAATTCTTCTCGCACCCGTTCATTGATCAGCACGTTGGAGTCAATCGCCATACCGAGCGCCAGCGCGATTGCGGCGATGCCGGGCAGGGTCAGGGTGGCCTGCATCCAGGACAGAATCGCCACCAGCAACAGCACATTCACGGCCAGCGCCAGCACCGAGAACACGCCAAACATCATGTAGTAGGCGATCATGAACACGGCAATTGCGGCAAAACCGTACAGCGTGGCGTTAAAGCCTTTCTTGATGTTGTCGGCGCCCAATTGCGGGCCGATGGTGCGCTCTTCGATGATGTCCATCGGCGCAGCCAGCGAGCCGGCGCGCAACAGCAGCGAGAGTTCCGCCGCCGCTTCCGGCGAATCCATGCCGGTGATCTGGAATTGCGAACCGAATTCGCCTTGAATCGTGGCCACGGTCAGCACTTCACCCTTGTTCTTTTCAAACAGCACAATCCCCATCGGTTTACCGAGATTGGCGCGGGTGACATCGCGCATCTTGCGTCCGCCATCGCCATTCAGGCTGACGCTGACCGCTGCGCGGCCATTCTGGTCTTGCGAAGGATTGGCGTTGGAAATCACATCGCCGGTGATAATGATTTCGCGCAGCAGCACCACCGGCGCGCCACGGCCCACTTTAAACAATTCGCTGCCCGGCGGGACTGCGGCGGTTTCCGCCGCGCCTGGTGGAACGCTGGGGTCAGCCAGACGCACTTCCAGGGTGGCGGTGCGGCCAATGATGGATTTGGCGCGCGCCACGTCTTGCACGCCAGGCAATTGCACCACAATGCGGTCGGCGCCTTGTTGCTGGATCAGCGGCTCGGCCACACCCAGTTCATTCACCCGCTTGGAGAGCGTGGTGATGTTTTGCTTGACCGCCTCATCCGCCACTTTTTTGAGTGCTTCCGGCTTGTATTGCATGCTCAGCACAAAGAAATCGCCATCGCGCGCTTCGAGGAAGCTGACATCGCCGAATTCCTTATCCAGCGCGGCGCGGCCTTTTTTGCGGCTGTCTTCATCGCGGAAGCGCACGCTCAGCTTATCGCCTTCGCGGTTGAAGCCGGCGTGCCGCACTTCTGCTTTTTTCAAGGTGTCGCGCGCCGCGCTTTGCATGCCGGCGACGCGTTTTTCCAAAGCGGCTTTGACATCCACCTGCATCAGGAAATGCACCCCGCCGCGCAAGTCCAGCCCCAGATACATGGGCAGCGCGCGGATGTTTTGCAAAACTTGCGGGGTGTTGGAGAGCAGGTTGAAGGCCACGCCGTAACGCTCGTCCTGCGGATCAGGATTGAGCGCTTTTTCCAGCGTCGCCTTGGCTTTGAATTGCAGATCGGTATTGGTGAAGCGCACACGCACCCCGCCACGATTGCTCGCATCGTCAAAGAACACGCCGTCATGCGCGATCTTGGCGTCAGCCAAAGCCTTTTCCACCACGCCCACCATATCGCGCTCCACCTTCAGCGTGGCTTTCAGACTGGAGATTTGCAATGCGGGGGATTCGCCGAAGTAGTTCGGCATGGTATACAGGGCGCCGAGCAGGACGACGACCACAATAAGAATGTATTTCCAAATAGGATAGCGGTTCATGGCAGGTGCGTCCGGTTAGCTCAGATCGCTTTCATGCTGCCCTTGGGCAACACGGTGCTGACTGCGCTTTTAACTACGATGATTTCACAACCGTTGGCGATTTCCAGCACCAGATGGGTGTCGGTGATGCGCACCACCTTGCCCAGCATGCCGCCCAAGGTCACCACCTCATCGCCTTTGGACAGGGCATCCATCATTTCCTTCTTCTTCTTCGCCTCTTTTTGCTGCGGGCGGATCACCAGGAAAAACATGCCGACCAGCATGATGATCATCATCCAGGTCATGCTACCGAATGCGCCTTCAGTGGCGGCCCCTGCAGTTTGCGCATATGCGTTGGAAATAAACACTGCTGACTCCGAAAGTTATATTGATTTGTGATTTAAAAGAAGATGCATCAGAAAAATGCATGCAAAATAGCGCAATATTCTACACGCTTTGCAGGCATTCAGGCCGGCTGACATGAAGGCAGTAAACAGGCGTGTGGCGGCAGATGGGGCTGCCGCCGCAAATTGCAAGAAAACTTACACACCGCGCGCGCGCTGCGCTGCAAATTGCGCGCGCCAGGCGGTGAATTGGCCGGCGTCGAGCGCGTCGCGCATCTCTTGCATGATCTGCAAATAGAAGTGCAGATTGTGCACGGTATTCAAATGTGCGCCCAGAATTTCACCGGTGCGGAATAAGTGATGCAAGTACGCACGCGAGAAATTGCTGCAGGTATGGCAGCTGCAGGATTCATCCAGCGGCCCCTGGTCATCTTTGTAGCGCGCATTTCTGATTTTGACATCGCCAAAACGGGTGAACAGCCAGCCATTGCGCGCATTGCGGGTTGGCATCACGCAGTCAAACATATCAATCCCCTGCGCCACGCCGGCCACCAGATCTTCCGGCGTGCCCACCCCCATCAGATAATGCGGCTTGTGCGCCGGCAGGCGCGGGCCGATGTGCTGCAGCACGCGCATCATTTCTTCCTTCGGCTCGCCGACCGATAAACCGCCCACCGCGAGACCGGGGAAGTCCAATTCTTCCAAACCGGCCAAAGATTCGTCGCGCAGCGCTTCATACATGCCGCCCTGCACGATGCCAAACAGCGCATTCGGGTTTTCCGTGCGCGCAAATTCATCTTGCGAACGCTTGGCCCAGCGCAAAGACATGCGCATGGATTGCGCCGCTTCGTGCACAGTGGCCGGACGGCCATCGATTTCATACGGGGTGCATTCGTCAAACTGCATCACGATGTCGGAATTCAGGGCGCGCTGGATTTGCATTGAGACTTCAGGCGATAAAAACAGCTTGTCGCCATTAATCGGCGAAGCGAAATGCACGCCCTGCTCGGTGATTTTGCGCATCGCGCCCAGCGAAAACACTTGAAAACCGCCGGAGTCGGTCAAAATCGGCTTATTCCAGCCCATGAAATCATGCAAACCGCCGAAACGGTTCATGATCTCCACGCCGGGGCGCAACCACAGGTGAAAGGTGTTGCCGAGAATGATTTGGGCATTGATTTCATGCAAGTCGCGCGGCGCCATCGCCTTCACCGAACCATAGGTGCCGACCGGCATGAAAATCGGCGTTTCGATCACGCCATGGTTCAATTCCAGGCGGCCACGGCGCGCGGCGCTATCCGGGTCGCGCTGCAACAAGGTGTATTTGAGCATGTCAGGACTTCCTTTCCAGCAACATCGCGTCGCCATAACTGAAAAAACGGTAGCGCTGCGCAATCGCATACGCGTAGGCGGCGCGAATTTGATCGTAACCCGCAAAAGCGGACACCAGCATCATCAAGGTCGATTTGGGCAAATGGAAATTCGTGATTAAGCGCTGCGCCACCTTGAATTGATAGCCGGGTGTGATGAAAATTTGTGTATCCGCACTGCCTGCTTTTAACTCGCCGCCATACCGGCTGGCGGCTGATTCCAGCGCGCGCATGCTGGTGGTGCCAACTGCGGTCACACGCCGCCCGGCGGCGTGCGCCGCGCTGATCGCGTCCACTGTTTCCTGCGGCAGGGTGTACCACTCGCTGTGCATCTTGTGCTGTGATAAATCTTCCACCCGCACCGGTTGAAACGTGCCGGCGCCGACATGCAGCGTCAGCCAGGTCAGCTGCACACCCTTGGCTTGCAGACGCGCTAACAGCGCATCATCAAAATGCAGGCCGGCGGTCGGCGCCGCCACTGCGCCCGGGTGGCGCGAATACACTGTTTGATAGCGCTGCTCATCAAAGCCATCCGCCGCATGTTCGATATACGGCGGCAGCGGCAGACTGCCGTGGCGCTCGATCAGCGCAAATAAATCCTGCTCCGGCGGAAAATGCAGGGTGAAGAATTCACCCGCGCGCACCCCAACCTCGACCTCAAATGCATCAGACAACTGCAGCCGGCTGCCCGGTTTCGGGCTTTTCGAGGCGCGCACCTGGGCTAACACGGTGTGCGCATCCAGCACGCGCTCAAGCAAGACTTCGACTTTGCCGCCGCTGTCTTTCATGCCGAAAAAGCGCGCTTTTAAAACCTTGGTGTCATTGAACACCAGCACATCGCCGGCCTCAAACTGGTCTTCAATATCACTGAAAATCCGGTCACGCAAAGCTTGCGGCGTGACATGCAAAAGGCGCGACGCGCTGCGCTGCGGCAAAGGGGTTTGCGCAATCAGTTCGGGCGGCAAATCAAAATCAAAATCGGAAAGGGTGTACATAGCGTAGTCAAGGCCGGCGTATCGATGCGGCAAAGCATACGCACAGCACAAAATGAAAAGCAAACCCGTGATTGTACCTGTATGCGCCAGGCAGCGCTTGCCTGTTTTGCGCTCAAGGCGTGAGCGGCGCGCGGCGGCCTTGGCCAAAACCAGGGCGGCGATGGTGATGACGCGGCGCCAAAATGATCAGGCAATCTTCTTGTGCGCGATAAATCAGAGAATAGGGAAAATGTCGCAGAGAGAGACTGCGCCGCCCTTGCTGTGTCGGGCGCCCCAACAAGGGATGCGCCTGCAGCAATTGTATGCCGCGCTCAACTTGTTGCAAAAAATGCTGCGCGACTGTCGCCCCGGCCTGATTTTGGCAATACGCCAATGCCTGATGCAACTCCTCACTGGCGCCAGGGTGAAAAACCAGCTTCATGCGATAAGCGTGGCGCGCAGTTCCTGCAGCAAGGTATGCGCATCTTGCATTTGCGCGCTTGCCAGGCTGGCTTCGCGTTGCGCCGCCAACGCTTCCCATTCCTGTTCCAGCTCGGCATCCTGCTCCAGGCTGGAAAGCAGGCTGCTCAATAAAGCACCCGATCAGCGGCAGGCAATTGCAACGCGGCGGTTTGCAACATTTCGAAATTCATATCGCCCATGTTTTACTCCACTGATGGTGATTGGAGACGCTTTGATTCTACTACAGAACATGCACGGGGGAGGCTTGACAGGTCAAGATGCGCGGCAGCGAAATCGCGTACACTATGCACAATTATCTTTCTTCCCGCCAATTATGCAAACTCCCCTTCCCCCTTACTCAGCAGCGCGTGAGCGTCTGTGTCTGCTGATTTGCACCCTCAGTCTGGGGCTGTGCTGGCTGTATCAGGGGCTGGTTCCCAAATTGCTGGGGCCGGACGCGATGGAATTGCAATTGGCGCAGCACATCACCGGCAGCGCGGATGCGGCCCTGTGGTTTGCGCGCGCTGGCGGCGTGGCGGAAATCCTGTTTGCGCTCTGGCTGCTGTCCGGGCGCTATGTGCGGCTTGCGCTGTGGCTCAGCCTGCTGGCGATGCCGGCGCTGTTGGCGCTGACTTTCTGGGCCGCCCCCGCCGTCTTGCGCACCGCGTTTAATCCGGTCGCGCTGAATCTGGCCATGGCCGCGCTGGCCATCGTCGGCCTGCTGCACAGCGCGCCGCACACGCCATCCTCCAATCAAAGCTGAGAAACTGCGATGTTCACACTGCGTTTTACCTCCCCCTCGGACAGCGCGCCGCCCGGCCTTGCGCCCGGCGAGAGCGTGATTTTATTTGACGGCGTGTGCCGCCTGTGCGCCGCCTGGTCGCGCTTTTTGCTGCGCTACGACCAGCGCGCACAATTCCGCTTAGCCACGGTGCAATCGCCCGCCGGGCAAGCCTTGCTGGATTGGTGCGGTTTGCCGCTGGACCGCTTTGACACCATGGTGTTACTGGAAAATGGCCGGCTGTACACCCACGGCGATGCGTTTTTGCGCGTCATGTGGCGCTTAGGCTGGCCCTGGCGTCTGGCCTGCGCCGGCATGCTGTTGCCGCGCGGCCTGCGCAATTGGCTGTATCAGCGCATCGCGAATAATCGCTACCACCTGTTTGGCAAATTGCAAGCCTGCGTACTGCCCGATGCGGCGCAACGCGCCCGTTTTCTGGAGTCGCCGCCCGGCCCGCCCTGATCCGCCGGCCCCGCGCAAACTGAGGCGGCGCGCCAAATCCGGCTACAATCCGTTTTGTCACCATTGCCAACCGGATATTCCGCGCGACAGCGCAGCACGCCATGAGCGCCCACGCCCCTTCTTCACCGCCTGCCGCCGCCACGCCAGCCGCAAGGCCCAACGCCAAAGACGCCAAAGACAGCGCGGCTAACGCGCTGCAAAAAAATCTGCGCCGCCTGCATAAGCTGGGCCTGCGCAATGCGCATGATATGGCGCTGCACCTGCCGCTGCGCTACGAAGACGAAAGTGAATTGACCCCCTTGTCCAGCGCTGCTTACCTCGGCACGCACTCGGTGCAAGTGCAAGCGCGCGTCAGCGATGCGCAAGTGCATCTGCGGCCGCGCCGGCAACTCGTGGTGACACTGCACGAAGCCGGGCAGGATGGCAAAGCGGATGCGCAATTAGTGCTGCGCTTTGTCAATTTCCAAGGCTATCAGCTCAAACAACTCGCCCCCGGCGTACTGGTGCGCGCGCGCGGCGAAGTCAAACACGGTTTTTTCGGCCCGGAAATGATTCACCCGGTGTATAAAATCGTCACTCCCGAAACCCCGCTGCCGCAAACCCTGACGCCGGTGTATCCCTCCGCCGAAGGGCTTTCCCAGTATTTTTTGCGCAAAACCATCAAAGACGCCTTGCAAACCTTTGACAGCAGCGACAGCCTGCCGCCGGAGATCGTGCAAAAACTCGGCTTGCCCGGATTTGCCGAAGCCCTGCACACCCTGCACCAACCGCCGCTGGGCAGCGATGTGCATGCGCTGCAGGAGCGCAGCCATGCCGCCTGGCAGCGCATCAAATTTGATGAATTGCTGGCGCAACAGCTTTCCCTCAAGCGCGCGCAAGCCGAGCGGCGCGCGCGCGGCGCACACCCGATGAGCCAGCGCGGCGCGCTGTGGCATGGTTTGCTGGCGGCGCTGCCGTTTTCCCTCACCGCCGCGCAGCAACGCGTGTTGGATGAAATCAGCCGCGACATGGCGCAAGACTATCCGATGCAACGCCTGTTGCAAGGCGATGTCGGCAGCGGCAAAACCGTGGTGGCGGCGCTGGCGGCGGCGCAAGCGCTGGATTCCGGCTTTCAAGCCGCGCTGATGGCGCCGACCGAAATTCTGGCCGAACAGCATTTCCGCAAAATCGACGGCTGGCTGCGCCCGCTGGGCGTGCAAGTGGCCTGGCTGACCGGCAGTTTGAAGAAAAAGGAAAAGCAGGCGGCGCAGGCCGCAGCGCAAGACGGCAGCGCGCAATTGCTGATCGGCACCCACGCCCTGATCACCGAACAAGTGCAATTCGCTCGCTTAGGACTGGCCCTGATTGACGAACAGCACCGCTTCGGCGTCAGCCAGCGCCTGGATTTGCGCAATAAGGGGGGACGCGGGCGCGATGGCGAAGTCGCGCCGCATCAATTGATGATGAGCGCGACGCCGATTCCGCGCACCCTGGCGATGACCTATTACGCCGATCTGGAAGTTTCGGTGATTGATGAATTGCCGCCCGGGCGCAGCCCGATTGTCACACGCGCCCTGCCGCAAGAGCGGCGCGCCGAAGTGGTGGAGCGGATCGGCGCGCAATTGGCGCAAGGGCGCCAGGCCTACTGGGTCTGCCCCTTGATTGAAGAATCCGAAAGCCTGCAATTACAAGCCGCGATCGACTCCCACGCCCAGCTGCAGGAAGCCTTGCCGCAAGCCTGCGTCGGCCTGGTGCACGGACGCATGAAAGCGCAGGAAAAACACGAGGTGATGGAAGGCTTTGCCGCTGGCCGCATTCACGTTCTGGTGGCGACCACGGTGATTGAAGTCGGCGTCGATGTGCCGAACGCATCGCTGATGGTGATCGAGCACGCAGAACGCTTTGGCCTGTCCCAACTGCACCAGCTGCGCGGGCGCGTCGGACGCGGCAGCGCGCAAAGCGTCTGCCTCTTGCTGTACCAGGGGCCGCTGGGCATGGTGGCGCGCCAGCGTCTGGACACCATGCGCAACACGAATGACGGCTTTGAAATCGCGCGGCGCGATCTGGAATTGCGCGGCCCCGGCGAATTTCTCGGCGCCCGCCAATCCGGCGAAGCCATGTTGCGCTTTGCCGATCTGGAGCAGGATCAATGGCTGGTGGAACGCGCCAGCCGTCTGGCGCAACACCTGATGCAACAACAGGCGCCCTGCATCGACCTGCATCTGGCGCGCTGGCTGGGGGCCAAACAAGACTTCCTCAAAGTCTGAAGCTGCGCAGTAAGCAAGAGAAAACCGCGCGCAGCCACCAGCGCCAGCAAAACAGCCATGGAAATTGCAGATCAGCAACATTGCGCCGGCAAAAAACCCGTCCCTGCGCGCAAAAATCCTGCAAAAAAGACTTCACAAGCTGCCCGCACTGCCTACAATAGAACGAAGGAATTTGCCGCCGCATCCGCAAATTCTCTGCCTGCAGCTGGTAGCGCTGCAGGATATTGCCCTTCCGTCCCTCCTGAAGGGCGCCATACGACCGACGCCAGCGGTTCTTCCGTCACCCGTTATTACCGCAATCTTGAATATAACAAGGCGGTTAGACGCGGAACATGCGAGCGCTTGCCTGAACCAACTTCATGAGCGAAACGTATGACCCATCCATCACCCTCCTCTGACGCCATACACAACGGCGATCAAACCGAAATCCAGCCATCGCATATCTCGGAGCGGCTGGCCAAACTGGAAAGCGCATTGCAACTCGAACGCAAATTGCGGCGGGTCAAAGACGAAGAAGCCGAAGAATTGCGGCACAAACTCAAAGAAGCGCTGGAAGCGGCGGAGCAGGCGCGCAATCTGCCCGATCCGGAAGCGACGGTGTTTTCCAAAACCCTGCACATGCGCCACAGCACCGAGGCGGCGAATCAGGATGTGACTGACGCCGATGCGCCAACGCGCATGATGACCGCCTGGCTGCCGCCGGGCGGCAAAAGCCAGAGCCTGAGCCATCCGCGCAGCCACAGCATCAGCACGCGCAGCATCACCCTGACCGAGCCGGCCCCTGGCGTCACGCCCAACGCCCTGCCCGCCGGCTTCATGCTGCACGAATACCGGATTGATTCAGTATTAGGGCAAGGCGGTTTCGGCATCACCTATCTGGCCACTGATATCAATCTCAACACCAAGGTGGCGATCAAAGAATATCTGCCAGCCGGCTACGCCTATCGCGATGGCGAATATGCGGTGCACCCGAAAAGCCACGCCGAGCGCGATTTTTATCTGACCGGGTTGGACCAGTTTTTGGTGGAAGCGCGCACCCTGGCCACCTTCCGCCACCCGAATATTGTGCGCGTGGCGCGCTTCTTTGAATCGCATCACACGGCGTATATCGTGCTCGAATATGAGCGCGGCCAACCGTTGCGCGGCTGGTGGCGGCATGACAAACCGCTGGGCGAAGAAGAATTGCTGGCGCTCTTGCAACCGCTGTGCGACGGTCTGGCGATGATGCATGAAGCCGGCTTTTTGCATCGCGACATCAAACCCGACAATATTTATGTGCGCAAAGAAGACGGCAGCCTGGTGCTGCTCGACTTCGGCGCCGCCAAACAACAGGGACAAGACCAGCAAGACCCGGCGGCGATTGTCACGCCCGGCTATGCCCCGCCGGAGCAATACGAGCAGAGCGAGCAAGGGCCTTACAGCGATATTTATTCATTGTGCGCCACCTTGTACTGGATGCTGTCCGGGCGCAAACCGCCGCCCGCCCCGGAGCGCATGTCCGGCCAAAGCGAAACGCCGAGCATACAAAGCCTGTGCGCCGGACAATACAGCGAAGCCATGCTGCGCGCCATCGACTGGGGCCTGGAGCTGGATAAAAACAATCGCCCGCAAAGCATTCAATCTTTTGCGCAAGCGCTGTTTGCCGCCCACTCTTCCAGCCTGGGTTTGCAAGCCGCGCTGGCGCGCGAAGACGACAGCAAAGAAGAAAAGGAAAAACGCTTCGCCCTGCGCGCCAGCTGGAAAATGCTGCTGAACTCGCCGCAGCTGCTGCGCCGCCGCATCTCGCATATGTGGCAGAGCTATCGGCGGCCGGCGAATTGGCCGCTGGCGCTGAAAATGACGCTGGCGCTGATGCTGGCGGCCTTGCTGCCGATGTCGATCACCGCCTACTACAATCTGCAAGGCAGTATGCAAACCGTGGCGTCCTCGGAATCGCGCAATCTGGAACGGCTGGCGCAAAGCGTGGCCGGGCGCATCAGCCAATTGCTGGCGGACAATCGCGGACTGGCCAGTTATCTGGCGACTGATCCGGAATTCATCAATTATTTGCGCAGTCCAAACGAAAGCGGACGCCGCAATATTGAGGAAAAAATCTATCAGCTGCTGAAAACCAATCCCGATGTGCACCGCCTGTTATTGATCGATAAAAAAGGCTTGGTGCTGGTTTCCAGCGATCCGGCAGTAACCGGCAAAAACGCCAGCATGCGCGACTATTTCCGCTCGGCGATGGCGGGCCGCCCGTTCGTCACCGGCATGCTGTTGTCGCTGGCGGATAACAGCCCCGGCGTGTTTTACTCCAACCCGGTGTACGACCCGGACGGCAACGCCATCGGCGTGGTGGTGCTGCGCATCAAGGGCGTCACCATCGACAATCTGCTGACCGAAAGCACGGAAGGCACAGGCCGCATCCCCTTCCTGATTGATGGCGACGGCGTGATGATTTCCCACCCTGACCGCGCCTACCTGTATCAAAGCCTGAACACCCTGAGCGAAGACAAGCAAAAAGAAATCGTCAGCGATCAACGCTTTGGCAAAGAAAGAGTGAAAAGTCTGAATATGCCGGAATTGGCGCAAGCCATGGTGCATGCGAAAAAGCACGGCAGCGTGACCTACCATTCGGTGATGTCGCAAAAACCGGAGCATGCCGGCTTTTCTCCTGTACTGGGACACAACTGGGTGGTCGGCATCACCGAGCCGCGCAGCCAGTTTGAAGCGCCATTGCGCCGCCTGTTCTCGCATGTGATGTACAGCGTGGTGGCGGTCGGGCTGGTGTTCTTGCTGCTGGCGGTCTGGTTCGCACGCTCGATTGTGCGCCCGGTGCTGCGCCTGACCGATGCCGCGATTGCGCTCAAAGAAGGCGATTTCGCCAAAGCCACCATCAAGGTCGAAAGCAATGATGAAATCGGGCGCCTGGCGCGCACCTTTAATGTCATGATCGACGTACTGCGCCAGCGCGAACGGGAAAAGAACCGGAGCCGGGGCCATCATCATTAATCCAGGGCGCCACATGAAAGAAGCCGACATCATCACCGCTGCCTGGAGTGAGCGCATGAAAGAAGCCTACGCCGTGTTTGCACAAAACTGGGTGGCCGCGAATGGCGACCCGGTTTTGCAGCAAGCGGCGGAAGACAGTTTCCGCACAGCGGTCAAGAATGCAAAACAGATCAAGGAACGCGCGCTCAGCATCGTATTGGGCGCATGAAATGCAAGGATTGACATCGCTTTTTTGCCGCCGGCGGCCAATTGCGGTAGCATTGGCCCATTGCGGCGCTTGGTCGCCGCCGCTTGCGTTCTGTGAAGCGCAAGCGTTGCGCACCTCTGATCAATAATGGAATTATTCGCTTCTGATGAACACATCGCCGGTTTGCGCCTGACCCTGTCCAACGCACAAGGTTTGCCGCGCTGGCGCTGCATGACTGAACTGGCCTGGCATTTGCGTGAACGCGATACCCGTGGCGCGCTGGCGATGGCCGATGATATTTTGCGTGAATTGGCGCAGGCGCCGGCGTCGGCGCAAATCGACCAGCTCAAGGCGCGCACCCTGCTGACCCGTGGCGAAACCCTGCGCCTGTTTGCCGAACTGGCGCCGGCGCAGCAGGAAGCGCAAAGCGCTGGCGCCCTGTTTCTGCAGCATGCCGATGTATTGGGACAGTCTGACGCCTGCAATCTGCAAGCCTGGATCGCCATGGAGCAGGGCGACACCAGCGCGCGCGACTACTGGCTGGAGCAGGCGGCGGCGCTGGCGCTGCAGGGCGATGACCGCTTGCGCGCAGACGTCTCGATTCTGACCCAGGCGCGCGCCGCCGTATTCCGTGACGCCCATGCCGCGCTGGCGCAATGGAGCGGCCAATATCAACATCTCGATACCGCCAGCCAGCCGGCGCTGGCCGCCTGTCTGCATGACTTCCTCGGCACCGCCGCCAGCCAGCAAAGCGAATTCGCACGCGCCATTTCAGAATGGACCCAGGCTTATGAAGCCGCGCTGGCCAGCGCACAATTGCGCCGCGCCGCCGTAATCGCCACCAATATCGGCAATTCATTTAACAGCCTGAACGAACACAATACCGCGCTGGAGTGGATGCAACGCGGACTGGATCTGAGCCGCCCGCGCCAATGGCCGGCCACCCTCGGCGGCACCCTGATGCAAACCGGCGAAACCCTGCGCCGCCTGAGCCGCTACGAAGCGGCGCATGAAATTCTGCTCGAAGCGATGCAAAACCTGGACAAGTTGCCGAATTCGCGCAACTACGGCATCGCGCTGGAATACATGGGCGATTTGATGCTGGACAAGGGCGACTACCCGACAGCCCTCGACATGTTCACACGCCAGCAGCAACACGCCAATCTGCTGGCGCAAAGCGATTTTCTGATCAGCGCGGCGCGTGGCCGGGCGCATGCCCTCTCACATATGGATCAAGCCGGGGAAGCGCTGGAAGCTGCGCATGAGGCGCTGCGCCTGTGCCAGCAATTCGACGACCCCTTCAGCCAGATTCAGGTCTTGCGGGTGCTGGCGGAAATCCATCAATTGCACAGCCTGCCGGCCCCGGAAGGCATGCATGCGCCCAATCCTGTGCTGCATTATCTGCTGCAGTCGATTGAAGTCGCGCAAGGCATCAGCGGTTACACCGTACCGGGCGAACTGTATGACGCGCTGGGACGCGAATACGCCCGCATCGGCCATTTTGCGCTGGCCTATTCGATGTCCTTGCAAGCCAGCATGGCGCGCGAGAAAACCCATAACGAAGGGGCCACCAACCGCGCTATCGCGATGCAAGTGCGGCACCAGACTGAACGCGCGCAAGCCGATGGCGAACACCACCGGCAACTGGCGGCGGAACAGGCGCGGCGCGCTGAAATTCTGGCGCAAACCTCGGCCACGCTGGAACATCTGTCTTCGATCGGCCAGGAAATCACCGCCCACCTGGATGCAGACGCCGTGTTCCAGACCTTGAACCGGCATCTGCACGGCCTGCTGGAAGCAGACAGCCTGTCCGTTTTCATGCTGGAGCCGGACGGCCAGCATATGAAGCTGGTGTTTGGCAATGAAAACGGCAAACCGCTGCCGCATGTGCTGGTGAGCGTGCAAAACCCGCAAGCGAATTCAGCGCGCTGCCTGCGCGAACGGCGTGAAATCCTGATTGAGCAAGACCCGGCGCAAAGTGACAACAGCAACCACCTGCAAGGCACCACGCGCCAGCTCAGCATGTTGTACGGGCCGCTGGCGGTGGGCGAACATGTGCTGGGTGTGATGAGCGTGCAAAGCGCGCGCGTACATGCCTTTGGCGAACGTGAGCGCCTGATCTTCCGCAGTCTGTGCGCCTATGGCGCAATCGCGTTTGACAACTCGGCCACCTACCGGCAACTGAAAGCCACTTTGCAAACCTTAAGCGAAACCCAGGAGCAATTGGCCAGCGCGGCGCGACTGCAAACCAGCCTGATTGAGCAAAAAATGGCGGCGGAACAATTGGCGCGCCAGCGCGCCGAAGAAGCCACCCAGATGAAATCGGCCTTCCTGGCGAATATGAGCCATGAGATCCGCACCCCGATGAATGCGGTGATCGGGCTGGCGCATCTGGCTTTGAAGAGCGGCTTGAACGCCAAGCAGCATGATTATCTGTCCAAGATTCACCGCGCCGGCTTGTCCCTGCTCGGCTTGATCAATGACATTCTGGATTTTTCCAAAATCGAAGCCGGCAAGCTGGACATCGAGCAAGCCCCGTTTTCGCTCGACGAAGTGCTCTCCAATGTGGCCAGCGTATCGAGCCAGAAAGCGGCGGAAAAAGGCCTCGAATATCTGTTCCGCGTGCCGCATGAAGTGCCGCGCCAATTGGTCGGCGACGCCTTGCGCCTGGGACAGGTGTTGATCAACCTGGTGAATAATGCGATCAAATTCACCGAGCAAGGCGAAATCGAACTCAGCTGCCGCCTGCTGGAACAGGATGAAGAACACGCCCTGCTGCAATTTGCGGTGCGCGATACCGGCATCGGCATGACGCCGCAGCAAGTGGCGAATTTATTCCAGCCCTTCACCCAGGCCGACGGCTCGACCTCGCGCAAATTCGGCGGCACCGGCCTGGGACTGTCGATTTCCCAGCATCTGGTGCAATTGATGGCGCATGACGAATCCGCCAAAATCAAGGTGCAAAGCGCCAGCGAAGCCGGCTCCTGCTTCAGCTTCACCCTGCGTTTCACGCTTGGCCCGGCATTGCCGGCCACGCAGCAATTGCCGGCCCGCCTGCGCGATGCGCGCGTGCTGGTGGTGGACGACAACCCGATTGCGCTGGAGATTTTTGTCGAAGCCTTGCGCGCCCTGCCCTTGCGCGTGCACGCGCTGCAAGATGCCCGGCTGGTGCTGGACGCCTTGCTGCAAGCACAGCAGGAAAACGACCCGTATCAGCTCTTGATTTCAGATTGGCAAATGCCCTGTTGCGACGGGATCACCCTGGCGCAGGCGGTGCGCGCCGAAAGCCGGTTGCAAAGCCGCCCGGAATTCATCCTGGCCACCGCTTTTGGCCGCGAAGAAGTGCAAGAACAGGCCGAGCAGGCCGGCATCGCCGGCTTTTTGTACAAACCGGTCAGCGAAGCGCTGTTATACGCCACCCTGAATTCCGTGTTTGCGCCGCATGAAAGAATGGTAGTGCAAAGCAATACGCCGCAACACCAATTCGCCCCGCAAACCGTGCTGCTGGCCGAAGACAATGAAATCAATCAGCAAATCACGCGCGAATTGCTGCAAGCAGTCGGTCTGCAGGCCGATTTGGCGCAAAACGGGCGAGAGGTGCTGGACAAACTGGCGCAACATCCGCCCGGCCACTACCCCTTGCTGTTAATGGATCTGGAAATGCCGGAAATGGATGGCCACGCCACCACCGCCGCAATCCGCGCCGACGCCCGCTACGCCGCCCTGCCGCTGGTGGCGCTGACCGCGCACGCTCTGCCGGAAATCCGCGAACGCTGTTTAAGCGACGGCATGCAAGACTATCTGACCAAACCGATTCAGCCGGAATTGCTGTACGCCTGCTTAGCGCGCTTTTTGCCGCTGGCCGGCGCGCCCGCCGCCGCCCCGCAAGCGCCGGAATATGCGCCGCCTGCCGTCGCGCTGCCGCCGCAAAGCGGACGCAGCAGCAGCCTGGCGGCGCGCGCCGCGCTGGAACAATTAAGCGCCTTGATGCACCTCAACCCGCAAGACACGCTGGAATACTTTGCCAGCATTGAATCAGGTCTGGCATTATTGCTGGAACAAAATTTGCTGGAACAATTGCATGCCTTGTTGTACGCAGGCGATTGCGACGCCGCCTGCGCGCTGGTGGATCAGGTCTTGCTCGCCTGGGAAGAAACATAAGCGCGCAGCGACACGCCAGCCTGCGCCGCAGGCAATACAGATAGTGGGAAGGGCTGCAGATGCTGCAACTGGAAGGCTATACCATTACCCAGACCTTGCGCCAGGATGAGGAATTCACCCTGTATCGGGCACGCCGGCAACAGGATGGCCAACACGTACTGGTGAAAAGCCCGACTCTGGAGCGCACCACCAGCGCGTTGCGCAACCGCATTAACCAGGAATACGCGCTGCGCGAAGAATTGCACGAAAGCTGGGCGGTGCGCCCGCTTGCGCTGCAAGGCGCAAATGGCCGCATTGTGCTGATTTTGCAAGATCCCGGCATGGTTTTGCTGGAAAGTCTGCTGGACGGGCCGATGCCTGCGGCGCAATTTCTGCACCTGGCCAGCGGCATTCTGGACGCCTTAGCGCATATGCACTTGCAAGACATTGTGCACAAAGACCTGCAGCCGGCGCATATCCTGATCGACCCGGAAAGCGGCAGCGCGCGCCTGTGCGGCTTTGGCATCGCCAGCCGCATCCCGCGCGAACACCAAAGCGCGCTGCCGATGGAAGTCATGGCCGGCGCCTTCGCCTACATGGCGCCGGAGCAAACCGGGCGCATGAACCGCTCGGTTGACTCGCGCAGCGATCTGTATTCCCTGGGGGTGCTGTTTTACCAGATGCTGACCGGCGCGCTGCCGTTTCAGGCCGAAGACGCGATGCAATGGATTCATTGCCATGTGGCGCGCCAGCCCGGCGCACCAGCCCAGCGCAATCCGGATATCGCCCCGGTGCTGTCGCATATCGTCATGAAACTGCTGGCCAAAAATGCGGAAGAACGCTACCAGACCGCCAATGGCTTGCGCGCCGACCTGCGCCACTGTCAGCAAATGCTGCTGCGCCACGGCCAGCTGCAGCATTTCACGCTGGGCCGGCAAGACGCCTCGGCGCGCCTCTTGATCCCGGAAACCATGTACGGGCGCGAAGCCCAGCTGCATGTTTTGTTCGACGCCATGACGCGGGTGATGGAAAGCGGCAAACCCGAATTGGTGCTGGTCTCCGGCTATTCCGGCATCGGTAAATCTTCGCTGGTGAATGAACTGCAAAAGGCCATGCTGCAACCCTGCGCCCTGTTCATTTCCGGCAAATTCGATCAATACAAACGCGACATTCCCTACGCCACTCTGGCGCATGCGTTTCAAAGCCTGATCCGGCAAATTCTGTGTCAAAGCGAAGCCGAACTGGACAACTGGCGCCAGGCGATTCAACTCGCGCTCGGCAATCAGGGACAATTGATGATTGAGCTGATCCCGGAATTGCGTTTCGTGATCGGCCCGCAAAGCGCACTGGTGCCACTGCCGCCGGCAGATGCGCAATTGCGTTTTCAAGCCGCCTTCCGCCAATTCCTGTCCGCCTTCGCCACCCCGGAACACCCGCTCGTCTTATTCCTCGATGATTTGCAATGGCTCGACAGCGCCAGCCTGGCGCTGCTGGAACATTGGATCAATGACCGCAGCCTGCGCCATATTTTGATGATCGGGGCTTACCGCATCAAAGAAGGCGAGCGCCAACATCCCTTGTACGAGGCGCTGGCCGGCTTGCGCAACGGCCCGCTGCCGATACATGAAATCGAATTGACGCCCTTTTTGCAAGCCGATGTCGCCCACCTCTTAGCCGATGCGCTGCAAAGCGATATCGGCCAGGTCTGGCCGCTGGCGCAACTGGTGCACGACAAAACCGCCGGCAACCCCTTTTTCACCACCCAGTTTCTGACCCGCCTGGCGGATGACGGCCTGCTCGCCTTTGACCATGTGCAAAGCAAATGGCGCTGGGATCTGGCGCGCATCCGCGCCGAGGGCTTTGCCGACAATGTGGTGGATTTGATGATCAGCCGCTTGCGCAGCCTGCCGCAAGCCACGCTGGAAATTCTGAAAATGCTGGCCTGCATGGGGAATGGCGCTGAGATCGACGTGCTGGCGCGGGTATGTGAAAAAAGCGTCGAAGCAACCCAGCTCGATTTATGGCATGCAGTGCATCTGCGCCTCTTATTGCGGCATGGCGAGCGCTATCAATTTCAGCATGACCGGATTCAGGAAGCCGCCTATTCGCTGACCGCCGCTGGCGAACTGCCGGCGCAGCATTTGAAAATTGGCCGCCATCTGGCCGCCCATTTGAGCTGGCCGCAAATCGAAGATGAAATCTTTGACATCGTCAATCACTTCAACCAGGCGCGCCATTTGATCGAAGCGCCGCAGGAACGCGAACGCCTGTGCCAATTCAACTTCATCGCCGGCAAAAAAGCGCGCGATGCGGTGGCCTACCGCGCCGCACGCGACTACCTGCAAATTGCGCGCGAATTACTGCCGGAAGACGCCTGGCGCAGCCGCTACGACGACACCTTCACCCTGTATCTGGCGCTGGCCGAATGCGAATATCTGCAAGCCAATGTGGCGGCGGCGGAAAGCTTGTTTGAGCTGCTCTGGCAACACGCCGATTCCGATCTGGGACGGGCCAAAATCACCGTCATGCAAATCGCCTTGTACCAGGTGGCGGGACACTTCCAGCGCGCCAGCCAGGTTTCACTGGCGGCCTTGAAAATGTTTGAGCTGGATTTTTGCGCCGATCACAGCCGCCTGCGCGAAGAATTCACCGCCCAGCATGCGCCGCTGTTGGCGCGCTTCAAATTGCGCGGCGCGCAAGAACTGCTGCACCTGCCGCAAATCGGCGATGAGCGCATCAAAATGGCGCTTGAAGTGTTCGCCGGCATCAGCGCCTCAGTGTACGGCGCGATCCCGAATCTGTTTCCGCTGTTGGTCTTGCAAGCGGTCAAACTGGCGCTGCAACACGGCAACTCGCCCGCCGCCGCCACCGTCTGGGCGCGTTACGCCATGGTGCTGGCAAGCCTGGGAGAAATCACGCTGGCGGCGGAATTCATGCGCCTGGCGCAGGAATTGAACCAGCGCGCCGGCGATGAGAAACGGCGCGGTCAATTGCAATATTTAGACGGCGCCTTTGTGCACTGCTGGCATTTGCCGCTGGCCTCCAGCATTCCGCTGCTGGAACAAGCCTGGCAAAGCTGTATGGAACAAGGCAATCTGCCTTCCGCCGGCTTTTGCGCCCTGTACGCCGCCTGGCACCCCTTTGAAAAAGGCGAACCGCTCGACCAGGTGCTGGAATTCACGCGCAAATATGTGCGCCTGGCGCGCGACAGCCACAACCATGTGATTGCCGACACGATTCAGCTGAATGTGCAAATGCTGCGCTGCCTGCAGGGCGAAACCCAGGGCGCGGACAGCCTCAGCGATGCGCACTGCAATGAAGAAGACTTACTGCGCCATCTGCGCCAGACCGGCTTCGCCAATGGCCTGGCGCGCTACCATGTGATGCGGCAGATTCTGGCTTTTACCAGCGGCGACTATGCCAGCGCGCTGCAACACGCGCAAGCCATCGACCTCACCCAGTTCAGCGTCAACACCCTGTACCTGGTCAGCCACCTGTTCTATCACATGCTGGCGATCGCACGTTTGTATGGGCAGGCCGAAGCCGCACAACAAGCCGCCTGGCGCCAGGAATTCGACCAAAAAACCGCACAGCTGGCGCACTGGGCGCAACATTGCCTGGCGAATTTTCTGCACCGCCTGCAACTGGCGCAAGCCGAACAGTGCCGCATGCTGCAACAAGCGGAAAGCGCCATGCAGTATTACGACCAGGCCTTGCACACAGCGCGCGAAAACGGCTTTTTGCAACATGAAGCATTGAGCAATGAATTGGCCGGCCGCTTTTACCTCGAACAGGATTTCATCCGTATCGGCCAGAGTTATTTGCGGGATGCGCGCTACTGCTATCAAAAATGGGGCGCCCACGCCAAAGTGCGCCAACTGGGACAGGAATTCCCCTGGCTGGAAGCGCGCAGCAGCCAATATCCACACCCGCTCGGGCACTTCGATTTACTGGGCGTCCTGAAAGCATCGCACGCCCTATCCGGCGTGATCGAGTGGACAGAATTGGTGGAAACCTTTTTGAGCCTGGTGCTGCAACATGCGCATGCCCAATTCGCCCAACTCGCCTTGCTGCGCGGCGAACGCCTGCAGCTGGTGGCGCAAGCCGATTTGCAAGGCGTGCATTTGCCGCGCGAAATGGAAGCCGCGCACCTGCCCTGCCCGCAGATTTTGATGCAGCAGGTCGCGCAACAACGGCAAAAAGTACAGGCCGGCGCGCATAATCTGCCGCAAGCCTGCCTGCAAGACCCCTGGTTTGCGCAGCACCAGCCACACGCCCTGCTCTGCCTGCCGCTGCAAAAACAAGCCAGTCTGGTTGGCGTGCTGTATCTGGAACAGGGCAAAAGCGGCGGCGGCATGCACGCCGAACAAGTGTCCCTGCTGGAACTGCTGGCCAGCCAGGCCGCGATTGCGCTGGAAAATGCCCTGCTGTATCACAATTTGAAGCAGGAAAACCAGGAGCGCCAATTGGCCGAGCTGGCCTTGGCGCAATATCGCGACCAGCTGGAAATCACCATCAGCGAGCGCACTGCCGAAATTTTGCAGCAAAAAGAAGAAGTCGAGCAGCAAAAAGAAAGCCTGGAATTAGCGCAGCGCAATATCGCGGTGTTATCAGAAATCGGGCGCGAAATCACCGCCAGCCTCAACCGCGACGACATCATCAACACCCTGTACAAGCATGTGAATGCGCTGATGGTGGCGACCAATTTCGGCATCGGTTTTTACCGCCCGGAACAGGAATTGATCGAATTTCCGCATGCCCTCAACCGGGGCCAGAAAATGGCCCCGTATGCGCGCAGCATGCGCGAGCGCAATCAGCTTGCGGTGTATTGCATTGAGCAGAAAAAAGAAATTTTCATCAACGATGTGGACGCCGATCTGGCGCAATACATTCCCGCGCTGGACATCCCGAAAGAATTGGAGCTGGGCGGCTTGCAGGAAGACATGCTGCCGCAAGCCGGCCTGTATGTGCCGATGCTGTTAGGCGAACGGGTGCTGGGCGTGCTGGGCGTGCTGGGCGTGCAGAGCTATCAAAAACATGTGTACCGGCGCGTGCATCTGGACATGCTGCGCACCCTGGCGGCGTATGCAGCCGTGGCGCTGGACAATGCCGCCGCCTACAGCCAGGTGGAAGCCACGCTGGCGACCCAGCGCGACACTGAAATTCAATTGCGGCAACAGGAAAAGCAAGTGCGCCTGCATGCAGATGAATTGCGCCAGGCCAATCAATCGCTGCAGCAAAACGAAGAACGGCTGAACCAGGCCAAGCAAAAAGCGGAAGAAGCGACGCGCCAGAAGTCTGAATTCCTGGCCAATATGAGCCATGAGATCCGCACCCCGATGAACGCCATCATCGGCATGGCGCATCTGGCCCTGCATACCGAACTGAGTCCCAAACAGCATGATTATGTGGCCAAAATCCACCGCGCCGGCCTGTCCCTGCTGGGGATCATTAACGACATTCTGGATTTCTCCAAAATCGAAGCCGGCAAGCTGGATGTGGAAAAAGTGCCGTATCAGCTCGACGATGTGCTCTCCAATCTGGCCGGCATGACGAGCCAGAAAGCGAGCGAGAAAAAACTCGATTATCTGTTCGATATTGCGCCGGATGTGCCGCGCGAGTTGCTGGGCGACCCTTTACGTCTGGGACAGGTTTTAGTCAACCTGGTGAACAATGCGATCAAATTCACCGAACATGGGGAAATCTGCGTCAGCTGCCATCTCGACCGCCACAGCGGCGAAGCGGAACAAGTGCATCTGTGTTTTGCCGTGCGCGATTCCGGCATCGGCTTGAGCCAAAGCCAGAAAAACCGCTTATTCCAACCCTTCTCCCAGGCCGACACCTCGACCACCCGCAAGTATGGCGGGGCCGGACTGGGTCTGTCGATTTCGCAAAGACTGGTGGAAATGATGGGGGGACGCATCTGGGTCGAAAGCAACCCCGGCCAAGGCTCCACCTTCCACTTTTATGTACAGCAAAGCATGCAGGCGCACAGCACGCCGCCGGCCGCCTCACTGCTGCAAGGCGCGCATGTGCTGCTGGCGGCGCGCCACTCCCCGGCGCGCAGCATTCTGGCGCAAAATCTGCAGGCGCTGGGCATGAAGGTGGAAACCCTGGCCACCTCAGACGCCGCGCTGGCTGCGCTGCAACTGGCGGAACGGCGGCGCGAACCATACCCGCTGTTGATTCTGGCGCATGATTTACATCCGCTGGATGGGGTGAGTTGCGCACGCAAGATGCAGGAACTGGCCTTGAGCCTGGCCCCGGCGATTCTGCTGCCGCTGCCGTTTGGCGCCGATGCGCTGCAAGAAGCCGCACAAGCCGCCGGCGTCACCGGCTTTATTCAACAACCGCTGCTCTTGAGTCAATTGCAGCAAGTGCTGCTGGATGTATTCGCTCCGAGTTGCCCGCTGCATCTGCCGGCGCCGGATCAGCGTCAATTCCGCGACACCAGCGTCTTGCTGGCGGAAGACAATGATATCAATCAGCAGATTGCGATTGAGTTGTTAGCCGCCGTCGGAATTGAAGTGGATGTCGCCAGCACCGGGGTCGAGGCTTTGCAAAAGCTGCAGGCCGGCGGCCCGGACAGCTATCAGCTGGTGTTGATGGATTTGGAAATGCCGGAAATGGATGGCCACGCCGCCACCATCGCACTGCGCGCCGACGCCCGCTTTGCGCAATTGCCGGTGGTGGCGATGACCGCGCACGCCCTCACCGATGTGCGCGAACGCTGCCTGATCGAAGGCATGCAAGACTATCTGACCAAACCGATCCACCCGGAACAGCTGTATGCCTGCCTGGCGCGCTGGCTGCATAATGCGCCACGGGCGCACGCGCCGGCGCTCAAGCCCAACCCGGCTGCCGCGCCTGCGCTGCCGAATCTGGCCGGGGTGGATCATCAACTCGGCTTGCGCCAATCCGGCGGCAATCCCGCGCTGCACCAAGAGCAACTCAACCGCTTCACCAAGACCCACAAACAGGCGGTGATTGAAACCCGGCTCTTGCTCACCGATGGCGATCTGCTCTCCGCAATCCGGCGCATCCACCACCTGCACACCGCCGCCGCCGCCATCGGCGCCAGCCGCTTAGCGCATGCCGCCCAATTGCTCGAATCGTATCTCGACCAAACCCCGGATGAGCAACTCGATACCGGCATGATCGAACAATATATGCAGGGCGTGGAAAATGCGCACAGCGAGATTTTCAACAGCCTGCACGCGCTGCCGGCGGCAGCCGCCCCCCAGGCCAAGGCACACAATGCAGCAGACAGCGCAAGCAGCGACAATGCACAGCAACAACAGGCGCAAGCCGCGCTGCAAGCCTTTGCCGCCTTGTTAAACGAGGCCAATCTGGAAGCGGTGGATTATTTCCAGGAACAACGCGCGCTGCTGGGCGAAGTCTTGAACGCGCAGCAGATGCAGCAGATTCAAATCTGCTTGCAGCAATATGAGTTTGAAGAGGCGCTGGCGCTGTGCCAGATTGGCGTCAATTCATAATTGAGCATCTGCAAGGAAACGGCGCAGCAATTTCCGCTGGATTGATTCAGCCTTGTACGGTGGCAAGAATATACCGATAAGGCGCCTGTCGCAAAAAGTCATCCGCCTCATCCGGCGCGGCCTGCAATACTTGCAACAATCCCGCCAACCATTTTTGCCGCTCACTGCGCAAAGCCGCATCTTTATTCAAACCCGGCATATCGCGGGTTTGTTCGACTTGATGTTTGCGCTGCCGGCTCAAGCATCGGCAAAATCGGGTCAGCCTGGGTTTGCATGAGTTGCGCCAAGGCATCGCCAGCCGAATGCGCCAAAGAACTGAAAGCTGGCATGCTGGCGCTGCCTTGACCGTCACCATCGAATCCGGTGCTGCGAATATGACGGCGCGCCAAGGCGCTCAACTCCACTTTGCTTGCCATCTGGCGCCAAGCTTGTCGCGCGTTTGTATCGGCACTATAGCGCAAGCCTGCTTCACAAAGCATGCAACACGCCATCGCGCTGCAAACGGAAGCGTGCAAAATCCTGCGCCAGCCACAAACGGCCCCGGTAGATTTGCGCCGCCTCGGCTTGCAACAAGGGCAGCGAATTGCTGTCATCCCCTCCATCAGGGCGGTAACGCGGGCTGAAATGGGTCAAAATCAGATGCGGCAAATTGACGCTGGCGGCAAAGGCGCCAACCCGCGCCGCGCTGCTGTGTTGCACCTGCGGCCCGACTTTTTGCGCAATCGACTCGGTGTAAGTCGCTTCATGCACCAGCACTTGCGCCCCCTGACAGGCATGCGCCAATAAATCCGGCTGATCATTGTCGCCGCCCAAAACCAGCTTGAGCGCCGGCCCGCTGGCGCGCAATACCTGTTCTGCGGCAATTGTCTGGCCCTGCCATTGCACGCTTTGGCCGCGTTGCAACTGTCCCCACATGGGGCCGCGCGGCAGGCCCAGGCGCTCCAGCAAGGCGCTGTCGAGCTGTTGCGGCGGCGCGTCTTCTTGCAGCACATAGGCCCAGCTCGGCACGCGGTGGGAAAGCGGGACACAGGACAGATTCCAGCCGCGATCTTGCCAAAGCCTGTCCTGCGGCTGCTCATCAATCGCGATTTCAATCAATTCATACGGCAGCCACAGTTGCGTCAACTCGCGCGTGGCGCTGACCCACTCCAACACTTTGCGCGGCGCCAGCAGAGTCAGCGGGGTTTTGCGCCCATTCATCGCCGCGCTGGCCAACAGGCCGGGCAAACCATAGCAATGGTCGCCATGCACATGGGTGATGAAAATCGCACGTAAATCAATCACCGACAGCGGGCAGCGCAGCAATTGGTGCTGGGTGGCTTCGCCGCAATCGAGCAAATACCATTCGCGCCCCTGTTCATGAATCAGGGCCAGCGCGCTGACGTTTCTTTGCAAAGTGGGCACGCCGGAGGAAGTGCCTAAAAACAGTAAGTCCACAGCATTCTTTCATTCATTGATTTCGATTAGTATAGCGTGCTGCATCCTGTCCAACATTCACAAGCATCATGCCACGCCGCTCACACCCTTATCTGCAACGCGTCGAATTCCGTCCCGACATTACGCTTGATTTCGATGCTTATCCTCTCAATATTCCCGCTGTCGCTGAAATCGGCATGATTGATTTTCATCCGAATGTCACTTTCTTCGTTGGCGAAAATGGGGCCGGCAAATCCACCATACTCGAAGCATTGGCGCTGGCGCTGGGCTTTGGCAAAGAAGGCGGAACCAAGAGCAGCCGTTTCAGCACCGCCAACTCAGTCTCAACATTGGATCAAAGTTTGCGCCTGGTGCGCAGCCCGCCGCTGCCCACAGATGGCTATTTTTTGCGGGCGGAAAGTTTTTTCAATCTGGCCAGCTATATGGACGGCGTTGGCTATCTGGAAAGCTATGGCGGACGCTCGCTGCACGAGCAATCGCATGGCGAATCGTTTATGGCGGTATTGCTGAACAAGCTCAGAGGAAATGGCGTCTATCTGTTGGATGAGCCGGAAGCAGCCCTTTCGCCCAACCGGCAACTGGCTGCTTTACGCGCCATCCATCATTTGGTGGAAGACCACTCGCAATTCATCATCGCCACCCATTCGCCGATTTTATTGGCTTACCCGCAGGCCAAAATCATCCAATTTGACGCCAGCGGTTTATCTGAAGTCGCGTATGAAGATACCGAACACTATTACGTCACACGCGACTTTTTAAATCATTACCCGCGCCGCCTGCAACAATTGCTGCAAGACGATGAGGAATGAAAGATGTTGCGGCTTAAGCCGCCTGCCCCATCTGCCGCCGCACCAATTGCGCATACATGCCGCCGCCATCGGCCAGCAAATCCGCATGCCGCCCTTGCTGCAAAATCCGGCCTTGTTGCATCACCACGATGCGGTCGGCATGCGCGATGGTGGACAGGCGGTGCGCGATAATCAAGGTGGTGCGTCCCTGCATCAAAGTGTGCAAGGCTTGTTGCACCAGCGCTTCACTGGCGGCGTCGAGCGCGCTGGTGGCTTCGTCCAAAATCAGGATGCGCGGATTGCGCAGCAAGGCGCGCGCAATCGCAATGCGCTGTTTTTACCCGCCGGATAATTGCCCCCCCCCAGCGCGCACCCGGCACGCTGGCGTAGCCACCTGTTTCACAGAAATTTATGGCTTAAATATTAAAATTTCTTTCATTAATTTATCAATATGGCATAATTGTCTTTACTCTCTACCACTCTTCCCCGTTCTTCATGCCTGCCAAACTCCATTCATGCTGCGCCATCGCCCTGCTCGCCAGCGCCTGCGCCACCCAAGCCGCCACTTTTAATTGGCCGCAAGCCCATCTGCAAACCGCCGCCAATTGGCTGGGACGCATCCTGCCGGAAAACAATGTCTATGGCAGCCCGGCGGCAATCAGCCTGGACGCCAATCAGGTCTTGCGCGCCACCTCGCAATGCGGCTCATTCATGGCTTTACTGTTGCAACAAAGTTATCCGCAGCTCAGCGCTGATGTGCTGCAGGGACTGACCGGCAGCGTCTCGCCGGACGCGGCGCAATGGTATGACGCGCTCGATCCGGCCATCGCGCACAGCGCGTATCGCGGCATGGCTTTGCAGCCATTGGACGCCGCCGCCGGACTGGCGGCGAATGGGCGCCGCTTGCGCTTGCATGGCAGTCTGTTATTGCAACGCGGCGATTTGCTGGTCAGCAAATACAAGGCCGGCGATAGCCGGGGACATGTGATGATGGTGGAAAGTTTTATTGCGCCGGCGCCGGCGCAAGTCATGAGCCTGCAAGATACGCGCGCCATTCCTGGCGTGTCCCTGGTGCGGCGTTGGATGGTGACGGTGATTGACTCCACCTCCAGCGCGCATGGCAGCAGCGACAGCCGCTATTTGAATGACAGCCGGGAGAGCGATGGACATGATCGCGGCATCGGGCGCGCGGTTTTGTATTTGTATGAAGACGCCAGCCCCGGCAGCGGCCAGCAGGGACATTTGGCGGGTTGGAGCTGGAGCACCGCCAGCGCCTACACCTACCAATTCAGCCAGCCCGGCGCAGTGGATAATCTGGGCAAAAGCACTTACCGCCCGCTGTTAATCGGGCGTATGGTGCAGTTGCAGGCCAAATAACAAGCCCGCCTCATGGGCGGGCTTGTCAAGGCGGGCAATACAGGATTATTTCAGCTTGCCTTCGGCGTCACGCTCTTCGATCTTGCCCATTTTCAGCTTTTCCAGCTGCGGCAAAACTTTGGCCTTATCCCCCACTGCAATCACTTTCAGCAATTCCGGCTGCAGATATTTGATGCCGGCTTTTTGTGCGCTTTGCGGGGTTACGGCGGCAAAGCGTTGCGGCAGCTTGCTGTAATAGTCGAGCGGCAAATCATAAATGAACAGATTGGCCATGCTTTGGCTGATCACCGCATTGGTGGCGAAGGTGGCCGGCAGCGTCAACACTTGCGCATTGCGCGCGCCCTTGAATTCGCCTGCCGCCATCGGTTTGCCCAGCATGTCTTTGACTTCTTTGAACATGATGGAAATCGCGTCGCCGGTGGCGTCGGCGCGGATGCCGCCGCCCAGGCTGAAGTTGCCATATTGACGACCCGGATTCAAACGCGAATACACGCCATAGGTGTAGCCCTTGACTTCACGCAGGTTGTGATTGATGCGGCTGGTGAATAAGCCGCCCATCGCGGCGTTCAAGACTTCCAGCGCATCCAGCTGGCTGTCTTTGCGCAAAGGGCCATCGGCAATCACGCGCACGGCGGTTTGCGAAGCGCCCGGCTTGTCCACCAACACCACTTTGGCCGCGCCCGGCATCGCGCTGATGCGTTTTTCCTGCGGCGCGGCGCCGCTCTTCCAGGCGCCAAAATATTGGTTCGCCAGTTTTTTCAATTCGGCTTCATCGATATCGCCCGACACCACCAGGGCGGCGTTATTCGGCAGATAGTGTTGACGCCAGAATGCCAGCACATCCTCGCGCTGCAGATCTTTCATGCTTTGCTCGGAACCGATCTGCGGATAGGCAGCCGGATGTTGCGGGCCGTATTGCACCATGCGCGCCACGCGTGCTGCGATCTGGTTAGGATTTTCCTTTTCCTGGGTCAGTTCGCCCATGCGCGCGGCGCGCTGGCGTTCGATTTCCGCTTGCGGGAAAGCCGGGTTGAGCACCATATCCGCCACCACATCCAGCGTGCGCGCGAAATTGCTGCGCAGCGAGAGCATTTTCACAAAGCTGGCGTCCTGTCCCGATCCGCTGGAGACGGTCGCGCCGAGCTGCGCCAATTCATCGGCGATTTGCAGCGCATTGCGTTTTTGGCTGCCTTCTTCCAGCATCTTGCTGGTGAAATCAGCCAAGCCGGGGCGCTGCGCCGGATTGCTGCCGGCTCCGCTCTTGATCACCAACTCCGCCGCCACCAAAGGCAGGGACGGGTTTTTGTGATAAATCACTTGCAAACCGTTATCCAGCTTGAATTGCTGTGCTTGCGGCAGGCTCAGCTTGGGTTCCGGGCCAGCCTTGGGCTGTTTTTGACGCCAGCTTTCTGCTGCATGCATGGCCTTGGCTTCGCCTTTGACTTCTTTGGCTTGCGGCGGAACCGGCACTTCCGGCGCCAGTTTCTTCTCGCCCGGCACGCCATGCACCACGGCGCGCATATTCTTTTGCAATTGCGCCGCCACCGCCGCCTTGATCGCCGCCGGGGTCACACTGCGCATGCGTTGCAAATCTTTTTCCAGATAGCCGGGGTCGCCAGTGTATTGGTTGTAGTGGTTGAGCTGATTCGCCAGGCCGGAGGATTTTTCGACAGTGGTCAAAACCAGGGTTTCGATGGTGTTACGGGCGCGTTCGAGTTCCTGTTCGGTCGGGCCTTCGTCGCGCAGCCGCACCAATTCCTCTTCCATCGCGGCTTCGATTTCCTGCGCGGTTTTGCCAGGACGCGCGGTGACATCCATCATGAACATCGAAGTCAGCGCATTCGAGTATTGCGCGGCGGCGACGTCTTGCGCGATTTGCTTTTCATACACCAGCTTTTTGTACAGGCGGCTGGCTTTGCCGCCGCCCAGAATTTGCGCCGCCAGCGACAATTCCATATCGCCCGGGGTGTAGGCCGGCGAAGTCAGCCAGCCCATGAAGACGCGCGGCAATTCCACCTGATCGGTGATCACGGCGCGCCGTTCTTCCGTGATTTTCGGCGTTTCGACCTTGGGCTTGGCCACGTCCGGGCCGCGCTTGAAGCTGCCGAAGTATTTTTGCACCAGGCGCTTGGCTTGCGCCGGGTCAAAGTCGCCGGCCAGCACCAGGCTGGCGTTATTCGGCGTGTAGTAGCGCGTGAAGAAGTTGCGGATGTCAGCCAGTTTGGCGTTTTGAATATCTTCGTGCGAGCCCATCACCACGGCATAATACGGATGGCCCTTGGGCAGCATGAGTTGGATCAAGCCCTCTTCGACAATGCCATAGGGGCGGTTTTCCACGCTTTGGCGGCGCTCATTGCGCACCACGTCTTGCTGATTGGACAGCGCGGTTTGGTCCAGCACGTCCAGCAGATAGCCCATGCGGTCGGCGTGAATCCAGAGCGCGGTTTCGAGCTGATTGGCGGGCACGGTGTCGAAATAATTGGTGCGGTCGAAGTCGGTGGTGCCGTTGGAGTCGGTCACGCCAATGCTTTCCAGCAGCTTATCGGCCATGCCGCGCGGCACATGCTTGGTGCCGGCGAACATCATGTGTTCAAACAGGTGGGCAAAACCGGTCAGGCCCGGTTCCTCGTTCGCGGGGCCGACGTGATACCAGATATTGACGGTGACGACGGGCAATTTTTTATTCGGCGCCAGAATCACTTCCAGGCCGTTAGCGAGTTTGAATTTTTCAAAAGCGATCTGCGGCGCACTGCTTTGCGCAGCCGGGGCGGCATGTTTGGTATGCGAGGCGTGATCATGCGCCAGCGCCGGCGTGACGCCATACAGCGCAGCGAGCAAGGCGGGCAGCGCCAGCAGGCGCGGGGTGTGGATCTTCATTATCGGTTCCTGTCTTGGTGTTATGCGTGCTGCCCGAAAGGCAGTGCGCAATCGGACAGCGCAGTATAGGAAAAATTCCGGGCCGCATGCAGAAAATTCGCATCTTGTCCGCGCCCGGCAAGGTGCAAGGAATGGCAGCTGCGGCATAAACGCGCAGAGCTGTGTATGCTGTGGCTTATTTTATCTGAGGATATTCGGCATGAAATTGCACTCAAGCGCCTGTGAACGCAACCGCGAACCGATTTTGGCGCAATTGCGCACGCTGTTCGCCAGCCGCAGCAAAGTCTTGGAAATCGGCAGCGGCACGGGCCAGCATGCCGCCTATTTCTGTCCGCAATTGCCGCATTTGCAATGGCAGAGCAGCGATCTGGCGGGCAATCACGCCAGCATTCTGGCCTGGCGCGCAGAATGTGGCGCAGCGAATTTCCTGCCGCCGCTGCTGCTGGATGTCAGCCAAGCCTGGCCCCGGATCGATGGGGTGGACGCGGTATTCAGCGCCAATACCAGCCACATCATGCCCTGGCCTGCGGTGCAAGCGATGTTGCGCCAAGTCGGCCTGCTGTTGCCGGCTGGCGGTTTGTTTGTGCTGTATGGGCCTTTTAACCAGGAGGGCGGCTTCACCAGCCCCGGCAATGCCGAATTCGACGCCACCCTGCGCGCGCGCGACCCGCAAATGGGCTTGCGCGCCCGCGAAGACATCCAAGCGCTGGCGCATCAAGCCGGCATGCGCACGCACGCAATGCTGGCGATGCCGGCGAATAATCAGATGTTGGTGTTTGAGCGGGTTGGACTTGGCTGCTGATTATTTGGAGCGCGAAGGGTTTTCTTTCAAATACTGTAGCAGCGCATTGTGCACAGCCCCACAATATTCTGGCAAGCAACCCTGTTGATCCGGCATGAAGATTGCCTCCAATAAGCGTTGTGCCTGACTCCGTGAAATGTATGGCCTGCTTTTGAGCGGCTGCAAGCTGCGTGCGATCACCATTTTCCGGTCTTCCACCAACATGTCGTGATTTAAGTTCAACACATCAATCGTCCTTTTCCCCAGCTCGCTTAAATGACGCACCATACCATTGCGGCGAAACTGCAAATGCATGCAGGGATCATCTTGCGCCGGATTCAGAATCTGATCGGCAAGAGGATCATGCGCCGCTTTTTTGGGTACGCCATAATGACATGCCTGATGATTGCTGCCGGGATAGCATGCGAATAAATTACCATAGTCGATGTCTTTGCCATCGCGGTATTTGGACTGTGGTAAAAAAATGTTCGATATGGCACACATCCGAAGATTTTTCCGCTCCAGCTTTCAAGCGGCGCATAGTATAAGCACACAAATAATGCTGCTCCGCCATCAAGGCTCGCCGCACTTCCTCCCCGGGAAAACCAGATCCTGCGTAATACAAATTCTGTGGCGTATCCTTATTTTCCCGTTTCCACTCAATCAGTGCGCGCGGCTGCGTCCTTTTCTTGACAGGAATCATGTTTGATCCTCTTGCATGGCGCGCAAAGAGGCCAACGCGGCGCGTGCTCCGAGCAGCGGTGGGATGTCGCCGGTTTTTGCTTGCATCTTCTCAATCATTTGTCCGGCCTGATCGTACTCACCGTCTTCCAAAGCGTCTTCAATCGCTTGTAATTCCTGATGCACTTCCGGATTGCGGGCATCAACCTCCATCACATTGCGCACGACTTCGCTGCTGTCCAGTCCAAATGCATGCGCAGGATGGCCGATGAATTCGCCGTCCTTCAATAAAAACACTTGCTGGGGCGGTAATTCGCTGATTACCAGCGGCGAATGGGTGGACACAATGAATTGACAGTGCGGGAAAGTTTGATGCAACTGCCGCAATACCTTACGCTGCCAGGCTGGATGCAAGTGCAATTCAATTTCATCAATCAAAACCACAGCCTCTCCATTGAAGTCAGGACAGGCTTCGCGCCACATCGCAAGGCGGCGCGCCAAATCGCCCACCAGCGCAAGCAAACAGCGCTCGCCATCCGAGAGTTGCATGACATTGAATTCCAGTCCCTGTTTTTGCAAGCTCATATATGGCTGAGGCTTACGGCGCACACGCAGGCGGGTAAAGCCGGTAAACCGCTCGATTGCCTCCCGCACTGCTTGCATCGCAGGGTCACGCCAAGCTGGATCGTCGCGAATCAGCTCGTTTTCAGCGTCTTCACGGGCGCGGAACCAGGAAAAAAACTGACTGAAGTTCGCACTGCTTTGCATGGCGCCATCAAACACCTGCAACATGATGGCTTGTTCTGACTGACTGTCTTCCAAAGCAGTGGCGCGCACAGCTCTTTGCACACTGTAATAGACCGCGGCAGGACATGGGATTTGCAAAGCCAAAGGACGCAACATCTTCACCATGCTCTCTTCCGGCGGAGCCAATAACACTTGTTGCTGCGCTACAAATTCCCATCCGGCATGGTTATTTTCATTGCTGGCCTTGAGCTCAATAACCGCTTTTGGCTGGCCTATCCTGACATCGTTGCCCTTGATACTATCCTGGGCATACCAAACTTCACGTTTGGGGACCCAGGCCTCAGGTTCAAAGCGCCCCTCAAGAAAATCCAATTGTTTGCGGTAAATTGCCGCCGCCAATGCATCCAACACCGCCGACTTGCCCGCGCCATTGATCCCAACCAGGGCATTCACGCCCGGCGCGAAATGCAAGCCCATCTGCGCTATGCCGCGAAAATTTTGCAGACTCAGACTCTCCACCCGCATATGCTTCCCCTGATGTATGTTGTTGCGATTGTAGCCTGTTCCAGTGTGAAGAACCCCTATGCGTCAATTTGACGAAGCGCTGATGCTTGGCAGGAATGATGCGCGCATCAGCAAGCATGATTGACGCCGCAAAATCATGGCAATTTGTTCAAGCCTTCAATCCCATGTGCGGTAGCAAGCGCTCATCCACTCCATACCAGCGCTTGCGTTTTTCGATTGATAAAAGTCCACCATCATCTGATCGAATTCATCTTTTTTCGCAGCCGGCACACTTAAATAATAATAGCCATGACGCAATAAAATATGATTCATCAACGCGCGCGCGGTGCGTTTATTGCCATCAAAAAAGAATTGCTGCTGCGACGCCCAAAAAAACCAGGCCAAGGCATATTCAAATGGATGACTGATCGCCTGCAATTGCACCAAACCATCTGCGAAATATTGCGATAATTCGCTTGCAGCTGGAGGCATATAGTCTGCACCACTGATGCGCACCTGTCCATTGCGAAATTCCCCCCAAGTCAAGGCTTCCTCAAAGGCGATGCGTTGATGGAATGCACAGGCCAAGGCTTGATCTTCGGCCTGCATGCCGCGTTTGCACAATTGCAGCAAATATTCCAGTGCCCGCTTTTGATTCAACACTTGCATCACATCATCCACCCGCTGCCCTCCCGGTGTTTCACCATCGAGCAAGGTTTGCACTTCGAGAAATGTCAGCGGATTGCCTTCCAGATGGACAATGTCATAGACATATTGCGCCATCATTTTTTTGAGCATAAAAGCAGGTTTTCCTGGCGTTGCCGCAGGGGTGGGCCAGGGGTGTTTGGGCGGAGTGTAAAAAAATGGAGGCATCAATTACTATACTTTAAAAATTAAAAATTTTTCACCATCAAATATCAACCACCAAAAAAACTATTTTTACGACAGTACCAGATTGTAACAATTTTACGTCATGTCAACTCACTCTCTTCATTATGATAAAATTTTCAAATACACCACATCCAACTTTACAACCCTAATAAACAATCAATCTCTTTGAATATCAACTGCAGCCGTCATCCTCGATTTGGAGAAGAAAATTGACTTTTGATTACAGAAAGAATTTCAGTTGGCAATACCGCTGGGTTCAGAAAATTATTCATGATCCCACCCTGTTTCATAAGGATTGGCAGGATATCATCTCAGCAAGCAAGCGTATGATGACAGCAAGCGGGTTTGCGCATGAAGAAGCAAATGTCCTGCAGCGAATCCGAACAAAAGCCAGTTCAATCAATCCAAACTACAAAACGTCTGATGTTGCAGTCAACTTGCTCGAAGCAGTCAATGTCCCTTTGAATTCAACTGTTAATTTATTGCCTGCCGCACAAAGCATTAATGTTTCCGCATTGAAATTTTTAATGCACATGTATTTTGAAACATCATCGGGCGAACGCTCTGTTTGGGTACACTCGCTTCCTCAAGAGTTTTCAAATTGGTGTTCACTTCAATTTTATGAAAAAATTTCAGCCATTAGCTCAGCAACATCTTTGCTGCGGAGCAATAGCGAGCACTTTACACCGCGCGAGCGAATGGAGCTAGCCAATGCAAGCGGCATGGCATTAGCATGGGCACAAAGAACAATTATCATCCTGGCTAATGCACTTAATCAAAAATCTGAAGAGCATTCGACCTCCCTCGAACTCATTCGCCGCTGGTTTGGAGACAGCTCTTGCACCGATCAAGATTTAATGCAATTTGCGCTAATTCTCAGCACTGGGTTCAAAGCGATGATTGCCACATTAACAAGAGGAAAGTTAATATTTACAGATTTTATTTCATTGAGAGAAGCCAGCACATCCGAGGAAATTCGTTTTTTCAAGTCGGAAGCTTTTGTGATATCCAACCGATTTGAAGGCATGGATATTGTTTACATTGAACAAGCATTTTTCAACCCGCCCCCTGGCGGCCTTCTGAACGGCCCTAAAAATTGGGCAAGAGTGATATTGCACGAATTATCTCACTTGGATGCAAAGACTATTGATGTCCCATATGGCAGCTATGCACGTTATGCCTGGGCAGGCATTGCCCCACATGCAGGTTTCCCCGGAAAAGAGGCCATCCAGAATGCAGATAGTTGGGCTTTCTTTGCTGCAGACTGTGCACAAGCTTTGACAGAAGGCGAGCGCATAAAAGCATTGCGCATCACATAATTATGCGATACTTGTTTGGCATCCTATGCATGTTTTTCCATGCGAATTCCTCAGCATTTGAGGCAAATTATTCAGAAAGAGCAAAGGAAATGCACTCTACTCCCAGTATACCAGCGCCGATCATAGCCACTCCTTTTGAGTATAATGATTTGCTTTTGATGGCCGAAGATCAAGTAACAAGCGAAAATCGCTTAGATGCCTATCTACTCGCCAAAGACAAAAAATCAGGAAAACGTCTATGGTCAATATTGATCAGTAAGGGCAGTAAAAACCCGATGATTAGCATTGAAACACCTGCGCTCATTGAGAAAATAGAAGCAGATCAAAAAAATGGCCTTATCTTGGTTAGCATAAACTCTGGCTTCATTTACTCTGTAAACATCAGCAATCAGTCTGTCACACTGTTAAATCCCCCAGCTCCTGATAAGCAAGGGCCGGAATATCAACTTGTCTCTGACGAAATCCAGAAAAACATCACTGCTCACTTGGATTCCATCAAACTTGAACATAATGGAATTATTTACCGCCAGGCAACACTACATGATGGCGATGCATTTTCTCATGGTGGCACTTGGCTTTTAGCGCTTGATTCCCAGAGTAAAAAATTGCTTTGGTCTGCTCAGATTGCACAATGGGCTAAAAATGAAATTTTCTTTTGCGAGAAAAATCTTAAAAATGCCTTTCGCAAAATGAAATTTAACCAGGAAATGCAAGTCATTAAAATTTCAAGCTACAACGAATTCACATATGAAGTCAATATAGCATCACATCAGGTGAAAACAATATCAAGCTTCGACAGTTTAATGCCGGAACTCGGACCACCTCCGATACTGCCATAATATTTTTCAGGCTGAATCAATTCAGTTACATCAACAAAAAAGCGGCCTCAGCCGCTTTTTTGTTGATGACGCATCAAGCATCAATATTCCCCGCCAACAGCGCATTGCCCTCAATAAACGCCCTGCGCGGTTCCACTTCATCGCCCATCAGGGTGGTGAAGATTTGGTCGGCGGCGATGGCGTCTTCGATTTGCACTTTGAGCAGGCGGCGCACGGTCGGGTCCATGGTGGTTTCCCACAGTTGCTCGGGGTTCATTTCGCCCAGACCTTTGTAGCGCTGCTTGGTGACGGTGCGTTCGGCTTCGTCGCGCAGCCATTGCATGGCTTGATGGAAGTCGCTGACCGCAGAATCTCTCATCCGCTCGCCTTCGCCACGGCGCACAAACGCGCCGGGCTGGATCAAGCCCTTGAAGGTGATTGCGGCTTGCACCAGGGCGCGGTAGTCAGCGCTTTGCACAAAGTCGGCGTCCAGGCTGCTGACTTTCAAATTGCCATGGTGCAGGCGCTCAATGCGCAGCATGTGCTTTTCTGACAGCTCATCAAAACTGGCGTGGACTTTGACTGCGGGATCATTAATCGCGGCCATCAAAGCTTGCGCCGATTGTTCGGCGGCAGCCGGGTTGCTCAAATCCAATTCCACCCCGGTCATGATCGCGCTCAACGCCGCGCGGTCAATCACACGGGACAGGCGCTGCATGATGGCGTTGGCGGTATTGTATTGGCGCACCAGTTCACCCAGCGCTTCACCGCTGATGGGTTCCTGTCCCTCGCCCGGAATCAGGGCGGCGGTGTTGAGCGCCACCGTCATCATGTAAGACGCTTCTTCCAGATCGTCCTTCAGATAACGCTCGTCACGCCCGGCTTTGACTTTGTACAGCGGCGGTTGCGCGATATACACATGGCCGCGCTCGACCAGGGCCGGCATTTGCCGATACAGCAGGGTCAGCAACAGGGTGCGGATGTGCGCGCCATCGACGTCCGCGTCAGTCATGATGATGATGCGGTGATAACGCAGCTTGTCGATATTGAACTCATCCGGGCCAATCGAGGTGCCCAGTGTCGCAATCAGGGTGGTGATTTGCTCGCTGGAGAGCATTTTCTCAAAGCGCGCTTTTTCCACGTTCAAGACTTTACCGCGCAGCGGCAAAATCGCCTGGAATTTACGGTCGCGTCCCTGTTTCGCTGAGCCGCCTGCCGAGTCACCCTCGACGATATACAGTTCGCACAGGGCCGGGTCTTTTTCCTGGCAGTCGGCCAGCTTGGCCGACAGACCTAAGCCATCCATCACGCCTTTGCGGCGGGTCAGTTCGCGCGCTTTGCGGGCGGCTTCGCGCGCACGCGCGGCGTCCACGATTTTGGCGCAAATCAGTTTCGCGTCAGTCGGGCGTTCTTGCAGGAAATCGGTCAGGGTTTTGGCGACAATTTCTTCCACCGGGCCGCGCACTTCAGAGGAGACCAGCTTGTCCTTGGTTTGCGAAGAAAACTTCGGTTCAGGGACTTTCACCGAGAGCACGCAGGTCAGTCCCTCGCGCATATCGTCGCCGCTGATTTCGACCTTGGCTTTTTTGGCCAGCTCGTTTTCTTCAATGTATTTGTTGATCACGCGCGTCATCGCGGCGCGCAAGCCGGTCAGGTGGGTGCCGCCGTCGCGCTGCGGGATGTTATTCGTGAAGCACAGCACGGTTTCGTTATAGGCGTCGTTCCATTGCATCGAAACGTCCACTGAAATCATGCTGCCCTGGTCAGACTGGCGTTCGCCGGTGGCCTGGAACACTTGCGGATGCAGCGCGGTTTTAGCTTTGTTGATGTATTCCACGAAGCCGCGCGTGCCGCCTTCAAAGGCGAATAATTCTTCCTTGCCGCTGCGCTGATCAGTCAGTTTGATGCGCACGCCATTGTTCAAAAAGGACAATTCGCGGATGCGCTTGGCCAGAATTTCATAATGGAATTCGACCGTGGTGAAGATTTCCTCATCCGCCCAGAAATGCACATCGGTGCCGCGTTTGTCAGTTTCGCCAATCACCTTGATCGGTGAACACAGCACGCCGTCTATCATTTCGGTTTCACGGTTTTGCGGTACGCCACGCGCGAATTCCATGAAGTGCACTTTGCCATCGCGGCGGATGGTGAGTTTCAGACATTTCGAGAGTGCGTTCACGCAAGACACGCCAACGCCATGCAGGCCGCCTGAGACTTTATAGGCATTCTGGTCAAATTTGCCGCCGGCGTGCAGCTCGGTCATCACGATTTCCGCCGCGCTGCGCTTGGGTTCGTGTTTGTCGTCAAATTTGATGCCGGTCGGCACGCCGCGCCCGTTGTCGGTGATCGAAATCGAGTTGTCGGAGTGAATCGTGACGTGAATTTCGCTGCAATGGCCGGCCAGGGCTTCGTCAATCGAGTTGTCCAGCACTTCAAACACCAGATGGTGCAAGCCGGTGCCGTCGGAGGTGTCGCCAATGTACATGCCAGGCCGCTTGCGCACTGCTTCCAGCCCTTCCAGGATCTGGATCGAGGCGGCGCCGTATTCGTCTTTCTTTTGCTCGTTTGGCTCTTGGGAAATGTCGGACATGGACTGCTTTCAGAAAAAACGTTGACTCAAGGTGACAAGCCGGCTGCGCCGGCGCAGCGCGCAGCTGCGCCGCGCGCCGTGGAACTGCAGATTAAATGCGCATCGGCATGACGACGTATTTGAAATCGCCGTCGTTGGGTATCGTCACCAGCGCGGAAGAGCTGGAATCGCCGAAGGAGAATTGCACCTGTTCGGTCTTCAAATTCCCCAATACTTCGAGCAGGTAAGACACATTGAAGCCGAGATCGAGCGAGGCGCCGCCGTAATCGATTTCGATTTCTTCCAGCGCTTCTTCCTGGTCGGCGTTGGTGGAGCTGATCTTCATCACGCCCGGTTCAATCATGCAGCGCACGCCTTTGAATTTGTCCGAAGTCATGATGGCGGCGCGCTGCAAGCTGTGTTGCAACACGGCGCGGTCGAGCGTGAAATGGTTGCCATAGCCGCGCGGAATCACGCGGTTGAAGTCAGGGAATTTGCCTTCGACCAGCTTGGACACCAATTCGATATCAGAAAAACGCAGGCGGATCTGGCTTTGCGCCAGGTCGATTTGCACCGGATCATCCAGCTCTTCCAGCAGGCGTTGCAATTCGCCTACGGTTTTGCGCGGGATGATCACTTCCTGGCGCTCGAATTGCTCTTCAGTCTTCACCTGGCAGAAAGCGAGGCGGTGACCGTCGGTGGCGACTGCCATCACATATTCGCCATCCAGCACCAGCAGCAAACCGTTCAGGTAGTAGCGGATGTCTTGCTGCGCCATGGAGAAATGCACCATGGAAAATAAATGCTTGAGGGTTTTTTGCGGCAGGGTCACGCTGGCGCTGTAGTTTTCCGCCGGCGCCACCACCGGGAAGGCGTCGGCGTCCAGGGTTTGCAGCGCAAAGCGCGATTTGCCGGCGGCCACCGTCATACGGCGGCCATCCAGTTGCAGCGCCACATTGCTGGTTTCAGACAGGGCGCGCACGATGTCGAGCAATTTGCGCGCGGCGACTGTGGTGGCGATATTTTCTTCGCTGCCGCCCAGTACCGCGCTGGTGCTGATCTGCACTTCAGAATCGGTGGCGAGGAAGGTCAGACGTTCGCCCTGTTTTTTAATCAGCACATTGGCCAGGATGGGCATGGTGTGACGGCGTTCGACAATGCCGCTGACGATTTGCAGCGGTCGCAGAAGCGCGTCGCGGGTGGCGTTGAGCAGTTGCATGATGTTCCTCAATAATGTTTTTGCATTCCGGTATGCGTCAACCCTTCAGGGTTTGTTCCAATACGTGCAATTCGTGATTGACTTCGGGGTTTTTGGCGCGATCCTGCGCAATTTTGCGCACGGCATGCAGCACCGTGGTGTGGTCGCGGCCACCGAACAGCTCGCCGATTTCCGGCAAGCTCTTTTGCGTCAACTCCTTGGCCAGATACATGGCGATCTGGCGCGGGCGTGCAATATTCGCCGGACGCCGTTTGGAATACATATCGGCCACCTTCACATTGAAGAAGTCGGCCACGGTTTTTTGAATGTTTTCCACGGAAATCTGGCGGTTTTGCACCGACAGCAAGTCTTTCAAGGCTTCGCGCACGACATCAATCGTGATGTCTTTATTATGAAAGCGCGAATACGCCAGAATTTTGCGCAATGCGCCTTCCAGCTCGCGCACATTCGAGCGCAAGTGTTTAGCGACAAAGAAGGCCACATCTTCAGAGAAGGTGACGCCTTCCTGGCGCGCTTTTTTGAGCAGAATCGCGACCCGCATTTCCAATTCCGGCGGTTCAATGGCGACGGTTAAGCCGGAATCAAAACGCGAAATCAGGCGATCTTCCATGCCCGCGATTTCTTTGGGATAGGTGTCGCTGGTGATGATGATTTGCTTTTTGGCGGCGATCAGCGCTTCAAAAGCGTAGAAAAATTCTTCCTGAGTGCGGCTCTTGCCGGCGAAGAATTGAATATCGTCGATCAAGAGCATATCCAGCGAGTGGTAATACTGCTTGAAATCGTCAAACCCTTTGCGCTGGTAGGCGGTGACCACGTCGCGCACATATTGTTCGGCGTGAATATAGCGGATGCGCGCACCCGGGCGGTCTTGCAGAACTTGATTGCCGATCGCGTGCACCAAGTGGGTTTTGCCCAGCCCCACGCCGCCATAGAAAAACAGCGGGTTGTAGGATACGCCGGGGTTGTTGGCGACCTGGATCGCGGCGGCGCGCGCCAATTGATTGGCTTTACCTGTCACCAGCGAATCAAAAGTCAGATCCGGATTGACCTTGCTTTGCTCCTGGCGCGGCGAAAGGGTATTGTATTCAGCGCTGATGGCCGGCAATTCGGCCTGCGCCGGCGCATCCCCAGCCACATTGGCGGCGGACATCGCGCCGCCGGACGCGCTTTGCGGATTCGGCGCGGCGGGCGGCGGACTGGCAGGGGCCGGTTTTTTCAGGGTGCGCGGATCGAGCACGAACAGCACTTCAATCGGACGCCCCCAATGTTGCGAAGCGAGCGCGGTGATGCGGCCGGCAAATTGCGTCTTGACCCAATCCAGCTTAAAGCGGTTGGGCGCAGCAATGCGCAAGCGGTCGCCCTCCAGATCGAGCGCAAACAAGGGCTTGATCCAGGCGCTGTACTGCTGCGGCGTTAATTCCAACTCCAGCTGCGCGGAACAAGTTTGCCAAAAATTATCCATTCAGTATCTCTGTCTAGCGATAATCGGGTGCGCATCGGGTGCAGATCAGGCGCAGGGCCTTTGCACAGCAGATCAAACCGATCCGCCCCGCCTTGCCGCC